>LYSV01000060.1:20278-56354 GCA_001657315.1 Flammeovirgaceae bacterium BBD 1991-12 | reverse complement strand
ACTAAAAAAAAGAATGTTGCACTAATTTTCCCATTTTCGATCATGAATATTGGCTACATATTAAAATAAATGCGTATCTGATTGAAGACGCGACAATTTGAAATACACCCGACAATGCCATTCTTAAATGGGGTCAGGACCTACGTTTTAATACGGCTTTGTTCTGATATACACAATTATACCTGTCCACCGCCGGCTATGGAATGCCGACGCTTTCTTTCCTGGCTGTTTCATTAGATACTATTAAACAAATAGGGACCTGTTGAGGCCGTCCTTGCCGTGGGTCAGACTCTGTCTAACAAGTTAATAAACTCTTCAGGAGTGATCCCTGTCTGACGCAGAATAGCACGAGTTAGTGAACGACCTATATCACGGCTTTTATGGTGAGGCAACGTAGTATAGCGACCATCCAGATGACGATAAAAGACGTGACTGCCCCGTTGACGCTTTATTTCGAAACCAAGCAGGAAAAGTACTTTCTCAAACGTTCTGGCATCTACTAAAGGAAGTTTACTCATACGGCTACCGAGATTTGCTGGAAGCCGATAAATTCGGACAGTCCGCTCAACTCGTCAGCACTCAGCTCTTCCAGGCACAGAGTGATCACTTCTTCCAGGTTAGCCTGTAATTCATCCAGACTGGCCGCCTGGGTATGCGCTCCCGGAAGGTTAGGAACCATGCCAATATAAAGCCCCGTCTCCTTATCTCTCTCTATTTGTGCGGTGAACTGATAGTTTGATTTCATCATAGTAAAAAGTGGTGTTATAAAGGTAACGATTTTAATACCTTTTTGATTTCGCAGTGAAGATTTCTGATCTCTCCCCGATTATAAATCCTGGTGCTAAAACAAGTACGCATTCCGCTGCGCTAAATGCGCACCAGCTTGAATGGTACTTTCAAGTGGTTATTTGCAAGGAACCACAGGAACACACTGCCCCATATAATGGTAAACTGCCGTAAAAGACCAAGACTGATCCAGGTAATCTTTCCTGAACCAGACTTTCTCTAATCAGGATTTCTTACGAATACCCGCGGAATATAAATGCCCTACTCCCGGTACAAAGCCTTGATCTCCGGAACTGTCAGAGTTCGGTCATAAATCCTTATATCATCCAGGTCACCGGTATAAATAGTAGCACCGGCATGCGTTGCATATGTTCCTATTTGAAGCGGGTTGTGCTCGGAGTAGTTCACTGCATGTGGAAATTCCAGGGTAGAAGTCAGCATACCGTCCTTGTACAATTCCAACGTTTTGCCATTGCAGTTAAATACTACATGGTGCCATTCTTCAAGGGTAACAACATCATCATCCACATTTCTTACCCAGTTGTCAACTCCGATGTTGCTCAAGCCCCTCAGGTTACCATTTTTCAGACTCAGGTAGTAACCGCAGTTGTTCCTGACAGGATTAAAGTCTGACAGGGAAACTATTGTTCCCGTACTGTCACTGGCTTTGAGCCAGGCAGATAATGAGTAGGTTTGATTTTCCAGAAGCTCGTTGTTATCGACCTCGATCCGGTCATCAATTCCATCGAAGCTGTAAGCCCGATTAGCTTTTCCATATCTGTCTTCCGTCAATTGGGCACCCAATACATTCCCATGAAGATCATTACCGCTTTTGTCCATGGCATTTCCATTGAACGGATAATACGCCACCAAGCCTTTCTGCAGATCCACTACATTAAAGGTAAATTCGGCATATCCAAAGTCCTTTGCCGTACCAAGTGATGAAGGGATCACATCTAAAACCACTGTGCTGATGGTATCGGGAAATATGTTGAAACCATAAGGCAGAGGTGTGGAAACAAGGTTTTCAAATTTTGAACCGATTTTTGGAGTTAAGTAAACAGAGGTATCATTTTCACCGGTCACAATAAAGTCTTCAACAGTATAGGAGCCTTCTTCCAACACAATAGGAGAGGTAATATAAGAGTCATTAATTTTTACCAGGGTGAATTTTTCGAGATTATAAACAAAATCTCCATCCTCATCTTTTAGCGAGATCAATATGGCTGTGGGTATGGCGCCTTCCGTGATTCTGCCGCCAGCGGAATTATATACATTCTCAATTCTCAATTCCCAACTGGAACTGCCCCTGGGCGGGTTCAATGTTTTCCTGCTCCGGCTCGCAGGCCAATGCAATAGTAAGGACCAGAAGTAACAGGAAGCTATTGGATAAAAACTTAGAGCTAAGGAGGCTATACATGTGATGAAGGGTAATGGTGATGATAATGTTCCGAAATTAATACCTAACGATGATTTAAAATAGTCCAATCCATTATTTATTTGTTAATTCGGTTGAACCCATAGTTGACCGGCTCCAGGCCCGGGACACCTAAGAGACTAATTGGGATTTTAAATAGCTTTTTGATTTCATGGTGAAGATTTCTGACCTGTTTGATAGTGGTCGAGTCCATCTCAATCTACCAATTGCCAACCTTGCCATACCATCAATGGACTTTGCAGCTCTGACAACTGACATTGCGGCATAGTCAGTCGGTCTTACAGGGGCGACAGCTGATGTTGTGGCTCAGTCAGTGGACTTTGCAGGGGTGACAGCGGGCTTTGCAGTGCGGTCAGCCGACATTGCAGTACAGTCAACGGACTTTGCAAGGCTGACCACCGGTATTGCAGTACATACCGTGGATATTAAAATCATTGTCACTCTCGACCGTTGTACCGTCCTGAAATCCAGCGAAAGCGGCCTTTTGATTGATGTAAACAACTGGTACCTTGTTTGAGTCTTTGGAAAAACCCTGAGCTTAAATGGTACGATTGAGTCCTTCCTGAAATCTGGTTGGAAAGTATAAAGTTCAGTTTGGCTGAGCGGTTGTTGATTTCATTGGTGACTCATTTGGAGATCCCGGACGGAAAAATAAAATAATCATCTGAAATACTTTCCCCAAAGACTTTGATGATCATTAAACTATTTTATTGATGAAAACTAAACTATCTGTGGAAGTAGTCAATCCCCATGCAGCGGGTATTGATATAGGATCAAAAAGTCACTTTGTGAGTATTGGTCAGCAACCTGATCAGGTTAAAGAATTCGGAGTATATAGTGCTGAACATTTGAAGATGATCCATTGGTTAAAGGAATCAGGGATTAAGACGATAGCCATAGAAAGCACGGGCAGTTATTGGCAAACTTTATTTAACGCCCTACAGGTGGCTGGCTTTGAAGTAATATTAATAAATGGTAGAGAGATTAAAAATGTCAAAGGTAAAAAGACCGATGTGCTGGATTGCATGTGGATACAGAAGTTACATACCATTGGCTTATTAAGAGGAAATTTTTTACCGGACGAATACACTCGCCAATTAAGGACATATTATCACCATCGCCAAAGTCTGGTAGAGCAAAGCGCTAAATATACTCTTAAAATGCAGCAATCGCTTCGATTGATGAATATTAGACTGGATGTAGCCATACGCGACATTACTGGTAAAACAGGGATGAGCATTATCAATGCCATATTGCAGGGAGAACGGGATGCAAACAAACTGGCTGGCCTTGCCGATATTCGGGTCAAAAAAAGCCCATCAGAAATTGCAGCTTCTTTACAAGGCGAATGGAAAAAGGATTTACTTTTCACCTTAAAGGAGTGCCATGAGATGTATAGGTTTTACCGGGAAAAGATAAAAGTTGCAGATATCCAAATCGAAGTACTTTTAAACGATGGGCTCACTAACAAAAAACCTGGTTTGTCCTTTCGGAAGGTTAAAAAGAAAAAAGCTCATAAAAATGATCTAAGGTTTGACCTAAGGTCTATTGCTTACCAAATTTTCGGTGTCGATTTATACCGAATAAATGGTATCAGTCATGGCACAGTGCTGTGTTTACTAAGTACAATTGGAGAGGGCATCCATAAATTCCCAGGCTCTAAACATTTTGTGAGTTGGATGAGGCTTGCACCGAATAACAAAATCACCGGTGGAAAACTGATTAGCAGTAAAACACCAAAAGGGAGGAATAAATTAAGCTTAGCGCTTAGACAAGCAGCTAATGCTATCGGCAATACAAAAGAACATCCTCTTAAGAAATTCTTCAACAGGGTTGCTTACAGAAAAGGAAGAGGTGCCGCCATTACAGCTACCGCTAGAAAATTAGCTGCCATTATATACCATATGCTCACTAACAAGGAGGAATTTAATCCTGATTATCTCGACCACCATCAAGACCATGAAAGGCAGAAGAAAATTATCTCTATCAAAAAGATGTTAGCCAAAGTCAGTTTATCAGAGCAGGAAAGAAATTATATCTTCTCTTGAAAGGAAGTTGTACGGAAATAGGTTGACACAATAAACTCCTTCCAGTAATTCTGAGATTAAGCTTTCTTTCGGCAGTTCAAAGATAACGGTAACTGGAAAATTTTGCCCCAATTCACTTGCTTTTTAAGACAGTACCTAAGACCAGACTGGGTAACGAGGAAAATAAGTCAGAATGGTATTATAAGCAAGGTTATTTACATTAAATCCTCAAAAGTAATATCCTTTATTTTTTCACTTGATTTTAGATTCAAACGACTCATCTCTTCATCTAAATTCTCAAGTTTGATAGGCCCTATTCTTGACTTCTTAGCTGAGTAATAATCGGTATCTTTTGCTTTTAATATGTAATAATTGGTATACTCCCTGGATATACCATCCAATCCGTATTGAGGATGTTGTTTCACAACCAAATAGTCTTCATAAACTTCAACAGAAAAAACGGTTGCAGGAACTATGTTAAGAGCATATTCACCATAATCATGCACCAGATTCATATTTTCCCTGCCATCAACCGCTATAAGGCTATAACAATCATTAACTTCTACATCCAATCGATCAAAACAGGATGTAGCCACCAACAACAAGAAAAAAAGGTACTTAAACTTATTCATTATTCTAATTGCCATAAAGTGCATTATATACTTTAAGTCTATTCTGACTTAAAGGCTCACTAAAAAGAAATATTTGACGTTTGTTCCCCATCGGTATAGTATAAAAAGGGGATTCCGATGATTCCCAGGTTGGGCCAACACCATAAGCAGCAGATTCAAAGCTAGTGGTATTTTCAATTCTGAAGGTCAAAAATTCTCCATTGCTATGTACAGATACTGAAATACTGCCGGCAAACTGCTCCACCATATCTGTACCAGAACCAATTAATCCGCCAAGACCAAAATTGCCTCTCAAAGCATCTCCTTTTCCAGCAAAATTAGTTACCGTTAGGCCATCAACAAACCCCAATCTCACAGCTTTCTTATAAAAGAACGATCTAGCCTGATTTACGACATTGGCATCTCTAAAAGCATTTGCAAAATTGTCATTAGCAAAAACTCTTAAATTCATAACTCCATCACTTAAACTATAACCTCTTCCCCATTCAAGAAATAAATCCGTAATTGATAAATGAGAATTCTCTAAAAATTGAAACTCTAAATCTGGAAGGACGGAAAAAATATTACCATCTGCATCAATGCTTGAGTATGCGCCCGCTGGTGCACCAATGCAATTGCATCCCTGACCAAATGGATTAGTTGTCATTCCACCGGTAGGATCAGTCAAGTTAACTGGGTTGTTGCTCATCCCTACATAAGGACTGTGGAACTCTCTATATGGATCTATCGATGTAAACCTCCCAATCACCGGATCGTACATTCTTAACTCAAAACTATTCCACTCTGTCTCCGAGTCTTCTTCACTATATTCCCCCTGGTAGCCATAACGGTAATACTGTCCAAAATTCCGCTTCTCATCCTTACCCGGTCCTTCGAAATAGCTGTTTGGCGTATTCACACGTCTCATGACACTGCCAAACGGATAATAGTCCGTTGCCTGGGTCACCATATCTTCGGTGAGGGTAACGGTGAGGTCGTCAAACCAGACGCGGGAGGCGGGGGTGTGGTTGGAGAGGTATACGTATACATAGCCTGGCAGGGGAATGTCCACCGCATTTTCGAGTTTGTCGAAATCCACCATGGCTTCCTAGCCCGGGCTGAAGGCTGCTGTGGCATCGATCTGTATCTTTTGGGTGTTGAGTACGCTAAAGTTATTGTCGAAGTAGATGAAGTTCAGGAAGGCCAGCGGCCGACGCTTCTTAATGCATTAAGCGTAGCTACAAACTACGCCTAGTGGGGGATCAAATTAAATGGACCATAGGGAGGGACTGTCCTTTCAATTATTCCTTCTTTTTCTAATTGATCCAACACTGAATAGAATTCATCATCTGCAAACGAATGTTCATTCTCATATTCTCTCAAGAATCTCAATAAATAAAATGCCGATACACTGCAATTACAGTAGTCGCTTCCCCAATAATCAAAATCGATTGTGGCATCTTTAAACACTACCGAACAACCTTTTCCATGAAACCCATATTTCAAAACGCTTTTGTTGCTTGTAATTAATTCTCCTCTTTTAGGTATTCCATTATTAGAAGATGCTTTAATCGGAGAAGTAGTAAGCTTATATTGCTCCTTAAAAAGAGTATTAACTAACTCCGTTCTTTTACAAAATTCATTGAAGGTATTTAAAACAATTTCTCGTATCATCATAGCTTTTAAAAGTCAGCATTATTTGCTGCATCATACAATTCGTCTAATGAATTAAATCTAGATTCTTCTAAAGTGATCTTTTGTATCGGGATATCAAAATCAGCAGCAGCGTCTATTGCTCCTAAAACTCGATGATGCCCATCATGAATGAATAATTTGCCATCAGCTTCAATGACTTCAATAGCACTTCCAAATGTTTTTAAGAAATCATCAGCCGAGTTCATATTACTTATAATTTCGGAGAAGTTAGCAACTTTTCTCATATCCTGCATTCCCGGCTCGGTTGATATTGATTTTCTCAAAAGATCCGCACCTCTCGCGGCCTTTGAGCTGTATTGCAAAGGTCCCCCAATACCAACGATACCTGACGGATCAGAATTCATCAAGTCTTGAGTAAAATTCCATGATTTTTCAAGTACTACACCTGCTAAATTACCAATTGCAGTAATAGGTTGTTTTAAAGGATTGCTTAAAGATTCTGAGGCCACGCTGGATAAACTACCATCCTTATTCACAAAAGAATTACCGAATAAACGAGTCTTTAGTAAAAGACCTTTACCAGGACCCCCTGGGCCAGGCCCGTAAAAAACTCCTCCTGTTGGATCTAAACCATTAATTGGATCATTACCTATTCCCATATATGGAGACCAAAACTGTCCCTCAGGATCAATGGTGGTAAACCGTCCAATGACCGGATTATACATCCTGAGTTCAAAGGAGTTCCAGTTGGTTTCACTATCTTCCTCACTAAACTGTCCTTGAAAACCATAACGGTAATACTGCCCAAAATTCTGCTTCTCATCCCTACCCGGCCCCTCGAAATAGCTGTTAGGCGTATTCACACGTCTCATAACACTCCCAAAGGGGTAATAATCCGTCGCCTGGGTCACCATATCTTCGGTGAGGGTAACGGTGAGGTCGTCAAACCAAACACGGGAGGCGGGGGTGTGGTTGGAGAGGTACACGTATATGTAGCCTGGTAAGGGAATGTCCACCGCATTTTCGAGTTTGTCGAAATCCACCATAGCTTCCTGGCCCGGGCTGAAGGCTGCTGTGGCATCGATCTGTATCTTCTGGGCGTTGAGTACGCTAAAGTTATTGTCGAAGTAGATGAAGTTCAGGAAGGCCAGCGGCCGTGTGGTGGTGGCGCCGTCATTGGCAAAACCGGTGAGGGAGGAGGTGAAGATATCGGTCAGTTGAAGGGCATTTTCCTGACCGTTCAGCCCCAGGTAGGTGCCCGTGAGGGCATTGGCCAGGTCGGCTATGGCAAGGGGAGTACTGTAAGAGGCCTGGTCTTCGTATTTGCCAAAGGCTTTCATGGATACTTTATCGCCTGCTTTTACTTGTAACGTGATGGCCGGGCCTATGGTTCTGGTCGGGCTGCCGTCGAGGTAAGCGGCGTAGCTGCCGCCAGGGGTGTGGTTGAGCGCTCCGGCATTGGGCAGCTCCGTGGCTGCCAGGTTCAGGAAGTACTGCATTTCTTCTACTCTGGGGTTCTCCAGGCCGGCTACGCCGGTATCTTCCATGGTGGCGGTGAAGGTGACATTCCGCCGGCTCATTACGGCACGGACGTTACCCAGGTGGTCGGTCAGTTCATAGGCTACGGAACCGTCCTGGTCGGCATAGTAGGTCCCTATTTTTCCGGAGCCGTAGAGGGGCACTTCTTTCTGTATCAGGTCTGTGCCCCCTTCCTTTTCTTCGTAAATGCTCATCACATTGCCGGATGCATCGCGGATGTACCAGGTAGTGATACCGGTCTCATGGTTTTTGGAGGTGAGTCGGAAGCCGCGATCGTCGTATTTGTACTCTACCTTAAGGCTGTCCACATTGTAGGTTACCTCGCCTGTGATTTCATTGTATACCCCATCACTGTATACGGCAGTCACCTTGCCGGTCACATCATATTGTACGTATTTATTTTGACCTGTGGCGGTCTGTTCCTGATTGAGCTGGCCTATCTTGTTGTAGTGGTAGGTGGAGTGACCTGTAATGTTACTGAGCTGATTGGTATTCACCTTGTAGCTGTAAGTGAAATCATTTTTTAGCCCTCCTGTTTCGCCATATCTTCTCAAAAAGCTGATGTTGCCATTCGCGTCATACTCCAGCCCGGTAAGCCGAAAGGTGTTGGTGGGTGTCGTTACTCTGCCGGTGATATCCCGTTGCCCCCAAACAGCCTCCTTAAGTTGGTATTTCTCATCATAATCAAAAAGGTATACCCCTTCGAAATCTCCTCCTGCAGTACCATGCGGCTGGGTTATTCGCCATTGCATGGAAGTAATACTACCGTTATACAAGGGCCTGGCATTAAAGCCAACCGGCACCGGATCCGTTTGTGCATATAATTGACCGACTGTTAAAATGGCAGGGAGAGCCCACAGGAATATTGATCTTTTCATGGGTGGTTTTTTCATCAGGGTGAATTTATTAGCCGTCCTTTCGGGTATATTTTGGTCTTAGCCGTTGCAACATCTCCCTATACTTTTGCTGTTCTGCACTGAACTGTTTCATGTAAAGTTGCACCTGAAAGTCCGGTTGCAACATGTTAAACATATCTGCCAAAAGAGTAGGTCCGCTTTCCAAAGTTCCCGGTAAGCCATGGAATAAGTCCGGTCTGGGCATCAGATCGGCGGCAGTGATCCCAAACAGGTTATTCATGTTGCTTTCATAATAGTTCAGGATCATTCCAAAAGCATCCTCCCCAAACCCATTGGTACCATCCGCTCCCGGGTCGTGTGATGGGTCAGGATGATTAATTTGCTTCAACCACCCTTGTGTGTTGTAGACAAAGTCTATGCCCTGCAAATTCCCTCCCAGCTCTATTCTCTTCAACGGTCCATGCAAGTAGTAATAGTAACGAGCCTGTAAGTCAGCTTCCTCATGGGTACTTAGAGCAGACTGGTCCAGATCGCCGAGCAAGCTGGTATAAACCACCGAGAGCCGCTTATTGGCATCGTAGGTGTAGTAGTGATAAAACTCGTCCATTAGTATTCCGGCCTCGTATGATGTAAATCCTGTCTGAAGTACATTTCCCAAAAAATCATAGCTGTAATGGATCAAAAAGGTTTTTGACAGGGCCTTGGGTTTCTGGGCCATCCAGATCACTCTACCCTGCTCATCATAACTGTACCATGTTTTGATATGCTCATTTTCGGTATAGGACACCGCCCCGGCAGTGAAGTCCTGAACATACCCGGCCGGCAAGCCTGTCTCGGTCTGCATATTGGGGTCAGCAAGATCATAATACGTTTTGACCCATTCCCTAACAGCACCAGCAGGCAGTCCGTTTGACCCGCTCAGTTCCAAATAACTGTCCAGTGTAGCCCCAAAGGGTGTACTCCCGTCATATTCACCTGATTCAACGGGCCTTCCCAGGCGATCGTAATTCGTATACGAGAATGTATTGATGATACTTTGCCGTTCATTCTGAGAAAACCGGATGGAGCCATCTCTGCGATATTTATAGTTTGTGGTGCCTGCATCCGTCTCAGTGGTGGACAGCAACCATCCCTGATGGTTATAGGTATAGGTGGTTTTATCTATCTGGCTATAGGGTGTACCTGATCTCAACTGTATCACGCCGTTGGGTGTAATGTTGGTGATCAGACGCCCAGCATCGTCATAGTAGTTATAGGATATGTCGCTGAACGAATTTGTGTAGCTGTAGGACACGCTGTTTCCCTGCACATCATAAAATCCCTCAGGTATGGTGACAGTTGTGCTCTGTAATTCTCCGGTGACTATATTTGTTAGCTTAGTGACACCGGAAAAAGTCATATTCTGATCTTCCAGAAGGTAAAAGCGCGTGGATTTGTTGCCCGCACTGGAAAAAGAACGATCCGTTCCTTTACGGGCAGCCATCAGTAAATTCCCGTTACGGTCCTTTATGCTCATGGAGTATTGTCCCTCTGCATCCTTCGCCAGGTTTAAAACCACCTCGTATGCCGGGATCGTACTGGTAGCACCCGGCATTACATGTGTGTTGCGAAAGGTGAGGTATTCCTCCAATTCATTGACTACCGGAAAAGTGCCGGACAGCGTCGTGTTACCAGACCCGAGACGCAGCTCCTCACCCAGGCCCCCCGAGCGCTTCACCTCTCCGCTGCCATCTTCATAGTACTCTATTCTGGAATAGGGATAACCTGTAACAGGAACATTGGCCTCACCGGTGTTGAGTGCACTGAAGTACCATCCCAGGGTGCTGAACTGCGTAGCTCCCACGGGTTCAGGACCAGAAAGATCACTGTCAAATGCACCATGGTCATAAGGCTGTCCGTTCGTTTTGAGCACAAAGTCACTACGAAAAGCGAACTCATTCTGGTTGGAAGGAGCAGCCATGGTAGTACCCACGGACCGGTTGTAACGATCATAGAGCGTTTGGCTGATATGTACCTGTCCGGTTTCATGGTCCCTGGTCTGTGTTTGCCGGGACCTTCCCGAAAGATCAAAATAGGTGCGACCGGATGAAATGGGAAGGCCGGTTTCGTCGAATGTATGGGAAGTAACATAATTCATGGGTGGATCTGTATAGTTCACAAACCCATCGATGATTATGGTTTTGGAATCGAAATTGTTTTTTTTATCCGTTTCAACATAATCATTATCCGGATCTGCCCATATATTTAAGGTGTAAGTGCCGCTGTACACTTCATCTGGAATAAGAATGTCAATTGAGCCTGTACCTGCTGCATTTACGATCAACTCACCGGAGTACAGTGAGTTGGCGGCTCTTATCTGATTATTTTTGGCGAGATTATAGATCACCTTAACAGGAAAAACAGCGGGCACCAAACTTCCTACCTCAACGGTCACATTGAGTAGCTGACCGGCTCCTACCGAACCAGGTATGGATTGAATAGTGGTCACAAAATCCAATTCGTACACTGTGATGGGCTGTACATTAAGGTTGTTTGTTTCATTGGACTCAACGATTGCATTGTCCGGGTCTATTTGAAACAGCAGATAATAATCTCCGGGGACCAGGTCCGGAAAGGCAATAGGAAGGTTGGTTACCACGCCTTCGGGAATCATATCAAAGGTACCCAGCAAAACTTCTGTGCCATCCAATACGCTATTGGAACTGATAAAATAGTTGACCCTTACCAGTGGCACGTCACACGTGGCGTACGGGTTATGGTCAAATATATAGGTCAAATTATAGGGCTCTCCAATGTAGTAATCAGACGGTGTGTAGGTTAGTGTGAAATCAATAATTCTCAACTCAACCAGCAACGCCAGGGTATTGTTGCTCTCATCCGGCTCATCATACATATTGTTGGCATCTGCCTCTATAATTATGTAATAAAAACCGGGAGATACGTTGGGTACATTGAAGTCAAAGGTTTGACTTGTATAATCTATACCCTGAGCATCTACAGGATCTATGTCACGAACAGGATTATCTTCATCCAGTAAAATGTCCCCTGGATCCAAAACGGTATCCAGTGAGAAGTAGGCCTTGTTCGAATAGGGAACAGATGACGGTCCATCCGTAGATGATGCATCAAAGAGAAGGTTAGTCTTATTCCAGATCGTGTAACTGATCCTACCACATTTACCTATAGCAAATTTGTCAAAGGGATCTCTGTTAAGATAGTTATTAAAGTGTATATATACTTTTTGGGCTGTCTCATTACCAATATCTGAGGTGAATCCAATATCCGGTTTTTCTATTATCACGGGGATAGCGCTGGAGTTATTGTTCTCATTGTTCTCACCCACCATATCAAGGTAATCCGCTTCTAAAACCAAATAGTAAGCGCCGGCAAGCACATCAGGTGGCATGACAAATGGTGAACTGAGTGTAATGTCAACATCCGATCGATAAAGAACCCTGTCATCCGCACTGGATACAGTATCAGAGGAAAGTAATAAACGGACAGGTTGCACAGAACTACCTGAAGCTCCTACTTCATAATCAATGTAGTACTTGCCCCCTGGCCTGATATGATCGTGGCGGACGGTAAACAGATCTATTTGTTGATCCACCTGAAGAATTTCAAGTGGCTCTTCCTTCATGTTGTTACTTTCATCTTCCTCAGGGACTGTGTTCTGTGTATCAATACCAAACAAAAGAAAATTTGAGCCCGCCGGATAATTAACCGGTATGGTTACAGAAATATTCTTTTCTCTGGTAGTACCTGTATTCGTATCCAAAACTCCCTGGGAAAGCAGAATATCTGAGGCGTCCAGGGTAGTGTCCTGAGAAAGGTATAAATTGTAATCGATCGCAGGATAAGCGGTAAAATCGACCGAATTACCGGGGCTATCGGCTCCTACTGTAAGGTCAAGAGTATTGCCAGGCGACTGTGGAGTACCTGCAAAACTCATAAAAGGGTTCAGGTCATGATATACAATTGTGAGGGGTTGTGCGAGGGTATTGTTATTTTCTGAGAGTTCGAATACTTGATTATCTGCATCTACCACGGCAAGAATATGGTAGTCTCCGACAGCCAGGTCACTGGGTAAGGTCACTGTTCTGTTCTCTGACAGAACCCCTCCAGGCAAAGGGCAGGATATCACTGTTTGGTATAACAAATCATCACCAGCATCAAACAGGTTGTCCTGGCTCACATATAACCCCAGGTAGACTCCACCCAGATACTGAATATTACCAATATTCTGAATGTCAAGCGTAGCCGTTATCGCTTGTGCTGCCACTCGAACCGATGTATTCAGGCTAAGGTTACTTAACAGCAGGTCCGATGCTATCTGGTCATCGATGGTTATGGGGCTTGAAACTACGTTATTCGATTCGTCAAATTCCTCATACTGATTGTCTGGGTCTATAATACCAATGAAAAAATATTCTCCGCCAGCCAGACTGTGTGGAAATGCAACATCTACTGTTACGGTCTGGCTAAATGTCCCAAGTACAACGTCAGTAGCATCATACAATTCATCGGCAGAAATTACGTATCTATACGGAACGCCATTTACATCCGGGGTGTTAATAGTTGCTGACACTGAAAGGGTTTGACCAGGCGCTGCCAAACCAGGGGCATTGGATACATTTATGGTAAAATCCCGATATCGCACCTGTGTCGCACGTATTAATACGTTATTGGTTTCATTGATTTCCTGATCGAGATCCTGAGGATCCACTACGATCATTAAATAATAGTTGCCGGTATTGATATCATTGGGAACTAATGCCGTGGTGAACAGCGTTTGCGTTTCACCTTGGGATAAATTTATTGCACTACTTTTCAAAAGTATGTCGGCAGCTATATCAAACACGCTGTCTGATGACAAATAAAACCCGATATCGGGATTGAAGTGTCCATCCCCGGTGTTTCGCAACTCAGCATTTAGACTGACCATCTCCCCTGGAGAGATACCGGGATCAAAGGTATTCATACTTAGTATTTCTACATCGGGAAGCTCTGGAGCATTGATTGGAACAGATCTTATATTGTTGGCATTGTTGAAATCATCCGGCTCCAGTTTTAAAATAAGGTAATTCAGATAAGCGGGTGACACTCCTCCGGGAGTGTTTAATGTAAGACTAACATTATCTGTAAAGCCTGGGGCGAGGTTAATAAAATTACGGTTCTCACTTTGTAAAAAAAGATCGCCCTCGTCTAAAACTCTGTCCTGAGATAGGTAAAAGTTGAGTACCAGATCCACCAGTGTTCTGGTGCCGTCATTGATGACTTCAATATGTGGTGTAATATTATCACCCGGATTCACATTCGTCTGTCCCACCTCACCGGACAAAACAGATGCATCTGCTCCCTTTTCAATACTTATGGGATGTACAAATGTGTTATTCTGCTCGTAAATCTCGTCGATTTGATTGTCCTTATCGACTACGATAAGAAGGTTACAATTACCCAATTCCAAACCCGAAGGAATGGAAACTGATGTTGCAATATCTATAAAGTCATTCTGACCTATTTGACCTGTAAAATCCTTTTTTAATGAAAAATCGTCAATTCCCAATATATTATCCTTCGAGATAAACAGTTCATACTCCGGAGTAGATTGACCAGTATTCATAGTCCCGGTATTATCCAGCCTGAATGATACGTTCATAGTCTGACCAGGCCATCCCCAGTCGGGAGCTATCACATTACTGACAACGAGGTCGGGTTTGACAGGTGGGTTGATCAATAAGTTATCATATGCAGTATTATCATTTTCATCATCCTCAGGGATTAGGTTGTCAGGATCTACAACAGCAAAGAGATAGTAAGCACCCAGTGGAACTTCAGATATTGTGACATTGGTAGTAAGCACCTTTTTAAGGTCCACCTGAGGTACAGACACCGATTTTAAAAAGGTATCTTCAATTCCATAGTTTTGATCCTCTGACAAATAGAAAGCCACAATAGTTTGCTCAGCCGTGGGACCAATCAGTCCTGTCCATACTGAAAACTCGACAGTAAATTCCTGATCTGTGGTTTGCCCTGAACCAAAGAACAAATCCGTGATCTGCAAATTGGCATAGATCAATTGCGCAGTGGCAGAAGCTGTGTTGTTACCTTTATTGCTCTCCACAATATTATTTACTTCATCAACCACTACGAAAACATAGGTTGGGTCCGCTATCCAATCATTGGGTATTGCAAGATTTTCAACAATAGACATTTTCTGGCCTGCTGCTATCAGACCGCCAGCATTACTTTCTTCCAAAATCAATTGATCTTCTATAGGATCAAAATTGACGTTGTCAGACAGATAATAACGTAGGTTAACAGGGCCGTTGTAATCCAGGTTACCGTTGTTTCTAAGGTCAAAGTCTAGCTGCACCTGCTGTCCACTTTTTATTGCCGAAGGAAAATTCGTGATTACTGGCTCAAAATCCACGTAAGGCGCTACGGCCGTTACCTGATAAGTCACAATGTTATTGTCTTCATCGGGCTCATTGATTAGATCATCCGGATCACATTGAACTATAAGAAAGTAGGTCTGCCCGGCAGTAGCACTACCCGGAGCCATAAAATCATAGACTAGTTCCTGGTTAGATTCGTTATTTCTCTGACCCAAAAAAAGGTCTGCACCATCCAATGCAGCATCCGTGGAAAGATAATACTTTACTATACCGTTAATAAAATTGGTATCAAAGCCTTCATAGCCAAGTCGCGTACCGATTTCAAAAGACTTGTTGGGTGAAATAAGATCTGGAAAACCAGTACTCCTAAAGAAAAGATCGCCCTCATAAATCGTAACAGGAAGTAAATACTCGTTATTCGTTACATTACTCTCTGTGAGTAATGTGTTCGGGTCCAGTCGGATTTTTACATAATAGTCCCCCACATAGGAATTGGCAAGGTTAAAGGCAAGATTAGCATTGACAAAGGCACCTGGGCCTATTGGACTGGTCACTAGATGAGAGCCCAACGTCGCAATATATGATTGGTTAATGCGACTTACCAACGAAACCTGTACTTCAACACCACTATTAAAGTTATTCGTACCGATGTTACCAATGCTGTAATTTATAGTAGCCTGCCCACCACTATATAATACCTGATCCAGACTGGCGGTAAAGACCGTCAGGTCATAGCCTTCTGCATATCGGGATACAGAATAGTCAAAGGGACCCGATCTGACACTAAAAGCGAGAAATATTAAACTTATGATCTGCAAATAGGGAAGCAAATGTTTCATTTTAATTTTTGACTGCAATGCTATTATCTGGCACATGTTCTGGGGGTTCTTCTTTTGTATTGAGAGGGCTTATTCATTATCTGGATTACATGGAGATCAGTTAAACCGTGGATCATTTCTTGCATAGTTTATTTCATGCTCACTTACCTTCACCTCACCATGATCAAAACTTTCCCTGAAGGTCCTGACCAGCCTGCCCATTGCATCATACTCATACCGGGTATAAACATTATTGGCATCCAGTACATATTCCAGTTCACCCCATTCATTATACACATAGCTGGTCATGGTAGCGTCCACCGGATGAAAACAAAAGTCATCAAAATGGGTACCTGCCTCCGCTGACTCACACCAGACTTCAAGATCAGGAGCTGTGGCAGCGATGGTAGTTCTCAGTAAATACCAATCTCCTGCCTTTTTGATATCTCTGAGTACTGCTGTCTGGGCCGCCGTTCCATTGATTGAATATCTGATCAGGCCACTGGGTTTGCTCGACCATACACTTACCCGATATGACCTTCCTGCTTCTGCTTCGGTCGTATTGAAAATAAAAGCACGCTGACCCTGCCCTGCGGTAAGTGCTACTCGTCCAGTGTGTACTGTTGCCGGACCACTACTCAAAACACCTTCATGTACAACACCTCCACCAAGGCTCCCTGAAGCGCCTACAGCATCTTCAGCACCTGAGTAGGCAAATTCATTGTAACTCGCATTCGCTACAGTAGCATACACCCGTTCCTGCTGCCGGTCCATTTTTGTGGCTGCATAATTGCCATTTACGTCGGTTGCTTCGAGAGCATGGGAATACCGGTCCGTTCTTACGATCTCATTGTTCCTCTGCCATCCCGTACCCTGAGGTATCCCGTTCAGCAGTACGGCCTCATCGAAACCAATCATGGGATAAGTCCCGTCAGCGTTCAGGTCTATGGCGTTTCCGATCCATTGATAGTTACTCCTCTTTCGATACATATCCTGGCCATCATCACCATTCACGTTGGGTATGGAAGCCGACCATGTCTGCACTTCAGCGCTTAACAGCCCCTGCCGGGTGTAGTTCACACCGGTAAAAGGCTCAAAATCCGTGTTGATCTTGTAGGAATAGGAAGCACCTGTCTGGGATAGCATGTGGCTGTTGGAAACAGAAATCGATTTAGGCCCCATACCCGGATAGGCTGTCTGGCCCAGTGAGGTTTTCATCCTGTAGGCTGGCGTGGACCGGGTAAGGTACTTATTGCTATAGCTATCCTTTGATAGAGTTTCAGTAACCTGTCCTGTGAAAAAATCAAAATCATTAAAATAGGTTTCCGTTGTCACCCCGGTCCTGTAATTTGTACTCTCCTCCGCAATGAGAACTACCGGAAGCTGTCTGCGTTTTGTTACCACCCCTACCAGGTCATAAAGGTAATCCTCCTTCTCAGTACCGTTGTCATCATAGTTGAAGCTCTCGTACGGAATGAACCGGCCATTGACAAACACTTCATCTACGGCACCCTGATAATTGAAATTATTTCCCAGTTTTTGCAAATAGTTATTTCTCACATCATTGGTGGCATTGTCTCTTTCATGCAGATAATGGTTGATTCTTTGAAATAATATATCTCCGTCTCTGCTGTATTGGGTCAGGGACTTGTTCAACCCTACTGCCATTAGCTTTTCAATTGTAACCCCTCTTTTTATCAGCTTTCTGTAATCCTCACCATTGGTATTCCCGGCTGGTCCGATGGTTTTTGCCTTGCCGTTGGTAGTCACTATCCCAACCATATCCGGCGTAAAGACAGAGAACTCATGCGTTGCATAGTTTTCGGCTTCCCTGGTTACACCATCCGTTATTACTTTGTTTTTTACGGTTACGTACTGATAGGTCACTCCGGGTGGAGGCACTTCTGTCACTTTTGCCAACAGATCTGACATCAGTTGAGAACGCCTGAAGCGAACAACCTCTTCCTTCGAATTAAGGGAAGTATCCAGTATTTTCGTAATACTTTGCCGGTCGGGGGATTGCAGGTCAAATGCCTCGGAGATCAGCCGGTAGGCCGGTGAAATGGCACTGAAAAGGGATGACAGGTTTGACGTGATCAAATTAAGCAGATTCCCTTGGCAAATGTTGTTATCCGTGCCCTTGAACCACCCTTCCACTACGTCAAAATATTCATCAGGATAATCAATCTTAAAACTATTCATTTTAAAGGGTACATAGGCTGTCACACCCGATGATTCGGAGGTACCAGGAACGGAATAATCATACTCATCCACAAAAACTGTATTGCTGAAACTGTCTGTGATGGACACCTCATCCACTTTCAGACCACCTCCATACTGGTTTTCCGAAATATCTACGAACAGTTCTCCTCCAAGAAAATTCGTGTATCTTGTTTCATAGCCGTCGTCAATATTACATTGGAGGTCCTTGCATAAGGCCGCGTCATTTTGTCCATTGGGTACCCCCTGAATAGTGACGGAATCGATTATGGCGTAATTCACGTATTCATCACCCGCGGTATTGATGGCAATGGTGACATGATCTGACCCGATAGATTGGATCTGCCCCTGGTCATAGTAGTCATTAATGTCCGTGATCCTGAAATGGGTCACATCGGCACATCCTCCAAAAGGAAGAAAAGGATCGTATTGATAGACTCTTTTGGTAGCTCTGGATATGACGACGAAGCTGTTGACATCCTGTCCTACACTGAAATAGTCATTCAATTGGCCGGTTATATTGTCGAAATAGGCTTTATACAAACCACTTCCATCCGTTTCAAGCCGGGATATCGGCAGGTTCACCTTATTGAACAGTGCCGATTCCCTGTATTCGTCAGCGCTGTAACGGATCTTTATTGCGGCGCCTAAGCTTGTCGTGATCTGATTTAAACTCCAGCTGGCTGCCTTACCTGCAGAGCCTGCCGTTGGCATTTTCCGGATATTAATATCCCTCTGCATAGGATCGTAGTCACTTTTGTAGGACCCCCAGTAATCCGTACAATCCCTGCAATAGGGCTCCACGGCATTTTCGTATTCAAACTTCAGAGGAGGGAGCAGGTCAGCCCTGCCTTTGCCGTAAAACTGCAGCGACTTCAACGTCAGTTTACCTCCAAAGCTGACAGGTATAGATGGGTTGCTGACATAGATATTATTATTGGAAAAACTATTGGGGGTACCCGGCATTAAGGAATAGTCGGTATTGAAAGACGCAAACTTTATGGCCTTGCTATCAAGGGTTGCCCTTGTAGTGACGTCAATATTCTCCAATAGAAGAACATTGTGCCCATGGTGAAGGGAAGGACATCCAGAAGGTGTGCTGAATGTATTGTTTTGTGCATAGTTTAAGGAAGGCAGATCATCGTTTTCTATCAGAATGATCTCGGAAAGTTTAAGAAGGGCCGTAGGGTACTCACAATTAAAGGGGTTGAACGTAGCGTCTCTGCCATTTCTGGACAATCCCTTTCCATCTTCTCTTACGTCCTTGACAAATAAGGCCGTATGCGTTGCTGTCCGGATACTGTTCAGGTAGTATATTTCTTTCTTTCCCCGGCTGTAATCGCGAAAATTCCCGTCCAGATCCTCAATAAAACCTGTTTCCGGTGTTCGCCATTGGTAATTATCACTCCAAAGTCCATAGTCAAACGAAACCCAGTACCCCCAATCCTTTTCATCAAGTACACCGTTAGGTTCGGTCCCGTTGGCACCTCCGCCTCTGTCCACATAGTCAGGTCCTGTAACTCCTGTCAGATGCCAGGTATAGGCATATTTCTCATCTTTGTTAATAACCGTCTTGAACTCACCGTCTTCCGTATTTATATTTTCAGTGTAATACTCCTCAGCATAGGCGTATGCCGGTAATGTATAGTGATAGGTCACTCCCGAGGCATTGGTGATCATATAGGCACCCACCTGATCCCCAAGGCTGCTGTTACGAAAGAATCCCTTACTTCTTGTATCCCTGAGACCGTCAATGGAACGGTCGGCAATGATCTCACTGTTGCTGTACCATTCAACATGGGTTGCCGAGGCAAGTTCATTAGTGGTCTTCAAAACAGTATTGTCGGGGTCCGAAACGATCTCTGTGTCACTGAATGCATAAGAAAGCGGATTCAGAGAGGTCCCTGAAGTGAAAAATTCAGAATCGTCCGTATCATACAGGTATCTGTTACTGAATTCATGCTCAAACCTGAATTCGGCATTCTCCGTTGTATTGACCAAAGTTGTGCCCAGGTATTGTTTTGTTTTCGGGTGATCCCATTTGTTTTTCTTGTTTTGTCTGTAAAGCACATTGAGGTAGTTATAGGGTCTCATAGATCCTCCCAATCCCTGACCCATGACCATGTAGCCGTCATACGCCGGAACGGTACCTCCCAGCATCATTTCATTCCCCAATCCAAATTCTGGTGTGGTGATCCCTGCACCTGGATTGCTGGCATCTTCTATTTCGTGAATGTCATAGATATCAAAATCCCTTGTATCAAATTCTGAATTTACGGTAGTGTTAGGGATATTGTAGAGCGCCCCAAAGACGTTATTTCGCTGTTCTTCTTCAATCCAGTATCTTGTACGCTCACTTCGGAAGGTGTAAAAAGGATAGGTTTCAAAAAAGAACTCTACAAAACCCGGCAGCCTCGAACTGGTATGTGTAGAAACGTTGCCGGACTTGTTCAAAGTAGAATTCCTAAGACCAAGGGATGATGTGGCGATCCCTTTTTGATGGGTACTAATGGACGCTCCCACGATGCTGCCATGGGAATATCCATTGACAGAAACAGTCGAATTTGCTCCCAGGGAGAAGTTATCTGTTCTGCCGTTTGCTGAGAAAGTAGAAGATCGGGTCAACCCTACTGAAGCACCGTCTTTTGAATATCCCAAGGTTTGTGACAGAGTCACCCCAGGGCCTGTGATCCCATTTGCCTCATAATATAACCCTGAGCTAAAACCAATATTCGACTCTCCAAACTGAGTGCCGGCATTGACACCAAAATAGTGTCCATAACCACTGCCCTTGTAGGTGTCTTCCATGTAGGTGACCCCGTTGGAGGCCGAACCAAATCCGGGTATAGGAGCATTTAATCCAGCTTTGATATAGTTTGTTTCTCCTCCTACCCAGTTTTGACTATTCACTGTTCCCACCTCTTTCCAGTCATCAGGATAGCCGTTGACAGATCTGGCAACGGAACCAGGGTTCAACGTCCAGCCAAGCCCCACCCACGAAGCCTCTTCAGCCGGACTGATGCCTGCATGGCAGGACAGAGAAAGTGGATACCCCCCGGCCGGACCGGGAACTTCAATCAAGGGTAGGGTATATGAAAAGTCACCCGTTGAAAGATTGACCATATTGGAGGTATCCACCGGTTCAAATGTATAGGCTTCGGGAGTAGTGGGTCCGGAGGTAAGCGCGAATGATGCATAAGGGAGCGCAATGTCAAGTATCATCTCGAGGGTAAAAAACAAAGCGATGATCCTGATCAGTTTTCGTCTTCTAAACATATTTTTTGATAGTCGTAAGTCTTTAGTATTGAGTGGTGAGTAGTTTCATCAAATCTATAGGGTGAGCGTCTCACTTTTTGAGACTCTGATATTTTTTATTTTATTAGCCTCCTTCTGCACCGGTTACTTTGAAATTTAGTTTTGGCACATTTTCCAGGTCCTCTCCTTTAAACCGGAAGGTTTGATTGCCCAGGCCCATACCGAATTCCTTCATATTGAACTGTACCCATTCGTCATCCAGTGTTTCTTCTTTGTTGAAAACGAACATCAGATCAGTAGATCCACCCATGCCATAGGTCCGGGGAAAAACATAGTCGGCTACCTCTATTGTGTCTTTGCCAGCGGTGGTCATATTCACATAGCCCGCCATACGGAAGGAAAGCGTCTGCACCATATCACTGAACTGGTCATAGCCACTTCCAGCCCCGTAAAGTGCCTCTTTACCATCCTTTGACAGACTTAAAATGAAGTAGTACCAGGGCTCGTACTTCTTTTGCAACCGGGTGAGCTCTTCCGTATTCACAGCAAATTCACCGCCCAGCTCCTGAGCAATGAGCAGATCGGTCGGACGATAGGTGACCGTTACCCTGTAGCCTTTGGGTCTCATGGACTTTGACAAGTCTTCACGCTCCGCGACATAGGCCTTAAGTTCGTCTTCCGACAGATGTTTTGGGGTGCAGGACCAGACCAACAGCATGAGAAGCATGCTTATTCCCGGTGTGCCCCATCCATGAGGAAAATTACTTTTTTTACTGACCGGCATATTCTTTATTCAGGCCTTTTAAAATATCATCCGTAATGTCAAGCCCTTCGGCAGCGTATGCAACATTTCCGTATTCCGTGGCAGCTATGATAATGCGGTAGTTATTGGTTTCTCCATATTGCCTGACATAAGCATTCATTTCCTCAAGAACCCGGGCGGTCATCTGGTTATCCTCCTGAGCCGCCTTGTCATTCATGGCTTTTTGATAATCCTGTAATTGACGTTGTTTCGTTCGTATCAGTTCCTGAGAGAGTTCCTTCTCCTTAGCGGTGAGCCGGTCATTTTCCTTTTCGTAGTCCTGAATGGCCTTTTGTACTTCCTTCGCCAGGGTATCGATATTGGTCTGCCAAACAAGCGCCTTTTTCTGATACTCCTGTCGCGCGTCGATCATACCCTGATAATTGTTCACCAGACGGGCAGAATCAACATAAACCACTTTTTGAAGGGAAAAATGCAGATAATACAATACGCCAAGGCCAAGAAAGAGGGTTAACTGCAACAGTTTGGACATTTTGGGGTTTACACTGAGATTAAATCGAACGGAAATATAGAAAAGAATACTATCAGAGGAAATGATAAAGAAAGAATTATTTTAACTTTTTCTATATTTTAGAAAAGGATTTATACAAAATATTGATATTCAATAAGTTATACTTAGGGTAATCCAGATAGTTATAGACATGAAAGATAAATTTAGACTCACCGCATCTGGCTGAGGATATGGAGATAGAGATACAGTCTCTATATTAGCATCAAGGTTCGTTGGTAGTCATCTGTTTATAGCCAGGGTGAGTTAACAAATACAGGAGGGTTCCGGCTAATAAATCAAGAAGTGAAGTCCTGGATAAATTTTTACAAAACCCTATGACCATGGGGCAATCGACAGCACTGAATAGTTAAACAAAGGAGACCGTCCCAGGACTGGTGACCTCAGGGCTAAAAAAGCGCTGAGATACTTCGTCAGGCCATTGGAACACGGAGGCAATTAATGGAAAGACAAAATAATATACTCACAAAAAAGAAGGCTGCCCCTTTTGAGACAGCCCTCTGTTATTCACAAATCTATTGCCTGAATTAGTTTACGTCTTCTACAGTATCTCCAGTACCATAATTAACGTTTATGATCATGGTCTCACCATTACGCATCTCGACACTGTTGGCACCAGCAAAGTTCTCCTGGCCGATATTGGCACTTGCCTCATAATCAGACCCACTGGATATAATCATAAAAGCTTGATTCCAAGTAACCTGACCTGTATTTTCATTTGTGTCGAAATTGGTTAGGTCAACTACTCCTCCTGAACCCGGTAGTCCTGTCAGTACAGTGATTGTCACGTCAAACTCAGAAGTATAACCACTTCCGGCATCAATGCCAACCAACCCAGTTAATTCACCATCAAGCAGTACAATATCAGCACTTGCCTGCCTATGCTCAGGCTCTATAACGATAGGCGTAGGTACAGAAAATGAATAAAAAGAGGTAAACGCTTTTTCTATCATTTCAGGCCCAAAAAAATCATCATTATCAAACTCAAGAGTGTTGCCGGAAACAATTAAAAAGTCCTGTAATGGCGAAGAAGACGAGCTGTTATTAATGAAACCATCTGCATCAAAGTTTACTACCTGCACGTTAGAAGAGGTAATTGTAGATCCAGGGCTATCCTCGTAGTCAAAGCTGATCTCAGGTAAAACTACATATCCTTGTGTAATACCGGAGTTATCAAGATCAAAAGCATACTGGAATGCCATTTCTTCAATGACGAGGGTAGCTGCTGTAGACGGTGTACCCCCATCAACAGAGATAGCAGGGATTGAAGTATATCCATTTCCATCATCAGTT
This sequence comes from Flammeovirgaceae bacterium BBD 1991-12, assembly GCA_001657315.1. Lineage (GTDB taxonomy): Bacteria > Bacteroidota > Bacteroidia > Cytophagales > Cyclobacteriaceae > Fulvivirga. The sequence continues at coordinate 32,125 of LYSV01000060.1, read as the reverse complement.
ATTCTGAATGCTCTTACAAAACCATTTCTGGTCAATGTACCAGTAGCGCCAGTTCCTGAGCCTCCCACAAAAGTCACATTAAGTTCAGTGACTATAAAATCCGTATCAATACCACTGATATCGACAAAATCCAAAGACGCAGGTAACGTACCATCAGCCTCTGCCACCACCGTTCCTACAAATTCAGTATCAGCTACCAATGAGTTATCATCTACTATTTCGATAATTACGTCTACATTCTCCCCTGCAACATAGCCGGTCCCCTCGTTATTTATGGTCACAGACTCAAAAGTCCATTCCAACCAGGCCTCCATTTCTGCATCAGCACCATTGGTCAAATCAGCAGGATCAACAGCAACAGTGGGTGAAAGCTGATAGCCAGACCCCTGAGTTCCTCTGAACTGGATTCTGCTACTTGTAATACCATCTAATTCTTCTATCGGAAAATTATCGATAGTTGCCACACCTCCTGTAACATTCAAATCTCTCGGCATTGTAGTAAAGTTCGTTACTGAAAAGCCTCTACCGGGATCTGCCGGAGCAGGAAAAACAGCTATGACACCCGGAGCAGTGGGGGTAGCAGTAGAACTAATATCCGGCCCGAAACGCGTCATCTGCGTACCAACCTGTAAACCTACATCCTCGCCATTAACTTCTGAAAAGGCTAAAGTTTGGTCAGTTTCAATCAATGGATAAAGCAATTCGACATCAGTACCTTCATCCGTAGCCGGTACTACCATTGAATATTCACCCGTAGTATTGTCCACAGTTGCTGATCCAATATCTCCCTGAGTGAAAGAAAAGGAGCTTGTAACATAAATTGAACCAGTTGTACCACTGGAATTACGCTCTCTTCCTGAGTGCTGACCTTCAAAGCCCGTTGCATCCAAATTCGCACGGATAGTTATGTCCTGGGGTACTTCAGGGGTTGAATTCGTCAGATCAGTTTCAATTTCTACTCTTCCCTTGATAGTGGCTGTCTGGATACCGCTCAAGGCATACAACTCCATCTTCGAAGCTTCAGATATTTCCTTGGGAATTACATTGCCATTGATCAGCTCGTAGTGCACACCTTCTTCAGCTTTTCCAAAGTCCACAAGGTAAGATACATTTAAATGATTGGCGGAAGAAATAGCAATCGTATGGGCTCCGAGTTGAATATCGGAGAAAACTGCATTGCCAGTTGCATCAGTAGTAACAGTGGCAGTCGCACCGGATTGATTGGTGGCTGATACGCTCGCTCCCTGGATAGGCACATCGTCAGAGTGAACGGTCACCGTGTAATCAAGCAGGTTACCTGCCTGATTCAGGGCTTCAACCCTATCAGCGTTGGCTGCATCCGCCAGGTCCTGCTGGGCCTGTAGCAGGTCTTCTTCATTAAAATCGTCATTACATGCCGTAAAGCCTATGCTCAGGCCTATTACCGTGAGCCAGGCAAGGGGTAATTTGTGTAGTTGTTTCATGTTTAAATTTGAATTTGATGTTGATTACTTAAAATTGAAAAAGGGTATAAGAAAAGTTGATACTAAACGTGTTCGTCCTCAGGTCTTCGATCAGCACCGCCTGACCCACTTCCGTCTCTATCTGATTGGTAAAGCCGTGGCTGTAGCGGAACTCCATCGTGAAGACATTCCCGTTGCTCAGGTTGTAGTCCATCGCAAATCCTCCGTGAGCCGACAGGTTATGATCAAAAAAATCACCGCCTACATTTTCTGTGCGATTCGATAAGATCACCTCACGGCCATCATTGAAATGGAAGAACAGATCCCGTTGCTCAAAGGCTGCAAGATTGTAGGAGTAGCTACCCCCAACAATAAACCGGGGTACCATAGCACCTGAGTTCAGTTCCGGCAGCGTCAAACGGGCTGAGATCGCCAGCTGAACGTTTTGCAAATAAACAGACCGGTTGATATAGTCCAGACTGCTAAGTAAGCCATCTCCATTGAAAGGATTAACGTCGGATGGTATAATGTCAGGGGTGTAGTCACGGCGGCCACCACCTTCCACGGAATAAAGCAGATCCGCCTGCACCTCCAGAAAATCCGTCAATCCGTAACGACCGAAGGCTCCTACATTTCCTGCGATGGCTGTTCCAGGCTGCTGAAACTGGTTGAAATTAGCGCCTGCCCTCGCACCCACAAGGATGGATCCGGGCGAACCTCCGGCAGCAGGGGCATCACTCTGAGCCTGTGAAGCAGATCCTGTAAGTACCAGGACCGACGTCATCGCAGCCGACAGAGCATAAGATGTAATTCGTAGAATTTTCATAAATAAACGTTTCTGATAAGTGAATAATAATTGGGTGATATGAAGAATATAACAATATCTACCATTATATAATAATAGTAATATTATTTATAATTTATATAGTGGGCTTCGGACGCAAATATATTGCACTGTTTCGTTTAATAAAACAATTTTATCATTTTATTTTGAAATAAAGTTGATGAAGATCACTCCGACTTTTTGGAATGACAAAAGCTTTCCCCGATAAGTGTTGGAACACTTATATTCCTCTTGGTAAGCCTTTTGTACAGGAGATTTAGGTTGAAAAGTTTAGCCAGATTACACTATAAACACATACAGTTTAAAAAATTGACAATTACTTTCTTTTATGCTCGAAAGGTAATTTAAGTAACCCAGAAATTAAAACTTTTTTTATTTTTTTTTGATTAAAGATATAAAGCAGACGTTCGCAGGTGATTATCAAAAAGATCATCTCAGGCTCTGATCACCAAACCATTAAGCCGGATTGATGAAACACAAAATGAATAACAAAAATCTATCTTACTGATATTCAGAAAGTAACGCCAAAGTTAGCGAAATACTGATGGCTAAAAAGTACGGGTCGGATAACCTCGCTCAGTACGTAATACAGGAGACAGGGTCCAGGAAAAAATAATCCAAGGTGGATCCTTACCCAAGTGCTTCCGCACCTGCCACGATCTCCAGGATCTCCTTGGTAATGGCAGCCTGACGGGTACGATTGTAGGTGAGCTTTAATTCCTTGAGCAGCTCACCCGCATTTTCGGTGGCCTGGTCCATGGCAGTCATACGTGCTCCATGTTCAGCAGCATTCGAGTCCAGGATGGCCTTATATACCTGTATTTTAAGTGACTTGGGGATCAGTTCTTCTACGATCTCATCTTTGGAAGGTTGAAAGATGTAGTCGACTTCAAAAGTTCCGTTTGTCACTTCATCGGGAGGGGCTATGGGCAGGAACTGCTCTACCCGCATGATCTGTGTAGCTACATTTTTAAACTCATTATATATGAGGTCAACATGATCATACTTACCATCCAGAAAGCCCTTCATGGCAAATTCCGAGGCTTTCAGGCTTCTCTCGAAGGACACGGGTGTAAACATATTCCAGAAGTCTCCTTCCAGCCGATAGCTGCGTTTGGTGAAATAATCCAGCGCCTTTTTGCCAATGGGAAGTATAGTGACCTTTCCTGCATCAAACTGTGCCTGATAATTGTCCTGAATATGCTTATTGACCTGTTTGAATACATTGCTGTTAAATGCCCCACACAGGCCCTTATCCGAAGTGACAGCGATGATCAGAACATTTTCAACAGGCCGCACCTCAGAATATCCGGCACTTTCTCCTTCGCTTTGAGAAGACAGGTTTTGCAACAAGGAGGCCAGCTTGCCAGCGTAGGGTCTCATTTGTGTTATATTATCCTGTGCTCTCCTCAATTTGGCCGCCGCAACCATTTTCATGGCTTTGGTGATCTGCTGAGTAGAGGTCACGGACTGTATCCGGCTCTTTACTTCCTTTAAACTAGGCATGTAGTTTTTTCCTTTTTATATAATTAAAGGTCAAGACGATTTTTATTCTGAATATTCTTTCGTCAGGTCAGCCGCTACTGCTGTCAGCGTTTCTATAACACTATCTTCCAATTTACCGGACCTGAGCGAATCCAGAGCGTCCTGATGATTGGCCCTGAGTGTATCGAGGAAATTACGTTCGAAATCTTTCACTTTTTCCACTGGTACATCATCGATCAAACCTTTTGTAGATACGAATATGATCGCTACCTGCTCCTCTACCGGCACGGGAGAATATTGTGCCTGTTTCAGGATCTCCAGGTTTCTTCTGCCGCGCTCAATGGTCAGTTTTGTGGCCGCATCCAGATCGGAGCCGAATTTGGCAAATGCCTCCAGCTCCCGGAATTGTGCCTGGTCAAGTTTCAATGTACCTGCTACCTTTTTCATGGACTTGATCTGGGCGGAACCTCCCACCCTTGACACGGATATACCCACATTGATCGCTGGCCTGATACCGGAGTTGAACAGGTTGGTCTCAAGGAATATTTGCCCATCCGTAATAGAGATCACATTCGTAGGGATATAGGCCGAAACATCACCTGCCTGTGTCTCGATGATCGGCAGAGCCGTCAAAGAACCTCCTCCTTTCACCTTGTCCTTCAAGGTGTCAGGAAGGTCATTCATATTTTTTGCAATACCTTCATCATCGTTGATCCTGGCAGCTCTTTCCAACAGTCTGGAGTGCAGATAAAATACATCACCAGGGTATGCTTCACGCCCTGGAGGCCTTCTTAGCAGCAGCGACACCTCTCTGTAGGCTACGGCCTGCTTGGAAAGGTCATCGTAGATTACGAGCGCCGGACGGCCAGTATCACGAAAGTACTCCCCTATGGCCGCTCCTGTGAAGGGCGCAAAAAACTGCATAGGTGCAGGGTCAGCCGCAGAGGCGGATACCACGACGGTATATGCCATAGCACCGGCCTTTTCCAACGACGCCACTACGCCGGCCACAGTAGATGCCTTTTGTCCTACTGCTACGTAAATACAAAATACGGGCTCCCCTTTTTCGTAAAATTCCTTTTGGTTAATTATGGTGTCTATAGCTACCGCCGTCTTACCTGTCTGACGGTCTCCAATGATCAATTCCCGCTGCCCTCTGCCAATAGGGATCATGGAATCGATAGCTTTTATACCGGTTTGAAGGGGTTCGTTCACAGGCTGACGATAGATCACACCTGGCGCCTTTCTTTCCAATGGCATTTCAAAAGTCTCTCCTTCAATAGGGCCCTTACCATCAATAGGGTTGCCAAGGGTGTCCACTACCCGGCCTACCATACCTTCACCCACATTGATGGCGGCAATGGTGCCTGTTCTTTTTACGGTATCCCCTTCTTTTATATCCTGTGATTCTCCCAGAAGTACAGCCCCCACGTTATCTTCTTCAAGGTTGAGTACAAGCGCTCTCAAACCGTTTTCAAACTCCAGAAGCTCACCTGACTGTGCTTTGGAAAGACCATAGATACGAGCTACACCATCACCCACCTCCAAAACTGTACCTATCTCTTCCAGCTCAGCTTCTGTTCTCGCTCCTGAGAGCTGCTCTCTTAATATTGCTGAAACTTCGTCTGGTCTAACGTTTGACATTTCTTGTTCTTTTAAAATTCTTTTATGTATTGATTCTGACTGAACTTCAGTTGAAGTGTTTTCAGTTTGGTTTTTAGCGAGTCATCAATCTGCCTGTCGCCAATCTTTAAGGTAAATCCACCGATAATATCTTCATCTATCACTTCGGTCAGGTCCACCTTTTTTCCGGAAGTTATTTTTTGTACGAGCTTTTCAATCTCTTCCCTCAACTCCTTGTCCAGTGGAACAGCCGTGGTCACTGTAGCTACTTCTATACCTTTTCTGATATTGTAGAGGTTATGGAATTCCCTGGCCACCGCCGGAAGAATGGCCTCTCTGTTTTTCCGGGTGATGATATCAAAGTTGGCGATGGTAAGTGCATCTACCTTGTCCTTGAATATCGCCTCCAGAACAGCCTTCTTTTTGTCGTGCTTCACCACGGGATTTCTGAGCATCAGAACAAAATCACGATTCTGGCTGCACACCTCTGAGAATAAAAGCATATCCCTGTGTACCTCCTCCAGCACATTCTTTTCCTCCGCCAGCTCAAGCAGGGACTTCGCATACCGGGAAGCTACTCTTTCCTCAGCCATCAGTTAAGCTTTACGTCCTTTATAAAATCTTCAATGAGTTGCTTTTGGGCCTTTTCATCCTTAAGTTCTCTTCGGAGTAACTTTTCGGTGATCTGAAGAGAAAGCTCTGCTACTTTTGTTTTTACCTCTGCCAGTGCAGCCTGTTTTTCAGTATTGATGGCATTTTTTGCATCTTCGATCATCTTCTCCGTCTGCCTGACGGCATCTTCCCTGGCCTCGTCCTTAATGTTATTGGCCACACTTCTTGCCTCCTTCAGTATCTTCTCCCTCTCCTGCCTTGCTTCTTCCAGCAGTTTTTTGTTATCAGCCTGCAGCTCAGCCATCTCTTCCTTCGCCTTTTCCGCAGAATCAAGCGCTTCCTGAATAGATTCTTCCCTGATCTTCAGGGACTGAATGATAGGTTTCCACGCCAGCTTTCTCAAAAGTACAAGCAACAGTAAAAAGATAATTGCCTGCCAGATAATAAGGCCCGAGCCCGGGGTTAACAAATCCATAGTTTATATACCGTTATGGTTGATCAAAATAAAATATGAGCCTACGCCAGCCCAATGCTGCACGTAGGCCCGGGACTTTTGTTATGATAAAGCTATCAACAGGCAGATCACCAGCCCAAAAAGAGCTGCCACCTCGATAAGAGCCGCAATGATCAACATCGCTCCCTGCACTTTTCCGGCAGCTTCCGGCTGTCTGGCCATTGCTTCCATGGCAGAGCCACCGATCCTACCGATACCCAATCCGGCGCCTATCGCAACCAGACCAGCACCGATACCGGCTCCCATCACACCAAGAGTAGCTTCCAATAAAATTTGTAATAACATGATCTATTTAGTTATGATTAAACAAAAGTTCAACAACTAGTGATGGTCTTCCGTGGCCAGTCCTATATACAACGCCGAAAACATGGTGAATACATAGGCCTGAATGGCGGCAACCAACAATTCAATGAGATTTATAAATAATACAATGATCGTAGATCCGATACCCACATAATAGCTGTGGAAGATGAACACCAGGCTGATCAGGGCCAGCATCACTATGTGCCCGGCAGTGATGGCCACGAAAAGTCGCACAGTGAGTGAAAATGGCTTGGTAAATATGCCAAGGATCTCTACTGGGACGATAATAAATTTAAGCGGAAGCGGCACCCCCGGGGTCCAGAAAATATGTTTCCAATAGTGCTTGTTACCACTGACATTGGTGATCACAAAGGTGAACAGCGCCAGTACCAGCGTAACGGCGATGTTACCCGTGAGATTGGCAGCGCCCGGGAGAAGCCCCAGCAGGTTGCCAAACAGAATGAAGAAAAACAGGGTCAGCAGAAAAGGCAGAAATTTTTCATAGTGAGCTCCTATGTTCGGTTTGGCAATATCGTCTCTTATAAAGAGAATGATCGGCTCAAAAAGGGATTGTATCCCTTTGGGAGCTTTTTTGGCGCCGGCTTTGTATGCCTTGCTTACGGCAAGGAATATAAAAAGAAGGAACCCTGCATTGATAAAAAGCATCAGAACTGTTTTGGTAATAGATACATCCAGTACAAATGCCTTAGGATCATCCGCCAGTTGGATATGTCCATGGTCCAGTACATAGTGACTGTAGGACACCACGTTGTGATGGTCATCATAAAAGTTGGCTGAGGAGAATATCTCCAGGCCATGCTCCCCTGAATACACAATGACCGGGAGGTAGAGTGTACCATAATGACCATCAAAAAAGTGCCAGATATGATCATCCATCACGTGATGAAGGATCACCTCACTGGCATTAAATTCTTCACCTTCACCGGAGGAAGCCTGAGCACCTGAAAATGCGATAACAGTAAGGAACGCGGATAGAAAAGAGGCAAGAAAAGTAGTCTTAAACCGTCCTGTAATCATTTATTTTACCTTAAAATAAAGGGTTGTCCAAATTTGACTGCAAAAGTAGTACTTAAAGCTTCTAAAAAAAATATTTTGAAATTTAATTTGGATGCCCCTCAGGACGCTTTCAGCCCCGTTATTTGCCGGAATAAAATCACGAGTTCCAACAGGGTAAATCCGAGATATACAGCGAAGAAAAGAACAACATTTTCCACTGCCAGAGACCTGTTTGACCAGATCAAAAAAAAGTTGAAGACACCAAACAGTAACAGCCTGATGATGATGGCACTAACAATGATATGAATGGAATAATCGGGAGCCTTTTTCAGAATGTATAGCTGTGTGACAAATGCTATCAGTGTTACTACAAACAGAACGGACAGAATAAGACAGGCATAAAAAAAGGTGGATAATGGATAAACAATACTGATCAAATGATATATCGCCCCATAGATCACCGTAAGGATCCCCAGGACCCCGGCAAAAGTCAATGACGTTTTTTTTAAAGGGGTCATCGTATCAAACAGGCAGGAGGTAATGACTGATAACTGGTCCGGCTGGCATTATTTTTCCAGATTTCGATACAGCAGGTAGATATTACCGGTAAGCGCGATAAGTATGAACAGCATCAGAAAAACAGGGAACCTGAATTCAAGCCTTTTGTCGATCCAGTAACCGGCAGCGCCAAAGGCCGCTATGGTCATGGCCATCTGAAGTCCCAGGCCCGAATACTTGAGAAAGGAGTTATACGGCTTTGGCTTCTTCTGTTTTGACGCTTTTTCCATTGGTATTCAGAGCGCTTTCACCAATTTTTATATCCTTGTCTGTCACCCCCATTTTACAACCGCCATTAAACGTTGCTCCGGACTCCACGATGAACTTGTTGGTGATGATATCCCCATGGATTACGGCCGTTGGCTTCAGTATCAAAACGTCGGTGATCTTTATGTTACCCTTTAGTTCTCCCTCTACTTCAGCATTCTGTGCCAGTACGTCACCCTCTACCTGAGAGGAATTACCCAAAACGATCTTAGATTTGGTTTTGATGTTCCCTATAACATGCCCTTCGATACGGATATTACCGTAGGTCTCGATGTGCCCCTTTAGCACAGTGCCCTTGCCAATGATGTTACTCGAATTGCTGATCTCTTCGGCTACTTTGTGGTCTTCTTTTGATGCAAACATGATTTTTGAGGTTTTCAGTTTAAAAAGTTACAAATTCTTCCGGATTTACGGAATTGCCATTATACCAAAGTTCAAAATGCAGGTGAGGACCATCGGTAAGGTCCCCGGTATTCCCAATGATTGAAATTATTTCACCGGCATTAACGAAGTTACCAACTTCTTTTAACAATTCTGCATTATGCTTATACACAGATATTACATTTCCACGGTGCTGAATAGCAATGACATAGCCTGAATCCTGGGTCCATGAAGCCATGATCACGGTACCGTCTGCCACGGACTTCACCGGCTCGTTCTTCTTGGCCACCACATCTACCCCAAAATGTCCTTCCTGTACATTGTAGGGTGCGGACACAAACCCACTGCTGATGGGTGAAAAAAAGAATATCTCCTGAAGATCACCGTAGCCGGCTGACGCAAACCGCAACAGTGAAAGGTCCGTCTGTTCAAACTCCTGCCGGAACTGTGAGTCCACTGGTGACAGGCGATTGATATCTATATTCCCGTTCAAAACCTCATTGTCAGCAGAGGTCTGGTTCTCATAGGCCTCATAGGCACTGGCAGTATCTCCACTCAGTACTCTTTGAAAGTTAAGGATAAACCGGTCTTTTTGATCCACCTCTGTGGCAAGAGAATCTACCTTTACCGTGAGCTCATAAAGCCTTTTATTGGCTTCAATCTGTGCATGCCTTGGGTCAAACCATTGAGCAAGAAGCGTTTTTACCAGTAACAGGCTCAATAACATCAGTACAATGAAAACAGTTACGGCCAGGAGTATTACCTTTGCATAGGTGAAGCTTAGCGTGGATTTTTCGGCAAAATTCTCCTCATTCCTGATGATCAGAAGATATCTGTTCACAAGCCAGCTGGAAAGTGTTTTTCTTGCCCTCAAAGCACGATAGAATTAGTCATTACATGTTCAAAAATAGATATAATAAACTATTATTGTATTATATACCATACTTTTTACGTTTGGTTGTTAATATCCGTAAGTACTGGTTTCTCAGCGTGTTTGAAATGTGTTTTTCCCGGTTATTGGTCTTTTTGATGGCAGGAGGTTGCCTGCTGGGGTGTTCTGCCGAACGTAAGAATATACTCAGTAAAACCTATCATAATACCACAGCGCATTACAACGCCTACTTTTATGCCCTGGAAAGCATCCGTGAGGTAGAAAAGATCATAGAAGAGAACCGTGACAATGATTACAACCGGGTGCTAAAGATCTATCCGGAACCCGACTCCGTTCTGGCTGAGTCCTATAAAGCTCAGATTGAAGAGGTCATCAAGAAATCTTCCATAGCCATAGAGCGGCATAAGAACAGCAAATGGGTGGATGACAGCTATATCCTGGTAGGATTAGCCAGGTACTATGGCCTTGACTATGTCAATGCTGTTGAAACCTTCAAGCATGTTAATAAGGCGAGTGAAGATGATGATGCCAGACACCGCGCCCTGATCCATCTGCTGAGGACGTTTACCGACTACAACGAATTCAATAACGCTATAGAGGTCTCCGATTACCTGAAAAAAGAGAAAATTGGCCGCGCCAATGAAAAGTATCTCCATCTGAACAGGGCCTACTTTTATGAAAAAACAGGCGACCTGGACCAAAAGCTGGAAAACCTTGTGAAAGCAGCACCTCTGCTGAAGAGAAAGGACAGCAAGGGACGAATATACTTTATGATCGGACAGATATACCAGGAGCTGGGCTTTGAAGCAGAAGCCTACAATAATTACAAAAAGTGTATTGCAAGTCATCCTGAGTATGAACTTGATTTCTACGCCCGGCTGAACATGGCTCAGGTGGTTACCATTGGAAAGTCAAAGGATGCCCGCTCCACACGCAGACTGTTTGAAAGGTTACTGGCAGATAAGAAAAACAGGGAGTTCAAAGATAAGATCTACTATGAAATGGGCGAATTTGAGTTGAAACAGGACAATCTACCACAGGCCATCGAGTACTACAAATCATCTGTCAGGGAAGCAACATCCAACCAGCGGCAAAAGGGGCAGTCTTATCTCAAGCTGGGAGTGATATATTATGACAGTTTAAAGAACTATGAGCTCGCCAAAGCGTATTATGACAGCACCATGACCAGTCTTCCTGACGATTATGAAAACTACGCAAAGATCAAGGCCCGGCAGGAAATACTGGCCGATTTTGTACTGCAGTTGAATACCATCAACGAACAGGACAGTCTGCTGGCTCTGGCCCAACTGGACAGCGTAGAGATAAGGAACAGGATCGAGCAGGTACTGGAAGAGGAAGAGAGAAAGAAACGACTGGCCGAAGAGACTGCCAGAAAAAGACAAAGACGGGCCAGCTTCAACGCGTTGAATGAGAGCACTGGTATTACAGGTACAAGCTGGTACTTCGGCAATCCGTCTGCTGTGGCCCTTGGGCAGACGGAATTTCGAAGAATATGGGGAGACAGAGTATTGGAAGATGACTGGCGCAGGTCTAACAAGGAAACCGTACAGCAGGTGGCAGAGCTGACTGACAACGATCTCCGGGGTGACCCGAATACGGAACAAACCGACCAGGACAATACCTCCGGAAATGCCGGGGCTTCTCCGGCCGATCTGATGTATAACAGTGTACCTCTGACACCTGCAGCACAGGAAGCCGCTCTTGTGAAAATCGAGAATGCGTTTTATACACTGGGTAATATTTATAAGTATAACCTTGAGGAAGATCTGAATGCAGCAGTGGCCTTCGAAACCCTACTGGAGCGATTTCCGGAAACGGAATATGAACCAGAGGTGCTTTATCAGCTTTACCTTATTTACAAGGCTCTTGAGGATGAAGGGATGGAAAA
>LYSV01000060.1:0-20272 GCA_001657315.1 Flammeovirgaceae bacterium BBD 1991-12 | reverse complement strand
CAACTCATTGACAAGTATCCCAACACAACTTATGCCAAGCTTATCATTAACCCGAACTATACTGAAGAGAGCACCGCAGCCAATGAAAAACTGAAGAAGCTGTATCAAAAAGCTTACAAGGCTTTTGAAATGGGAGCATATGATTCTGCACTCTTGTTGTGTGACAAAGGCTTCAGGGAATATCCGGAGACTGTATTTACTCCCCGGCTCAAGCTTCTTCAAATCCTTGTCACTGGCAAAACAGAAGATATCAACCTGTATCAGTATCAGCTCTCGGATTTCATTGAGAAAAACCCAGACACCGATATTACACCCTATGCAAAAGATCTGCTGGAAGCATCACGGTCCTTCCTGGAGAAGCAAAGGAGAATTATAGGCACGGAATACATTAAATACTTTGAGGAGAAGCACTATTTTATCCTGCTCTTCGATGCCGGTAAAAACCTGAGTGACCAGCTCATGCCCAAAGTAGACAGTTATAACCGGGAAAATTTCAGCGAGCGTAACCTGATGACAAGCAACCTTATCCTGAATGAACAGCACGTAATGGTAATGGTTTCCGACTTTGACAGCAAGGCTGAGGCCCTGGCCTACTATGAAAGCTTTGTAAAAGCCGATCCTGCATCAGAAAATACGATAAATTCAAAATTTTTTAAATTTGTACTGACCAAGAGCAACTTTAATATTTTTTACGATAGTAAGGATCCCGAGTCCTATCTGAGATTTTTTGAAAAACACTATGCCAATGGGTCTTAAACTAAAACTTGATCAGAGACATAAAGCATTTAAGATAAGCTTAAAGATACTCTGGATACTCGTTGTATGTGTACTGGCACTTATGCCGGTTTATGTATTGACCGTTAGCACCAACTTTCTGGGGCTCTATGGCGGCATGCCAAGTTTACGGGCACTGGAAAATCCTGAAAACGACCTTTCCTCCGAGCTTATTTCTGTTGATGGAGTTTCCCTCGGACGCTACTACAGGCATAACAGACTCCCGGTCACGTACGATGACCTCTCGGAAGAGCTGGTAACCACGCTGCTTGCTTCGGAGGACCACAGGTTCTATGAGCATTCCGGCATCGATTTTATAGGGCTGCTGAGGGCTACCGCAGGGGTACTGACCTTCAACTATGCCGGTGGTGGCAGTACCATTACCATGCAGCTGGCCGAAAACCTGTTCAAGGGCATGACCGAAACCGAAGGCAAACTACTAAAGGTACCGGGAATAAGAGAACTGGTCATCAAAACCAAGGAGTGGATCATTTCGGTACAACTCGAGGCCAACTTCACGAAAAAAGAGATCATCGCCATGTACCTGAATACAGTGCCATTCGGCAATAACGCCTTTGGCATAAAATCAGCCGCTGAGACTTACTTTGGCAAAGAACCCGACAGCCTGAACTATCAGGAATCGGCCGTACTTATAGGGTTGCTCCAGGGAAATACAGCTTTTAATCCTGTGATCAACTATGACCGTTCACTGGCCAAGCGTAATGAAGTGATGAATAAGCTGCATCGTCATGGCCATCTGGACATTCTCGGGCTTGACTCGCTGAAAGAGTTACCCATAGATCTGTCCAACTATGAGGTCACCAATCAAAATACGGGACCGGCCACCTACTTCAGAAGTGTGATACGTGATGATCTGATGGCGTGGTGTAAGGAAAACGGATATGATCTGTGGGAGGATGGACTGAAGATATACACCACTATAGACAGCAGAATGCAGAAATATGCAGAGGAAGCAGTGACCGCCCATATGGCAGAGGTACAGGAAAAGTTTTATGAAACATGGAAAGGACGCGACCCATGGCGTGATGATAAGCGAAATGTAATACCCAATTTCCTGGAGAGCAGATTCAGGAAAACGGATCACTACAAGCAGTTGGTGGATAAATATGGCAAGGATTCCGACTCGATAGGAATAATTATGAATACTCCCAAACCCATGAAAGTATTCAGTTGGAAAGGAGAGCTCGACACCGTATTCAGCCCACTGGATTCGATCAAATACTACAAGCATTTCATGCATGCCGGCATGATGTCTATGGATCCGAGGACAGGTCATATCAAAGCCTGGGTAGGGGGGATCAATCATAAATATTTCAAATATGATCATGTGAGGCTGGGAAAACGACAGCCGGGGTCCACTTTCAAGCCTTTTGTATATGGTACTGCCATTGAACAGGGGTATCCGCCATGCTACGAGCTGGTCGATGCGATGGTCACCATACCTCTTCCGGAGGGTGGTACATGGTCGCCTCCTAATTCCGATGGCACCTATGGCACCGGGGAGAAAATGACGATAAGGCAGGGTATGGCCAGATCTGTAAATACCATCACTGCTGCGCTGATGAAAGATGTAAAACCAAACAACGTGGTGGACTTTGCCAAAAGAATTGGTATTGAGAGTAACCTGGAAGCGGTGCCGTCCCTTGCACTGGGAGTAAACGACGTATCCGTCTTCGAGCTCGTAGGTGCGTACAGTACATTTGCCAATTTAGGGATCTACACAAGGCCTTATTTCATCAGCCGTATAGAAGACAAAAATGGTAACGTTATAGCTACATGGATCCCGGAAACCCGGCAGGCTATCAGTGAACAAACTGCCTACAAAATGCTGTATATGCTCCGGGGCGGGGTAGAAGAAGAAGACGGCACTTCTCAGTACCTGCCTTTGGAACTAAAAACGGACAACGAGATCGGTGGCAAGACCGGCACAACCAACAATGCCAGCGATGGCTGGTATATGGGGGTCACAAAAGACCTGGTCACAGGTATATGGGTAGGGGGCGATGAACGCAGCATCCACTTTGAAAGCTGGTATGAGGGCCAGGGTGCGCGAACCGCACGCCCCATTTGGAGCAAATATATGATCAATGTATATGCAGATGAAGAACTGGGATACGAAAAAGGCAAATTCCAGACTCCTGTAAAGGGTATTGATGTAGTGCTCGATTGCAGCAAATACAAAACCAATAACGAATCAGACAGTACAACCGTAGAGCCTCAGGCATGGGATCCTGATGATTTCCAATAACTTTGGGCCTATGAAAGGTTCCCGCTTTTCAATAGACCAAAGAAATCAACTCCCTACTGATCCGGGCATTTATAAATTCTATGATGACAATGGTGAGCTGATCTACGTAGGCAAGGCGAAAAACATCCGGAAGAGGGTGGCCAGCTATTTTACCAAAGCACGTCATATCAATCGTAAAACGCAACAGCTCGTTAGAGAAACCCTGCAAATCGAATTTGCCGTTGCCAACAGTGAGTTTGATGCACTACTACTGGAAAACAATTTTATCAAGGCTAACCAGCCCAAGTACAACATCCTTTTAAAGGATGATAAGACCTTCCCCTATATCTGCATTGTAAAGGAGCGTTTTCCCCGGATCATTTCCACCCGGAAATACAACCCCGCTACAGGTGAATACTTTGGTCCGTACACCAGCGTAGCGGCCATGAAAAGTGTACTCGATCTACTGAGAAAGCTGTATACCATCCGCACCTGTAAGTTAAATCTGTTAGAAAAGAATATTTCCGCCGGCAAGTTCAAGGTATGCCTGGAGTATCACATCGGTAATTGCCTCGGACCATGTGAAGACCTGCAGCAGGAAGAGGATTACATGAAGGAAATCGATCAGGCCAGAAACATCCTAAAGGGCAATCTCGCATTCGTATCCCGTTATTTTAGCGAAGGCATGAAACAGGCCTCAGAAAAGCTGGAATTTGAGCTGGCCCAGAAGTACAAGGAAAAACTGGAACTGCTGAACAAGTTCCAGATCAGGTCAACTGTTGTAAACCCCAAACTCACAGATGTAGACATATTCACCATCGTAACAGATAATTCAAAACTGGCCGTGATCAATTACCTTCAAATAAAAAATGGTGCTATCATACTGGCCAGGACGGTAGAGGTAAAAAAGCAGGTGGATGAATCCGATGCCGATGTGCTGAGCTATGTAGCCTTTGAGTTGCAAAACAGGCATGACAGCTACAACAAGGTCATTCTTTCCAACATAGCATTCCCCAGCGATGAGGGTGTGGAAGTAATTGTTCCAAAAATCGGGGATAAGAAAAAACTCGTCAGCCTTTCATTGAAGAATGCATTTGAGTACAAAAAGGACAAAGCATCACAAACAAAACCAAAAAAACAGAAAAACGAAGTTCTTGTACGCCTGCAGGAAGACCTGAAGCTGACCCAGCTACCGGATCATATCGAATGTTTTGACAACAGCAACCTGCAGGGAACCAACCCTGTAGCCTCGATGGTGTGCTTCCGTGACGGCAAACCTTCGAAAAGAGACTATCGCCACTACAACGTAAAAACCGTAACCGGACCGGATGATTTCGCTTCCATGAAGGAAATTGTGGGCAGAAGGTACAGAAGATTGCTGGAGGAAAACAGTGCCCTCCCCAAACTCGTTGTTATCGACGGAGGAAAGGGTCAGCTGGGCAGTGCGTGCGAAGCGTTAAAGGAATTGTCACTTTACGGACGCATCCCTATCATAGGCATTGCCAAAAAACTGGAGGAGATCTATTATCCTGAAGATCCCTTACCATTGCATATCAGCAAAAAATCACCCTCGCTGATGCTCCTGCAGCGGGTAAGAGATGAAGCACACCGGTTTGCGATTACCTTTCACAGAGCCAAAAGAAGTAAGTCAACCTTTAAAACCGAACTGGAGGA
The DNA here is from genome assembly GCA_001657315.1 of Flammeovirgaceae bacterium BBD 1991-12. Taxonomy (GTDB): domain Bacteria; phylum Bacteroidota; class Bacteroidia; order Cytophagales; family Cyclobacteriaceae; genus Fulvivirga. The sequence continues at coordinate 15,576 of LYSV01000060.1, read as the reverse complement.
AATACCCGGGATAGGTTCAGGAACAGCAGATCAGCTTCTGAAGAAATTCCGCTCCGTCAGCAAAATACGGGAAGCAGCATTGGATGAACTGATCTCTGCCGTAGGAAATTCCAGAGCCCGGCAGGTTTTTGAATATCTTCACGAAAACAAAAAAGGAGGATAAAATCCTCCTTTTTTGTTTTCAAAACTCCTTTGAATTCTAGTATTCCCAAAGGTTATGTTCTTTTTCCATCAATTGCATTTCCCACCATTCTGAAGCCAGTACTGCTTCCATTCTGTTCTTGTACATATCAACGATAGGATCGTTGTCAGGATTTTCAAACTTGAACAGTGAAGACCTGAACAATCTCAGTGTAAGCGCTTCAGCAAAGTTCTTGTTCTCCGCACTATTGTACCGGTTCATCCAGATAGCTCTATCCGGATTATCCATGAACAGCTTGTGGAGATCCTTGTACTTAAAAACTGCCAGTGGCAACTCTACCTGATCCAGCGTTTCAGATCCTGGGATCAACAATTCGATAGATTGTATTTTATGATACAGTCTCGATCTTCTCTTATCAAAGATCACATCTTCCATGATCCTTAGTTTGCTGATCTGCCGGGGCAGGAACAGTACTGCATCACCCACTCCTGGGGTCGCCTCCCAGTCATCGGGAGAGTCCGAAGGTATGGAAGTGATCTCATCAAAGATCGCAGTATAAACCGTGCCATTATATCTCACCTGGTCACCCTCATAGTATTCGGAACCAGCTTCCCATGCGTCTATCTGCAACCCCTCCTGATACACCATTTTGGCGAAGAAGTCATCCTTACTCATCTTGGTAGTCAATGAGTCATTCACATAAATATCGAACAACTCACCTGATTTAACGGCATCCAGAATGAATGCTGTGATCTCTCCACCGCGGGGAAAAAATCCCTTGTTCTGTTTTTCCTTCAGGTCAACTGTTCTCCATACCCTTCTTTTGAACAGGTGCTCATAACGTGGTATAGGTTCAATTGAATTTGGGTTATACTGATCCAGTTCGCTTATTTGAGCAAATGTTGGTACAGCAAATATCCCTGCTAAGACAACTAAAAAAAACTTCTTTACATTAGCCATTACTCACCTTAATTAATTGGAATAGAATAGATCGTAGTGGCAGGAATAGCTCTTTCGTTCTCACCCTGAAAAGTCCTCCTGGTCACTCTTTCTATTTTTACAACTAGATTATCGCCTTTTCTATACAAACTTCTCCATGATCTGAGGTCCACATTCTCCGAAGTAAAGCTTTGGGCCTTGATCTGCCGTCCTGCTCTTGCCAGTTTCACACTTATTTTCTTAACTCTGTAACGTGAATCCTTAGGCACCTCGCGGCCGAAGTTCTCTTCAGCCTTTGCGCTCACCTTTAAAGTGGTCAGCGAAGCGGCAGCTACTCCCTTTTCGTAGTCCACGCCCTTACCCCTTGCTGTAATGTCGATCAATGGCGGCGGCACTTTCTTCACAGTAAAAGTTTCTGTCCCCAAAACACTTCCAGAATTGGAAACTGTCAGTTTCACTTTGCTTCTACCTTTGGGTATAACGGTAACGAGTCCAGTTCTATTGCCTTTTACAACAGAAGCTTCCCTGGAAGAAAAGCTCGGATTGTAAGCCGTACCCAAAGCCGGAACCTGAATATCAAGCTGGTTTCCACAGTTCATATAAAGCGCTGATAAAGCTGCTGATCTCACCTGAATAACAGGCTTAATAACAAAGTAGTCGTGTTTAATTGGATATACTTTATCGTTAAGCTCAATTTCAGCTTCAAAACTTTTCGGCGCCGTTAAGGTTTTAGAATCGTAATTTCCTCCAGTGGCTGTGAATGAAATTTTCCCATAACTTATCCCTTCCGGAGTAAAACCTACTTCCACCGGTTTTTTATTATACATAAATACAGGAGTAGTTCCGGATGAAGCGGCTGTTATAAAAAGCTCAGCTTCAAATTTGCCTCCAGCTGCTACAGTATTCGATACGGGCCTTACCAATGGCACAACCTTGTCAAATTCAACTGCCTGAGCTCCTACCTCTTTGGCCAGAGCATCCAACGCCAAAGACTCATAATTCAGAACTTCTGTTTCCAGGTAGCTCATGGTAGCCATACCGGCTGCGGTCGGTGTATTACCAAAATAGTACTCCGCAAAAGACTTGTTTTTCTGGTTCGGATCATTTTTGGCAATATCAATTTCACTCGCATCCTTTGCCAATTTTTCAAATGAGAGGCCGGAAAGATCGTTCAGCTTTTTCGTGTAAGCATTTAGCTTTTCTTTGAGCGTCTTTCCATTTTCCTTTTGAATCATGTAGTTACCAACAATATCATAATCCTTGGCACCTACCAACTGTCCGTTTTCATCGTATCCACCAGTGATATCTGCCATTGTTTCCCTGGTTTCACCCAAGTACTGCAACAGCGCATTTGTCGATTCCCTGACATCCTTAGCCTTGTTTAAGGCCTTTACATCTGCTTCCTGGTTACCTCTTTTATCAACTCTTTCAACTATACTGTTGAGAGTCTTTCCATTCTGCTTTCCAACATCTTCAGCTTGTCTGTTCAATGCCTTATCAATGAAGACAAACTTCTCCAATACCGCATTACTCACCTGAAGCGCGAGCAACGCTGTAAGCACGAGGTACATCATCCCGATCATCTTCTGCCGCGGGGTCTCTTTTCCTCCAGCCATATTAGAATATTTTTAGTAATGAATAAATCATATCACAACATATGTCATCCTTGTCCACCCTGTTGTTGTGGAGCAGGATTTCCTCCTCCTCTCATAGCAGTAAGCATATTTCCATATACTTTGTTCAGTGAGGTGAGGTTGTTAGTGAGCTTGCCAAGTTCATCAGCGAATGTTTTGGTTTTCTCACCAGCCTGCGTCATGCCCTGCAATGCATCAGCCATATTCGTATAAAACTTGTTCATCGCTTTTACGTGACTGTCTGCATCCTTCAATTCCATTTCATAAACAGCATTCAGTGCGCTAAGATTCTTGGTAACATTCTGCACTTGTGCATGATATTCCTTGGAATCTTTGGTGGCATCGGCCATAGAGGCCATTGCCTGGGCGGTAGTAGCATAGGACTTATTCATTTCCGACAATGATTTTGAGGCGGATTTCACATTGTTGGCGTAATCATTTGTAGCTACGGCGGCGTCAGCCAGATTAGACATCTTCGATGCCGACTCTGCCATATTTCTCATTCCTTTTCCAAGGCTTTCCATCAATTCAGGACCTATTTTGGCCTTCTCCATCATCTTATCCATCTGCTGGGTTGGCGATACCCCTGGCTTATTGGAAATTCTTGGAGCGGCCACAGGACCCTCATAGTCCTCAGCCAATTCAGGATATACTTTTGACCAATCTGGCTCTGAGTGAGGCGGTTCAAAGGCACTTAGAAAAAATATAATTGCTTCTGTGGTCAATCCGATCATCAGCATTTGATTGGCACCTTCAAAATGAAGTATCTTAAACATGGCACCAATAATAACTATTGCAGCTCCGATACCATAAACCTTGGGCATTATGGTCCTAAACAGTAGTTCTGCAAATCCGCCTTTTTTTCTACTCATTGTTTTAAGGTTTTAGTTAAATGATTTTGTAATTCTAATGTTTTAAGGTTGTAAATCAAATTTAAAATTCTGTTCCGGATGATCTTCCCAAATGGGTCATTGCGTTTCTGAACCCAATGTAAGCGCGGGTTGAATCCTTGTATTCAAAAGTTCTGGTACCAGTTTCAAGATAGTAGGCCACATCTTTCCAGCTCCCTCCTCTGATCACCTTTTTAGGGAATATATTGGGATCATATTTAGGATGGTTGGGATCCGTTCTGGGATCAATGAACTGGGGATTGAGGTCCCATACCGTAGGTACGGATACTGCACTGAAATCATCCAGAACCCATTCCGCTACGTTGCCTGCCATATCATACAGGCCATAGTCATTGGCAAAATATGAGGCCACCGGCGCTGAATAGGCAAATCCATCATCGTAAAAATTACCTCTGCCGGGCTTAAAGTTTGCGAGCATACAACCCTTTGAGTTCCTGATATACGGGTTACCCCATGGATACTTGGCCATATCACGTCCTCCCCTAGCGGCATACTCCCACTCTGCTTCATTGGGAAGTCTGAATGAAGGCATCGGCACTTCTCCGATACTTCTGCGGTAGTCTGCCCAGTAAGAGGTTCGCCATTCACTAAAGTATACGGCTGCCTCCCAATTGACTCCTACCACAGGGTAGTCATCATACCCGGGATGCCAGTAGTAGTAATCCATAACAGGATCCCCCATGTGGTGCGCGAAATCCTTTACCCATACTGTCGTATCCGGGTAATAATCTTCCATGATCCTGTCCTCACCCAATACACTCACTGAATCTTCCAGCAAGTGATCTATAAACTGACGGTACTCGTTATTGGTAATCTCGGTTTCGTCCATGTAGAACGATCCTATCGTAACCTGCTTATTGAAGTTTATCTGAGTTGAAGCAGGATCTTCATCTGCCTGCCCCATGTGGAAAGTTCCGGCTGGAATAGGTACCATACCGTAAGGCTGCACCATCGTCCATCCCTCTCTGCCGGGGACACCCACCAGCTCTCCCTGGTCGCCTCCGCCACCTCCTCCGAGCCCGAGGAGTCCGCAACCGCCCAACAGGGCTGAAGACGACATCAACAGGACGTATGAAAATCTTCGATTAACTTTACGCATAACACTTTTTCTTTAATATTTTAACTTATCAACTAAGCTAAAACCAACCAGAATTTTTAAGTTTTGAAAATGGAAATATATAAAAAAAAATCTATTTACCTTTTAAAAAAATAGTTCAGACTACTTACTATAAAATTAATCTTGCCCAAATTGAGTATTTTCTATCTAATTGCAAAATTATTTCATTCAATATCTGTACCTGGGGGTTCGTACCACTTTCTTACCACTACCAGGGTTCACCGGCAGCTGGTAACTCAACAGTACTTCATGAGTAGTAGGCTGCTTGGCGTCCTGCTCGGCCACTATATAACCGAAGGAGTAGCCAAAACTTAACGACTTATCTTTCAAAAAATTGTATCCAAGAAGAACATTCACATCATCAGATTGCCTGAAGGTAAGTCCACCCCACATTCTATCCTTATAATAGGCGAGGCCTCCCAACGCAAAACTGTATTCATTAAAATCTGTTTGTACCAGAACAGAAGGTTCCAGTTTAAGGTCAAAATTAACTGTATGTATATATCCGATGGTAAGGTAGGCATGGTTTTCCAATGCATTACGAACATTGTTCAGCCCGAAGTCAAATTCAGATTTCAGGATATGGTTAAAGCTGGCACCTACATAATACTTTTCAGCACGGAAGAAAAGGCCCAGGGCCATGTCGGGTCGTATTTGAGAATCTCTACCGCTTCTGGTCCGCAAAATCGGATCCTCCGGATTGATGGCCCGGTAGAGATCGAAATCAAATGATTGTGAAAAAACCCCTGCCCGTACACCAAAGCTGAGCTTCGAATTTTTGATGCCCAAATGATAGGCGTACGAGAGCTGTACCTGCAGATTGTTCTGAGGACCCTGGGTATCATTCACGATCATAGCGCCAAATCCACTTCTTAACCTGTAAATGGGTGTGGTCATGCTTACCATTTGTGTAGTAGGTGCGCCACCGTCGTCAAAAGTAGGCTGGTATCCTGCCCACTGATTACGATATATGGCCGTGATCTGCGTAATACCCTCCGTACCGGAAAAACCCGGATGGTAATACAGCATATTTTTCATGTGATACGTAAACGGCGCATCCTGCTGGGCCCGAGCTGTAAAACTAAAAAATAGGGCCACTATACATATGTAAAAAAATGACTTATGCATACTCTAAAGTCCAAAGCAGTCTTAAAGATAAGGCTTTTTTGACAATAGATTCAAACCCAATGTACTAAAAAGGTGTGTTTCTTGTAAGTTTTATTGAAAAAATTACTTTAAACCGTTAGCTTTTTTGATATACAACTCTATGGCTCCCGTCATTGAGGGGGCGTTGGGCAGCGGCGCTTCTATATCCAGAAACAGTCCGGCATCTCTCACCGCCTTGGATGTGGTAGGGCCAAAAGCTGCTATCCTCGTATTATTTTGCTTGAAATCAGGAAAATTTACCAAAAGAGAGTTAATACCTGAAGGGCTGAAAAAAGCCAGTATATCATAATAAACATTTTCCAGGTCTGAAAGGTCACTGGCCACCGTCCTGTATATTATAGCCTCGGTGTAATTAAATCCATTGGATTTAAGAAAATTCGGGATATCATCTTTCCGTATGTCGGAGCACGGAAAGAGATACTTTTCATTCTTGTGCTTCTTCAGTATCTCCAACAGATCGCTGGCGGTACGATGGCCGGTAAAGATCTTCCTTTTTCTGATGATGATATACTTCTGAAGATAATTGGAAGTTTGCTCCGATATACAGAAGTACTTCATATCGGCAGGCATCTCTATTTTGAGTTCAGCGCAGATGCTGAAAAAGTGGTCCACAGCATTTCTACTCGTGAAAATTATTGCTGTGTGATTCAGTATATCTATTTTCTGCTTTCTGAACTCCTTGATCGACACCGGATCTACCTGTATGAAGGGCCTGAAGTCGATTTTGAGATTATACTTTTCTGCCAGTTTAAAATAAGGAGAATTTTCATCACTTGGTTTGGGCTGAGAAACCAGGACGCTTTTTACGGCTCGCATCCTTTCTTTCACTTGATCTGTCATTACCTCTCAACTAGTTCTTGTGTCTTCAGAATGGTTGATTTAAACCTGAACTTAAAATTATACCGTAAGGTATCAATTCAGTGGCGCAAAGGTAGGAAAATAAATGCAGATATTTAAAGCCGCCGGCATTCATTAGTTTCAAATAAATGACCAGTACTCTAAGCCCCATGAAGACAAGGAGCAGGTAAAACACGGTTTGGTAATAACCGGAAGATACTGTTTGAAAAGAAAAGTATGAAATAGTTGTGATGATCAGAATAACCAGCAACATGATCAGGTTGATCCTGATATAGTTATAAAAATGGTTGTTATTAAAACTACCCAGGTGAAACATCCATGTCATATTATTGATCAGGATGAATTTAACCACAAGCCATGAAAATACAATGAACACCAGCTTTGTCCACGTCCAGATGCCGGAACCCACGTTCTGAAAGAACACCACTCCGGACAGTGAAGGACTGATCTCTCCCAGATGAGCCACGGACAGCAGCACAAGAGCTACCAACAGGCAAAAGAACAGGTAAAAAAAGAAGTTCTCCTGTGAGATCGGGCGACTTTTCAGCAGATTCTCATCCGTTTCCCGAAAGGAAAATGCCCTTCTGATCCGAAAATACTCTGAGAATGTCCTCGGAAAGTAATGATAAAGTACGGCTGTGAACATCAGAAGGAATACGAGCGCTATCGTAAAGAAATCAGAAAAGGAATTCTTTTCTTTCCTGAAGGTGAGCGGCACATTGCCTGATCTGCTAAGGGGGCCTTCTGCGATTTTCACTACATGAGTCCGAATAGACCGGGGCTCAAGCGCTGGTGCATACAGGGTGAACATAATGGGGAATCCAACCTGTGACCTTACCTCTTTGAGGGACAGGATTTTCGTATCTTCTGCTATGATAGCCAGTAGTTGATCATTCGCAAAAAGTGAAATTTTACGGGTGGTGTTAATTCTGAGATATCCATCCAAAAGTCCGGCATCCGTTAATTCAAAATGAATTGTCCTGCCGCTGAAACTATTGTAATCCACCAGCGGCAGATATTCTCCTGCTCTGTAAAACGTCCAGTCATTACTCAGGTCCTTCACCGCCAGTGTATCCAGAGCGGAAGCCGTCTGAATAACAGTGCATAGGAAAAACAGTATCAGAAAAACAGTCCGTGTCACCATGTGAATGTTTCAGCGCAATTTATCAGAATTTGGCTACATAACCGAAATGAAATTTGGAAAGACTTAAACTGAAAGGCTGATCTTCCGAGCTACCGAGCGCATAGACCAGGCTGATCAGCCCCGAAGCCACGGACAGGTTCAGTCCTATGCCTGTACCGGACGGGTAGTCCTCAAACCGGTTTTCACCTACCTTATAATACAACCATGACTGATCGTAAAAAACAAAAAGATGGGACCCCTGCTGAAAATGAAATTGCACTTCAAGATTGGAAAGAAGATAATCTGAGGCAAAGAAAAAGTTTTCATTAAAACCCCTGAGCGTCAATAATCCCCCTACTCTGTAAAGGTCATTCAGGAAGAGCCTGTCATTAATGATCCTGGCGCCTCTCAGGTTATGGTGGAGCACAAGATACCTGCCCATACGCCAGTAGCTGTTGAATCCCGCCTCCATGATATACTGAACGGAGTTCAGGTCAAGCCCTTCATACAGCTCTGCTGGAAGGTCCGGATTTCTTCTGATACGCTTTGAGCCTACAGCGGCATTCAAGTGCCCCCTGATACCCGAGGTTGGGAATGTCCCGGCGTCGAGGCTGCTGTATTCATACCTGACTCCGTAATAATCCACGTTAAGGTCAGCGCTCCCGGGTAGTTCTACAGCATCCTCAAAACCCTCGGAGCTGAGCAGGCTGGAAGACCGGAACCGGGAAAACAATGAAATACCATGGTCCGCCGGCTTCCATGCAAAATTGACCTCACCCTCCCGGGTGATAAAGAAGGTATCTTCCTTGAGCAGGTTAAAGCTCCCCAGGAAATCAAGTCCGGAATGGAACAGACCGGGGTGTTCGTATTGTATATCCAGCAATTGTGAACGGGGCTTGAGACTCTGCCACTGCACGTCCAGGCTTTTTCCACTACCAAAGAGATTACGCAGGGAAAGATCAAACTGACCTGTGATCAATAACCGTCCTTCTTCCTGCTCATTGGGTAAAAACCCTATAATGCCATCAATCTGGCTCACCTTTCTCGGCGCCAGGTCCAGCCACACGGTAGCCTGCCTGTTCTGGAATGTTATCCGTGGCGGAGCATTGAGCCGTACGAATCCAAGTTCCCTGATCCTGGCACCGACAGCATCAATGTCACGCTGTGAAAAAGGCGTTCCATAGGTCATTCCCAGATAAGCCGCCAGCCATGATGGTTTTATTCTTACAGGACTTTCAAACTTAATACTGTCATACGTGATCCGCGGCCCGGCATGCCATATCAATTTGGCCGAAAGGGCTTTTTCTTCAATGGAAACAGAATCCAGATATACGGAAGCAAAGGGATAACCGGTATTTTCACTGTAGGAGATCAGGCTCGAAAAGAGTCTTTTGACCTCCTTCGGATTATAGGGTTCATCATCATAATCCCTGCGCCTGAATCCGCTTTTGCTCAGCATTTCCTCCGGTATACTCCCGGTGTTCAATCTTGCCCACAAAAACCGCTCGCCTACATAAGGGATGATAGCCAGGGTATCCGTTTGGAAATACTCCAGTGAGTAAGAGGCCAGCAGGTATCCGGTTTGATTAAGCTGCCCAACAGCCCTGGACAATTCTCTGACAAGACTGAGGGAATCGCACACTAAGGATCCACCTGTCAGCGCCTGAAACGTAGAGACATCGTCCGGTTCACCCTGCCATATCACCATGCAATCCCGACCATACAAAGGGTCTGAAAATGATACAAGGACTAAACTGAGGAATAATGTTCTCAAGGAATGACCTATTTTTGAATCAACGCTTTAAATATAACCACTTGGCAGGCATATACATTCATATACCTTTCTGCAAGCAGGCTTGTTTTTACTGCGACTTCCATTTCAGTGTGAACCAGTCCTACAAAGGCGAAATGGTGGATGCTATTCTCAGAGAACTGGAGATACAAAAGGATTATCTGGGCAATGAGGTGATCAAAACCATTTATTTCGGAGGAGGTACACCTTCTTTGCTGAGCAGACATGAGCTGGAGACTATACAGGATCAGATCTTTAAATTTCATCAGGTTTCGGACGTTGCAGAAATAACGCTGGAGGCTAACCCCGATGATCTGCCATATAGGAAACTGGAGGAGCTAAGGAATAGCGGAGTTAACCGGCTTAGCATAGGCATTCAAACCTTTGATAGTAACACGTTAAAAATGCTTAACCGGGCTCACAGCGCGGCAGAAGCCCGGGAATGCCTTAGTCTTGCCCGGGAAGTGGGGTTCAAAAACATTAGCATAGATCTCATTTACGGAATACCCGGGCGAAACGACAATCTGTGGATTGAAGACCTGCAGGAAGCTATGCATTACCGGCCAGAGCATATCTCCACGTACAGTCTGACTGTTGAACCCAATACTGTTTTTGGCAGGAGGCTGAGGAAGAATGAATTTCCCGAACCGGACGAGGAGCACTCGGCAGGACAATTCGAGATCATGACTGAACAGTTGAAAGAAGCAGGGTATGACCACTATGAAATATCCAATTTTTGCCTGCCCGGGCACCACTCGAGGCATAATTCCAGCTACTGGCAACAACAAAACTATCTTGGAACAGGACCCGGCGCTCATTCGTACGATGGCGCCACCCGGCAGTTTAATATCAGCAACAATGGTAAGTACATGAAAGCTCTCAGCAAGGGTGTTGTTCCTTTCGAAAGAGAAGTACTGAACCAAAAGGACAAGGTAAATGAATACCTGCTGACTACGTTACGAACTCAGTGGGGAGCCGATCTGAACCGGCTGAGGGAAGAGTTTAACATTGACCTCTTGGCAGACAAGGGCGATTATATCCACGGGCTTGTAAATTCCAACCTTGTCATGATTACAAATCAGTGTTTGGTTTTGACTAATAATGGCAAGTTGCTGGCAGACAAAATATCCTCCGATCTGTTTATTGATTAGTGTCTATGAAAATCCAATTTGTACATAAAGGTATCACCTATATTGCTGATCTTTCAGCACCCTTGGATATTTCCATTCCCATTAAAGACGGTGATCAAAATCCGAACTGCTACTATTCCAGAGACGTGAGGTTCGAGGTGATCCGTTCCGGTGATTTCCTGGGGGATACCCGGCAGGGTGGTGCTGTGAACCACAAAGAAGTCCTGATCACACCACATGGTAACGGCACACATACAGAGTGCTTCGGTCACATTACCAGTGCCGATAATGGCACAATAAATCACTGCCTGAGGGAGTTTCATTTTATAGCGCAGCTTGTAACCGTAGAACCTCAAAAACTGGAAAACGGCGATCAGGTCATTACAATAAATGATCTCAAAAAAATGCCGGACCATGGGACGGAAGCATTGATCGTAAGGACTTTGCCCAATGATACGGGGAAACTTATCCGCAATTATTCCGGCACAAACCCGCCTTATTTTGACCCTGAGGTGACAGAGTTTCTACGAAAAAAAGATGTGCGGCATTTGCTGACAGACCTGCCTTCCGTAGACCGGGAGGAAGACGGTGGCGCGGTAAAGGCCCACCATAATTTCTGGGGGTTACCAAACCAGTTGTCTGAAACATCAACAATTACAGAACTGATATATGCAAGGGATACAATTGAAGATGGGCTTTATTTGCTTAATTTACAGATCATAAGCCTCGAGTTGGACGTAAGCCCGAGCAAGCCGGTTCTTTTTAAGTTGATAAGAGTATAGTATTTGACAAATTATTTTATTTTTTTGTACGCAACTTTAACCTATATGACCAGCGAAGAGAAAAAAGCCTACCTTCTTTTGAAGTCCGTTATATTTCACTATCACGGCCTGGATGATGCCGAAAGGGCTGATCTGCAGGCAACAGCAGATGAACTTGACGGTCATAAGGAGCTGGAATGGGCCAATGCATTTATCGCTGAAGATTACTTTAACTCATTCGAGCGCGCCAGGGAGTACCTCAACGGTGTAGTAGGCGACTATCCCAAAGACCGCCGGGTTATGTTTATTGAGACTGTCTGGCAGGCCAACAACCTCAAGGGTTACGTCACCGAGCTGGAGGCTACGGCCATGCTCAAGTTTGCGCGTGACTGGAATGTTGAAGAGGAGCTTATAGAGATCCTCAAAAGCCAGTCCCGGGGATCATAGGCTCATCATCTCCTTGAATTTCGCTGCCTGTCTCCTGCTGACCTCCACTTTATCACCGCCCTTCAAACGTACCATAAGCCCTCCGTTGAACCACGGTTCTATACCTTCCACCCAGCTTAGGTTAACAATGTGCTTTCTGCTCGCCCTGAAAAAATGCCGGGGATCGAGCTTTTCGTCCAGTGCATTCAGCGACTTGTGTATCATGGGCCTGTTGGTATCAAAATATACCTTGATGTAATTCCCGTCAGACTCAAACAGCCGGATGTTGGAAAGGCTTACGAACCAGCATTTATCACCATCCTTAACAAACACCTGATCTTCCAGCGTAAGCCGTTTTCCCGCAGCTTCCTCCATGCTCTTCCGGGGTTCAGGAAGTTTGCTTATGCTGTCTTTCAGGCGCTCAGGCTGAACTGGCTTGAGCAGGTAGTCCAGTGCGTTTACTTCAAAGGCTTTCAGGGCAAACTCGTCATAGGCTGTGGTAAAAATGACTTTGGGAACGTTATCAAGCATTTCGAGCAACTCAAATCCTGTCTTGCCGGGCATCTGAATATCAAGGAACAGCAGGTCAGGGTTAAGGTTGTTGATCATATCCAGAGCCTCATCGGCATTGGCCGCCTCACCTACCACCTCTATCTCTTCATACTCCTCCAGCAGTGAGTTGAGCTCTTTTCTGGCCAGTCTTTCATCATCTACAATAAGTGTTCTCATAGTTTATTTCTGTTGAGGAATTACCAATTCCGTTAATACTACATTTTCTGATTCATTGAATATTTTAAACGAGGCTTCTTCTCCGTACAGCAGGTTCAGCCTTTGTGATGTATTCCGCAGGCCCAGTCCTCCCTTGTCTTTTTTTTCAGTGCCGTTCAGATTTAAATGGCCTGTATTCCTGATCTCTACCTTAAGTTTATCATCCTGTATTGTCGTCCGCATGTTTATAGCACCTCCCTCCTTTAATTTGGATATGCCATGCTTGATCCCGTTCTCCACGAGTGTTTGGAACATAAGAGGCGGCACTAAAAAGCCGTAGGAGTCCGGATGAATGTCAAATTCCGTCTTCAACCTTTCTTCAAAACGTATGCTCTCCAGCCCCAGGTAGTCCTTTACGGTTTTAAGCTCCTCTTCAAACTTGGTGAGCCTCTTTTTATTGGAGGCAAGGGAGTTCCTCAAAATATTGGACAGCTGGGTAATGGCATTCTTTGATTTCTTTGGATTCTCGTCCACCAGCGCCCGGATACTGTTCAGCGCATTGAAAATGAAATGAGGGTTGAGCTGGGCCTTCAGGTTGTTCAGCTCGATCTCATTAACTGCCGCCTCATGTTTCAGCGACAGATTGTACCTTTCAAAATAGTTATAAATAAAGTAAAGCACCGACCATACGAAAAAGATCAGACAATAGATGGTAAGAAGCCCAAAAAGCCTTATAGGGCTCCACGCCACCTCAGGATTATATATGCCAAGCGGTATAGACACCAGCAGCCTTGTACCATATACTACCACGCTCAGGATCAGTACCGCCAGTAAGACCCGGGGGATGAGCAAACTCATCCCATGATCCAGCCATCTCTTATAAATGATGAAATTTCGAAAAAGATGGGTAAACAACAGGAAAATAGCAGCCTCCAGCAACCAGAAAACGATCTGCCTTGTGCCTGTAGTTTGCGAAACAAAGATCTCTCCCAGAGCAAAGGCCATCCATCCCCCTATCTGTAGCGTCCAGTAAAGTTTTATCTTGTTCACTTTTCCTAATCCGGCATTGTAAAATTAACGAATAATTATGTCCGGTGGCAGGTAATTATATCAATGGAAAAAAGCGCCTATAAAAGGGTTATCCGTCTGTTCTGAATAAAAACAATAGTAAAAATCCGGCCATCAGGATCAATACCCACGAAAGGATGTTGAGGAACCTTCCATATCCTGGCAGTAATTTGTCTTTGATAATGCCCATCACGACAAAGGCCAGTCCTGCTGTTAAGTACATTGAAAACTCAACAAATTCACGCTGAAAAAACTGGTATAACGAAAAGCTCAGCAACAGAATCCCCACCAGATACTGAGTGTATGACCTTTTCATGCAGTAGCCTCCAGTTCCTTCTTTTTGAGCCTTTTGGGAATGAATTTGCGGATGATCAGTCTTGTGCCTTTGTCATAGGTGAAGTAATTCCATACCCAGTTCAAAAATACCACAAGCTTATTGCGGAATCCTATAATGGAAATGAGGTGAATGAACATCCAGATCATCCACGCCGGAAAACCTCCGAGGCTGGCGTTGCCTGGCAGGTCCACCACAGCCTTGTTCCGGCCTACAGTAGCCATAGAGCCCTTGTCCAGGTAAGTGAATGGTTTAAGCTCCTGGCCTTTAATCAACCGCCTGAAGTTTTTCGCCAAATGATTTCCCTGCTGGATGGCCACGGGCGCCAGCATGGGGTGCCCGTTGCGGTGGTCAGCGTTTTTCATCAATGCTATGTCGCCAATGGCAAAGACATTGTCATATCCCTTTACCCGGCTGTATTCATCCACAAGTATCCTGTCCCTTTCCAGCGACTCCGGTATGATGCCTTCGGGATAGTTACCCTTTACTCCCGCCGCCCAGATCAGCGTATGCGTATTTATCCTTTCACCGTTGCTCAGTCTTGCTGAATGCCCGTCATAGTCTTCTACCAGCGTATTGACATACACCTCCACATGGAACTTCTTCAGATATTTCAGCGCCCGTTGTGAAGACACATCAGACATCCCCCCAAGTAAACGGGGCGATCCCTCCAGAAGTATTATGGACATTTTTTCGAAATCCAACTCCGGGTAATCCTTGGGCAGGATGCTTTTCTTCAATTCTCCCAAAGCCCCGGCTACTTCTACTCCGGTGGGTCCTCCTCCTACGATCACTATATTCATCCGTGATTTTTTCTCCATGAGATCTTCAGTGATCGTAGCTGCCTCAAAATTCTGGAGAATATGGCTTCTCAGATCCAGCGCCTGAGGGATCTGTTTCAAAGGAAAAGCATGCTGCATTATGGATTCATTGCCAAAATAGTTGGTCCTGGAGCCTGTGGCTATTACCAGATAGCTGTAATCCAGTTCACCAATCTCTGTGATGATCCGGTTGTTGTCACCGTCAATGGAGTAAACTTCTGCCATTCTGAAGAAGAAATTCCGTACCGGTTCCAGCTGTTTTCGCAGCGGGTCGGCAATGGAGTCCGGCTCAAGTCCGGCAGTAGCCACCTGGTAAAGCAGCGGCTGAAATGTGTGATAATTGTTCCTGTCGAAGAGTACGATCTGGACAGGAAGATCTTTTAGTTTCTTAACCAGTTTAACCCCCGCAAAGCCTCCACCTATAATGATCACTCTCGGGTAGTCCGTCTTGGGTATGGGTATCATATCTTCGTGTTATCTCCTTCTGGATGAACGTTTAAATCGGGAGGAAGTTAATCTTTACAGGCAATTAATGGGAGGAATTGGACATTAAAATAATTAGGGTCTGCTTAAAAACTCACTACGTCTATACACTCAAAACGTGGCTTGATGGTCTTTATTCGAAGCAAGACCAGTTTGAAGGTG
>LYSV01000282.1:786-3001 GCA_001657315.1 Flammeovirgaceae bacterium BBD 1991-12 | reverse complement strand
ACTTCCATTTTTAAGGAAGGTTTTAAGGCTGTCAGATTGTGTAACTACTGATATTTCAGGTGCGTTGTTCAATTCGTCCAGGAACTCCAAACGGTCATCACATGAACAAAAAAAGAATAAAAGAAAAAGAATATATACAATCGAATATCTCATTGTTTAAAAAGTTTTTGAGTAACTACAAAATCATCGAATTGCAGTTGCAGAATGTGAATGCCTGAATTAATGAGCAAAATATCATCTCTGGTAAGAATGATGTTATTGGATTTTGAAATATTCCCTTGCTTGTTGATTATAACCTTTCCCGATAAATCGTAAACGATAATGGAAACGTTTTTTTGAGTTGAAAAAGAGTTATCGAGGTATAACGTATTTTGAAGTGGACTAGGGAATAAGGACAGGCTTGGGTTAATTGCTTCGTTATCAATTGAGGTAATTATTTCAACATCATCAGTTACAGTAACTAGCTTTTCAGCCGTAAAATTTCCTGAACAGTCATTATCAAGGGTAAAGGTAATGCTTATATCAAATTCCCCGGCTTCATAATAATAATGAATGGGCGTAAGTTCATTAGACGTGAACCCGTCCCCAAAATCCCAAGCTATTTCACTGGCATTGGCAAGGTTAGAAGAAAAAGAAACAAAATTTCCGGCCTCAATCTCTTGTGGGTCGGCAAAAATATTGGGATCTAAACCTACTTGTATTTCCAGTTCATCCGAATTGCTACACCCCGTTATCGGGTTGGTATAAGTATATACTGGAATATATTTGCCGTTTTCAAGGTTGGTGCTATTGAATTTTCCGTCTATGGTAGTTCCTGGGCCTACCCATTCACCAGGAACTAAATTAACGTACTGGTTAAGGTCTTCGTCTATCGCTTCTACACAAAAAGTAATAGGCCCTCCGGCATCAACAACAGGCAGTGGGTTAATGATTGCTGTGATCGACGACTTGGGGCCTTCACAATCAAACTCATTCGTAAGCGAAACATAATAAGTTGTGGTTTCGCTTAAAGATGGGGTGTTAAATACATTGCCTGTCCAAATGGGTGTATTATCATCCTCGTTTTCATACCATTTGACAGTAAAGTCGCTGGTGGTGTTATGCACTAAGGATACACTCCCATCGTCACAACGCGCCTGATCGTCAGGGTCGGGAGCTTCGGGAATTGGGTGTATTGTTAGGGTCTTAGTGTCGGTGTTGGTACATCCATTTGCAGTAATAGAATATTCAAGCGTGTAGGTTCCGGGCTGTAAAGCATCTAAGTCAGCTATACCTACCGTTGGATTAAGTGCATCGTTTACATCAGCGTTAGGACTGCTATATGTTCCGCCTGGGGGTGTGGCATTCCCTATTACACTTACAATGCCTTCGTCTGCGCAAAACTCTAATGGATCACCGGCCTCAACAGTGGGCAAAGATTTCACCAGCGTTAACCGGCTGTCAGATTTCACACAGCCATTTTGATCAACGTGTAAACGTGTGTATAGGAGTCTGGTGCTAATCCTTCCGGGGTAAGAATGCCCGCCGGGGTAGCGTTTGGCCCATCCCAAACCCCACCGGGGGGTGTAACATCAGGTGTGTTCAAGGATGTTGAAGGTCCATTAGCGCAAACGTCCAAATTTGCGCCTGCATCAATGACAAATGATGGAACAATAGTAATGTCCTCGGTAATTGTATTCAAACAGCCGTTTGAATTGAATTGTGCGGTAATCGGGTGGGTTCCAGCTCCCGCATTAACAGGTTCGATTAATGTTCCATTAACTCCTGTCCCGGCGAAAGTGGTGGATTTGCTGGTAAATGGTTGTAAGTCCAGTGGACTAGCGTCAGCACATAAGATTGGCAAAGGATCAAATGTAAAACCAATTTCAGGGATTTCAATAGTGAAGTCAATGGTTGAAGTACCATTGTCAAAAATCCTTGTGGCCGTGACTACGTAAGTGTTACCTGGTGTTACCGTCTTTCCGTCAAAAATCCCACTGGCTGAAATTCCTTCTCCCGAATACGTTACATTAGTTGTATAAGTAAGTTCACCCCTGATGTCCTTTGTATCGTTCTGGCATACTACAAAAGAGGTTTCATTTTTGGCTTCAAAATTCACGAAATTGACGGTTTTGTAATTGCTCTGCTCGGCTATGGTTGACCCTGTGTTTAATTCAACACAAAATTCTACCCCTGCTGCTGGTGATCCGAAAGTAACGATATTGGATTGAAGGTT
>LYSV01000282.1:0-742 GCA_001657315.1 Flammeovirgaceae bacterium BBD 1991-12 | reverse complement strand
TGAGTATTTATATTTCTTTACCCCGTAATCTCCGTCCGTTCTCGTACATGAAGCATTACAGTTCCCCCACCAACATATATCATCAGGCAACGCACTGGCCGGAAAAGTAAAAGGCCGGTCATTGTCTGCTGTGTATTGGGCATAAGAATAATTAAAGCTGACTATAAACAGTATGAATATTAATTTCTTCATAGCATCAACGGGTTAAAGATTCAACTTGATTCCAAACTTCAAATACCAACGGGTACGGCCAAATTCCTCTTTAACCCGATAGCGATAATTCGCATTGAGTAACAAAGCAATTTTTGGACTTATGTACCCTTCAATTTCTGTTCCTGCGAATACTCCGAAATTGAAATCGCTATCCGTTCCGTATGCTTCTGCTTCTTTGACTTGTTCAATTGAAAAAGTAGCTCCACCAATGGCATTGATATACACATAATCATCAATATTGGTTAATGTGTATGCCCCGCCAAAATCTGCGGTAATGGACGAAAAATCTTTGTTTCTGTCTTCATCCGTTCCCCAATCATATAGGAGCTCACCTTTCAGATAGGATTTTTCTGACAAAAACGAACTGTAACCGAATGAAACCCCTTGTGCTTCTTGGGTATGAGCATAGTTAAGTTCTATGCCTTTGACTCCCTTGACGTGGGTGATTTGGCTAAAACTAACCTGATAGCATAATAGAAGAATTGGTATAAGTATAAGTAAAAATTTCGTTTCCATATTTAGGAGGTTT
>LYSV01000059.1 GCA_001657315.1 Flammeovirgaceae bacterium BBD 1991-12 | reverse complement strand
TCTGGAGGGAATGGATAAGAAAAAACCCGGATAAGGAAAAAGAGGTCAATGAGGCACGCGCTATTCTCCTGGGGCAGGATGCCGGCAAAATGCCTGAGCCTTTTCCCCGATTGAAAAAAGAAGTATTGTGGAACAGGATACAGGACAGTATAGAAGGCCTGGAAAAGGATGAACAGCCTGATATCCCCAAAGAAGAGGAGGCTAAAAAAGTAATCCCTTTACATGGCAGATATGCCGGTGTGACACACACCACCTATAGAAGAAAAAGGTCACGCTATCCTGCGGCAGCAGTGGTTTCCATAGTACTGGTGGCCTCTTTGATAGCTTTCTACTTCCATAAAGCTGTTCCACCTGTGATCGAGCAAAATCCATCGCTGATCACTAAGGCAAATCCCCGGGGCCAGAAGTCCAGGGTCTATCTGCCTGATGGTACCAAGGTGACGCTTAATTCAAACAGTGAGATCAGCTACCTGGAAGATTTCAGCGGCTCTATCAGAGAGGTAAACCTGAAAGGAGAGGCTTTTTTCGAAGTAACACGGGACGTAAACAAGCCTTTTATTGTGCGCAGTGATGATATAGCTACGAAAGTACTGGGCACTTCCTTCAATATTCAATGTGACCGGAACATGGAGATAAAAGTATCTCTGGTAACCGGAAAAGTGGAGGTGCTGTCCGGTGATGATAACGGAACGATCGAGCATCTCATTCCGGGAGAACAACTTTCATTTCACAGGGAGACAGGCGCGGTTTCCAAAAGACGTTTTGATCCCTCAGAGGTACTGGCCTGGAAGGAAGGGATCATCATTTTCAAAGATGCCACGCGCAAGGAAGTATTCGACAGGCTTTCTGCATGGTATGGGGTTGATTTTATGTTTGAAAATGACCCTCCCAATGGCAAAGACTGGGAGTATTCCGCACGCTACCAGCAAATAAGCCTCGAGCAGGTGTTAAAAGGAATGAGCTATTCCAAGAATTTTTCCTACAGCATAGAAGGCAGCAGGGTCTTTATCAGCTATCATGAGCCCTAGCAACGCTTACTGACCCCAGATACCGGATCCCCCGGTCCAACAATAACCAAACGACCTTTTGAATTACTAAAACTTAACCTTATGAAGCAAAAACTACCAGTTTTAACAAAATGTTTGTCAATTTTTTTCCTCTGTTTCATGGTAGGGCAGACTAGCTTGCTGGCCAATTTCAGGCAAAACGAGGTAAAAATAAAAGTAGACTTTGAGAATGCCACGGTTGAAGAGGTATTCAATGAGATCGAAAGCAAAACGGACTTCACGTTTTCCTTTGACCGGGAGATCCTTGACCCATCCGTAAGAATAACCTTCAGAGGGAAAACACAGGTAACAAAATTGCTGAAGATCGTCTCGAGGGATGCACGTCTGGAGTTCCGGCGTATCAATCAGAATATTCATGTCAGAAAACCGTCCGTACCGGCACCGGAGATCACAGATCCTGAGGAGATTGTGATGGACCGAACCATTTCCGGCACGGTTACAGACGAGAACAATGAACCCCTGCCGGGTGCCAGTGTTTACCTGGAAGGCACTACGCTTGGTACGGTAACCGATGTGAACGGTAACTACAGCGTTTCTGTGCCGGACCAGGGTGGTGTGTTGATCGTATCCTTTGTAGGCTATACCTCGGAAAGGATAGTGATAGGAGCTCAAAACGTGATCAATGTTACCCTCACACCGGATATTCAGGCACTCACAGAGGTGGTGGTCATTGGATATGGTACAAGGGAGAAGAAGGATGTAGTCGGAGCCATATCTACCATTGGTACGGAAGACATCCAGCAGGCCATTGGCTTAACCCCGGAGATGGCCATGCAGGGTCGTATGTCAGGAGTGTTTGTGTCCAACCCCGGGGGTGACCCTACAGAACGGCCGGAGATCAGGATCAGGGGGATCGGATCATTCAATAACAATGATCCACTCTATGTTATCGATGGTGTCCCTGTGACCGAGTTTGGCTCCGTACCCGTTTCAGGAGTTGATGCAGACCGGGCTCAGGACATACGAGGCAATATCAACATTATGAACCTGATCAATCCTGCTGACATTGAGTCCATTTCTGTGTTGAAAGATGCCTCGGCTGCGGCCATCTATGGAGCCCGGGCGGCCAACGGGGTTATTTTGATCACTACAAAGTCCGGACAGGCAGGGAAACCCAAGATCAACTTTAATGCACAGTACGGTGTAAAGAACGTAACCGAGACGTATGACGTATTGAATACCCAGCAGTACACTGCCTTGCTTCAGGAGGCTTACACAAATGCCGGCATTTCACTGAGCACCAATCCGACCATTGATCCGACCAGCCCACTCTTTCTGGGCAACTCCGATACCTATGACTGGCAGGAGGAGATATTGAATGACAATGCCGTGTCCCAGAACTACGGAGTGAACGTTTCCGGTGGCAATGATTATTCCAATTACTATGTAGGCCTTTCCTATTCCCAGGAGGAGGCCGCTTTAAAGTTCAATGATACGGAAAGATATACCGTCACACTGAATTCAGATCATAAGGTCACCCCATGGCTGAAGGTGGGACAAACTGCACGGCTGGCGTATATGGATGTACTGGAAAACAGATCAGGCGGCGAATTCAATGACCTGGCCCGGGTGCCGGCATGGCAGCCTGTTTATTTGCCCAATGGTGAACCTGCCCCTATACTGGACCGTGTTGATGATGGCAGTGGAGGGCTGGAAGATTCCTTGTTTTACGGTCCCCTGACCGGACGGAATACTTTTGGAGTCGCACAACAACAGAGGTTTTCTACCGAGTTCTGGCGCTTTTTGGGATCTGCCTATGTGGAAATAGAGCCCATTGAAAATTTGAAGATCAGAGGTGGAGTAAGCTATGACTGGAACCTCAACCAGCGGTATCAGTACATAGATTTTGATCGCCGGTTTTACCGGACAGGAGGTACGAACAGGGTGGGGGACGCCTTCTCTCAGCGGGATTCAAGGAATACCAATCTCCTGAAAGAGATCACGCTGAACTACAACCGGTCATTTGGGGATCACAATGTGGATATTCTGCTGAACGCTTCGAACCAGATCTCTCTGGCCACCGGCTTTGCCGTAGAAACGGATGATATTCCGTTCAGCGATGAGGAAGAGTTCATATTCGTGGCGGACGGTGCCGGTGAAAGTACGGGATGGAGAGAAGAAACCGGTCTGGTGGGATATGTGGGTCGGATAAGCTACAGCTATCAGGACCGGTATTACCTGGATGTAGCCGTAAGGCGGGATGCTTCTTCCAACTTTGCGGAGGACTTCAGGTGGGGAACCTTCCCCTCCATTTCAGGAGCATGGAGATTATCTTCGGAAAGCTTCATGTCAGACATCACCTTTATCAATGATCTTAAGCTCCGGGGAGGATGGGGGCAGCTCGGTAATCAGAATGTTACTCCCTTTTCGTATCTGGCCATCATTAACGCCAACCCCAGGTACAGCACGGGTTCTGGCAACGGAGACTCCAGAGGTGTCCTGAACCCGGGCGCATTTGTGGGAAATTTTCCCATCGAAAATCTGACGTGGGAAACTACCACTACCACGTCCATAGGTCTTGAGGGCGTGGTGCTCAACGGTATGCTCCAGTTTGAAGTTGAATATTACAATAGAAAAACCTCCGATATTCTCCAAAATGTTGAACTTCCGCTGGTGACTGGCGCTGATGGCGAAGTACCTTTCAATATAGGTGAAATGTCGAACCAGGGTATAGAGCTTAATCTGAATGCTTCCAGGTCATTTGGCGACTGGACGGTGAATGTAGGGGGCAACCTGACGACAGTAAAGAACGAAGTACTGAAAAGATACGAAGGTGTGGCTGCCACGGATGGTAGCGAAAGAATTGAAGAAGGTCAGTCTTTCCGCTACATATACGGATACAAAACGGACGGCATCTATCAAACCCCCGGTGAGGTGGAAGAGGATAATGGTCAGTATCGTGATCCGTTGAATATAGCTCCGGGGGATGTGAGGTTTCTCAATATCAACACTTCCAGTCCGGATGGAGGTATACTCCCCGGCCCTGACAGTCTGTTGAATGAGGCGGACAGAACGTTCCTGGGCAAAACTATTCCTGGGTACTACTATGGATTCAACTTTGGGGTCAATTACCGGAACTTCGATCTGACCCTGTTCTTCAGAGGCGTGGGTGATGTACAAAGGGTTAACAATATTCGGGAAGTGGTGGAGTCCATGAGTACGGAACATAACCAGCTGGCCACCACCCTTAACCGCTGGACACCGGAGAATCCCTCCAACACCATGCCAAGGGCTGTACTGCGTGATCCTGCTGGTAACAACAGGATATCAGACCGTTGGGTGGAAGATGCAGGGTTCCTGCGGTTACAGACTGTTCGGCTGGGCTACAATCTGCCGAATAGTCTCACTGGTAAGATAGGAGCTTCCAGCTTCAGGGTTTTTGCCGGCTTTGACAACCTGTTTGTGATCTCCGATTACTCCGGAGTAGATCCTGAAAACGATCAGAATCCCCCGCCACGGACATTTCTTGTAGGGCTAACGGCCTCATTTTAACATTTAGATCTGAGAGATATGAAGTTTTTAGCTAAAATTTTAATCGTAACATTGCTGGTAGTGTTTTACAACAGTTGTGGAGAGGACACGGTGGACCTGTTGCCACCTTTCCCCACGGAAAACCAGTTCTACAACACCCAGGCAGATTTTCAGGCCTCGGTTTTTGCCGTCTATCAAAAGCAGCAGGACTTTTACCGGTATAATGGTAATAATTCCATGGGCGACATGTTCCTCGCTCCTGATGATAATACCAGGGCATCGGATAACGCGAGTTTTGATCAATATAATTTTTTTCAGAACCTCAATACGACTGAGGCAGATCTCAACAGGTATTATACACTCGCTTATCAGTTGATTGCCAGGGCCAATATCGTACTTCTTAAAATTGATGAGAACGGTGACGTGTACGATGAGCCGGCATTGCAGAATGTTCACAGGGCTGAAGTACGATTCCTGCGTGGATTGACATTTTTCCGTCTCTGGAATTACTTTGGGCCTGCTCCTGTAGTGAAAGAGGTCTTTGCCGACGTAGGTGACGCCGCCGCGGTGACTAATTCCAGTGGCAATGAGTTGCTGGATGCTGCAATTGAGGATTTTACGTTTGCCAAAGCAAATCTGCCAGCTTCATGGCCTGCAGAGTCTGTCGGGCGGGCTACTTCGGGTGCCGCCTCCGGGTTTTTAGGTAAGGTGCTGGCATTCAGAGGTATTGTAAGCGGCAATAATGCCGATCTGACCAGCGCAATTTCAGAGTTCAGCGGCCTTTCAGGCTATTCACTGATCGATGATTTTGGCGGTAACTTTGATGAAACGCAGGAAAATAACCCGGAATCGCTCTTCGAGGTTCAGTTCAGTGAAAATGTTCAGGGGAATAATATCTGGTTACCCATAGAAGGATTTCCTGCCAATGGGGATATTGGCGGATACTGGGGCCTTTTTGATGGCTCAGTAAGGTTTGGCGGTCCTACATTGGCGGCAACACCCGGTCTGGATGATGTTTTCGAGGACGGTGACCCCAGAGTAGCTGAAACCTATGACCCATCGACAGGAGAAATATTGAAATACGTGAACAGGCCCAGCTCTGACGGTACCATAGCGCACCTCTTCAACAATGCCCGCGCGCTGAGGTATGCAGATGTATTGCTGCTTCATGCATGGGCCATTGCAGAATCTGGTGGTAGCCTTTCTACAGCCATTGGCCTGGTGAATCAGGTCCGTACCCGTGCCCGGCAGTCCGGTGGGGCAGGGAGCACCGTTCCGGCAGATCATTCAACCACGGAGACTGATCCTCAGGTGGTGCTTAACTGGATACTGGATGAAAGAAGAATGGAACTGGCATTTGAAGAGTCCCACCGGTGGTTTGACCTGCGGTTGCTTCACCTGACTGATCGGATGGATCTCACGTCCTACGATTTTGGAGACCCTGGCTTTGGCTATGATTTTGATGACCATGAGATCGTTTTCGCTTTTCCTGATCAGGAGGTGGAAACCACGGCATTGAATCAGAATGCCGGCTACAACTGATGGTGGTTTCAACCATAACAACACCCCCGGGCTGTGTTCACACAGCCCGGGAATTTCACCACCGAACCCCACTGGATGAGTTCAGGGTTGTTATGGCCAGTAGCCGTAGATCGTTATTGATGAATATACGATAGTTCCCCCTTCCATCAGAGTATCAATGAGATCCTGCCTTTACCATGTATTGTGCATATTGGTCGCGCTGGTAGTAACCCCGCTATCGAAAGCACAGGAGTATAATATTCTGGATTTCGGCGCAGTAGGAGACGGTACAAGTGACAACACCGGTGCTGTGCAAAAGGCCATTGACAAATGCACGGAAACAGGCGGTCGTGTGGTGTTTCCTGAAGGTACCTTTGCTACAGGTACTGTTTTTCTGAAAAGCAATGTAACGATCTGGCTGTCTGAAAAGGCCATCTGGCTTGGCTACCCCGATCTCAAAGCGTTTCCCGACATCCCGGCCAATGAACCTTCCCGATTGGATGTGACACCGTGGAAGGCCATGGTATATGCCTTCGATCAGGAGAATATAGCCATTACCGGGCCTGGTACATTCTATCCTCAGGGAGAGCATGCCGTTTTTCAGAACAACATCGTCAACAGCAAGGATCGTCCCTATGGTATGCATATTGTGAAGTGCCGGAATGTACGGATCACGGATATACAGATGCAACACAGTGCGTTTTGGATGGCCCGTTTTCTCCACTGTGATCGCCTCCGTATTTCAGGGATCAGGATCTTTAACCATGCTAATCTGAACAACGACGGTGTGGATATTGACGGGTGCAGGGACGTGATCGTATCCGACTGCCATATTGATTCCAGTGATGATGCACTCTGTTTTAAAAGTGAAGGGAACAGGATCTGTCAGGACGTGGTAGTGACCAATTGCATTTTGTCCTCTCATGCGTCAGCTCTTAAATGGGGCACAGGATCGATAGGAGGCTTTCGTAATTTCGCCGTTTCGAATCTTGTGATCCGGCCATCAAAGGCTACAAAAATGATCCACCCTGCCAATAGCTGGGTCGGTTTGAACGCCATTGATCTGGGGAATGTGGATGGCGGGATCATGAAAGATATTACCATTGACAATATAATGATCGACAGCATTGAGACCCCCGTTTTCATTCGCCTGGGAGCCAGAAAGGACCGTTCATGGCTTGAAAACGACAATAATCCTGATGGTTACATTGAAAACATTACCATGAGTAACATCACTGCTACGCAATGCGGAAATGTAAGCTCATCTATTACCGGCTACCCTGGGAACAACATCAGAAACGTACGGCTGCACAATATTTTTATTTCTACCACAGGCAGGGGAGAAATGAAGGACACCACGACGAACATCGTGGAGCCCACCACCAACTATCCTATCAACAGGATGTTCAATACCAATCTGCCTTCTTACGGACTTTATGTACGTCACGTGGATGGTCTTGTTTTGGATAATGTAACGCTCAACACCAGCGTCGCAGAACCACGGTCTGCCGTTTACATGGAGAACGTGACGAATACAGAACTTTTTAGTTTGCGGTCCGACAAGTCCAATTCAATGACCCCCTTGATACAACTGAAAGATACCCGGCAGGTGACCATTACGGGAGACACCCATTTCAAAGATATTACCCAATATCTGAAGATAAGCGGAAATTCCGGAAACATCCGGTTGGTCAATAGTCCCTTTTCACATTTGCAGCAGTCTGTGCCACCTCTGGATTTTAAGGCCATGTCTGTGGTGGAAGGCTCCGATTATGTCAGGCTGAGTTGGAGTAAGGCGGTGGAAGATGCAGGAATGAATGAATTCGTGATCTACAGGGACGGAAAGGAACTTATCAGAACGCGGGACATATCTGTTTATGATGCGAACATTGAAGAAAAAAAAGAATACACTTATTCAATTCGCTCTTGCAATGGGTTGGGTGACTGTTCTGAAAGGGTCAGCACAACGGTTAAAACACAGGAAGACCGGGAAGCATTGAGGTTGATGTCATTGAAGATAGTGGATGCCAATACGCTTTTGCTCGGATTTTCAGAACCGCTGAAGAGTGACAATCTGGATAATAAGGCACGATATGCTTTTACACCGGCTCTCGATCTGAAAAATGCCCGTATGGGAGAGCATCCTCATCAACTGGTACTAACCGTAAGGGGCATGCAACGTGACGTAACTTATCGCCTGAAGATAAGCGATCTTGAAGACCTTTCGTTGTCCGGCAACCGGGTCCGGTCCATGGAAACAACATTTACGGATGCTCCTGTGATCGCCCGCTGGACCTTTGACGAAGGTGAAGGAACAGAAATGGTGGATGAGGTCAATGGCATAACGGGTATCATAAATAATCCAGTATGGGTGAAGGGGAAAGAGGGTAAAGCGCTGTATTTCGATGGTAAGTCTGCTTTTGTGAGCATTCCCAACCATGAACAGCTCAATGTTCAGGACAACATGGCCATCTCTTTCTGGATGAAACTGGCTGATCCTGACCTGTCGGTATACAGCCGGATCATTAACAAACGCAAAGCGTGGAATGCTCCTCATGGCTATGAACTGGAGTACAATCCAGCCAAAAACCGGTTCAACCTTTCCGGAGCGAGCCAGACCGGCATGGACCAGGGTGTGGTGATCAGGGAAATGGATGACCAATGGCACCATGTGGTAGCCATGATAAAGAACGGTAAGGCACAGTTTTATGTGGATGGCGAGGAGGTAGGCATCGATCATGATGTGGCTCTGCCGACGGTCAGTGAAGTTCCTTTAACCATAGGGGCGACATGGCGGCATACAGACCTTTTCCATGGCAGCCTGGACGAGCTGACCCTGTTTAACCGGGCGCTTTCCATGGAAGAAGTAAGCGCCCTTTTTCAGCGGAGTATCGAATAAAAGGCATATTGATCCCATGAGCGAAAAAGGGCTGTTATTTGATGAGATTCCAGGAAAAGAAGTCTCATAAAATAGTAAACCCATAAATCGGAATAAACCTTTAAACCTTATAAGAATATGAAAAAAATTTTACTGTACAGTATGGCAGTTGCCTTCACCCTCAGCAGTCTGTGGGGATGTGAAGACGATGACGATGCCAGTGGAACCCCTACTCAGCCAGCAGTGGCGCTGATGGATAATCCTGCTACTGAAGTGGAAGAAGGGAATACGATGGTATTTCCAGTGGCGGTCTTTTTCTCTGGAGATCTGGACAACAATGTAACGGTGAACTGGGCTACCGAGGGAGCTGATACACGAAGTGGTTCCGTGGTAATAGCTGCGGGAGCACTGAGTGCCCAAATTGAGCTTGAATATGCAGAGAACGATATTGCAGATGGTGACAGGGAAGTTACGCTGACCATATCTTCATCTTCTTTACCCACCACAGATAGATTTGGCGGTACCATGGTGACCTTTAAGGTACTTGATGACCTCAAGACATTTTCCCTTGGCACTGAAGATGATCCTGACACGGTCAGTATCTCCGAAACAGCGGGAAACCTTGTCAACGAGTTGGAAAGCTCAGCGGCCATAGATGAGGCTATTGAATTCACATTTGAGGTAGATCCTGCCAGTACGGCCGTAGAAGGTATCGACTATCTACTCCCCAACGGAACCACTTTTACTGTTGACGCCGGTTCTGATGACCCGCCCGCATTTGATGTGGAAATCATAAACAATGAAATGGCTCAGGCCGAACGTTCCCTGAAATTAAACTTTGTAAGCCTGAGTGCTTCGGCTGAAAGTAGTATTGTACCCGATGTAGCCAACAGTATTGTCTACCTTATTGGAGACGACCGGAGCATAGTAAAGATCGATCGTATTGATCCTGACGTAGAGATCAACGAAGATACCCTTGAGATCACCTCTGCAGGGATATATGAATTTGCAACGCTGATCGAAGGGGGTGACATTACGGGAACGGTTTCTTTTGAGGTGGAGCCTGATTATTCGGAGAATCCGGCGGTAGCCGCCAGCGTGGAGCTGATTTCCGGGACCAGTGTTTTGTACGTGCCAGGAGAAGAACAGTCCAAGCCGTTTAAGTTTGAAATCACCTCCGGCCTGTTTACCGGCTCTGGTTCCACTTATTACATTACTTTCAATCTGGATGCACTCACCAGCGGCAATATGGATGAGGAGGTTGGGTTTGATACAGGAGGAGAGATAAGCCTGGTGGTGGCTATCACTGATGAATAGACGTATGTGTTTGAAGTATCAGGGACTGTCAAATATATTGATGCCTCTTTTTGTTCAACCAGTCGATTAACTTATTCATTTGAAGGGTCGTAATCACTGCTAAGGAATAAAAAGTAACACGGAGCTTTCCGGAAAAATCCTCTACCCATGGTCTGTGTCCTCACAGACCATTCCTTCTAACTCCCTTCCAGGTCAGGTTTTCTCCAATCTGAAATTTATTACAACCAATACCATGAGATTTTAAGAAATGCTTCGCTCTTATTCCATAAGAACGTACCTATCTGGTTTATGTCAAAGATCAATCGCAGGGATTTTATCCAGTACTCATCATTTGCCGGCGGAGGGGTATTGTTACCACAGCTTTGGCAGCGGGAGACCACAGGTAACAGTCCTGTTAAATTTTCGAACGAAGAAGGTGACTTTAGGCAATACCACTATCCACGCTATAATCTAAACACCATAGGGTTCACCAAAGCCAATTCATGGCTGATGCTGATCAAAAGAGGGGATGATCTGCTCTTTAAAACCATAGATCATGATGTGATCAGTGAAAAATGGATGCCTCACTGGGCCAATGACCTGTTCAGGATCCGCTTTTGGGAAGGTGACCGGCAGGTACCTTTTGAATTTGAAACATCGCCGTGGTCATTGAAGATCAGGGCAGGCAGGGGAGAGCTGATCACTACATTTATGGACGATGAAACCCTGCTTTTCGAAACCAATGACCTTCATTTCAGTTTTGATGCTCAGCAGTCCGTAGCGTGGGAGTTCGACCTGGAAGAGAAAAAAACGCTGCTGCTGGCTCAGGCAAAGCGGGTTGTAGAGGTAAGGAGTGAGGAAAACAGGTTGGAAAATAGGAGAAAGAATAAAGCCTCCGATCTGATGAGTTACCAATTGGAAAATGCAGGAGCTCCGGCCAGGTTTGCTATGAGGGTATCGAAATTCGATCACCCGTGGAGGGAACCTCTTCCTGTCATGGCCAAAACCATAAACAAACAACAGCGGCTCATACAAAACTGGATGGATAGAATGCCTGCCGTGCCGACCGAACTCGAAGCAACCGCCAGGACAGCGTGGTACTACCTATGGCATGCCCAGCATGATCCAGTGGGCCTTTTCAAACACCGGGTGATCTTTTCCTCAAAAAATACATGGCTCACACGTATCTGGGCCTGGGACAATTGCTTTCATGGTCTTGCAGTAGCCAGCGCCGATCTTGAACTGGCATGGGATCAGATGTTCATCTTTTTTGATCATCAGGAACCTTCAGGCGTGCTGCCCGAACCCATGAGCTACATCCAGCTGAAATCCGGATTTGTGAAACCTCCTGTATACGGATGGACCATCCTGAAACTGATTGAAACAGCTGGTCCTGAGGCCTGCAAACCCTATGTCGAGCGTGCGTATCCGCATGTTGAAAAACTCACGGAATGGTGGCTGAACTATCGCGACTTCAATGGCAACGGTCTCGCCAGCTATCTGCACGGCAATGACAGTGGCTGGGACAATGCCACTGCTTTTGATCAGGGTACCCCACTGGAATCACCCGACCTGGCGGCGCATCTGATCATGCAGATGGAGTCACTGGCTGTCATGGCAGATATGCTCGGCAGACGGGCCGAAGCGGAGAGATGGCGTAAAAGGAGTGAGGAACATCTGGATTTAATGGCAACCCATTTGACTGAAAATGACCTGTTCATCGCTCGTAAGATGGACGGCACAAAAGTATCGTCACAGACTTTATTGTATTATATCCCCATGCTGCTGGGAAAAAGATTACCTGAAAGCATCAGGAATGAAATGATCAAAAACCTGCAGGATGGATCAAAGTATCTCACCGACTACGGTCTGGCTACGGAGGCCATTGACAGTCCGGAGCATAAGGAAGACGGTTACTGGCGTGGTCCTATCTGGGCGCCGTCTACCTATCTCATATTTGATGGTCTCCTGCATGCAGGTGAGAAGGAACTGGCCCGTACAATCGCAAAAAGGTATTGCCTGATGTGCAAAAAAGATCCCGGCATGTGGGAAAATTATGATGCGGTAACAGGCAAGGGCCGGCAGGGCCCCGCAGTAACATGGACCTCGGCAGTTTTTATTTTGTTGGCTGACTGGCTCAGGAAGAACAGTTAGTTCAGAAATTATTGCCTCTTTTTTGGAATCGTAGCAATGCTTTGTAAACACACTTTTATGGGAACGAAACCATTTTTCATTGGCACAAGCTCAGCAGAAGGTAAGCAAACTTTTTTTGAACTGGAGTGACTTACATTATCATCCGGTCTGCATGAAATGCCTCACCAGCAGACCGGTGACAATGGCCATTCCAAAGCTGAGTAATGTACCTATGAGTACATATTCGGTGAGCTTGCGGCCATCCGAATCCTTGAGGTCACCAAAGCGGAACACAGATTTGGCAGCGATCAAAAAACCGATCGCCTGCCACTGGTTCAGGAAGATGAATGTGAAAACAAAAAGCCTTTCCAGCATCCCAATATATTTTCCCGCATTTTGCAGGGAGGTTTCCTCTTCCCCGGTTATTTCACCAGAACCGTCATTCACGGTAGGTTCCCACTGAGATATGATCATTTTTATAAGGATGGAGGCCGGATGAATGATAAAATACAAGGCGGTAACGATGATGTAGAAATTAAGGCTCAAAAGACTCTTTATCTCAAAGGATGGTTTGGCTATCAGATACCATACTGCTATCACCACAAGCAGATGCAGGAGCTGATCCATCAGAAACCACTGGCGTCGGGATGTCTCCTGCTGAAAGTAAAGTTTGAATACATCAATGATAAAATGCATACCCCCAATAAGCAGTGCAGCCCACCAGTAACTGATTTTTCCCAGCAGTATGAAAGGCAGGGCAGCATGTATGAGAACATGATAGTAGAGATTGGGGGACCTTAGTTTTTTAGCCTCCTTGTCTTTTACCCATTTACCGGGTTGGAAAAGGAAGTCACCAATAAGGTGAGCCAGGAGTAATTTTATCAGGATCATTTTGTCAGGTGTGCTTTGATCTTTTCCCTGAAGAGCGCCTCGAATTCCATGAGCTCATGATAGTGAGACCTTTTTGATCGACCACTGACGGCATTTTGTTTGATCCCCAGCTTGTCACCTATTTCAACCTGTAGCAGGCCTTCGCTCTGTAACATGACGGATACAAACTCTGCATGCCCCACGGTCCAGGCATCAATGGCAATGAGCGCCAGCTTCAATGAGGTGTTGATCTCCCTGTCCAGCTCAGGCCATGGAGATCTCATAGCCAGTGTGACCTTGTCCTGCTGTAGCTGTTCGAACTTTTCACCAGAGTGTATAAAGGCGGTACCATTGGATTCCGTGATCGTTTCTGCAATGTAGGTTTTTTCGCCAATACCTATGGCTATTCGCAGATCCGAAAATCGGATACTTTTGATAGTAGCCTTCAGCAATAACGCGGCTCTTAAGGTCTCTTCAGGCTTTTTAACTTCCAATTGGAAGCTATCCCCCCGGAAGATCTCCCATACCCCAGGCGTAGGTCCGAATTGATGGAGTACGTCTTTCAGTGGTGCCAGCCATACCCTCTGGTCTTCGAGCCTTCGTGAATTGATGATATCTGCGGTTAAAACCCCTGTCATACATTATCCTGCTGAGATGTGATAATATAAAATATCACAATATTTCGTGATTAAATGAATTATCACATAATTAAGCGATAAATACAATTATCATATTAAAACATGATATTTCCAAAAATATCTTCAGAACTTTTATGGAGACAATTGAACGTAATGGTATTTTAAAGATCAATACAGTAGGAGCGTAGTACTACCTGTTTCCTGGTGTTGTGAAATTCATGACTGCATTGTCGATGACCAACACCCAGTCGTTTCCCCTCTTTTCATCGGATGGAGGGTCCGCCTCATAGTATTCCGTCTTATCAAACGTACCCAATGGAATGGCTTCACCTATTAGCGGATTATACCACCAGACCCTGATTTTTGTACCTCTGATCTTACTTAAGTCTACTGTAAATCTACTGCCATGAGGTGTATAGGCAAACAGGAAACCCCCATCTCCGGCGACTGCCGCCACAATCTCCCGGCCGTCAGTATTAGGACCCCTGGTGATCAATGATCTGTCCGGGATGAGCAGGTGCCACGGACGTGATTCAAAAAGATCACGCATATAGCCAGCCTGAAAGGCTCCCGGCTGGTTGAGCGACTGCTGCCAGGGAGTACGTGCAGCGGAAACCGGATCTCTGCCCTCCGTCCACATTTGCCATATGTTATGATTACCGTACGTATGTCCGCATGCACCGGACAGCATGGACCAGTAACCCCGTTTTCTGCTGTCAAAAGCATCAAACCATCCGTTTTCGGCTCTCCAGTTGATCGGATGGTCCTCATAGCAGGGCTCGCTATCCAAAACAGGCCGTGCAGGTTCGTTTTTGTAACCTGCCCATGTGAATTCGTAGTTTTCAAAATAACGTGACCAATGCCCTGATTGGAACATATTGAGATCCAGCCATTCGTCTTCATTGAAAAAATCAGTAGAGCTGGCTCCGCCCTGTGGGTGGTAGGTCATCAGATGAGCACCTTTGTCACCGTTCCTCAACCCTTCTGCCATGGCTCTGACGATGGCCATGTCCTCCTCGTTTGCCGGATTTCTGTCACCCCCCAGTATCCAGATGATGGGAGCATCCTTGTATCTTTTCCCTAAAAACTCTCCGAAAATCCGTGCATTTTCTTTGGTAAACACTTCAGGGCCTACACCCCATAATTTGTAAAATTTATCCCCCCAGGTAGGTAGCATGCCTATATACAAACCTGATGCTGTTGCCTGATCGACAATATAGTCTACATGTTCAAAATATGCCTCATTGGGCTTCCCTGGGTCAAGATCTTTCAGAGGAAGCTCTCCATAGGCATTGGGTGTTTTCAATCCGTCAAGTTCGGCCAGTACCACAGCCTGTATCACCGTAAAACCTTTATCCGCCCGGTTCTTCAGATATTCCGCAGCTTCTTCCCGGTCAAGCCGGTGAAACAACTCCCATGCCGTGTCTCCAAGGTAAAAAAAAGGCTTGCCTGATGTATCCTGGATGTACCGGCCGTTTTCACTGACTGCTAATGATTGTGACATGCCTGTCGCCGGTATTATCAGGACAAGCAAAATGATCAGGTGTTTTCTCATATCTAAGCCATGTGTAAGGTTCAGTATTTAAGTGAGAAGACAAATGACATATTTCTCATCACCTTTACCGGTAAAGTCGATGATCAATAGCTTCATGTCATGGCAAATCGTTCTCGTTTGCCTCAAGAATGCACAGGAAAGATGTTGGAAAAGCCTTGTTTCATTCTTTCAGAAACAAGGGTGGGAGCAAAAAAAACTTATTTCCTGCTGTTTTGAGTCAGGTAATGAGGTGTTCCGGAAGGTCCGTTACATTTTCACAGCAAAGCTGTTCCATCACCTGCTGCAACTGCATTTTCAGCATGGCAATGGTATGATCCCCTCCCTTGCTTCCCAGTGCTCCAACTCCATACATGAACGGCCGGCCCATAAAGGTGAACCGGGACCCACTGGCCATGGTACGTGCCACATCCGGTCCTGATCGTATCCCACCATCCATCATTACAGTAAGCCTGTCACCATATTTGGCAGCAAGGTGGATCATAGGCCTGATTGAGGACTGGCCGGCATCAAGTTGCCTTCCACCATGGTTGGAAACAATGATGCCATCCACACCCAGTGCAATTGCCTTCTCTGCATCCTTTTCGTTGACAATACCCTTTATGATAAGCTTACCCTTCCACATGTCACGGATAGGAGCAATTTTTTCTTCCGTTAGCCGCCCTTCAAAGGTCTGGTCCATGAACTGCCCCAGTCTTTTCAGGTTCAGGTTTTTGGGCATATAGGGTTTCAGTGTTGCAAAGTTGGGTTGTCCATGAATAAGCGTCTTTACAGCCCATCCTGGTTTGGTAGCGATCTGCAGAAAGTTTTTTGCTGACATTTTCGGAGGCATGGCCAGGCCGTTGCGTATATCTCTTGGTCTGAACCCAAAGGTAGGAACGTCAGCCAGTAGTACCAGGACCGGGCACTGAGCGGCCTGGGCCCTGTTAATAATGCTGTCTCTGACCTTGTCCTCCGCTGGATGGTAAAGCTGGAACCAGGCCCTGCCTTCGGACAGTTCGGCTGCACGTTCGATACTGCTGGTCGTTACCGTGCTTAGAATAAACGGTATGTTGTGTCTCAAGGCTGCCCGGGCAAGTATCTCGGGCGAGTTGGGCCAGATCAGCCCCTGGAGACCGATGGGTGCGATCCCGAAAGGAGCATCATATACATGCCCGAACAATTCCTTCTTCAGGCTGGAGGAAACAGGCTTTTTGAGATAATGAGGCATAAGCTCAATTTGCTGAATATCCGATTTGTTTCTGGCCAGATTTATATCTTCATTGCAGCCACCGATCAGGTACTCAAACGCAAATTTTGGAATACGGGAAGAAGCCTTCTTTTTGAGATCATTTACAGAAGGGTAGTGGGGATCAAAGTCTTGCTTAACAATATCGTTCATCAGATAAAAACATCATGGAGTTCAATGGCTAAAGTTAGCAGGTATTGATACCCAAAACAATCCTGTAGTGCCTTGCTGCCGGACGAATTCCGGCTATTTCTGTTTCAGGGGTAAAAAAGTGGAAGGATATGATTAAGAAACATCAATGATTTTCTCTTACCATAAAGAGATTCACAAAGATGTTGAAAGTTCCCGTATATGTCATTACATTCATTTGTAGCCTTCCATTCACACTACTCGCTCAGTGGTTTGATCCTGATAAGATTTCGGTAGCAGGGGATTTTGGCCCCTTTGAGTTGCACAAAGAGGTAAAAAATCCTGAAAGGGATGTGTACATGCTGAGCTTAAAACTGCGATCTGAGCAGCCAGCCGTCGTTCCGGGATTTACAGTACAATGGAGCGTCGCTTCTAAAGAGATCTATTCCATCTGGGATAACCGGTTCAACTCCGGCAGATCCAATTACAATCTCAGGATGCACTCACGTGTGGGAGGGAACCTTGCACTGCTCTCCTACATCGGCAAGAAGGATCATAACCGTTTTACCTTCGGTGTTTCCGATAACCAAAATACACTGGTAATAGCCAACCGGCTGAGCGAGGAGGATGCCACGTTTTATGTATCCATTGATTTCTTCAAAGATAAGCCACCTCAAAAGAGGGTAACGGAGTACAGTGTAGACATACGGTTTGACCTTCGGGATATACGCTATGAAAAGGCTCTGGCGGATATGGCTCACTGGTGGCGACAATATTACCCACCTGCACCAGTCCCGGAAGCTACTCTGGCCCCGTGGTACTCCACCTGGTACAACTTTCATTATCAGCTAACGGAGAATGAGCTGATCCGGGAATGCCGTATTGCAAAATCGCTGGGCATGGAAGGGATCATCATTGATGCCGGCTGGATGACCCTTGACAACGAGGTCAACTTTTCCACAGTAGGGGATTACAGGCCGGAGCGTCTGACAAACATGAAGCAAATGGTAGAAAAGATACGGGATATGGGAATGAAAGTAATGTTGTGGTATACCATTTCCATGGCCGGAGTACATTCCGAGGCGGCCACCCGGTTTGAGGGTAAATTCCTCAGGAAGGATGGCATGACCATGATCTATGATCCCAGGTACCCCGAAGTGCGGGAACATCTGCTGGCAATACTGGAGACCGCTATGCAGGAATGGGGACTGGATGGTTTTAAGCTCGACTTTATGTCCAAAATGTACCCTGATGAGGACACACCGAACGACAAGATGAGGGGCAGGGACTTTGCCTCCATTGATAATGCCACAGCTCATTGGCTTCAACAGATCTATCGGCGCCTTTCCGCTATAAACGAGGATGTACTTCTTGAATTCCGCCAGCCCCATATCAATCCGGTCACTCAACAGTACGCCAACATGTTCCGTGCTATTGATAACTTCAATATGGAGATAGCCAACCGCATCTATACCAGCAAGATAAGGCTGGCCTCGCCGGGCCTGGCAACACATTCGGATATGCTCAAGTGGCATACGGAAGAGTCAGTGGATGATGCCGCTCTTCAACTACTGAACGGTATTTTCAGTGTTCCGCAGATCTCTGTTAAGCTGGATTCTATTCCCAAAGATCATATGCAGATGTTGGGGTTCTGGCTGGATTACTGGACGGAAAACAGGCCACTTCTTATGAGTGAAAACTTCCTGGCGGATGGCCCGGGGGAAAACTATACAGCACTGCATACCTACAATGAGAATGCACAGATCAGTGCCCTATACGGCAAAGAAGTAGTAGCACCACTACATCCTTTAGTGAAAAAGATAGACATCATAAATGCTACCTTTAAGCCTACTCTCTATTTTGACCCTGGGGATTCTTTTGGAAAAAGTGTATCCATAGAGATCTTCGATAGTAAGGGACAACCTGTCTCACAAACAGAGATCGATTATGCCGGAGAACCTTTGAGGATCCGAATGCCTGAAGTGGGGTTGGTAAGGGTTTCAGGATTTTGAACACTTATGATATCGACTACGACTACAAATTCCTCGCCTAAGGTCATGGATATACTGATGGATACCAATACTTGCTCATTGGTATTGACAAGAAATGACCCACTCGGGATAAGTTGTACATTAACTCTTGCTAATCAATCAAATTTTGTCGCTGAGGCCACAGGGTGATTCCGTACATCTGTGATTTACAATGAAAATCACCAACTGTAGGATGATTGGAAATCTATATATATATCAGGTACATAAACAGAGGGTGTAAATTATTAGGCATTTTTCATTAAAATGCATGCATTATGCATTATTTTTGCTAAAAAAGAAAAATGCCTACCATACAGGTAAGAAATCTTCCACAGCCCATTTACGATCAATTGAAGCACCGGGCTGAAAAAGAAAGGAGAAGTATAGCACAGCAGGTAGTAGTGCTGCTGGAAAAGGCCCTTTCCGCTGACCCCGATCCAAGAGAAAGAAGGAAAGAAGCCATGAGACACATGATGGACATGAAGATAAAATTAAGCAAGCCTTTCGATATTGTTCAGGCAATACGTGAAGACCGCGACGCATGAATATTGTTTTGGATGTCAGTGCCACCATTCCGGCTCTTTTGAATGAAAAGGAGGGGCAGGAAACAATGGAAATGATCTCTTCGGCAGACTCAGTAATTGCGCCCGAGCTGTTTATAGCTGAATTGGGCAATGTGCTCTGGAAGTATGTGAATTTTGCAGGTTTGGATAAAGAAAAGGCACAGGAATTACTTTTTTTGGGAATGAACTCGATTGACCATTTCTTTGAGCAATCCGGGTTTATAGCCGAAGCATTAAAATTAGCTTTTGACAATAACATATCTGTTTATGACAGTATGTATCTTACCCTTTGTCAACTGCATGATCACAAGCTTTTGAGCAAAGATGCCAAACTAAATCAGGTGGCCAGAAAGCTTAACCTGGTATATTAATTAGATGGGAAATGAAAAGATCTGATTTTGAGCAGTATCTATTTTACGTCACCGGTGCTTTGGTAACTACTTCTCCTCTACAATCATCAGGTCCCAGGGTTTCAGCGTTACTTCTTCATTGCTTCTGAGCATTTTATCTGATAAAAGCTCAATCCCTTCACCAAAAGGATAGCGGAAAACCCGAGTTTGGGATGAGTAGTTCAGCAAATAATGGATACGCCTTTTTTGAGAATTCTGGCCGCTTCGGATGATGATGGGAAACCCAATGTTTCCTGAATTTTTGGATAGACCTGCGTCATCCACCGCTTGGTCGATGATCTTGTTAAGTATGGCTCGGGAAGGCCACGTGCCAAGGTAGGTGACCGTTCCGCGGCCATAGCGATTCCTGGTAATGGCAGCATATTTGCCCCAATGGGGATGATCATAGGAAGCCACAACCCCGGCGGTTTCTGCAATGAGCAGCTCTGCCCAAACGGAAACATGATTGTCATTTTCATCTACTTTAAAAGGGTTATCCTTTAACGGCAGCTTTTCAATGTTGGTGAATTGCTGATAGGAGAATCCCCCAGGTTTTCTCAAGGGTCCGGGTTGGCGGTCCGTTCTCACCTGCACATTTTCATTGCAAAATCCGCTTTTAAAGGTATAAAGAATATGACCGCCGTTCTCCACAAATTGATTGAGTCTCGCCAATTCACTATCACTGACTACATAGAGCGGAGGTACCAGGATCAGTTTGTATTGTGAAAGTTCAGTAGACGTATGATCAATGAAATCACATTCGATGTTGGCCTTGAAAAGAATTTCATAGAAGGTTCTGACGATATCGTTGTAGTTGAGTGATTTGCTGAAATAGAACCATTGCAGGGCTGAAAGGGACTCATTGCTAAAGTAGATGGCCACTTCATTGTCCTTTTTCAGGTTGATGAGGTGCTTTTGCAGCTTTTTGAATTCAGCAGCAATCTGCTTCGCCTCCAGGAAAGTAGGATTGGGCTCCATATCGTGCGAAAGCAACCCCTTCCAGTAGGTTTCAGCAGCATTATGAATGGAATGCCACGGCCAGTAAGCGACCATATTTGCGCCTGAAGCCAGGTGGCTGTAGGCCTGAAGGCGGAGCTGCCCGGGGTAGTGAAGTTTTTGTTTGGCTGTATTCAATATACTTTGCGCCTGTGTCTCTACCACCAGGTAGTTGTCCTGTTTCATGGACCGTGCCAGGTCGCCGGCCAGCCCTATGGTCACACCATCGAGATCATCCTGTGTTTTGTGGTATATGTCAATACCGGCAATATCCAGCGGTCGGCTGGCCTCAAAATGATCCACATCAGGCTGGATGGCATAGCTGCCGTCCCTCCATTCGAGATCAAAATTCTGCATCACGAACTGGTCGGGTCGTTTATATTCATTGACAATACCGACTTGCCATGCAAGAAAGTCAGTGACCAGGCTGCGCTGAAAGGTCTTGAATTCATTAATAAGACTTCCGTTGATGGACCCTGTGGTGGATGGCATGTCCTCCCAGTGAAATACGGAATTGCTCCAGTAGTTTAGTCCATAGGCCTTGGTCATCTGAGCAGGAGAGTCAAATTTGATTTGCAGGTGCTTGACAAATTGCTGCTGTACGTTTTCACCCTCGGTATGGTAGTGTTTGGTCTCATTGTCTACCTGATAGCCGATCACAGCCGGATGATCGTGAACATATTCCATCAGCCTGCGAATAATACGTTCGGCATAGAAACGGTACGTAGGGTGCGAAATGTCCATATTTTGACGGGGACCGTAGGTGCTTTTACCGCTTTTTGTCTCCACCAGTATTTCCGGGTGCTTCCTTGCCATCCATGCGGGGATCGCATATGTTGGCGTACCTACAATGACATGGATGTTGTTTTTATGCATTATATCCAGTACCCTGCCAATGTATTCAAGATTGAACACTCCGTCCTGTGGCTCCTGATACGCCCAGGTGGACTCTGCAATACGCACCAGATTGATGCCGCATTCCTTCATAAGCTTTACATCTTCCTCCAGCCGGTCGTAGGGCATATATTCCGGGTAGTAGGCCACGCCATAGAGTATTTCGTTCATATCCGATATGCTGAATGACTGACCCGGTAATTCTCCACATAACAGTAGGGAAAGCAGGAGCAAAGGCAATGATCTCTTCATGAATTCTTCTTTATATGATAGGAGTGGCCTTATGCTGTATTCTAATTGTGTATACACAGAAAAACTGAAGTTTTGAAGGCGGGACAGGGTGGTGCTGATCTCTTCTGTTTGTGGTGCAGGTGACCTGGCCATTATTTTGAGAATATTCTCATTGGTTTACTCAGGTTCAGAGAACCTGAACATAGTGAAGGCACAGGTTCAGCGAACCTGCGCCAGTCAGGTTAGGGAAGGAAACCAACAACGATCAGCGATTACAACGCCTGCAAGGCTGCCTGCATATAACCCATTGCATAGGCCATGCCAGCATGCCATGGTGCAGCACAGTTCATCAACGGGGTATGATCCGGGATCAGCACTCCTGTATAGTGGTTTTTTTTGAGGATCTTCAGTATTCTGATCATGTCAATATCTCCTTCATCCAAAAACACCTCCCGGTAGTTGGGCGCTTTATCCACTACATTTCGGAAATGGATGTAGCCAATCCTGTTCTGCCGGCTGTACTGCTCGGTGGCCTTATAAACATCACCCGATGTCATTTCAGCAATGGATCCCAGGCAAAATTCCAGCATGTTGGCACGGCTCGGATGCAGATCGATCAACCGCTGATAAAGATGGGGCTGATACACGAGCCGCGGGGTACCTCTCAGAAAAGGCACAGGAGGATCATCGGGATGTGCAGCCAGCGTGACTCCGGATTCTTCTGCTACCGGTATAACCTCTGTCAGAAATTCATCAAGCCTTTTCCACAGTTCATCGTGACTGAAGGTTCTTATGGTACCTTGTTCAGCATGGTTGTCATAGGTCATATTCCAAACCATACCATTGGCTATCGGGTCGGTCAGTATTCCATTCATACCTACAGATATGGCGCCACCCCTTGCAAAAGGTCCTTCCGTACGCCCGGCCACCCCTGCAATGGAAAAATTATAGCCCAGGCAGGGTATTCCCACCTCACCCATGCGCTTTATAATGGTTTTTACCGTTTCCAACTGTTCCTTCTTTTTGGGGCCGTCCAGTAGAATATCATGCCACTGAGCAGGATCCAGGTTTTCAATGGCTTCCAGTTCCAGCCCTTCGTTATTCACCTTCTGTTTTACCTCCTGTAACAGTTTAACCGACCACGGTTCTGGAGAACCTGTCCGTCCCCAGCCTGACAACCTGCCTACGGGCTGGTTGTTACTTTTCTCTTTTGCATTGAAATAATCTACAAGATGTGCCACTATATGTGTGGCTCCACATTGTCGGGCAAAACGGAGGTTGTCCGTATTGATCATATGACGATATAATCCAAACCCCAGCTTCATCCGTATCTACAAACCTGAAATGCCGGTGTTCAGTTGGCGGTGATTGCCCTGGAAATCAAAGATCTCAATACCCTTAACTCCGGCCGGAACAGAAAATGTTCTTGATGATTGACTGAGGTATCCGGAACCATAGTAGAATTCGAACCTGGACACCGATCCATTGGCATGTGTGACAATGGCGTAGGCATCGTTGGGCCCGGCGTGGTAAACGGGTTTTTCCGGCTTCCTGCCAAATGCCCTGAGACCTTTATCATTACAGGCGACCACATAGGTAGTAGTGTCGGACACAATTATTTTTACAATACCCCGGGTGTCTTCGGGGGTCAAAAAACCACTTTCTGTATGACTTATACCATGAAAGTTCCCCAAACCGTCTCCAAGGAAAAGCTGGCCAATGGAGCCGTCCAGAAAGCCGCTTAGCAACTCGCTGTCCCTTCTGTTGCCGGTCAATAAAACATCTGCAAAACCATCCTCATTGAAGTCATCTGTGGTAATGCCATATACAGGAGCCATCTGGGCTTCCACAGGCATGGACTTCATACGGAACCTTCCTTTGCCCAGGTTTTCGATATAGGAGGTTTCCAGGGTACTTACCTCCATTTTGATGGCTCCTTCCAGCTCCTCTTTGGTGAACATATCTTCAAACTTTATCACTGCATAGTCCCTGTATCTCGAAAAGCGCCTGCGGGTAAAATTCATTTGCTCTATCAGGGCATCACGTGATGGCAGAGGATAGCTGACTCCCTGCACATAGTAACCGATGACGGGGTCTATGCTGCCGTTTTTATCAAAATCCTTTGCCACTATCCTCACAGGTTCTTCAGGAGTGGCGGTGAGTTCATTGTTTTTTCCATGATTACCGACTATATAGTCAATATCCCCATCGAGATCAAAGTCAGCGCCGGCTATGCTGTTCCAGAAACCACTAAGATGACCAATGT
Source organism: Flammeovirgaceae bacterium BBD 1991-12 (assembly GCA_001657315.1). Taxonomy (GTDB): domain Bacteria; phylum Bacteroidota; class Bacteroidia; order Cytophagales; family Cyclobacteriaceae; genus Fulvivirga. The sequence continues at coordinate 12,455 of LYSV01000059.1, read as the reverse complement.
TGGTATCCTTCGTAACGTCCCTCAATACTCCTTTATCATTTTGAAAGAAACTTACCGGCATCCATTCTCCGGTTATGATCAGGTCTGTCCATCCGTCATCGTTGAAATCTGACCATAAAGCCGATGTGATCATGCCAAGTGAGGCCAGTTCGGCCGGAGTGATATCAATGAAGCGACTGCCATCATTTTGAAGTAGCAGACTTTGACCGGCTTCCGGATAGCGCCGGGGCTGTACCCTTGAGCCAACAAAAAGATCAATATCACCGTCTTTGTCAAAATCACAGCCGTTCACCGTACTGGTGTTGGAGCTTATTTCCGGCAGAGCCTTCCGCTGCCAAATGAAGTTACCGGCTCCGTCATTAAGGTACAGCCGGTCCTGATAAAACTCTGTTTTGTGGTTTGGTGAGAATTGATTTCCACCACTGGCAGCATACAGGTCCTGATCCCCATCCTGATCAAAGTCGAACAACAGCATGCCCTGGTCTTCATATTCCCACGAGTATTCAATGGCGCTGCCTTTGATGAACCGGCCGGTGGCCGATTGCAACCATACAAAGGATGTATCCCTATAGCTACTACTTACGACCAGGTCCTCAAGGCCGTCGTTGTTGACATCAGCTACAGCCAGTCCTGGTCCTTCGCGTGACAACATTTTCAACAACAGAGGCTGATGTTCAAAGTCGATCAATGTATTCTCCCTGTGTCTGATCCCTGAGAAATATGCTGTTTGATCGGTGAGCAGTGAAGCAGGGCTTTGCGGAGTACCGTTCAGGCTTTCCCGGGCATTTTCATGTGCCACAGTCAGTACCTGATTTGCTTTTACTTCGTTTATTCTCTGGATTTTGGTATCCGGCCAGATCACAACTACGCTGTCAGCAAGCGTATCCTTGCCAAGCCCAAAATGTAATACAGGCTCCACGGAAGAGACATATCCGCGAACGGGGTATTGTTCTGCGTATTGATGCTGCCCGTTGTGATAAACCATCACCCTGGTGCCAATTCCCAGAGGATTTGACGGATTCCCCTCCAGCTGAATTCTCAGATAATGATTTTTGCTGCTGGAGCCTTCACTCAGATTTTGATAGATGGAAGCATGTTCATTGATATTGTTCGTGATCAGGTCGAGGTCACCATCCAGATCGAGATCCGCATAAGCTGCTCCATTTGACAAGCCTGGGATATCAAGGCGCCAGCTTTGGGTCATATCTGAAAAGCCAAGGCTGCCCGAGTTTTTAAAAAAGTAGTTCGGCAGCTTGATGGCAGGCAGCTTTTTCATGCTTTCGTAACTCTTTTTCTTCCGTGCCTCTTTGGTGCCAAAAGGATTTTGGAGATCGTTTGAATACACGATATAATCAAGGTCGGTAATATCTCTGCCATAGCCATTGGATACAAACAGATCCTTCCAGCCATCGTTGTCCATATCGAGGAACAAGGGAGCCCAGCTCCAGTCCGTCTTGTGTATACCCGATAATCTGCCAATTTCGCTGAAACCTGCGCCTTTGTGTTGCAGCTGTAAGGAATTACGTACAAACTGTGGGACATATCCAAAACGGTAGCGAAGGAGCTGACTGTTGTAATTCATGGCCGGGGTCATGGTTTTGTGGTGTTGATTCGTTTCTGGTAGCATGTCCATTTCTACCAGGTCCTGAAGACCGTCATTATTAAAGTCGGCTATATCCAGGCCCATGCCGTTGTGTGATATCTGGCTGAAATAAGTCGAAAGACTGTCCGAGAAAGTACCGTCACCATTGTTGACCCAGAGCAGATCATTGGTGATAAAATCATTGGCACAGTAAATGTCCGGCCATCCGTCTTCATTAACATCCATTATGCCTACTCCGAGACCATATCCTTCGACAATAATGTCTGCCTCTTCGGAAACATTGGTAAAGGTAAGATCGCCATTGTTGCGGTAAAGCCGGTCTGTTGTTATACCTTCACCCTTTACTTTCCTCGGTCTCAGGTCATTATGGTTCCTTTTTTCTATACCATTGGTTAGAATATAAACGTCAAGGTCACTGTCACGATCATAATCAAAAAAAACAGCCTGCGTAGAGTAGCCCCGATCATCAAGACCATAAGCAGCGGCTTCCTCGGAGAACCTGTTATCACCCTGATTGATGAAAAGCAGATTTCGCCCCTTATCGGTATAATTCCTGTCGGCAACACTGACGTAAATGTCCTGTCGGCCATCGGTATTGATATCCATTATTGAAACCCCCGTGCACCATACATCTGTCGCGACACCGGCCTCCTCCGTTATGTCTTTAAACTGCATATTCCCAAGGTTCAGATACAGTCTGGAAGACACCAGATTACCCGCAAAAAAGATATCAGGAAGTCCGTCGTTGTTAATATCGATTATTCCTACACCAGCACCATTATAAATGTAGAAATGCTCCAGTGGATTCAGGGAGTCGGATTCTACTATACGATTATTGAATACGATCCCGGTACGATTCGGGGACAATATCCGATAGCCAGGATGCTCTTTGGATCCATTACATCTGGCCAGGAGCAGGAGTAGCAGGAACAGTGAAAAATATTTTAGGCATTTCATCTTATCGCTGAAAAAACCAACTAAATAAGAGAGTGAAGTACCGATCAACTCTCATCAGCATGGAGCTGTTTTTTACTCTAATCTACAATTTTCCCTGATTGATGTTCATGAATTACGGGCACACGCATTTCAATCATGAGTGATCAAAACATTGTGAGGAATCTGTGACTCAAAGTAGGAGGCCCATGGCCGTGGTTAAAAAAAGAGTAACAAAAAATGATGAGACCCAACAATTACCTCACTCCTGTATATGATTTTACGATCAAACAATAGGTTTAATTATTGTTTGAAAGCTATCTCTTTGTGTTTTTCGTAGGCATTATGCCTTTAAGTGTCACGCCTAAATAATTGGGGATCTGTTGGTTACGCCTGCATTGTTGGCATAGGTAGTAGACCTGAAAACTCCTGAGAACAAAACCAAAACAACTTACCTATATGAAACACACTAACATTTTCTTTTCAACAAAATGGACATGGATCTGGGTTTCCATGTTGATGATCGGGCTGTCGGATATCGGTAGCTTGTACGGACAGATGAGTGTCAGCGGAAAGGAGCTCCGGGATGAGTGCGGCAACCGGATCATCCTGAGAGGAGTGAATGTCATGACCCTGTACTGGGACGGTTACGGGGGGCAGGCAGGTGACTGGAGCAATGCGGGAAAGTATACCTTTCAGCAGGTAGAACAAACAGGCGCTAATGCAGCACGCATCTTCTGGCACCATACGCATGGCAGTGAGGGGTGGTCTATCCCGGCATCGGCATTTGAAGCTACCATCAGGAACTGCACGGACCAGGGCATGATCGCCATTCCGTCCCTCTGGGAAGCTACTGGTCCTGAACCGGTATCCAAATTCAATGAGATTGTCGATTTCTGGGTCAGGCCTGAAATTGTGGCCATTATCAATCAGTACAAGGACAAATTTATTCTGAACATTGCCAATGAATGGAATGCTGAAAGCGACGCCAATATCCGGACACATTACACCAATGCGATCAACAGGATACGCGCAGCCGGCATAGATGTACCACTGATGATCGACGGAGGCAGAAGATGGTCTCAGGATGAGGACGCCATTTATAATAATGCAGCTTACTTATTGGATCAGGACCCTCAGCGAGATATCATCTTCTCCATGCACATGTATGATCCGATTGACTGGATCTACGAACCAAAGGGAACTACAGCAAGGCTGAAATCGATCATGGATGAGATCGACAATATGGGCATCTACTTTACCTGGGGAGAATTTTCCCGTATTGGGCATAATAATCAGGCTGTGGCATGGGATTACCTTACTGATTATGCACAAACCAAACAACAGGGCTGGCTGGCATGGACATGGTGGTGCTGTTCCGGAGAGGGAGACAGTCAGACCATCGCCCGCAACAAGGTCTATGGTGACTGGTTGCATAGTCCCTGGAGTTCTTCTATTGTCAACAAGATCAGCAGCCAGTCAACACGGATTTGTTCAGGGGGAGGTCCCACAGGTTCAGTAATTCAGGCAGAAGATCATTCGTCTGAATCGGGTACTTCCTTCTCTACTGGCAACAGTGGCTATACAGGATCAGGTTATGTGGACTACGGCGGCAATGGTTCCTGGGCTGAATGGACTATCAATCTGTCCGGTACATCAGCGGATCTGGTATTTCGGTATGCTAATGGCAGTGGTGATAACCGGTCCTGTGACCTGATCATCAATGGAAATAATGCAGGCAGTGTTGATTTTCCTGATACAGGTGGCTGGGCTTCGTGGTCTACCACATCATTCAATGGCGCCGGTGTCAGCAACGGCAGCAATACGATCAGGCTGGTGGCCAACAACAGTTTCAATGGCGGGCCTAACTTCGACCGGATCGATATTACCATAAGTAGTGGCGGAGATACTCAGGCGCCCACTGTACCAACAGGACTTTTCGCCTTCTCGATAACGGAAACCAGCTTTATACTGAACTGGTCTCCTTCCACTGATAATGTATCAGTGGAAGGCTATGAGGTATTTCAGGACGGTGTTTCCATAGGTACTTCAACGGATGAAGACAAGACCGTTTCAGGCCTCACAGCCGGTACCACCTATGCTATGACAGTAAGAGCACGCGATGCGGCGGGCAACTGGTCGGCTCAAAGTTCTGCACTGAATGTGACCACAGCTTCATCGGGAGGCTCGACCACGGTTTCTGTGAAAATTTCCGGTAGCGCAGATGATGCAGAGGAAACCATCTCCGGGGGTACAATGGATCTGGTAAGTAATGATCTGGACATACGGAATACCGATATCTGCGCCATGCGTTTTGTCCTTAACGTGCCTCAGGGCGCCTCAATAACGTCAGCGAACATTGATTTTGTATCAAAGGGAGCTTCCTCAGGAAGCAACACCTTCACTTTCAAGGGGCAGGTGTCTGATGATGCCTCGGCATTTACAACTGCTGGTGGAAACCTGTCTTCCCGCTCTCAAACCGGAGCTTCAGTCACATGGAACCCCGGTAGCTGGACGGACGGACAGACCTACACCACCCCTGACCTCGCTCCGGTCATTCAGGAAGTGGTGAATCGATCGGGATGGTCTTCCGGGAACAACATGGTTATATTCGTTTCGGCATCTACTTCGAGCAAACGTGCCGCCAGAACCTTCGACTTCAATGGTAACGACAGTCAGGCTCCCGAGCTTTCCGTGACGTTCACAACCCCGGGAGCAGGGGCACGGAATGCAGCGGCCACTGGAAATAAATGGATGATCAACAATGAAGCAACGAGCAATATTTCTGTTTACCCCAATCCTTCGACGGCAGGTGTTATAACGATCCTAAGCCCTGAACTTTCAAAGGGCGCGTTTGTATTGTATGATTTCACCGGACGGCTTGTCATGCAGGAAGCCTGGAAGGGTGGGCAGAAGGAACTACAACTCAATAGTGGTATGTACTTGCTGACAATTCTGGACGACAACAAAACCCTTGTTTCGCGAACGGTTATCGTGAGATAATTATGATTTCCTGATGCTGTTGAATATGGTGCATCCAGCAAGAAGAGTTTCATGGATACTCATGAGATTTCAGGCACACCCTGCTCTTAAACACCAAGATAGAATTGTTAGGTGCCTTTGTGTAAAGACTGTCCTCCTGGGGCGGTCTTTTTTATTAAATGTATAACCAACAAGTCAGTCAGTAGTATCTTACTCATATCCGGAACTATCCCTTGCTATAATCTTGTGCGTTTTGAGTAAAAAATAATGGATCATTGTTCAGCTTCACCACCTGTATAGAAGAATGATCTTTCAATGCCGCCACAGATCACCCGGAATTCCCCTTTTTCCAATAGCTGCTCCCCATTTTTATCCGGATAGGTCAGATCTTTCAATGGATCGATGGTAAAGTTTAACGTCTTACTTTCACCCGGCTGAAGCTCCACTTTTTCAAAATGTTTAAGCGCTTTCACAGGCCGTGTCACACTGCCTGCTTCATCTTTGATAAACCATAGAACAGATTCCATTCCAGAACGGTCTCCGGTATTGGTCACTGTCATCGAAGCAGTGATGCTTTCCTCTTTGGTAAGTTCTGCTGCACTCAATTCAAGGTTGGTATATTCGAAGGTAGTATAGCTAAGGCCATGGCCAAATCCGGCTATGGTGTTCATCGAATCCGGATGACTGAAGAATCTTTCCATGTTTTTATGGTTGTATGGATACCAGTGCCCGGAGAATGCAGGATATGAAAACGGCATTTTTCCACTGGGGTTGACTTTGCCACTGAGTACCTTGGCAATGGCCGTACCACCTTCAAAACCAGGCAGACCCGCCCAAATGAAAGCGTCGGTGTCCTGTAGCGTATTGGTGATCACCCTCGGTCTGCCGGCTATCATTACCAGAACCACTGGCTTGCCGGTACTTTGTGCCTTCCTGATCAGTTCCAACTGCACCTCTTCCAGACCGATGTCATAGATATTTCCAGGAGTTTCAGAATAGGGTTCTTCGCCAACAGCCAGCACAATGGCATCGGCATTCACTGCCCGGGAGACAATATCCGTTGAGGTGGCCAGTTCTACCCGGGCTCCGTCAAATTCTTTTTGCAGGGCTGAGAAAACCGTAGGTACATAATCAGGGAAAAGATCATCGGTATCGGGTATCCACCGTAATGTCCACCCGCCACTGAGACCCTTTTTAGAGTTGGCATTCAGGCCGGCTACCACAATTTTTTTAATGTCTTTGGATAATGGGAGTACGTTCTCGTTTTTGATCAGCACCAGAGATTCGCGCGCAGCCTGTAATGCTTTACTGACATTTTCCGGCCTGCGTGTAGCCGGTGGGGCTGTTTGGGTTGGATAGGGGTTTTCAAAAAGGCCCAGCTCCATTTTTAATCGTAAAACCCTGGCTACTGACAGATCGATACGTTCCATAGGTATCTGGCCTTCTTCTACCAGCTCTTTCAGTGCATCAAAGAAACCAGTGGTATACGGTGTCATGGACATATCAATACCGGCCATCACTGCTTTATAGGTGGCCTCTTTCATGTCTGCAGCTACTTTGTGCCACTTGTGAAGCCGGATAACATCTTCCCAATCCGTGACCACCACACCTTTGAATCCCATCTGATCCCTGAGCAGACCAGTCAGCAGATCATGGGAGGCATGTACAGGGATGCCATTGACCTCACCGCCATTGATCATAAAACTTTTGATGCCGACATCTGCCAACGCCTGGAACGGAGGCACAAAAAATTCCTGGAGGGTCTGATCAGAGATGTCCGCCGGAGTGCGGTCCCAGCCATTATCCGGATCGGAATAGCCGATAAAATGCTTTGCCGTGGCCGCCTGCCGGTATGGTGCCGTATTGGGATTTTCCTGTAAAGCCCTGACATAGGCAGCACCCATCTGAGCCGATAAGTAGGGATCTTCACCGTAGGTTTCGTAAAACCTGGGCCAGATGGGATTCCTGCCCAGATCCACCACCGGACAAAATACCCAGTGATGACCAATAGCGGCAGTTTCTTCCCCCACCACAGTAGCTTCATCAGCAGAGAATTGCAGGCGAAAAGTGGCAGCTATATTGATGCTATGTGGAAAGATAGTACTGTTTTCCAGATAATTGGCACCGTGCATGTGATCCATACCATATATCATCGGTATTTTAAGCCTGTGATATCGCATGTTTATTTCCTGCAACTGTTGAGAATACTCCCGCCAGCGTTCATTGGAAACAGCCACACCATTTAGAAAAGAACCCACCTTGTATTTTTCAATGAAAGGAATAAGCTTCGATGTATCGATCGATACCTGTACATCGGGTGGTGCGCCGAAATGAGCTCCCCGGTCCTGTGACACCGAATATTCGGAATTGTTGATCTGCATCATCTGACCGATCTTTTCTTCAAGGGTCATCTCCCCGAGAAGCTGATCGATCCGTGACTCGAGACTCGCATTACCGGTTCTTTCCAGCTTTCTGCGGTCCGTGAAGGTTAGTTTCTTATCTTGCAAAGGAGGCTCGCAAGCCGGAAGTATTAACATTAATATCGGCACAGATAGTATAGCAATGGTTTTGAGCTTCATGGCTGGATTATTCGATTAAATAGTATTTTAATTTCGTAGCCTAACTTAACAGTATCGGGATAAACAAAAAAACTTTACCGGCTGACATGGCTCATTCTGTTTCAATTTGTACCCGATTATTGACTTTCGGGGACTCAGAGGATTAGAAAACGTAATGAATATCCTCTTAAGAAGGTAGAGGAGAATAACCAAAAGCTGTCCCTGAAAACACTGCAAATCAACCTGGCTATGAAACATCTTATCAAAATTCACAGAGTGATTATTCCTGTTTTTCTTGTTCTGTTCAATATGTCCTGCGCCCAGGACCAGCGCATCCGGTTGATCGTTCGCGGGGATGATATGGGTATGGCACAGGCTGTTAATGACGCATGTATCCGGTCCTACCGGGAGGGAGTTATGACTGCCGTGGAGGTGATGGTGCCCGGTCCGTGGTTTCCCGATGCGGTCAGACTTCTGAATGAAAATCCGGAGCTTGATGTGGGCATACACCTGACGTTAACCAGTGAATGGAGCCATGTGAAATCCCGCCCTCTTACCCAGGGGCGATCTTTTGTAGATGAAAATGGGTATTTCCTACCCATGGTATGGTCAGTGGAGGGGTATGAAGGCCGTTCACTAATGGATTGGACACTGGACATGAACGAAGTGGAGACAGAGCTTAGGGCTCAGATAGAACAGGCCCAAAGACTTATCCCGCACATCACACATATTACTGACCACATGGGTTTTTCCGGTTTGAATAAAGAGCTCGGAGCTTTATTCAAAAGACTGGGGCGTGAATATGGGCTGGATATTTTTCCTGAAGAAACCGGAACACAAAAGATCACCTATCAATTTGATGAAACCACACAAAACAAGAAAGAAGCATTCATAAAAATGCTGGAAGGTTTGACCCCGGGTGATTATTATTTTCTGGACCATCCCGGCCTGGACACCCCTGAGTTGAGGGGGTTTTCACATGTGGGTTACGAAAATGTAGCAGAGGACCGGGCAAGCGTAACCATGTTGTTTTTGAGCGAAGAAGTAAAAAAAACAATAGCAGCTAAAAACATAAGACTTATCAATTATGCAGACCTGAGAAAGTAATGACGTTTTTCAGGTGTAGACACTGACCTCCGCCAGTGAAATTTCCAGTGTGGTCATGGTCATAGTCGTTATCAAATATGTTATATTTGGTAACTACGATGAAATATTTTACCCTCATATTTTTTCTCTGTATCACCACAATGGTACATTCTCAGTCAGAGCATCAGCTTTCTGAAAAATACCGCGATAAACTGAGCCAGATCAAAAACGAGAAGAAAAGATTAAGAAAGTACAGGAGGTTTCTTAAAAAAGATTCGCTTGAGAGGCATAAAACCACCGCAAAAGCTAAGAAACAGATGCTGAGCGTTGTTGAAGACAGTTTGCTTCAGAAAACACCAGCGGCTGGTCAATGGCAATCGGTGGCAAAAGATACCTCAGGTCTTGCCGGCGTATCTGAAAAGGCTTTTCAGGCAGTCAGGGATTCATTGGGGGGATATGGAGATGGAGCTGCAGTTACACCGGATTCAACCATTACTGATCAGGCGCGTTCGAAGGCTGAAAATTATGCAAGGGAGAAGTTGCAAAAAGAAACAGGTGTTGATGTTCCTGAGGTACAACTGGATTCTACACTTACTGGAAGAGCTGTAGATCATGCACGGGAGTTATCCGGGGCAGCCCTGGAAGATGAATTGGGAACAGACCTGCCACACATAAAATTGGACTCGACAGCCACCAGGCAGGCCCTGGATCACGTTAAGGGTGTTTCCAAAGCCGGCCTTGAAGATGAACTGGGGACTGAATTGCCTGATGTCCAGCTGGACTCTACCCTGACCAGACAGGTAGGAGATCGCGCAAAAGAAGTTTCGCGGACGGCACTATCAGATGAACTGGGAACTGATATCCCTGACATTCGCCTCGATTCCGCAGGCCGGGCCAATCTTGTCCAGGAGGCCGAGAGAAGGGCGGAAGAAGCCCTTAAAAATACCGAAGGCCTTGAGGGTTTTGGTGACAAGGGTGAGTTAACGACGCTGGAAGAATACAAAAACCAGTTTGAACAGACCCAGCAGGAAATGAGACAGGCTCTGGCAAAACAGGAACTCAAGGAAAAAATGGCCTCCCAGGCTAAGGAGTATATCTCGAAGCATGCTGACAAAATTCAGCAGGTACAGTCCAAAATGGGCGAGCTTAAGAAAAAGTACAGCTACGTGCCCAACAGTAATGACCTCAGTACTGCAAAAAAGCGGTCATCACTGGAAGATGAACCTTTAGGCAAACGGCTGGTCTTTGGCGGTAACTTTAACGTGACCCAAACCAACCCTGTGAATATTGACATAGCCCCGCTGATCGGGTACCGGATCAACAAGCTGTTTGAAGCTGGTATTACCGGCCTGTATCGGGCTCAGTTTGAAGGTAATACATCAGGTGTGAACTCTGATGGTGAAAGTACATATGGATATGGTGCGTTTGTAAATCATATGGTATTCAGAAACTTTTTTGGTCATCTGGAAGGGGAGAATATAAGCCGGAGACAGGCTGATCAGGATCGAACAAAGCGCGTTTGGGACCAGACACTGCTGTTGGGGATAGGAAGAAGGTTCACGATCACCAAATGGCTGGAAATGCAGGCGATCATCAGTTACAATTTTCTGCATGATAATCAGAATGGTGTATATAACAGTCCGGTAGTTTTTAAGACCGGAGTGAGAGTGAAGAAATAATGAAGCACCTTATGTAATTCCTGTATAACTTAGCATTAGTTCACCAATTTAATCCTGACTAGCTATGATCACTTTGAAAACACCCTTGATACTGGTGGCCATGTTGGCTTTCTTCCAGGTACCCGCTCAGGTCACAAATGATCTAACCGGGGCATGGGAAACCATGCAAAGCGACGGATCACGCGGAGTATGGATCATAACCCCAAAACATTTTAGTATAGCCTGGTTTAAGCAAAAGGAATTTCTCTACACAGAAGGAGGCAAGTGGGAATGGAATGATGGAAAGAAAATGGAGCTCATGTGGGAGTTTCATACAAACAACAGGGATCTTGTGGGTCAGAAAAAGAGTGTGTCTGTGAAGTTAAAAGGATCTGAGTTAACAATTTCCGATACCCAATGGAAGCGTGTGGATAATGGTGAGCCCGGACGTCTGGCAGGAGCGTGGCTGATCACAGGTAGAAAGAGAAATGGAGAAATGCGAAATCGCACACCAGGGGCACGGAAGACCATGAAGATACTTTCAGGAACACGGTTTCAATGGATCGCATACAATAGTGATACAGGAGAGTTTTTGGGAACAGGAGGAGGTACCTACTCGACAAAAGAGGGTATTTACACTGAAAATATTGAATTCTTTTCGCGTGACAACAGCCGTGTGGGAGCTATACTCCCGTTCAACTTTGAACTGAAGGAAGGACACTGGCATCACAGTGGTAAAAGCAGCAAGGGTGATCCTATTTATGAAATATGGTCAACCCGCCCCTCGTTGGGTATATGATATTTGCTTCCTTAATAACTCAATTACCCATTAACCAATTACTAAATTGAAGAAACTAGTAGTACTTTCCGGCGCTGGAATAAGTGCTGAAAGTGGTATCGCTACCTTCAGGGATTCTGATGGCCTTTGGGAAGGTCATGACGTAATGGAAGTGGCATCTCCTGAAGGCTGGAGGAACAACCCGGAGCTGGTATTGGATTTTTACAACCAAAGAAGAAAGGCAGCCCTGGAGGTAGAACCTAACGAAGCCCATACCGGAATCGCAGATCTTGAAAAGCACTTTGATGTAACGGTCATCACGCAGAATATAGACGATCTGCATGAAAGAGCTGGTTCGTCCAATGTCATTCACCTCCACGGAAAGCTGTTTGAATCCAGGAGTACTGCGGACCCCAGTCTCATCTATACCATGGAAGGGTGGGAGCTGAAGATGGGTGACCTGTGTGAGAAGGGATCACAACTTAGGCCCAATATTGTCTGGTTTGGTGAAATGGTTCCCATGATCGAGGTAGCAGCCCGTATTGCGGCGCAAAGCGATATATTCGTTGTGGTGGGTACTTCCCTGGTTGTATATCCCGCCGCCAGTCTGATCGATTATGTAGATACAGACGTACCCAAATACCTTATTGATCCCAAGGTCCCACCTGTTTCCGGATATTACAATCTGACACCGATCGAGGAGAAGGCAACTGTAGGAGTAGCGAAGCTGTATGAGTATCTGGGAGTATAATCCGCCTGGTCATTTTCATTCCACAAAGTCATAAACGGATCTTCCATTGAAATACTTTCAACGTTGTGCGTGGAACTTTCAATAAGGAATTTTATTTAATCGGAAA
>LYSV01000058.1 GCA_001657315.1 Flammeovirgaceae bacterium BBD 1991-12 | reverse complement strand
AAAAGAAAAAGGCACCACGAACAAAGGCCTTCCGATTGCTATCGGAACCCCGCTTAACGCACTTCCCTGCCCCTATAGGCCGCTTACCCACAGGCCTCAAATGGGCCACGCTGTTCCTGGACGTCTCCCCTCCATACGCCACTTGAATTTTTTAATGATGCCCTACAGAGTCCTTTAAATCACCATGGATTTTGCTATTTGCCTTTACTCACAGCCCTTTGCGCTATAAAATGATAAAGAGGATCAGGGGTCTCGTTGTTTTCATCAAAGCATGTATAAACAAGCTTGATGACATGGTCATCTGTGGAGTTAAGCGCGTGTTCGATTATCTCCGGCCAGTCCATTTTAATTTCCGGAGTTTTCGCCGGGACACCGTTGTATTTTATACCTGTACTTAGCTGAGCCATCACGATCGCCTCCCATAAATACCGGAGCGCCTCTTCTTCATTTTCAAAATAGTGTGAGGCGGATCTAAATGCATGGCTTGCCGTCACCGTATGCAACAGGGTGAAATTATCTGCTTTGGCAAATTCCCCAAGGCTGAATTCTCTGATATCCTTCAGCGTCAGTACTTCAGGCTGTATAATGACTTCGGCTTTTTGAACAGCTTCATTAATTGCCTTGATCCGGTCTGTTATAGTGGACCGGAAACTTTCATCAGAGGTAAACGCGTCCAATCTGGTCCTGATATCCCCAAGGCTCTCGTCATGATGCTGATGACTGTTTCCCAGCTCCAGATATTCAGTGGCCCAGTAGGCGAGCGACATGGCAATTTCATCCCTGCAATCAGATCTCAAAGCATAGGAAAGCCTGATCAATGGGTGAAAAGCAGCACCTCCTACACCTTTCATCAATACCGGAATTACTTCTGTAAGTAGCTTTTCCGCGGAGGTATGCTTTAATCTGTCCTTAAAATAGCGGAAGAAGTCTTCAAAAAGATCCTTTTGCCCAAGGGCCTTCTCAGTGAAATTGAAAGTTCCGTTTTCTGAGTCGGTTTTACGAAGATCCAATCTGGAAGAAGATGTTGAGTAATAGTTCTCCAACTGGGCCTCAGACGCACCCAGCTGGTCCAATGCCACCAACGACATGGGCAAATGATTGGAAAATCCGCTGCCATATACCGGGTGATATATCAGTCCTTTTTCAATAAATGCTCTACAGGTTTTACTTATCATTGGTGATGATCATGAAGTTCGGAGGTCTACCATACATACATTAAAAGTATATTATTCGGATATTTCCTGCAAGCTGTTTACGTGACCCATCGATCTTTGGAAGATGTCATCCTACTTTACATTTGTGGTCATTTTTCAGTATTTCCTCTGATCCGGTGTTTAATCCACATGCTGAATTCACTTTTCTACACTTCTTGAGCCTGGCAATAACAGGTTCAAAGAACCTGCCTGTACATGGGCACGGGTTTAGAAAACCCGCGCCAGATAGGGGATGAGATAGCATATGTGACAAAGGCTTGACAACTTATTATAACCTGCAAAACAGCCTCAATCTTACTAAGCCTTTGAGGCTTAGTAAGGCTAATCCTACCAGTTGATCATTCCTTGTATATCCGATGATACATGAGTGACGTTCTGGTCTGAACAGACAGGACATAGAAACCACGGGGCAGATGATCAGTACGGATCTGACCTGCAGGATACATCAGGTGTATGATACTCACCCCATTGATATCCATGATCTTAAAAGACACAATTTGCTCTTCCGATACCAGGTTCAATACATCTGAAACCGGATTGGGATAAATGGAGATTCCTTTGTTGTGTACACCGTCGATATCCGTGATGAAACAACTACCATCTTCGATCAGGGCTGCCGGGTCAAAATTATCAGCGTCCGGATCAGTACAACCGTAAACGTCCTCCTTGCATCCATGGTTGTATTGGGCATTATCGGAAAAGTTGATGGCCTCAGGGTCCATACATCCGGCGATCAACAGCTCTCCTGAACCCTGAAGGTAGTACATGGTCCGGTTAAGCATAAAACCCGAATTGAGCACTTCGGAGGACCCGTCAGACCAACGAATGGTCATTTTGTCTATTTTATCCAATGTCCCAAGGCCAAAATGAAGCCTTAAACTATTCTGAGAAGCATGGCTGGACCCGCCCAGCACACTTTGAGTGTACGATTTCCCTCCGGACTCAAGTATTACCTTTGTTCCGATCGCATCGCGATTTACCTCTGTACCTTCCAGCAAAAGGGCAAACCAGTTTCCCGGTGCCTCAAACTGATTTTTATACAAATACACGTTTTGCAGGTCAATAACTGAAGTGGACAGATTGGCAAACAGCAGATCCTGCCTTCCGTCATTGTCGATATCAGCTTTGGCCAGCCCCCGGGAGATCACACTATCCGCCTGAGGTAATTGCTGACTGATATCCGTAAATGTACCATCTGCATTGTTGCGAAACAGTTTGTTGGGATCATCGGAGGAGGTTTGAATAAAGGCCGGCGACGGTACAAAGCCATTGCTGACCACAAGGTCCTGAAACCCATCATTGTCATAGTCGGTAAACACGGTACCCCAGGAGGTAGAAAATGCTCCACCAACTACGTCATTTTCCACAAGCGCAGCTGGAGCTATATCTGTAAAAACTCCTGCATCCGTCTGATTCAACAGCGCGTTACTCCCCAGGTTACTCACGTAATAGTCTTTTTTTGCGTCATTTTCAAGGTCGCCTGCGGCTATACCCATGCCGTACATGGCCAGTCCCATACCCAGCACATCGGAAACATCTGTAAATGTCGGATCAGGATAATTGTTGCGTAAACAGACATTGGGCCTGACCCACTCGCCAAAATCATTGGCAATGTAGATATCCACATCACCATCGTCATCAATATCGTCCGCCACCACAGCAAGGCCGCATCCTTCATCCACCACGCCATAGGCCTGTGCAGACTCCGTAAACGTATTATTCCCGTTGTTGATGTACAGCAGGTTAGGGTAACAGTCGTGATCAAATCCTGTCACCTCATTGTTGTCATTTCTTATAAACCGCTGCTCTTTGACAAAGTTGATGACGTAAATATCCAGCAAGCCATCCTGATTGAAATCCGCAAACGATGCCCCCATACTGAAGGACTCATGGATGATACCAGCCTCAGTGGAAATGTCTTTGAAAAAGCTGCCTCCTTCATTTTTCAGCAGCATATTGTGACCCGATTCGGTAGCTATAAACAGCTCCCTCCACCCGTCATTGTCTATATCGCCGGCCACTGCGGCCTTGGTCTTGCTGCCAGTAATACCGGCTATACCGGATATGACCGTCACATCCTGAAAAAATTCTCCATTGATGTTCCTGTACAGCTTATTCGAAGCAGAGCCTCCGGTCAGAAAAATGTCCTCAAAACCGTCATTATCGAAATCAAGGAACACCACACCTCCACCCATATAGTTCTGTGCTTCATGGATATGCCTGATGCCAAAACTATCGGTCACATCTTTAAAGATCTGCTGAGCATATGACACCGGTATTCCTATTGACCAGACTGTTAACCAGAAAATGATAAGAACCTTCATAGCCCTCAGAACATCATTTAAAACAAACTAAATACAGACCCGGGCGTCACCCTGACCCTGGCTGTGGGCAGGTAGGTGAGGGACCAGGACTGACGAAAAGCGAGGCAGGCCTTTCTGTTTCCCGATCATTCAAACATTGCCTGAACACACCTGAGGTCGCATTGGCCACCTCTGCATTGTTTACACGAGGGCTACTGAGCGTATTGCTCGATCTATTTAAATATTTTTCGGGCATTGATACCAGTGGATGTGAGCAGGGCCGCTCCCAGCGACTCACTTCTTTTGCCGGGGGAAGCACTACCTATCTTAACTATGTACTCTCCCTTACGTACCACTTCCTGGCCATCATTTTCAAATTGTACAAAAGCGCCTTTTTCCAACTCAAAGGTGATCACCGTCTTCTGACCTGGCTGCAGATCCACCCGCTTAAATGATTTCAATGAACTGAATGGATCGCTCTCGCCAGCCAGAGGTGAACTTACATATAATTGTACCACCTCGGTCCCTGCCACATTTCCCGTATTCTCTATAGTAGCTTGTACTTCCACTTTATTTTTCTTCTGGGTCCATTTCAGGTCATGATACCGGAAAGTCGTATAGGACAGGCCAAAACCAAACGGAAATTGCGGCTCCTGCTCCATATACCGGTAGGTACGTCCTTTCATTGCATAGTCATCAAAGGGAGGTAGCTGATCTACTGAATAAGGAAAAGTCAACGGTAGTTTACCTGAAGGATTAGCATCACCGAACAGAATATCAGCTGTAGCATTGCCGCCTTCCTCCCCGGGATACCAGACAAAAAGTAGGGCATCCGCCAGTGCCTCCACTTCCGGCATGGCTATGGGGCTGCCCCCTGTGATAATAAGTACAAGGGGGGTTTCAGTGTCCTCCTTTAATTTTTTGATATAGTCGATCTGATTTTGAGGGAGGCGGATGTCAGTAAGGCGATCCCCCTTCTCTGCAGAGGCCGACTCACCTTCTTCGCCTTCATACAGGCCGGAGATACCCATCACGGCTATCATTACTTCGGCATTCTTCGCCTCACCGGTAGACCAGTCTATAGGATTGACATTATCACGATAGGCCAATACACCATACTTGTAATTGATAGAGGTACCCGTATTTACTTTGGAAACTATACCGTCCAGAATAGTGGCTGTATTGCCAGACAGGCCATAGTAGTTACCCAGCAGTACTTCCTCACTGCTGGCGTGCGGCCCTACAATGTACAAAGACTTTACGTCCTTTTTCAGAGGAAGGAGGTTGTCTTTGTTCTTAAGCAGCACGATGGACTTCACAGCCACCTCCCGCGCTATGGCGCGGTGTTTTTCAGAATCCACCACCTCTTCACCAATGTTGTTGAACGGAACCGAACCCTCCCCATCGAAAAAGCCAAGACGGAAACGGGTCAGGAAAAGCTGCTTCAGGGACTGGTCCAGTACCTCTTCGGAAGTAAGACCCTGTTCAATGGATTTTTTCAACTGGGGATAGGTATTGCCACAGTTAAGGTTTACCCCGCTGTTCAACGCCAGCGCGGCAGACTCTTCCGGCGTTTGGGTCACTTTATGATACAGGTGAAAATCGCTGATCGCCCAGCAGTCTGAAACCACATAGCCGTTAAAACCCCAGTCCTCCCTCAGTATTTTTTGCAAAAACCTGGGACTACCACAGGCCGGCTCACCCAGCACACGGTTATACGCCCCCATCACACCTTCCACGCGGGCTTCCGTCACCAGCGCTTCAAAGGCAGGCAAATAGGTTTCATGGATATCCTTTTCCGAGGCCACCGCGTCAAATTCATGGCGCAATGCCTCCGGGCCAGAGTGCACCAGGTAGTGTTTGGCACAGGCGGCGGTTTTCAGATATTTGGGATCATCTCCCTGAAGGCCTTTAACGAAGGCCACTCCTATTCTGCCGGTCAGAAAGGGATCTTCTCCATAGGTCTCCTGCCCCCTGCCCCACCGTGGGTCTCTGAAAATGTTTACATTGGGCGTCCAGAAGGTAAGACCGGCATACCTGCCTCTGTTGCCTATCTTCAGGGAAGCATTGAACTTGGCACGGGCCTCGTCCGAAATGGCTGTAGCCACACGATGCACCAGTTGCTCATCAAAAGTAGCTGCCAGACCTATGGCCTGTGGAAATACAGTAGCCCTGCCATTACGCGCCACACCGTGAAGCGCTTCATTCCACCAATTATACTCAGGCACACCGAGCCGGGGGATGGCAGCGCTGTAGTCAACCGCCTGTGAGATCTTCTCGTCAAGCGTCATGGCATTGACAAGCGCTTCTGCACGCTCTTCAAAGGACATGGTTTCATCAAACCATATGTGACCGGTGTGTGGCTGTGCCAACGCGTACCCTGTAAGGACAAGCATCAGGGATAATTGTGTAATTGTAGCAGTTGTCTTCATATTTACATGATTTAAGTACCGTAAAAGCCAGCAAAAGCCCATGCGCAAAGGTTTTCTAAAGAACCCTGTTGCACTTCCTTTTGAAGCGCTAAAAGAACAGTCTTCAATGCGCAATCCTTTGATCCAAGGGGTTTTGCCGATGTTGCTAGATTGTTGTCTCTAAAGATCAGTCCAATAATGGAGAAAAACATTCGCTTACTGGTATTTTTCAGCCTTTTTATAGCGGGGTGCCATGCACCGGAAGATAAAAAACCGAACATCCTTTTTATAATGTCAGATGATCATACCACGCAGGCATTTGGCATTTATGGCAGCCGGCTGGCGGCACTGAACCCGACACCCACGCTGGACGAGCTGGGGAAAAACGGGGTGATCTTCGACAATGCCTTCTGTACGAATTCCATTTGTACTCCCAGCAGGGCCACGATCATGACCGGGCAGTACCCTCAGACAAATGGTGTGCTTGACCTGGGGGGTTCACTGGATGAATCACGGCAGTATTTACCCAAAGAACTGAAACAGCTGGGTTATGAAACCGCTATCATAGGCAAGTGGCACCTTGTGAAGGAGCCCGCAGCATTTGATCATTATGAAGTACTACCGGTACAGGGGAAGTATTTTGACCCCACATTCCGGGTGAGGGGGAACAGACCATGGCCTGAAAATACGGTAAAGTACACCGGCCATAGCACAGATATCATCACTGATCTTGCGATCAACTGGCTGGAGAAAAGGAAGAAGGACAAACCTTTCTTTCTTATGCATCACTACAAGGCACCGCATGATGATTTTGAATTTGCTCCACGATATGAAGACTATCTGGCCGACAGGGAAATACCGGAACCGGAAAGCCTTTATACACAGCCCAACTTTGGTTCTGAAGCCACAAGAGGGAAAAATGACAGTCTGATCCACCGTATAGGCACCTCCATAGGCCGGAGGCACCCGGTAAGAAGCTATGCGGATGACTACGATGTGCCGGACAGCCTGACCGATGATGAAGCGAAACATATGGCTTATCAGGAGTATCTGAAAAGGTACCTGAGGTGTGTAAAAGGCGTGGATGACAACCTGGCACGGCTTTTCAACTACCTGAAAGAAACCGGACAAATGGAAAATACCATTATCATTTACACAGGTGACCAGGGCTTCATGCTGGGTGAGCATGATTATATGGACAAGCGCTGGATGTACGATGAATCCATGCGAATGCCGCTGATCATACACTACCCCGGCGGTATCCGCCCTGGTCAGCGTGCTGACCTGCTGGTGAATAATGCTGATTTTGCCCCTACTATGATTGAAATGGCCGGTGGCAAAACCCCGGAGTATATGCAGGGAAGCAGTCTGAGATCGCTACTTATGGATGGAAAAATCCCTGAAAACTGGCGGCAGGATACCTACTACCGTTACTGGATGCACATGATGCATCACGATAATCCGGCGCATTTCGGGATTAGAACGAAGGACCACAAGCTGATATTTTTCTATGGTCTACCCTATGACCAGGAGGTGCTGGGCACACCCTCCATGCCATGGAAGGAGAATTCATTTACCATCGAGCAAACACCGGCAGCCTGGGAACTGTACGATCTGAGGAAAGACCCTTATGAGATCAACAACGTATATGATGACCCTGAATACGCTGAGATCATCACAGACCTGAAAAAAAGGCTGAAGCGGAACCGCGAGGCTCTGAATGAAACGGACAGCGGCTATCCTCATATACAGGAGATAATCGATCGGCACTGGTAGTCAGGGGTCAGACGGTTTGAAACCGTCTGATCCCGACTTCAGTTTGACAATTTATAAACCTCAGACCCGGCGGCAAGGAATGCCCCTGTTCCATAAACTTCGGTCTTGTCAGGCCAGGCCTTGCCGGGGGCTGCACCTATAGGCTGTACATAACCCAGCATACCCTCCTGTGTAATGTGTGAGCATAAAGCGCTCCATGCTTTAATCACCACGGGCATATATTCATCTTTTTTGAGCAGGCCATTATTGATCCCCCATGCCAATCCGAAGGTAAAGAAGGAAGTACCGCTGGTTTCAGGGGTGGGATAAACATCCTGTGCCAGCAGGCTCATCGACCAGTGGCCCTGCGGAGTTTGAAGCTCTTTGAGCTTTCGGGCCATTTTCAGATAGATGTTTTTGAAGTACTTATATTCCTTTGAACCCGGCTTATATTCATCCATAAGTAGTGTAAGGCCGGCAAAAACCCAGCCGTTTCCCCGGGACCAGAATATCTTACGGTCATGCTCCCTTTTATCAATAAATGTATTGTCCCGGAAAAAAAGACTTTCTTTTTCATCAAAAAGATGATCCACGGTAGCCTTGTACTCTTTCAGCATCCACTGGCTGTATTTCTTCTGGCCGGTAATGCTGGCAAGTTTAGCCCATACAGGCGGCCCCATAAAAAGTGCATCACACCATGTCCAGCGCTCCAGATGATCATAATTACCCATTTCAATGGGTTGCTGGCTTGGATTCTCCATGATCCAATCGTAGCGCTCCCGGGTCTTGCTGATCATTTTGGGCTCCTGATATTTGCGGTAAAGCTCGAGGTACATCTGACCTACGGCATGATCATCTGCCATGTATTTACGCCAGTGGAGGTCCCATTCACCTTCCTCTCCTATCCTGTAAAGCCATTGATAATATTTGTCATCGTTGGCCATAGCAGCCCATTTGATCATACCGACATAAAGCGCGCCATTGGTCCAGTCGCGGATATGATGAGGCTTGTCCCTGCCACTGTAGGTATCGCGGAAATGATCGATCTGCCAATCGGCTACACGCCTCATGTAGCCTGAGATCTCTTCGGGTTTCAACTGTGAAAATGCACCACCAGACAGCAAGGTGATGATACATACTAAAATAGTCTTTCTCATATTGGTTCCAAGTATTAACGAGCTCCAGAAGAACTCACGGGTTAATAAGATAGCGTATCGAGGATCTGAAATCCGTATAGTGAATATATTTTTTATTCTGCATCCACAAAAGTACCAATGGATCATCTTTCTTTATATCCCGGGGAATGTAAGGACGCACGTTATCATAAGCGGAGTTTTGGGTAACCGGCTGCCGTTTCCATGACCTGCCGGCGTCCACTGTTTCGTACTTTACGATCTCAAAAACCCCTGATACCTCCTGAGAAACAAATATCTCATTGGGATTGCGAGGATTGAGGGTCATCCCTCCTGAATAATGTGGCTCTCTTTCATATTGCCCTTCCGGGGTTTGTGGAAACCATTTGCCCGCATTACATACTTTGGAGTTTGTCCATGCACCATTCGTATAGCTGGCGTAGTAATACCTGTGATCTTTTTCTGAAGGATACCGTGCATACAGGATCACCGGATCACCTAGCTCATTTACTGCAATATCCTGGACCCACGCCCTTCCGGACTGCTCAGAAGCCTTGTATACCACCGTGGCCTGGTCCGGAGTAAAGGGCACATCTTCCAAAGAACAGATATACGTCCCGTCTGCCTTCCAAAAGCCGCCCTTTTCATAACGGGCATAATAAACAGAATTGGTTTTCTCCACCCTGGGATGCCCATCTGTAAAAACAATGTGGATCTTTGACCCGCCATCAGAATAATACTTCACATAGGGGCGATTATTCGGATCCCATTTCTCAGAAGCTATGAATACCCTTGATTTGGTGAAATTCTTCCCGCCATCATCGGACCACATTACATTGGGTTTATAGCCTGTCCACCGGCCAAAGCAATATATTCTGTTGTTTTCTTCGGTAAGCCGGTAAGGGTTGGCATAAGTGACCTGCCGTAGCGGAAACTTCGCCAGCTCTTCTTCAGATATGGGGTCAAAAGTGACCGGTTCATCTGAAATGGTCTGCGATCCATCGAACGTAATGTTCTGATAGTACAGGTATTTTTTGACGTGCTTAGAATAAAAGGCCATCACCCGTTGGTCAGATAAGGGCAAAAAGGCCGGATTGTTGTGATCGTCCTTTTCAAGTTTTGTGTAAAGTGGCAGAGTAGTCACCGTATTGGCAGTCAGATCCAGAATGCCAGCCTCGACGGTACCATCTTCCTTCACCCAGCCGGAAACCACCCGACGTGGATGTTCACTCATGTAAACTGCCCGCGGATCTGAGAACCAGCACCAGGCTCCGTCATTTGAGAATTCTCCCGACGAGGCTTTTGGTGTATCCTGGGCGACAAGGGCAAAATGCAGCAGCAGCAGTATTAGCACAGCGCCAAAACAGCCCTTTCGGTACGCAGCTCCTAAATGCATACATCTTTCTACCCTGGAGACGGGGATAGTAAAGCTGATCAATTTATAGTAGCGATCCAGACCGCTCACCTTTTTATCATACAGTTTTTTCACCATCTGTTCAGGAAAGTGGATTTCGAAATAGAATCATAGTTTAACTATCCTTTGGGTCTTGATATTTTCTTTTCCTACATGGTATTTAAGAAGGTACACCCCGGGTGGCAGGCCCTCCACGTTGAGTCTGACAGTGTATTTACCCTTGAACACCTTATGCTTTGTTTCCTGTAGAATGAGCTGTCCTCTGGGGTCATAAAGATACAGTGATATCCCGCTACGCCCTGCTATATTAAAATGCAAGTCTATTGCACCATTCGCCGGATTAGGGACTATCCTCAATTGGTTTTCAATGTACTCGTGAGGCAAACCAACAATTTCACCTCCATCACCGGGAGCCCTGTCATCGGGTACTGTCCAGTCAGCTCCCGGCACCCAGTATTCACCTCCGGCTTCATAGGCGCCAATATCAGGTTTATCACCCACAAAGTTATCCGTAATCCCACTTATTTCAATCCCCGAATCGATAAGGGGAGACCCTTCCGCAGGAAAAAAGTTTTTATCTTCCAATGACACGAAGGGTGATTTGGCGTCAATAATATTGTTCTGAACATCTGTACCTATCCAGTCTTTGTGACTGGCATAGTTATTCGCCACCTCTACCTTGTCTATTGTGAAACCATTGGCCCAGCGTCCCATGGCCTCATCGATCTGATAGAACGAATTGTTCTGAATGGCAATGTTCCAGTTATCCCAGTTTATCTGCACACCTGTCCATGTTACGTTCCATACCATGTTATGATGTACCTGATAGCCCTTACTGTGGTTGTCGAGATAGATCCCTGCCGCCCGGCCATCAGCATAATCCGGACCTTCCGAATCATGGAACCAGTTATGATGGATCACGGAGTTCTTATCCTTGTCGTTACCCACCGTATAAAAAACACCACCGTCGTTGTTTATTCTCATGCACTCGGAAACATCATTAAAGGAAATGATACCACCATCTCCACTGACATAGATACCATCCCTGCCGCAGTTGTATATGGTGTTTTTGGTAATGACTGATCCCGGAATATTGGATCTCACGGGGTTGGCATGGATGCCGATGGTGTTGAAATGACGTATAATATTGTTTCTTACAGTATTATTCGAACTGCCTTTCCAAAAGAACAGCATAGCCACACCATTTCCCGAGCCATATTGTATCAGGTTGTGCTCTATGAGGTTGTTGCTCCCTTCAATGGTAACGGCACCTTCTGACATCTGGGCGTCGGTATTATCCAACTCATCCAATGACTGAAGTCCGTGGGTCACTACGCAGTTTTTTATTTTATTATGATCACCGGTGATGTGTATCCTTCCCCCGAAAGTTTGTATACCCTCAACATGGATATAGTTCCTGTCTATGGCCATGGTTTTGTGTCTGGCTGAAAACTCCGTTGTCAGACTGTTGGGATCAACATTATCCGGGGCGTTGAAATACAACGTGCTGGTCTCATTATCGTAAAACCATTCTCCTGGGTGATCAAGTGCTTCAAGCTTACCGAAAAGATAAAAACGTCCCCGGTTGCCATTCCTTAGCACAGTCGGATTATGTGGATTGAAGGGCCACTTATTTACATTCACCGCTTCAAAATCTATCCTGTTGGTAGCAGATGATACTATCTTCCTTGTCCAGCTGGCACCGGAATGCGCACCCAGGTACCAGATATAACCATCTGACCAATCCATATCAGGAATGCCATTGCTCTGAATATGACTCCCTGACCCGCTTTCCACCAGGGCTGCCTCAAGGGTAAAGAGATCCCCGTCGTCATTATCCGGCCACCTGGCTATATCCATGTGCCTGCCGTTCGCGTACAACATATTCCTTTCCACTCCCAGCGTCATGCTGATCGTCGTCTTGTAGATGTTTCCCGAATGTTGGGTCCAGGAGTTTATGATATCCGTAGCCGCTATAACCACAGTATCACCTTCAAATGCCTTGAAAAGGATGGGAGAACCTTCTGTACCGTGATTGGCAGGAGAGAGCTCTTCCCGGTATATCCCTTTTTTGATAAAACAAATGTCACCCGGCATCATAATCGACGCAGCCTTGCCAATCGTCAGAAACGGTAAGGCTTCAGTTCCGGGATTGTTGTCTGCGCCGTCTTTAGACACATAATATTCCGTTGCTCCAAGCCGGAGTGTAAACAGAACGGATAATACTAAAGCAAAATATTTCATTTCGTTGGAACAAGTTTATAGGACCTTACCCAATCATAGCAGGTGGTATTGATAGCATCATTATTCAGTTCTTCTTCCGTGGGCGGCGTTTCCCAGTTGTAGGTTTCGGTAACCATATGCATATACATAGGCCGGTTAAAGGGCTTGTCTCTAAAGTAAGTGTTGGGATGAATGGTAAATTTATACGCTCCATTGTGATAAAACTTCAGTGTATTTTCATCTTCCCACCAGCAGCCGTAGGTATGAAAGGTCTCGTTTGCAGGAGGTGATATTTCACAGTTACCACCACTGGATTTTACCAGCTTTTCCCCGTTACAATCAGTACGGAAGGTGTGTGTGTTGGACCGCATAAAATTCCGAAGGTCATGGCCGGTTTTCTGCATACCCACAGCCTCCACAATATCCAGCTCCAACTGCTCATAGGGACAGTTACTATCCACCGGTTTATTTTTCAGCCAGAAGGTAGAGGACATGGAAATCCCTGAAGCCTTCATACGCACTTCGTAATAACCAAAATAGGCGTCTTTGGCTTTGGAGGCCACGGCGCCTCCGGCTATATTGTACTTCTTGTCTCCCTTTAGTACGCTGTTCTTTATTTGCATAGTCCCGTCTTTCACTGAAACGGAATATGCCCTGAAGGTAGCGGGAGGACGCCCATGGACCCAGTAGGGTGAACGGGCATACCATTTTGTGGTATCCAGTGTAGTACCATTGAACTCATCCGAAAATTTTTTGTTGACCTCCCACCGAAAGCCTTCCGGAGGGGGTGGCTGTGCTCCTGATTCCGTCAGTGATCCGAGGTATATCCCTGTGAACAGGCAACCTGCAAGGATAGGCTTCAACATTCTTTTACTTAAATTATCCTGCATACAATTACTATCTAATCAATGACAATCTTCTTTGTTATGATCCTGTCGTTTGTGGTAAGTTTCAGGATATAAGCCCCATTTCGCTGTGACGCAGTGTAAGCAGCTGGAGAAGAAAACACCTGTAATTATTAATCTTACCCTCACTTTTCAGTTATTTTTACCATTGTTCTACCACAGAATCTCTGATCTCCAGCATCCACCAACCGAATTATTTACATGGTATTTCGGGGGTTTGGTGTGACGGGTTAAAACCTATTGGAAAATGGGATCACTCCTATGCGGACGATTCTTACATTGTTACTTTGAAAACACAGGCATATTTTCCCATATATCCTGGATCCGTTTTGATAAACAATCCCTCGGGAGTCTGCTTCCATTCTACCTTCCCGGCAGAATCCAGCACTTCCACATTTTTAATATCTTTCTTCAAATATCCGGCCCTGGTGGACAGTGATCTGATCCTGTACCGGCCGTTATTATCGAGGTCCATAGCAATGGCATAGATATTCCCGTTATTCGTAGTAAAGCGGAAGTCTTCTGAAGTGAACCCTTTATTCTTTCTTTCTGTATGATGGCCCGTGGCTACTTCTGTAGGACCCTCTCCAAATATTACCCATGGCCGTGAGCCGTAAATGGCTTCACCATTTTTACGGAGCCAGTTACCGAGTTCAAACAAAACGGCCTTCTGATCTTCCGGGATGGTTCCGTCGGCCTTCGGCCCTACATTCAACAAGAGATTGCCGTTTTTGCTCACTATGTCGATCAGATCATCCACAATGGTGTTGGGTGCCTTGGAATCCCATCCATCCACATAGCACCATGAATTTTTACCAATGGAAGTATCTGTCTGCCACGGATATCGGTTGATATCGGACATCTTACCCCGCTCAAGGTCAAGTACATTGGTACCTTTGGGGAAGGATTCAAAATTTCCAAAGTTCTTATTCTGTAGTACCACTTCTTTTCCCCATTCCAGCCCCTTATTGTAATAGTAAGCGGCCAGTTTGGGGTGATAGGGAACAAACTCATGCTGGTCCATGAAGAAATCAAACCACAGAATGTCCGGTTGATAGTTATCCACAAGGTCCGCTACCCTGTTCCACCACATGGTAAGGAATTCACTGGAAATGGCAGTATCCGCCAGTGGAGTGGTTTTGGCACCGTAAAAGTCAGCATATTCAGGATTGGAGGTATCAAAATGGGCCTTTTTATTAAAATAGGTCCAGTTGAAAGCATAATGGGAAGAGGATCCCACCTTCATTCCCCTTTTTCTACCGGCATCCATGAGTTCCTTCAGCACATCCCGTTTGGGGCCCATATCCACGGAATTCCATCTCGTAAGGCCGGAGTTGTACATAGCGAAGCCATCGTGATGTTCTGCTACAGGAACAACATACCTTGCGCCTGCCTTTTTAAATATGGAGATCCATTCATCTGCATTGAATTTCTCTCCTTTGAACAAAGGTATGAAGTCCTTGTAGCCGAACTTCTTTGGGTCTCCCCATGTCTTTATGTGATGCTTGTATACACGATGTGGGCCGTCACTCTTGTGATAAAGCTGTGCTGAAAAATTGGCGGTATCCATGTACATATGCCTGCCGTACCATTCGGAGCCGAAAGCCGGCACACTGTACACTCCCCAGTGAATAAAGATGCCCAGCTTGGCATCCTGAAACCACCCTGGAACTTCATATTTCCTAAGCGACTTCCAATTGGCCTCATACCTTTCAACATTATCCCGCTCTTTGGACTTTATGTCCACCACAGTATAGGCACATACAGCCATTAATAAAGCCAGAGAGACATACAAATACCAGGGTTTCATTTCTTACTTATTAGCTGACAAACTCACTCCAATCAACTCGTTGCCCGATTGTAGAACCAAAGAACAACCGCATCCAGCCCATATGGATGCGGCTGTTGGACAATTATTGATCTATTTCGAAAACCTTGAAATCGTCAAGATAGTAAACTATAGGCACGTCAGTTTCTCCAATAAACTGAATATGCATTTTAAAGTCGTCCCACGTATCTAACCTTACATCTTTTAAAACTCGTCGCGTATGCCATTCTCCATCGGCTATGAAGTCGCCACACCAGGCCTGTGCCCCTCCACAATTGAACGCTTTATAGTTATCTGCCCAGGCTTCACCGGGCTGAAGACGGATTGTCCATTGTCCATTATGCAAGACACTTTGCTTGTATTTGAATTCTATAGCGTACGCTTTGCCCTCTTCCAGGGGTGTGGTTATCGGTATAGTTTGAACGGTAAAATTGTTTTGAACTCCCGTATTGGGAATTTCCACTTTCAAACTGAATCCACCACTGAAGGCTTCTTCGGTAGAAGCTGAAAAGGTAGCTCCGGTAGTCTCGTTACCTCCGATAGGGTCCCAGGATGCTACAGTTCCTGATTCAAAGCCAGGGTCTACAGGAGCCATTAAATTAGGAGCGTACAACGCTACATCCTCTGGTCCAAAAGGATCCAGTTCATAACTGTCAGTAGAAAATATACCAGCACCTCCCAGGTATTCGATTGTAGCCGTTTGGGTATTCTTGATGTTTTCCGCTACTGTGAAATTGACGATACTTTCGTCCGAATTGTCCACCCTTGCAGACTCAATATTAGTCTCAACACCATCTACCATTAATCTAAAGCTACCCAGCCCGGCAGCAAGTACCGTGGAAGCCTCGATGCCCCGGCTGAAAAACACCTGTATCGCGCCATCCCCATTCTCTGCCACCTCGACCACCTCAACGGGTTTGGTGGAAGGAATAATAGTGATAAAATCTTCAAGTGATACTGTGTCTGCTTTTCCCTTTGGAAATTTTCTGGAAGATATGAGTTCCAAATCGAATGTCCCTAATCGCTTGTATAAAACCGCTACCAAGGTATCGGCAGGTTCTTCTCCAGAGGTTTCGGGAGTACCCCCCTGGAAAGTCCACTCTCGTGTATCTGGCGCTCCTATACTTATGTCTCCATAGTAAACTGTGGATCCAGCCTCCACCTCAATGTTCCCAATGGCTTCAGTGAATATGCCATTGTCTGCATCAGTTTTACTAAGTGTATATCCTATCTTAGTAGTAATAAAGTCCAGTACTGTCACCGAGAAAGTTGTGTCAAGTGTTACAGAAGGGTCTGCAAAAGTACTTTGGAGCGTAACCTGGAATACACCAACTTCATCAAACTTGACATGTATGATATTAAGACTGGACGGGTCTTTTCCATTCGCATTTAGAATCTCACCGTTTGAAGGGACTATCCAATTCCTTGAGACCACTCCTCTTGACAAGTCGACAAAAGAGGAGAAATCACCCACCTGAATGGTGGGTCGGGTACGTGATCCCAGGGCATCACTAAAATCGGTGTTAAGAGGCACAGTACTCTCTTCTTCACAAGACCATAATATGGCACCGCATAACAATAGGCCTATAAATAGATTTATTTTTTTCATCTTTTCAAGTCTTTAATTATCAACCTCCTGTATTTCCTCCATTCAAATTATCATTGGAAGTTTTCTCTGTTGTCGGGATAGGAAAGTAATGATGAACCGTCGGATTAAAATTGTCCGCCGCTTCCACATACTCTCTTATTGGAGTGGCAGTGGGAAACTCTACCGGGTCATAAAAATGTAGGGCTTTGTCCACAATGACAAACTCCATGGCTGCAAGTCGGTCATACTGCTCCTGAATCACATTCCATCTTCTCAGATCTTTCCACCTGATATCTCTCCCTTCAAACATTAATTCCAGCGGTCTTTCCACCCAACGTATATGATCCATGAGACTTGTAGCATCATAGTCTGCCCTTTCCAGTTGTTTTACTCCGGATCTGGCCCTGATCTCATTCACCAATGCCAGTGCCTCATCTACTGAGCCGCCTGTTTCCAACAAACACTCAGCATACATTAAGTTGATATTAGCCAGCCTGTAAACTCTTTCATTAATACCCGATCTACCAAGTTTATCCTCACGGTCAGATCGCCAGCTCTGGAACTTCTTCAGGTATGAAGCCTCCTGGTTATTATAGTTACCTCCTTCATCGGACGGTCTGTTGTAAAAGGTGGAGAATTCATCATCAGCCATAGCAATAGACTCCGATGCACGGATGGAAAAAGTTCTGCCTTCATTACGGGGATCGGTCATGTCCATGGAATCAGACTTAAACAGCATGGTTACCCAATAGGATGGCATGATCACTCTGAAGCCACCCCCTGCTACCGGCGCGAGGGTTTCTCCCCGATTGGTGGATTCCGGTCGGTTGGGACCATCATTGGCATTCCCACCAAACCCATCTTTGAAGTCTTTGGAAAACGAAACCTCAAATATGGACTCTGAATTGAATTCGTGATCAGCGTCAAAATTCCAACCGATTTCCTGGGTCAGACTGTATTGCTCACTATCAATGATCTCCTTGAAATAGTCGCGGGCGGTGACAAAATCTCTTTCATTAATATATAAATCTCCGAGTGTGGCTGTAGCTGCACCCCATGTAGCCCTGCCCAGTTCATTTGCCGGCCACTCTCTTGGAAGGTGATCTTTAGCAAATTTCAGATCTTGGTCAATTAATTGAAGTACCTCCTCCTTTGGAGACAGTGACTTGTTATAATCAGCCGATCCTTTTGGCGTTTCTGTATGAATGACAACACTGCCATTATTGTAGGTCGTGTAGAGCCAAAAGTAAAACAATCCCCTTAGGAACCGGGCCTGCGCCACGACAAGTGTTCGGGTTTCCTCATCCATTTCAATATTAGGAGCATTCTCAATAACCTGATTAGCCCTGTAGATACCCTCGTAATTATCGTCCCATGCCGATTTTACTATGCTTGAATTATCATTAAAGGTCAACTTTTGCAGCCCCTGGGCATTGGCATTCCAGTTGTTTGGTCTTCCTACATCAGACCTCACTGGAAATTGTGTGGCGGCACTTCCTCCCATACTACCATGCAATTGTAAGGCGGCATACACACCTATCAACCCTTGTTGTAACTGATCTTCATTTTGCCAAAAGGATGAAGTACTTAAAGCATTAGGATTTGTTTCTTCTAAAAAATCATCCACATCACAGCTCAATATGAAGAAAGCCCCTAACAAAAACAGTTTGCTATATTTCAATGTATTTTTCATCATTCCTTTATTTTTCTTGAATTAAAATATAAGCTTCATCCCGAGTAAGAATGATGCACTCACCGGGTACTTTCCTGTATCTATTCCATTTAAAAGCGGGTTACCAGAAGCGACTTCAGGATCAAACCCTGTATACCTGGTGAAGGTGAGCAGGTTCTGCGCGCTGGCGTAGAATCTTACTACGTCAAAACCAGCTTTTTGCACTATCGCTTTAGGAAGTGTGTAACCAAGAACAACGGTTCGAAGCCTTAAAAAGGAT
Source organism: Flammeovirgaceae bacterium BBD 1991-12 (assembly GCA_001657315.1). Taxonomy (GTDB): domain Bacteria; phylum Bacteroidota; class Bacteroidia; order Cytophagales; family Cyclobacteriaceae; genus Fulvivirga. Next base: position 42,159 of record LYSV01000058.1, on the reverse strand, counting down.
CCATCTTCCATAAAAAAGTCAGAAAAGGTCCTCACATTAGGATGTTCCAATTCTGTACGGGGAGTAGGTATATCCGAGGTGGGATTTGCTTCAGACCAGGCAGATACGAGATCTGAGTGTCTTTTGAATGCATAAGCATACGCCTTAGGGCCGTTGTAAACATCAGCCCCTTCTACGCCATAGAACTGCATGGTTAAATCGAACCCTTTGTAACTCAAATTCAGATTGAATCCATATTCAAAATCAGGGAAACCGCTGCCATAAAACACCCGATCACCATCATCTATGATGCTGTCTCCATTTACGTCTACATATCTTAAATCTCCAAGCTCTGCTCCTGTGCCAATTTCACCGTTCAGACCCGCCTGATATTCTGCCAATTCCTCATTGGTCTTAATTACACCATCCGTGGGTATTAAGTAAAAAGCTCCGGCAGGTAACCCTCTTTTATAGACCTTCACTCTATCGGTCTGACTGGCACGTACTATGTTAGGGAACCCTCCAAAAATGGTCTCGTCTCCTGCCATGCTAACTACCTTATTTCGGTTCTTAGTGAAAGTGCCAGATATTTTAAAACCTACTTCGCCAATCCGATCTGAATAGCTGGTGGCGATCTCCACGCCGCGGTTTTCCATGTTGCCGATGTTTTGAATAACACGTTCGCTACCGTCCTGTGCACCGGCGGAAACTGCCGTTTCAACGGGCAATATCATGTCCCTTTTGTCCTGGTCGTATAGATCAACTGTCAAATTGATCCTGCCGTCCAGCATGTTGACGTCAAACCCCAGGTTATTGCTAACATTGGTTTCCCATCTTATATTAGGATCAGCAAAACCGAACTGGGTTAAACCAGAAACCAGTCGCTGATCATCAGTTCCTCCTGCTCCGAAAACATAATCCGCACCAGAGTTTACCACAGGGGTAAATGCGTAATCCCTCAATCTGTCGCTACCGGTTTCTCCGTATCCATACCTGATCTTAAATTGATTAATAACCCCTTTTAAAGGAGCGAAAAAGGCCTCCTCTGACATTACCCATCCTACGGAAACAGAAGGAAACCATCCTACATTATTTCCAGGGGCGAACCTGCTGGAAGCGTCCCTTCTTATCACACCAGTCAATAAATAACGTGAGTCATAGTTGTATCTTACACGTCCCAGGTATGACATTGAAGCAAAATTGTTCTCTGCCTGCCTCCCACCGACATCTTTAATATTTTCAAAGGTGGGTGTTTCATTGGCGGAAAGTTGAGTCCCTTCAAACCTTCTCCAGTTGGACCGTGAAGTCTCCCAGGTATTCCCAACAAGAAAATTAAATTTGTGTTTTTCAATCTCCTTTTCGTAATAAAGGGTGTATTCCTGTATGGTCCTTAGGTTGTCTCTTAACGTATTGTCCAGCTCAGATACGATCTCCTGGGCCAACTCATCATCCTCATTCAGTATGACAAAACCCGGTTTAAAAAAACGTTGATCCGTACGCCATGAAGAGCCTCCCAAATTAGCCGCAGCTGTCAGGCCCTGGACTATTTCATAGCTCAGCCTAATATTTCCATTGATGTTATTCCCAACCGTAGTGTTTTCCTCCTGCAGTTTTGCGAGAAAACCACCTATTTGCTCAGGGTTGGTACCATCAAACTGAAAAACATTTGAAGTGGGAGTTATGCCTGCCCGGTAAGGCGCCTGCCTTATGGCATCGTACTGTAGCGCCCACGGCTCAGACTTACGATTATCGCGGCTGTAGCCAATGGTAGATTGAATTTTCACTTTACCTTTCTCAAAGGTGGTATTGGCACGGATAGCAGCCTTATTGTAGCCTGAATTGATCAATGACCCATCCTGAGAAAAATAAGAAGCCACTATGTTGAAAAGTAACGACTCCTTACCAGCGTTGACCGTGAGGGTATGGTTTTGGATAGGTGCATTATCTACCTGCAATTCGTCCATCCAATCGGTATCGAACAATAGCGCATCCTGATTACTGACCAGAGGATTAAACCCGTTGGTCTCGAATCTGGCTTGAAGATCAGAAACATACAGCGCCTCAGTGGTATTGACCAAATCAATACCTGAAGTGATCCTTTGGATACCGTAATATGAGTCTAACGTTATCTTTGTCTGATTGGGAGCACCTGACTTTGTGGTGATCAGGATAACTCCACCAGATGCTCGTGCTCCATAAATAGCAGCGGACGCTCCATCTTTTAAAACTTCAATAGAAGCAATCTCCTGAGGCGCTATTTGTGGATTGGTGACATAGGTAACACCATCTACCACATATAAAGGCTCCGATCCCTGCGTATTGGCATTATCAGCACCTCCCGCAAATACACCACCATCCAGAGAAAAACCAGAGGTTCCCCGGATAGTAATAAGTGCATTGGCTCCAGGGGCTCCGCTGACTGACCTAACACTAACCCCAGCCATTTGGCCCTGGATGGCAGTAGCAAAATCCGAGGTAATGATCTTCTCGATCTCGTCAGACTTGATCTGGGCAATGGCTCCGGTAACTTCACGTTTGGTTTGCTCTCCATACCCGACAACCACAATCTCCTCAAGAGACTGGATGTCTATTTCCATTACTACATCGATCGCAGATCGTCCTCCTACTCTGACTACCTCAGTCCTGTAGCCAATAAAGCTGAACTCAAGGACTGCATTCGGATTATTGACTGAAATACTGTAATTACCATTGACATCCGTAATGGTACCCTGATTTGTACCCTGCACCAGAATGGCTACCCCTGGCAAACCTTCCGTATCTTCGGCTGATGTTACTTTTCCTTCCACCAGCACCTGTGAAAGTCCGCAAAAATGAATTGACGAAAAAACAAGAGTCAGAAGTAAATAAGGTCTTCTGAGCGTTTTCGCCAGCTTTGACGGTAAAAACTTTTTCATAAAGTATTAGGTTAAGTTTAGAAATGTAAAGATTTTTTGCATACCCAATTCGTTGTTAATGAATACCTTAACAAAAATAATCTGAGAACCAGCCAGGTCGCCTGAATTTTACGGCTGAAAAACGGGGGTGAATTGTTGCCAGGGGGGGTATTTTGTACTTGTTCAGGAGGGTATTTTAAAAAGTAGGTTTTTAAACAGTACGTTTCGCTAAATTCATACTCTCCTTAATCCGGTATGATGAACAGGAAAGTAAAAACAGTGAAAATGGAACGAATTTCAGGAAGAAGCGGTATTTCCAGTCATTTTTCTTCCCGAATTCAAGGGGGTGTCCTGGGAAAGATAACAACGGGTACCGCCATTGCGTTTTTCATGGTATTCATACCATGGTGTGGATATGGTCAGCAACCATGGCTTCATGGTCATTTTGACATCTACTCCACAAAAAACGGACTTTCCCAAAATGATGTAAGAGCAATTTTTCAGGATTCCTTCGGCTTTATATGGATCGGCACATATGGTGGCCTGAACCGCTTTGACGGATATTCGTTCAAGACCTACCTAAAGGAGATACATGGCCAAAACACCATTTCCAGCAATCTTATCAGTACTATCCAGGAAGATACCTATGGCAATCTATGGATCGGCACCGATGACGAAGGGATAGTGATCATGGAACGGGCTACCAACAACTTCCTATCTATTAAAAACGACAAAAAGGAACCAAAACAACTAACCGACAATCATGTTCTTTCTATCCTGATTGACAAAGACAACACGATATGGGTAGGTACCATTAATGGTTTAAATAAAATAACCTATGATTATGAAACGAAGATCCCTACCATAGAACATCTCGTAGCTTCTGATGATGATCCCTACTCGATCAGTCACAATTATATCGCCTGCATCTTTGAGGATAAGCTGGGAAATCTGTGGTTCGGCACGTCAAACGGGTTGAACAGATATATAAATACCGGAGTTGAAAATAACCATCAGTTCATTTACTATGAAAATGGTCCCACTGTGAGAATACGGTCCATTACCAGCAATGACTCTTCGCTGGTGATCGCCTCTGCCAATGAAATGTCAACGCTTTCCTTCCGTGAGATCAACAGAAACAGCCCAGGATTCATTACCGTGAGGAACTCCTCATATCACAAGGTCATAGTTGATAGCAAAGGGAATATATGGGCTGCAAACTTACATGGTCTGGACGTTACTCACCGCGACAAAGGGTCATTGGTTATGCACAACTTCAGTAACAGCTGGGCCAATCCCCATAGCCTGAGCAAAAATATTGTATCCTCCATTATGGAAGATGAGTCCGGCATTATATGGATAGGGACCAACGGAGGCGGAATAAATCTTTACAACCCAAATCGCAAAAGCTTTAGCCATCATGAAAAAAACAAGAATCCCAGAAGCTTGTCATACAATAAGATCCGCTCTATTGTGGAAGACCCTGAGAAAAATCTCTGGATCGGTACAGAAGGAGGCGGACTGGATCTGCTGCCGTACAGTAGCTCAAACTATGACAGTGGCTTTATCCATTTTGATCTGAACCAGGTCCCGGGAGGGGAAAACTATGTTTTTGCTGTTGAGCCTGTTTTTATCGGGGATTCCAAACGAATATTTGTTGGGACAGGCTACTTCTCAAATCTTGAGATTATTGATATAAGTGACCCCGTCAAGATCCATTTTCACCGATCTCAACACCGGGGGTCCTGTTTTTTCGTTGTTGTTTGATTCAGACAGCATACTTTGGGTAGGAACCTATCCAAACGGACTCTTTCGCATCCATTTTGACGATGTTGGCAATTATAAAGCATCAGCCCATTTTCGTCATAACCATAATAAGGGAGATATTTCTTCCAACGTAATAAGAAGCATTACAGAAGACGGTAACGGGGACTTATGGATAGGGACCGATGAAGGCATCAATAAACTTACCTATAGCGAGAAGCTCAGGGAGTCTCCTGTATTCATCAACTATAAACACGACCCGGAGGATTCTTCAAGCATAAGTTATGACTATGTATTATCCATATTTGAATCCAGTAATGGCGATCTGTGGGTAGGGACCCTGGGAGGAGGACTTAACAGAGTGATCCGGGGCACTTCACCTGACAACGACCGGTTTGAATGGATCACTACAAAAGATGGCCTTCCCGATAACGTTATCAAATCCATTGAGGAAGATGCGACCGGCAACCTGTGGATATCCTCGAACAACGGACTGTCCCGATATAACCCCTCCACAAAAGAGTTTGTCAACTACGGGATAAGTGACGGTCTGCAGGATACCGAATTTGGAGAGCTGGCCTCCATGGCAAGGTCCAACGGGGAAATGATATTCGGCGGAGTAAAGGGTTTTAATGTATTTATTCCCAAAGACATAAAGACGGATACACTCCGTGCAAGTGTGGTATTTACAGATCTGCAACCGGTCGGTTGCCACAGGAAAAGCCATAAACGGACGTGTCATCCTCAAAAATAATCTCAATAACATACAAAAGCTGGACCTGAAGCATAATGAAAACAGCTTCTCGTTCGAATTTGCTGCCCTGCACTATGCGTCTCCTGAAAAAAACAAATATGCCTACCTGCTGGAGGGCTTTGATGAAGAATGGATATTCACCACTGCTCAGAACAGAATTGCCCGTTATACCAATCTGTCACCAGGGGATTACACGCTTCATGTCAAAGCCAGTAACAGCGACGGGATCTGGATCGATACGCCTCTTAGCCTCAACATTAATATTGCACAACCCATGTGGCTGACATACCCCGCACTAATGATCTACGCGATCCTTTCTGTTGCTGGGTTATGGTTTTTCAGAAAATATACCCTGATCACCAACATCCGTAAGAACCAGCTACTTATAGAACATCTCGAGAAAGAAAAAATTGAAGAACTCAGCCAATTGAAACTGAGGTTTTTCACGAATGTTTCCCATGAGTTCAGAACGCCACTCACGCTCATAATGGGATTAATAGAGCGTCTCAAAGACCCGCTGCAGTCGGCCACAAGGGATGAACGTAACCGGTACTATGACAAAATACACCGGAACTCGCAGGTATTGTTAAATCTTGTTAACCAACTGCTTGACTTCCGGAAGGTAGAACAGGGCAAACACACGATCCGGGTGATCGAGGGCAACATTGGGCAGTATATTCAAAACCTGTGCGATAATTTCAACGAGCTGGCCCGTAAAAAGAAGATCGACTATACCTTCATCTGTGAAAATGAGCTGGAAGGCTGGTATGACAGGGATATCGTTGAAAGGGTCATGTTCAATCTGCTGTCAAACGCCTTCAAATTTACCAATGAAGAAGGAGAAATAACGGTGAGTCTTGAAAAGGATGAGAACTCCGATCTTCTGAGGCTGGAGGTTAGCGATAATGGCATAGGCATGTCTAAAAAGGTGCAGGACCATATGTTTGAAAGGTTTTCGGATGCCTATGTAAAAAGAGAACACGGATCAGGTATAGGCTTAAGCTATACCAAGGGTTTAATAGAATTGTATCATGGTGGCATCACCTTCAGATCAAAGCCCAACATAGGCACTACGTTCTCCCTCACCTTCCCGTACAGAAAAGAGGCCTTCGCCAATGATGAGATCGTGGACGATAAGGAAGAATCCACGGAGGCCACAAAGGATGTGAACTGGGTCCTGGAATCCGAAAACAGCGAATTGGATCACCTAGAAAAGAGCGCCGGTAAAAAGGAACACACCATACTGCTGGTGGAGGACAACCGCGATATTCTCTTCTACCTGCATGAACACTTTAAGAAAGTCTATGACATAGCCATTGCCTATGAAGGAAAGGAAGCACTGGAAGTATGCCTTAAAAGTAATATAGATCTCGTGATCAGTGATGTGATGATGCCCGGCATGGATGGATTGACATTCTGCGAAAAGCTGAAAAACGATGACCGTATCAATCACATCCCCGTCATACTGCTGACAGCCAAAAAATCACTGGATAATAAGGTGACAGGATATGAAAAGGGGGCAGACGCGTATATCTCAAAACCCTTTGATATGCACGAGCTGGAGGCACGGATGGAGAGCCTGATCATTTCACGTAAAAAACTTCTGAGCAAGATCAGAAAGAATATAGATATCTCACCTTCGGAGGTGGAGGTTACTTCTCTGGATGAAAAATTCCTTAAAAGGGTGATAACCTATATTGAAGAGAACATTGGGATCTCAGAATTCACCGTGGAAATGCTGGCCAGGGAGTGTGGCATGTCGCAGCTACATCTCAATAAAAAGCTGAAGATCATTGTGGGGCAGACGGCCAATGCGTTCATCAGAACGATGCGCCTTAAAAGAGCCGCTCAATTACTGGCAAAAAATCGCTATTCAGTTAACGAAGTCATGTACGAGGTCGGTTTTATTGATGCCAAATATTTCAGAACCTGTTTCAAAAAAGAGTTTGGCATGACCCCTTCAGACTATCAGAGAGTGAGTGCAGAGAACTCGTTGTTATAGTTGAGTCAGCCGTGAAGGCTACTTCTCTATCCGTTAATTCCGAGATCCCTATGAAAGCCATAGATCTGAAGTCAGAAGCTGGTAAAAAATAGTAACATCCAGCTTCTGACTTCTGGCTTCCAGCTTCCAACCTCGATTCTCACCCAACTATTCGACTAACTATAAATCACGGCTAAAATCTACCTACATAAGAGTCATATACTGTCAGTATTTCATCAAGTCCGCTAAATCGTTTGCGCGGAGGCTTTTGCGCTATTCACAATATATTTAGTTAAATCTTTTGATCCTTCAATCTCAAATTTTGATAAAAATGGTTCGTCCAAACCTTTCTTATATAAGCGTCATAACCCTTGCCATCTCTTTGTTGATCCATTGCAGGGGTGCTGCACAAAAATTTCAACCTAACTGGAAATCGCTCAGCCAGTACAATACCCCAGAATGGTTCAGGGACGCCAAACTAGGCATATTTATTCACTGGGGAGTATATGCAGTACCCGAATTTGGCAGCGAATGGTACGGCTACCATATGTACAGGCCTACCCTTACCCCGCACACTACCGGCGTACCTACCGATGAGGTCAATGATACCTATGAGTTTCACAAAAAAACCTTCGGCAACCCTAAAAAATTCGGATATAAGGATTTCATCCCTCAGTTCAGGGCCGAAAAGTTCGACCCTGTACAGTGGGTAGATCTTTTCGAAAAAGCCGGCGCCAGGTACGTTGTACCCGTGGGGGAGCATTGTGATGGCTTTGCCATGTACGGAAGCTCACTCACCCGGTGGAATTCAGTGGATATGGGCCCTAAGGTAGATGTTTTGGGAGTACTGGCCGAAGAGGCCAGGAAAAGGGACATGAAAGTAGGAAGCTCGTCCCACCTCGCCTATGGCTGGTACTGGTGGCACTATGCAAAGGGTCTGGACACTACGGACCCGGAGTATCGTGATTTTTACAATGAACCCCATAGTTTTGATACTCCTCCTACAAGAGAATTTAAGGACCTTTGGTACAAAAGGGCCATGGAAATGGTAGAAAAGTATCAACTGGATCTTATGTGGTTTGATTTTGGGTTTTGTACCCCCGACTATGAGGAGTACCGGCTGGATTTTCTGGCCAACTACTACAACATGGCTGAAAAATGGGACAAAGGAGTGGTGCTGAACTATAAAAGGATCGGTTATGAGCCCATCCCGGACGGAGTGGCCGTGCTGGATATTGAACGTGGCAAAATGGATCGTGTAAGGCCGTGGCCATGGCAAACGGACACGTCCATTGGAAGAAATTCGTGGTCTTTCGTGAAGGACTGGCAAAACAAGCCTGCCGAAGAGCTTATCGACGAGTTTGTGGATATTGTGAGTAAAAACGGTAATTTGCTGCTGAACGTGGGGCCAAAAGCGGACGGCACCATACCACCAGATCAGACAAAGACACTGCTGGACATTGGTAAATGGCTGCAACTGAATGGAGAAGGAATATATGGCACCCGGCCGTGGATCGTGTACGGGGAAGGACCATCACGCTCCGGCATCGGAGACCATACTGAATACGACCCTAAGGCCATGACACAACATGACATTCGTTTTACCACAAAGGATAACTACATTTACGCTTTCGTTATGGACTGGCCAACGGAAGACATCCTGATACGGTCCATGTCAACAGTCATTGCTTCTATGCCGGATCCTGTTGCAAACATTTCCATGCCCGGTTCTGATGAAAAAATCACATGGACGCATAACAAAGATGGTCTCAGGATCAACAAACCTTCCCGAAAACCTGAAAATGCTTTTGCAGCCTACGCCTTTAAGATCGAGCTTGAGAGAGCCCCGGATGGTATCTTTAAAAGAAAAGAAGAAGAAAATTATGAATAAGCAGTGGTTCGCTCCTGCCCGGGGAGCATCTCTGTGGGTTCTAATGGTATTGACGATCACGGCAAAAGCCCAGAATCCACTGGTCACCCATTCTTTCCATGCCGACCCTACAGCCAGGGTATTTGATGGTAAATTATATGTATATCCCTCTACGGATATTGTACCTCCTGAAGGAGTAGAGGCCCCCCGATTCTGCATGCCGGGATACAACATTTTCTCCACGGAAAATGGTAGTACATGGCAGGACCATGGCACTATCCTCGACCATAACCAGGTGCCATGGGGCAAAAAGAACTCCTTTGGTATGTGGGCACCGGACTGTATAAAAAAGGGGGATAAATATTACTATTATTATCCGGCTGTACCAAAAGATGGCAGCGCATTCAGAAGGATCGGAGTAGGGGTATCAGACAGCCCCACAGGGCCATTCAGGTGGGAGAAAAGCTACATAAAAGGCGTCAGCGGGATCGACCCCGGACTATTTAAGGATGACGATGACAAGGCATACCTCTTTTTCGGAGGAGGGGAGAAATTATTCGCAGCGCCCCTGAAAGATAACATGAAAGAGATCGCCGCACCACCTGTGGAGGTCACAGCGCTTCCATCAGGTTACAAGGAAGGTTCTTTTGTGTTTAAACGGAACGGAATATACTATTTCACTTTTGCACATGTATTCACTGACGAGGGGTACACCATAGGCTATGCCACCAGTGAAGATCCCATGGGGCCGTATGCCTACAGGGGAAAAATTATGGACAATATCTCCAATGGCACCAATCATCACTCTGTGGTAGAATATAAAGGACAATGGATCCTGTTCTATCACTGGTGGGACGTGAGTGGGTTTAACAAACTGCGATCCATGCGTGCGGATTATATACAATTCAAGGAGGACGGCACCATTAAAAAAGTAAAACCGACATTACGCGGTATCGGCACACCCGGCATAGGGGATACCCTGCAAACAGACCGTTACAGTAATATCCGATTGGCAGAGGTCACATACGTAGGCGGTAACGAGCCTGCCGGATGGATGGTATGTAATACTGAACCGGGAGGGTTTGTAAAGTTTGATCGGGTGAACTTTGGTGAAGGAAAGGCACGGAAAATACAGGCCCGTATTGCCTGTGGACAGCGTGTAGGAAGTTTTGAAGTACGGCTCGACAGTCCAAAGGGAAAAGTTATTGCCAAGTTCCCGGTGACACATACGGGAGGTTGGAACAGTTGGAAAACCATAGAAGCTGAAATCGCCGGGAGCGTAGAGGGCATACACGATCTTGTGGTGGTTTTCAAGGCAGAGTGGGGCCTGAAGAAAATAGTCAACCTCAACTGGCTCCTGATCCGGGATTAAAGTTCTGTTTTTGAATCGAATACTGCTTTTATGAAGAATCTATTCCGCCCCTCCGGCCCTGCCAAACGCCAGAACGCTTGTGTTATTGGAAACGTTCAACCTCGCTTTTGTAGTAAAACAATACGGATCCTGTCCTTTTTCATCCTGCTTCTTGCAGGCGGATGTACTTCATCTCAGGAAACATCTGTAAAGCAACCCAATATCGTGTTTATTATTGCTGACGATCTCACATGGTCCGGCATACATGCCCTGGGTAACGATGAGATCAAAACCCCAAACATTGATCGTCTCGCAGACCAGGGGACTACTTTTACCCACGCCTACAACATGGGGGCGTGGACAGGAGCCGTATGTATAGCCTCCAGAACCATGCTGATCTCAGGTCGAACGGTGTGGAACGCCAATGAATTCAGCCAACGCTGGGAAAAAGGACAGGACCTGGACAAAACATGGGGCAAACTCATGGAAAAACAGGGGTATAAAACCTTTATGGCAGGAAAATGGCATGTAAGTGCCGCGGCGGACAAGGTATTTCAGCAAACCAAAAACGTTCGCCCCGGAATGCCAAAAGACGCATGGGATCACGAAACCATGACCCGCATTTTCAGCGAATACAATGCAGGCACCACCCCACTTACAGAGATCATGCCTGTAGGTTATCACCGTCCGTTGAATGAAGAGGATACCTCATGGTCTCCTTCAGATCCCAGGTTCGGAGGCTTCTGGGAAGGGGGCACTCACTGGAGTGAAGTGCTAAGGAATGACGCCATTGAGTTCATCGAAAGCACGGTGGATGACCCACAACCCTTTTTTATGTATGTGGCTTTCAACGCACCCCATGATCCAAGGCAGGCACCGAGGGAATTCCTGGACCTGTATAACGTAAATGACCTGAGCCTGCCGGAAAGCTGGGCGGCCGAGTACCCCTACAAGGACGGTATTGGCAATGGCCACGATCTTCGTGATGAGGCTCTTGCACCCTTTCCACGCACCGAATACGCTACCAAAAAGCACCTGCAGGAGTATTATGCCATCACTTCACACCTTGACCATCAGGTAGGGCTTATCCTTTCAGCCCTGAAAGATCAGGGAAAGATGGAGAACACCTATATCATTTTTACGGCAGACCATGGGCTGGCCATGGGCAGGCATGGCTTAATGGGCAAGCAAACCCTTTACGACCACAGCCTGCGGGTGCCGTTTATTGTAGCAGGCCCTGATGTGCCACCAGGGAAACTCATTTCAGAAGATATTTACATTCAGGATGCCATGCCCACGGGTCTTGAACTGGCAGGGGGCTCACCACCCGGTTATGTAGAATTCAACAGTCTGCTGGGGCTTCTCAGGGAGGAGCAGGTCACCAGTCCCTACCCTGCTATTTATGGTGCCTACCTTGACCTGCAACGTATGATCCGAAAAGATGGCTTTAAGCTTCTTGTATATCCGGGCATGGAAAAGGTCATGCTTTTTGATATGAACAACGACCCGGAAGAGGTCAATGATCTGGCTGGTAATTCCGATTATGATGACAAAGTTCTTGCAATGTTCGAGGCCCTGATCCTATTGCAAAAGCAAATGAATGATGAGCTCGACCTGGTACCGCTCTACAAGGAACTAAAGGGTAAAACCGGATGATTTTATGGTTCACTTTACCCCATCTGCATACCAGCAGTGAGAGTAGATGGTCATGCTGCTCTCACATTACATCCCGGGACAGAAGATTGTTATTTCACTGAAAACCGGATGTTGGCGGCATTGGTAAACGGAATCAGTAGCTTCCATTCCTTCCTGTCTATCCTTACAGAGAGGGTAACCTCCTCGTCTGTTGCAGCCAACAACCGGCTTTTCACCCTCGGCGTTGTGTATGCTGAAGGCACAAGTAACCAAACAAAAATAGTAGCATCATCGATTCTGGTGTTGTAATCCGTTGTTATGTTAGGTTCATAAACATTATATTCAGGACTATACCACCCCTGCACCGGGTTCTCCTCTCCCTTGATCAACCTGATGCCAAAATCCTGGTCAGAGACCTGAAATATGGCCAGGTTTCCCCTGGGATTGTTCGTTTTTACTATTTTGCCCTCTTTTTTGACCTTACAGGTAGGATGCCAGTGCCATAATACATCAATCTCCCTTGGCCGGTCTGTGGTTATATGATCCACCACTACCCAAAAGGCATCCCTCACATACATGACAGCCCTGGTATGACCGGCCCTTCCCTCCAGCCCCTTAAAATTGTTCATGGTACCTGATGCATAGTCATATTCAGCAGCTACACGGTAATGCCGGGTATCTACCGGCCTGCCTGCGACTGCTGTGTATTCATCCTGACCTTTGTCATCGATAATAACTACATTATGTCCAAAGCTGCTCAACGCGTAAGGCCTGTATTTTTTGGCTACCTCACCGGTATAGGCAAATCGCCCCGCATCTACCAGGAGGTCCCGTCCATAGCCAGCAACAGAAATATGTAGTTTATCATTATGCTGATGCGTACTTCCCCACGGACCTACATCAAAAAATGACCAGTGTGCATTAGCACCATAGTCACTACGTGATATAAGATGTCCTGCCCATGGGTAAAAGCAAGATGGGACTTTCCCTGGTGGTTCGCCTCTTTCTCCGTTAGTTGCAACGTATCTCCAGTCCCTACGATCGAACTCTTCTGCTCCCTCTAACACAAAAGCCCGATCATTACCCCTGTCCCCATCATTGTTCAAGACCCTGCCACCATCCGGGCGCATCGTTTTGGCGGTGTAGTCATACATTTTCCTGATGTTATCAGAAAAAGGCTCTGGCAGTTTCACTTTTGCATCGTCACATATGTTTTTAAACTCTATAAAATTCCTGAGCGCCACAGTGTGGTAATGGGAGGTCAACTCTTTTTGCGCACCATCAGGATACACCTGTTCCTGTATACTATGAGACATAGTTTTGATGGCATAGCCCATCCATTGATCGGCCATTTTGAACTCAGGAAAGTACGTTGCTACTGTGGCCAGCCCTGATAATTCCATAGTGAGCCAGTTCCCACCCAAATGGAAGTTTCGATTGTAATGAGCATGATCCGGCAAGCTATACAACATGAGTAATTTGGTGGCCGGGGAGATATGTTCACTATCTGTGAAATTGTAGAATATCCTCGTCCATACTTTGGCACGGAATGACACTTCGAGACCCCTCCACACTAACCCCCATTCCTGTTTGCCGGGATATGGCCAACTCGCAATGATAAAATCCCTTAGGAACATATCGATATACCGGGCATACTTTACATTTCCAGTTCTGAAATAAACTTCCCGAACACTATCAAGCTGCTTGTGCCGGTTGGATAGCCAGGCCCATTCACGGTCATTATTGGGCCCGGTAAAAAGCCAATCTCTGTGTCCGTCTTTTTTCCATGGGACGGTGCCCTTTACCTGCTGTACCACAAATGTATTGGTAAGAAGAGTATCGGCCAGGGCTACGGTTCTGTTTGTCGGTCGAGGCTGCTTCTTTCTTAAATGAGATGCAATGGGTTTGTTACGGTAGTACTCCAGAAGTTGATGCAACGCCAGTACCTGGTTGCCGCTTTTCATCGCAGTTTTTACTTTTTCAAGCCCTTTATGATCGAGGTTCAGGTGATCTAAAATAGCCCTGGCCTTTCCAGGGTATACATTGCAAAAATCCTTTATCGTAACTACTTCTCTCCAACTATCCTGAGCATACCCCCTCACGGTTGAGGTAAGCATCACCATCGCTGTAAGAATAAATCTTAAAAGTATTATCATATTGAGTATAACACCATCCGTTCTTACCCCTGGACTATCACCTTTATACGCAGTTGGGATACGAACATTACTTTAAGTGACAAGAAGATTATATGATTTCAACCACTTCAGGAAGCACTCTTCAGCACCCGCATTTTTGATTTGGTCATACGGCCTGCGCCCACTTTTCGGGTGGTTTCCCTCAGGATCAGGCTTGTGGGTAATGACTCACACTGTGTTCTTGCTGAGGTGGGATTTTCTATATGCCAGAGCAGTATTTCCGCAGCACGCCGCCCCATGAGCTCGGCCGGCTGCATAACGGTAGATAGTCTGGGTGACATATAGCTGGCTACAGGTTCATCTGCAAATCCTACAACCGCTACCTCATCCGGTACATGTTTTCCATGTTTCCTGAGCAACTCAACAGCCTGAAAGGCCAGGTAATCATTAAAGGCCAGCAGACCGTCAATTTCATTTGACAGGATCAGGGTCTCCAGTTTTTTCTCCCAGCCGGGGCTGTCACTGTTCAGCACCAAACGTTCTTCAGGGGCTATGCCACATTGCCGGAGCCCTTCCCTGTATCCTGTAAGTCGCGTGAAGCTGGTGGAAAGGTTCTCAGGGCCTGTGATGTAAGCAATTTTTTGTGAGCCGGTCCGTACCATATGCTGCACGGCCTCCACACATTGGGGAAAATCATCCGTTACTACGTAAGATGTATCCAGCTCTTCACACATCCTGTCCACAAATACAACAGGGATATTGTCCTCCATTGTATCCAAGAAATGATCAAAGGATGAAGTCTCCTTGGTATAGGAGGCAATTATGCCATCGACACGCATATTGTTCAGCATGTTCACGGCCTGCACTTCCTTTTCAAAACTGTCATCGTGTGTATTGATAAACAGATGGTACCCGCGTTCGTTCATTACTGCATTTACACCGGAAAGTACTCTGGAAAAGTAGTGATGAGTGAATTCCGGCAGTATCAACCCTATGCTGCTTGATCTTTTTTTCAGCAGGTTCACCGCAAAGGGATTGGGCTTATATCCCCATTTGTCAGCCAGTTCCAACACGGCCTTTCGTGTCTTTTCACCGATCCTGCCCTCATTACTCAGTGCCCTGGAAACTGTAGAGGCTGAAACACCCAACTCATTGGCAAGGTCTGTAATTCGTACTCTACCGCGTATCATAATGTCATTATTTGTATCACAGGTTTAAAACCGGTAGCTAAAGCTAGCAAAGCCCTGGATTTTGTGGGAGGAAAAATACGGCCTAAAAAGGGGGGTATTTTCTACTCCTACCACCTGGAAAGCGATTTAAGTGCCATATTCCGCGCTGCGGTGAAGGCATTTCCAGAGAAAAACGGCGATAAAACCAGTAAACTCCTATTATTATCCCTCTTCTACTCGTCCAGTTTATAAATTCGCTCCGTCAGCAGCCACTTCTCATGGGTACCTCCTGCCCACGGCAAAGGCTGTTGAAATTGCTCCATAAGCCTCTCCCATTCCTGCACTTTGGCATTCTTTGCGTCGCTCTCAGCCTTACGCCGAAAATCGAACCAGTCTTCTACTTCCATCACCATAAAGAGGCGGTTACCAGTAAGGTAGATCTCCATATCGATGATCCCCTCATTTTTAATGCTTTCGGTGATCTCAGGCCATGCCCTGCCCCGGGCGTGCCAGGCTTTGTACTGTTCGATAAGATCTTCCTGATCCTTCAGATCACACGCAAGACAATATCTTTTCATTTTTTGTAAAAGTTGCTTATCAGGTCAGTCACGCTATCAAAAAGAGGTCTGGGGAGCGGACCTTTCTCCCAGTCCTTCAATGTCCTTTCAATTTGTGCCGGTGTTCGGGCTCCTGCCACTATACGGTCCGCCTCAGCAATGCCAAAAGCATATCGCTGTGCCAGCACGGACAGATCCATGTTTTCCCCTTCTGCAAGTTCCTTTATCGCCCGGGCCACATCCAGGTCTCTCCTTTTAAGCCAGTCGCTTTCCCGTTCATAATTCCTGCTGTAATCTTCAAGCCTGCGTCCCAGCAAGCCAAAATGTAGAATGGAAGCATTGTAATAGGCCAGATCATGAGCCTTGAAAAACGCCACATCACCAGTGAAAACATCGAGGTTGCAGGCATTCATTTTCAGGAAACCGGATACTACTTCAAACCGGCCCTTCCCCATAAAAGGCCTGAAAGCATCGGTAAGGTTACCCCCAATTCCGAGCCGTCCTACCGTTCCTTCCTCTATGAACGATTGCATCAGTTCCAGAATACCCGGAATATCAGCTTCATTGACCAACTGGGGTTCATGAAGAAACAAAAGATCTACATGGTCTACTCCAAGGGTATTCAGGCTATTCTCCAACGACCGGCGAATGCCCTCCGACGAATAATCGAGTTTAAAATCGTGGGCGGTTTCAGCACGCAACCTCCCTACTTTGGTGCTGAGGAAGGGATGATCTCCATTCCATTGCCTGAGCGCCCTTCCCAATACAGATTCTGCATCAGCATACGACGGGGCGGTATCAAATGCCGAAGCACCTCTTTCCAACGCATAGAGTATGGCCTCTTCCGATTCCTGCAGGTTTATCTCTCCCCATACACCACCCAAACCGGAAGTACCAAGTACAAGGCGCGTTCCATTCCCAAAGGCCGGACTTGTTTTATGCTCAGCCCGGTAGGTAGGCAGGTCAATCAGTCGGGCGTCTGTTGCAATTGTTGTCATAAAGTTAAAGTAAAGATCAATTTTGAATGATTATAGTTGGTCAATATGATAACTCCCAGGCAGTGTTCTCAGGCTTTAAACCGCCGGCTGAACGTGGGCACCCCGAACACTGCAGCTAGCTATCTTCATTTTTAAGTATTTCATTGTTAATGATATATACCTTATAACCATAGAAGGAGATGATCATAAAGCACATTAAGGGCAGCACAAAAGACGCTCTCGGACCTGAAAGGAAATCAAACGTCCAGTTGTCTATTATTCCGGCCTGGAGCAAGGGTAGGAAAGTTCCCCCTACAATAGCCATGATCAGTCCCGCAGCGGCTATTTTGGCATCGTCGCCTGAGATCCCGTCCAAAGCAATCCCATAAATAGTGGGGAACATCAGGGACATACAGGCAGATATACCCACCAGACAGTAAAGCCCGTAAATGCCACCAATAAATATGGTTCCAAGGGTGAGTGCCATCCCTCCTGCCGCCAGGATCATCAACAGTCTGCCGGGACGGATGTAACGCAGCAGGAAAGTACATATGAACCTGCTTACACCAAAGATCACCATAGCAGCTATATTGTATTGCTGAGAAAGTACCTGTGCATCTTTTTCGCTCATTCCCCGGGCAGTAAACACCTCCGTACCATAGTAGATGATAAAAGTCCAGCACATGATCTGGGCACCTACGTAAAATGTCTGCGCTATCACACCCAGGATATATTTCCTGTTGCCTAAAAGGCGGGTAAAAATGGACCCAAGATCCATGGCTCGCCCATGGTCTTCCTCTCTGTTGGCTGGCATATTATTAATGGCGATCAGTACCAGAACGGTTAGTATAACGAGACTGATCAGGATGTAAGGGTAACTCACTACATCCAGGTCCTGGGTTTTTATTGCCTCAAACTCCGTTGGGTCAAGTTCCATTCTGGCGGCCTTATCCTTACTGTTCAGGTTCGCCAGGATAAAGTTGGAAGCCACAAACATACCGGCCAGCGATCCCATGGGGTTAAAGGCCTGTGCCAGGTTAAGCCTGCGCGTCGCGGTATTTTGAGAGCCCATTGACAGAATATAGGGGTTGGCGCTTGTCTCCAGGAACGACAGTCCGCAGGTGATCACAAAGTAAGCGATCAAAAAAGGGTAGAATTCCCCGATCGTATTGGCTGGCACAAACATCAGCCCTCCCAGTGCATACAGGCCCAGGCCCAGCATTATCCCCGATTTGTAGGTATACCTTCGGATGAACAGTGCCGCAGGAAATGCCATAACACCATAGCCTCCATAAAAAGCGAGTTGAACCAGCGTAGCTTCTGTGGCTCCCGTAAGAAATATCTTTTCGAAAGCCGCCACCATAGGATTGGTAATATCATTGGCGAAGCCCCAAAGCGCGAAACAGGAGGTGATGAGAACGAAGGGCACCAGGTTTTGTTTTGAAACGATCTTATCCATGTACTATACGATATGTTTTGTCAATAATGGAACTGCATACCTCACAAACGATAGAAACGGACCGTATTCTCTCCCATGATCATAGACTGTTCCGAAGACGACAGGCCGGAAATATATCTGTCTGTGATCTGCTTTACCTTGTTGTAACCGGCAGATAACAGGCAGACAGGCCAGTCCGATCCGAACATGAGCCTTTCAGCACCAAAGGCCTCCAGCGCTGCATCCAGGTAGGGCAGGAAATCTTCATACTGCCAGCCATGCCAGTGAGCTTCAGTAACCATACCGCTCACCTTACAATACACATGATCATGCCTGCCCAATTCATAAATGTACGTGCGCCAAGGTTCCATCTTTTGGTCAGAAATACCCGGTTTCGCGAGGTGATCTATCACAAAGAGCTGATCCGGAAATTTGCGTACCAGTTGCAGCGCAGCACTCAACTGATGGGGTAAGATCAGAATATCATATGTAAAATTATGCTTCCCTAACAGGGATATTCCGTTCTGAAAAGACTGCTGCTGCATAAACGCCGGGTTTGGCTCGTCCTGTACTACGTGCCTGAAGCCTTTAACCACGGGTTCATCAGTGTACTTTTCGAGACACTCCCCTACTCCGGTACTCTGAAGGTTTGTCCAGCCCACTACCCCCCGGATGAAAGGATATGATTTTGCCAGATCTATCAAAAACCGGGTTTCATGGTCTGACTGATCTGCCTGTACTGCAACACAACCTTCGACACCATTGCTATCCAACTCCTCTTTCAGCACATCAGGCATAAAGTCTTTTTTGATGGCAACCATCCGATCGTCCATCCACGTATGCACGGCCGGATCGTACTTCCAGAAATGCTGATGCGCATCGATTACGGTCATTGTAGTGATATAGTCTCCTGGCTAAGATATGAAATTAGTTCAAACGTTTGAACTAATTTCAAAAAAATTCTATTCCCTGTTCGTTGATTCCCTGACGATCAGTTTTGGCGTGAGTATATTTTGTTGTGGAATATATTCTTTGCCTTCATAGAGGTGAGCCAACTGTTCCATAACTGATCTGGCGGCCAGTACACCTATGTTTTCACTGTGCTGTTCCATAGTAGAAATGGTCGGCGTTACCATAGAGGTATGGACTTCATTGCTGAATCCGATCACTCCAAATTCTTCCGGAACTCTGATTTTGTGTTCTTTCAGTACAGTCAATGCGCCGTAGGCAGGCAGGTCGCTGGCAGCATAAATTGCATCAGGAGGTTCAGGTAATTTCAGCAGATCGTTCATAATGTCAATGCCGTCAGCTACAGTCAATCTACAGGGTATTATAAATTCCTCCCGAAGATCGAGGCCATGCTTTTTTACGGTTTCCTGATACCCCTGGATCCGTACCCTGAAAGGTTCAATATGCGCGTAACCGGCAATATGGGCTATGCGACGATACCCTTTGGAAACGAGATGGTCTATGGCCTTCACGCTACCCGTGTAATCATCTACCACCACTTTACTCACCTCCAGATCACGTAAGGTCCTGTCAAATAGTACCAAAGGTATACGCATGCCTGTTTTGCGGTAATGCTCCGTAGTTTGGGTGTCAAGGGCCACAGAGGCGATGATCCCCTCCACCTGCGCCTTCATAAATCCCTCAAGGTGAGCGCACTCCTTTTCATAATTGTCCTGTGATTGTGCGATGATCACATTGTATCCCCCCTCACTCAAGGTTTCCTCCATAGCCTTGATGATGGTAGCAAAAAAGCTCAGGTGTATGCCCGGAACCAGCACCCCGATCAACCCACTTCTGCCTTTCCTCAGCCCTGTAGCCAGGTAATTGGGCTGGTACCCAAGCTTTTCGGCAGCTTCAAACACAGCCTTTTTCGTTTTGGCACTTATTCTGGGGTGATCACTGAATGCCTTGGACACGGCAGACGGCGTTATGCCAAGATAGTCAGCTATATCAACAATAGTTGTTTTCTTTCTTACACTCATTTATATTTGTTCAAAGGTTTGAACGGGTGTTTTAAAACAATATTTAAATATAGAACAATGCAGTATATCGTTTGCGAAAAGCCCATGAAATTTGAGCTGAAGGAGAAGGAAATACCCTCACCGGCAAAAGACGAGGCTTTACTGGCCATAAAAAGGATAGGGATCTGTGGTACCGACCTGCACGCTTTCAAGGGAGAGCAGCCTTTTTTCTCTTACCCAAGGATACTGGGGCATGAGCTGGCAGCAGAGGTACTCTCAGTGAATGACGAGACTTCCAACCTGGTCAAAGGAGACAGGGTTGTAGTTCAGCCTTATATCAACTGTGGGAAGTGCGATGCCTGCCTGGCAGGTAAACCCAACTGTTGTCAGAATATTCGCGTATTCGGGGTGCATACCGACGGTGGTATGCAGGAAGTCATCTCATTCCCTTCCCGGTTGCTGCTGAAAGCCAACGACCTAAGCCTGGATGAAATAGCCGTAGTAGAGCCCCTCGCTATAGGTGCCCATGCTATCCGGCGGGCTGGTATGAAAGCCGGTGAGACTGTAGTGGTCATGGGATGTGGTCCCATTGGCATTGGCATTATTCAGTTGTGCAAGTACCTGGGCGCCACCGTAATTGCCGTAGACATCAACGAGCGTCGCCTGGAGGTTGTCCAAAAGCATTTCGGGGCAGACCATGTTGTAGATGCCATGAAAGAGCCTAAGGAGCAGATTCTGTCCATAACAGACGGACACCTTGCACAAAGCGTTTTCGATGCTACAGGCAGTAAAAAGGCTATCGAAAGTGGTACCGATTACATGAAACATGGCGGCAACTATGTTCTCGTCGGTCTCTTCAAAGGTGATCTTACGTTCACGCATCCGGCGATCCATGCCAAGGAAACCACGTTGATGTGCAGTCGCAATGCTACACTGGAGGATTTCGAATTTGTCATGAAAGTACTACGTGAAGGAAAATTCAATCTTTCGGCCTATGTCACAAGCCAGGTTGCCTTTAAGAAGATCCTCACTGATTTCAAGGACTGGGCCAGTGTCACGTCCGGTGAGATAAAAGTGATGACGGTCCTGGATTGAAACTCGTTCCCGTTTGCAACGGGAATGAGCGAGACTGGCGTTTGTAACGACCGTAAGCCACGATATGATTGATCGCCGGGGTGTTACAAACACTTTGTTTATTCCAACTTTGCTAAAAACAAGAACGAGGGCCAACTATAGTGAGAGGTTTTCATAAGTACCCAAACCATAGCCTAATGGATATACGGGCGTACCACCCTGCTCATACCCTTCGGCTGTACACTAACGGCGCTTACTCATTTGTTCTAAGGAAGGGAAACTATTCGATTAAGTCAATATCCATTTGCTCAATGACTCCCATTGGACAACTCTCCCATGTAGCTGCCATAGGTCATCACCACAAAGGATATGACCAGTATCAAAAGCGCCAGCAGCAGAGAAATATATGTTTTCCTGTCGACACTCTTCCATTCCTTCATAAGCACACCTATAATGTAGCTGAAGAAAATAAGCATAGACATATGCAACGCCCAGCTGGTAAACTGAAAGCTGCCCATTCTCACATGCCCCAGGCCGTAGAAGAAAAACTGAATGTACCAGAGGGACCCGGCCAGAGCTGACAGTAAAAAATTATGAGTATACTGCTTTCCCCCTACCATTTTTGTATCGAAAAGGTACCGGATGGATCCATCCCGGATGGTACTGGTGGCGAACCATATCAGATTAGTGACCAGGCAACCGAGGGAAGAAACAATGAGCTTGGCATTGCCTTCGAAGTGTCCTGCCCCATGCTCCGCGGCTATGTCAGAAATAGGCTGTCCTACCTCCAGGGACACTCCCCATACGGCTGAAAGCGTACCCCCTATCAACGTCAGCAGCAATCCCCTTGACATATTAAAGTTAGCAGGTTTTTCTTTGGATCCTTTCGCCAGGAACTGCTCTTTCATGAAACCAGCCTTCCCGCAAAGAGCCACACCGACAATGGATATTAACATACCGACAAGTACAATTTCACCTCCCTGTTTCGTGAACTTCTCCACCAATTTTCCCTCAACCATCAATGGAATTATAGTCCCCAAAACAGCAGAGATCCCGATTGAAATGGTGTAGGTAAGGGAATACCCGATATTGCGTATGGCATAACCAAAGGACAGCCCACCAAAACCATAGGCAGCACCCAATAGAAAAGCAGACCAGAATATGGATGAAGGAGCTTTTTGCAAGACTATGAACAGGTCGGGCACCGTGAAATACCCTATGACCACGGGCATGATCAGCCAGGCAAATAAAGCCTGTACGATCCAGAATACCTCCCACGACCATCGCCTTACTTTTTCAAACGGCATGTAACAACTGGCCGCTGATATTCCCCCGACAGCATGCAGACCGGTACCAACTATAGGATTAGGTGTCATTTTTTATTGTTTCATAGTTCACCTGGGGAGAGACATTTGATTGAACTGAATAACGATCTACTCTAAACAACGATGAAAGCCATCAGGACCATTGTTCCAACAAGTCAACGGAGCTGGCTTTCTGCCCCAGGGGTGTTATCTGAACACTTCCACAAACTTATCAAATGAGTCATTTGATTTGTTGTAAAAACACGGTGCTTTTTTATACAATTACGATCTTAAGCTATATTTTTGACCTTAAACAAACCCATTCGACCCGGGCATTATGGTACCCAACCTCATTGAAGAGCTCAGAGTACAGTTGCTGAATACTGCATACTGTGAATTGGACAAAACATGGGATTATACCGATATTGTGAGTCCATTCACCCGTATCTACCTCATAACAGCAGGTGGTGGCTATATTTATCCCAATAATCAGCACTACGAACTGAAACCCGGCTATTTGTATCTCATTCCGAGCTATACCCATTGCAGCTACAGCTGCCCCGGAAATACACTTTCGCAGTACTATATCCACTTCAGTAATCAGCTCACCGATGGTTTGAAAATTTTCGACAGTGTACCCGTACATTATGAAGTTAAGGCGAGTATGCTTGATTACCAGCTTTTCAAAAGGTTGATAGAAATTAACAAAGATGCAGCCCTGATCCAAAGCGACCCTAAAGTATACCAAAGACAAAACTGGGCGTCTTCCCTCTCCTACCATGGCAACAGCATAACAGCCCTTGAGACCAACGGCATCCTCCGGCAGATCCTGTCGCGGTTCATCAGGGATGCTGATGATGTGAATGCCAGTTTCACACGGTTTTCTCGCTTAAGAGAAGTTTTTAAGTATATTCATACACACCTGAAATATGAGATCAGGATGGATCAACTGGCGGAGATCGCCTGTTATTCCACAGACCACTTTACCCGCCGGTTCAAAAAGACCACGGGACTGCTACCTGTTGAATACATCAACAACAAGCGCATTGAAATGGCACAACTCTTACTGCTCACTTCCACAAAAACACAAAAGGAGATCAGCGAGCAGGCCGGTTTTAGCTGCCAGCAATACTACAGCCGTGTATTTAGAAAAAAAGTAGGTTGCTCACCGGGTCAGTATCGCAAAATGCACGGATTTGTTTAAATCAACTTTCCTCATATACAACATACAGAATACTTCAAAGACTTTATTCTTTTGGTATTCATCGGAAAAGTGTAAAAAGTTGTCGTCTAATAACAATCCCCTGACCTGTTGACTTCCGAATTTTGCAAAAGGAGAAACGAAGTAAGATCGCTTCTCCCCGGTTGTATCATGCCATTTAGTCTGGATACGTCCCTAATATACCCGATCCCTTCCACAAGGTTCGCAAGATTCGGTGAAAGGGATCAGGAGTAAGCGCAGGCCCTGTTTTAATAGTATTACCTGGTTATCAAACAGGCCTCGATCAGCCAAATAGTAATCAAAATTCGTCTATACACCTGATACCATATAATGAACGGCCACGAGATCGAACTGAAGGGAATCACCTGGAACCATTCCCGGGGGTTTACCTCCATGGTAGCCACCGCCCAACGTTTTTCAGAGCTACATCCGAACGTGGAGATCTTATGGGAAAAACGTTCTTTACAAGCGTTTGCCGATGAACCTATCGACCAGTTGGCTAAACGCTATGATCTTTTGGTGATCGATCATCCCTGGGCAGGCTTTGCTGCGAGGCATCGTGTCATTCTGCCGCTTGACCAGCACCTGCCCGGGGAATTTATGAAAGACCAGGCACAAAATACGGTAGGAAGGTCGCATGAAAGCTATTCATCCGGGGGGCACCAGTGGGCGCTGGCCATAGATGCTGCCACTCCCGTTGCAGCGAGCAGACCCGATCTGTTCAAGGCCAATGGGCTTTCGATCCCTGAAACCTATGACGATCTGCTGGATCTGTCAAAAAAGGGGCTGGTGATCATGCCGGGCATCCCTCAGGATACCCTCATGAATTTTTATATGATGTGCTGCACCCTCGGAGAAGATGTATGCACGGGAGAAGAAGAGGTGGTCAGCCCAGACATTGGCGTGGAAGCGCTAAAGCTGCTGCGCGCCCTCGTAGTGAAAATGGATCCACAGATCTTCGATTGGAATCCGATCCGGGTTTACGAAGCCATGACGCAGACCGATAAATACCTGTATTGTCCATGGGCCTACGGTTACAGCAACTACAGTCGCAGCGGTTATGCCAGCAAGCTACTTCACTTTCACGATATGGTAGATATCGGTGGCAAGGGGAAGGCTATTTCCACTCTGGGCGGTACCGGGTTGGCTGTATCGGCTCAATGCAGGGAAATTGAGATGGCCATGCACTATGCGCAGTATGTAGCATCACCGGAATGCCAACAATCCGTCTTTTTTGGCGGAGGGGGTCAGCCCGGGCACCGTTCATCATGGACAGATGGGCATACCAATGCGCTAACTGCGGATTTTTTCAAAAATACCCTGCCGGCACTTGACCGGTCATTTCTGCGGCCCCGATACAATGGCCACATGTATTTCCAGGATCGCGCAGGTGCGCCTATCCGTGATTACCTGATAAACGGTGGAGAGGAAAAGGCCCTGCTCGATCAACTGAACCGGTTGTATATAAAATCGAAAAAAGAACAGGACTGATGGGAACGAGACCACTTGAAGGAATAACG
The DNA here is from genome assembly GCA_001657315.1 of Flammeovirgaceae bacterium BBD 1991-12. Classification (GTDB taxonomy): domain Bacteria; phylum Bacteroidota; class Bacteroidia; order Cytophagales; family Cyclobacteriaceae; genus Fulvivirga. The sequence goes on along the minus strand of LYSV01000058.1, from coordinate 16,565 downwards.
GTACTGGAGTTTTGCCAGTTTATGGCCGGCCCCTCTGCAGGCCTGCGTCTTGCCGATCTGGGCGCACGGGTCATCAAGATAGAGCGACCAGTGCATGGAGAAGGCGGCAGACAGATCGCCATAAAAAACCTGTTCGTGGACGGCAATAGTCTGGTCTTTCACACAGTAAATCGGAACAAGGAATCCTTTACGGCCAACCTGAAGGACCCGGAGGACCTGGTCCTGGTAAAAAAGCTGATCGCACAGGCTGATGTTGTCACCCATAACTTTCGCCCCGGCGTGATGGAAAAGATCGGTCTGGATTATCCGGCGGTAAAAGCCATCAACCCGGACATCATCTATGGTGTGGTGACCGGGTATGGCCAGGAGGGTCCGTGGCAAAAGAAGCCGGGGCAGGATCTGCTTGTCCAGTGTATGTCAGGCCTTGCCAATCTGTCTGGTGATGCAGCAGATGACCCTACACCCTTTGGCCTGGCAGTGGCAGACTTAGTCACGGGTACGCACCTTGTCCATGGGATCCTTGCTGCACTGGTACGTCGTGGAAAAACAAAACAGGGGGCCCTGGTAGAAGTAAGTCTGCTGGAGTCGATGATCGACTTCCAGTTTGAATTGATCACCACACACCTGAATGACGGCAGGAAGCTGCCGCAACGGGCAAAAAAAGGGAATGCACACGCCTATCTCAGCGCGCCCTATGGCATTTACAAAACCAAAGACAGCTACATTGCCCTGGCCATGGGGCAACTCACGGACCTGGCAGAGGTCATTGATTGCCAAAAGCTGCTGGAATTCAGGGACAAGGCACTGTGGTTCACCCGGCGTGATGAGATCATGGAAATCCTCAGCACCCATCTGCTGGCTAAAACTACCCGGGAGTGGCTGGACACGCTCGATTCGGCAGGAGTATGGGCTTCCGACGTATTCCGTTATCATGACCTGTTACAGCATGAAGCTTACAGGGCATTGCAAATGGACCAGGTATTGGACCTGCCCGATGGGGGGCATGTACATACGACACGCTGCCCCATCCGGATAAACGATGAGCGCCTCTTTGCCTCCCCACCGGCACCGAAGGTGGGGCAACATACAGAAGATATTACGAGAGAATTTAACCTGGCAGCACGATGAAACCACTGGAAGACCTGTTGATCATAGACCTGAGTCAGTTCCTGTCGGCACCTTCGGCCACGTTGCGCCTTGCAGATCTTGGCGCCAGAGTGATCAAGGTAGAACGACCGGGTACAGGAGACATATGCCGTACACTTTATGTATCCAACACGATCATAAACCATGAGTCATCGGTATTCCAGGCCATCAACCGTAACAAAGAGAGCTTCCAGGCGGATCTGAAACAGCCCGAAGACAAGGAAAAGGTGATGAAATTGATCGCCCGGGCCGATGTACTGGTGCACAATTTTCGCCCGGGTGTAGTGGATCGTCTGGGTTTCGGCTATGAGGCCGTAAGAAAAGTCAACCCCGGTATCATCTATGGAGAGATCTCCGGCTATGGGCCGGAAGGACCTTGGGCAAAAAAACCGGGGCAAGACCTGCTCTTACAGTCACTTTCAGGACTTACCTGGCTTAGCGGCAATGCAGGAAAGGGTCCCGTGCCCATGGGACTGGCCATTGTGGACATTCTTTCGGGGTCACACCTCGCACAGGGTATTCTGGCAGCGCTTGTACAACGCGGCAAGTCAGGCCAGGGCGCCAAAGTAAGCGTAAGCATGCTCGAGTCTGCCCTTGACTTTCAGTTTGAGACCATCACCACCTATTACCATGACGGCGGTGCACCTACGGAAAGAACAGCCTTTAACAATGCCCACGCCTACCTGGGGGCTCCCTATGGAGTTTACAGGACTCAGGACGGCTTTTTGGCATTGGCCATGGGAGCGATCCCAGTGCTGGGCAACCTGCTGGAATGCCCGAAGCTGGAAAAATATACCGAGGTGTCCGACTGGTACGACAAGCGGGATGAGATCAAAAAGATCCTGGCCGAACACCTGCGGACCAGCCCCACCGGCAAGTGGCTCTCCGTGCTGGAGCCTGCCGATATCTGGTGTGCAGAAGTATTGAGCTGGGATCGCCTGTTTGAGCATGAAGGCTTTAAGGTACTTGACATGATCCAGCGGGTGACCATGGGCGACGGTTTTGTTTACGAGACCACAAGGTGCCCGATCCGAATAGATGGTGAATTGCTTACCGCTTCCGCGGGCTCTCCGGCACTGGGTGAACACACCAAAGCGATTATCAACGAGCTTATTGTAAACTGAGATGGTAGGTACTGACAAATTCAGAATAGCCGTACGAAGGTTTGATCCGTTCGAGTCAGCCATTGAAAAGACCTGGGAAGCCTTTTGCCGGGAAACCGGCTGCCGGCTGGAACTGGAAGTGGTGCCTATGGACCTTCATCCGCTGTATGACAGCCTTTTTACTGAAAAAGGTCTTAGAACCGGCCGCTGGGACGTTACATTCATCAACACCGACTGGATCACGGAAGCCGTTGAAAATGATCATATTGAAAACCTCTCCCCTTTTATTGCTGAGCAAAGCCCCGATGGGTTTCCTGATGGCTGGGCGCCTTCCCTGCTGGGTATGCAGGAGTTTGACGGTAATGTCTATGCCTTGCCTTTACATAATGGGCCGGAATGCCTGATCTACCGTAAGGACCTGTTCGAATCATTCGCGGAAAAGGCTGCCTTCCGGGCAACATGTGGCAAAGAGCTCGCTGTACCAAAGACCTGGGAAGAGCTTGAAGAGGTGGCACGCTTTTTTCAAAGGCCGGGGCAAAACCTTTTCGGCACCACCTTTGCGGCCTACCCGGATGGTCACAATACCGTCTTTGATTTTTGCCTGCAGCTATGGACCCGAGGCGGTGAGCTGATCAGCGATAACGGCCAGGTAGTGCTCAACTCCCAACCAGCATTGGAAGGAATGCAATACTACCGCCGCATGCTTCGGCATACGGAAGCCATCCACCCGGACTCTCGTAAATTTGATTCCGTCAAGGCCGGCATGGCGTTCGCTGACGGGCAGCTGGCCATAATGGTCAATTGGTTCGGCTTTGCTTCCATGTGCGAGGTATACCCCGGATCCAAAGTAAAAGGCAAGGTAGAAGTTACCCATGTGCCTTACAGCCCCGGCGGAAAGAGCGTTTCACTAAACGCCTACTGGATGTACGCTATGAGTACTGGCTGTCAAAAGAAAAGCATAGCCTACGATTTCATACGGTTTGCGGTGAGCCCGGCCTGTGACAGGTTACTGACACTGGAAGGAGGTATAGGATGCCGCAGGTCCACCTGGCACGATCCGGATGTGAACCGCGAAGTCCCTTATTATCACAAGCTGGAGGAGCTGCACCGGGAGACCCGCGCACTTCCACGCATGAGGAACTGGTCTGCCATCGCCACGATCATTGATCAACTCGTTCTGGACGTGATCAATACGGAAAATACTATACAGGAAATACTGAACAACGCCCAGCTTCAGGTGGAAACCCTAATGGAAGTACCATAAAATCAAGAAAAATGGAATTGAAATACGAGCAAATACTACCTAAAACCAAACGACCCATTGTGATCATTGGCGCAGGTGGGATCGTAAATGACGCACACCTGCCGGCCTACCGTAAGGCAGGGTTCGAAGTGTTCGGTATTACCAACCGCACCAGAGCAAGGGCTGAAAACCTTGCCAAAAAGTTTGACCTGCCCCGGGTATTTGATACCGTAGAGGATGCCGTAGCACAGGCTCCGGACAATGCGATATATGACCTTACCCTCATGCCCAACCAGTTCGTTGCTACACTGGAAAAGCTGCCGGACGGTGCACCAGTACTCATTCAAAAACCCCTGGGAGATTACTATGCGCAAACTGTGGAGATCATCGAGGTATGTAAACGTAAAAAGCTCGTAGCCGCTGTCAATTGCCAGCTGCGTTTTGCCCCGTTCATTAACGCTGCGCGGGATATGATTGAATCGGGAGCCATCGGCGAGCTGTATGACATGGAGGTAAGGGTATCTGTATATACCCCGTGGGAGATATTCCCCAATGTGATGTACCATCCCCGGCTGGAGATCCAGCAACACAGCATTCACCATATCGACCTGGTACGGTCATTCCTGGGCAATCCGGCCTCCGTCATGGCCAAAACTGTGCGTCATCCGGCCAAGGAGATGTCCTCTACACGAACGAATGTGATCCTGGACTATGGTGATGCCATGCGTGCCCTGGTAAGCACTAACCATGACCACAATTTCGGGCGCCAGCACCAGGAGAGCTTTGTGAAGTGGGAAGGCACCCACGGCGCTATCTACGCCCGTATGGGCCTGTTGATGGATTACCCCAAAGGTCAGCCGGACTTGTTTGAATACTGTATGGTGGAAGGGGATAACCCCCCTCAATGGATCACCGTACAGATCCCGGGGTCGTGGTTTCCCGACGCATTCATTGGCTCCATGTCATCATTGATGCGTTTTGTGGAGGGCTCTGCTGATCATCTTGAAACTTCCGTGGATGATGTTTTCCAGACCATGCTGATTGTGGAAGCGGCCTATGCATCAAGCGACACAGGGGGCGTAAAGCCTGAGTATTCCCAGAAAGTGCCAGATGAACAATAATTATTCATTCATAGATCAACAAACAGCATGAAGGCAACACAATATGAAGGAAACAAAACCTTCTCAGTCATAGAAAAGGAAATGGATCCACCCGCTGCCGGTGAAGTGCGGATAAAGGTAGCGTACTGCGGCGTGTGCGGCACAGACGTGCACATTTACCATGGTGCCATGGACCAGCGTGTAAAAATACCACAGAGTATAGGGCATGAAATGTCAGGAGAGATCGATGCCGTGGGTGAAGGGGTAACCGGCTTTTCTCCGGGTGAAAAAGTGGTAGTACGCCCATTGGATAACCGGGCTGAAAAACCCTCGGATAAGGGATACAGTCACATTTGCAAAGACCTGAAGTTCATAGGCATCGACAGCCCCGGAGCCATGCAGGCCTACTGGAATGTACCGGCATTTACATTGCACAAATTACCGGATACCATTGACATGAAACTGGCTGCCCTGGTGGAACCCCTTGCCGTGGCCTGTCATGACGTGCGCATGGGCGAAGTACAGGCCGGTGAAACGGCCGTGGTACTGGGTGGCGGCCCCATTGGATTGCTGGTAGCGATGGTAGCAAGGGCAAAGGGTGCAGACGTCATTATTTCCGAGATCAATGCCACACGAGTCGCACTGGCGGAGGCGCTGGGATTTACCGTGGTAAACCCTTCCCAAACCGACCTGGTACAATTCATTGAGGAAAAAACGGATGGCGCACTGGCCGATGTCGTTTTTGAGGTAGCAGGAGCACAGCCGGCGCTCGATGTCATGACACAGGTGGCCGGTATCCGCGGGCGCATTGTGATGGTGGCTATTCACGGACAGCCTAAAAATGTGGACCTTTTCCGTTTTTTCTGGAAGGAGCTAAAACTGATAGGGGCACGCGTCTATGAAGAGGAAGACTATGAGGAGTCCATCACCATGATCTCCCGGCATGAGCTGCCCTTTGAAAAACTGATCACCCAAACAGAACCCCTGAGGAATGTACAAAAGGTCTTTGAGACCATAGCGGCTAATCCCGCGGGAATGAAATACCTGCTGGACTGCCAGTCATAAACCCAACAGGCTTGAATAAAGCGATCAATAAACCCTATAATACAAAGCAATATGAGCGTACTGAATACATTTAAGCTGGAGGGCAAAACTGCCCTGATCACCGGGTGTAAACGTGGTATCGGCAAAGCCATGGCCATAGCGCTGGCTGAGGCCGGCGCTGACATCGTAGGCGTAAGCGCCAGCCTTGAAAAAGAAGGCAGTGAGGTAGAAAAAGCCGTAAAAGCCACAGGAAGAAACTTCAGGGCCTATACCTGTGATTTCAGCGATCGCAAGGCTCTGTACGGTTTCATTGATGAGGTTAAGGCTGATTTTCCGGTCATTGACATTTTGGTGAACAATGCCGGTACCATCCTGCGCACCCCGGCGGCGGAGCATCCGGACGAAATGTGGGACAAGGTAGTGGAGGTCAATCAAAATGCCCAGTTCATCCTTACGCGCGAGCTGGGAAAAGAGATGGTGGCCCGAGGATCGGGGAAGATCGTTTTCACAGCCTCCCTCCTCACCTTCCAGGGCGGCATCACCGTACCGGGCTATGCCGCCAGCAAAGGAGCTATCGGCCAGCTGACCATGGCGTTTGCCAACGAATGGGCCGGAAAAGGCGTCAATGTGAATGCCATCGCTCCCGGCTACATCAGCACGGACAACACCGAGGCGCTCCGCAAGGATCCGGTACGGGCAGGATCCATCCTGTCACGCATCCCCGCAGGACGATGGGGTGAACCGGAGGACTTTGCCGGGCCGACGGTATTTCTCTGTTCTAATGCTGCCTCTTACATGCATGGGGCCATTATGTTGGTGGATGGTGGATGGATGGGGAGGTAGGTGTTGGAAGCTGGAAGTCGGAAGTCGGAAGTTACTCTCCTTCGTCGGCCGGTGGCTGTGGGTAGGCTTTTATGAGAGCCGTCCGCAGCGGCTGGCCGGAATGACGTACAAATTGGAAAACCAACTTTAAACACCAGCAACGATCTGAAAAAAGAAAAACATGCACATAAAATCACAGTTCTTCGAAGATTATGAATTGGGGTCCGTCCGGAAAACGCTGGGACGCACCATTACTGAAACCGACTTTGTGGTACATGCAGGCCACACGGGTGATTTCTTTCCACATCATATGGACGCAGAATGGTGTAAGACCCAGCCTTTCGGGCAGCGCATTGCCCATGGCACCCTCACCTTCAGCGTAGCTATTGGCATGACGGCCACGGAGATCAACCCTGAGGCTTTTTCCAAGGGGTATGACCGGTTGCGTTTTATTAAACCAGTGTATATCGGGGACACCATCCGGGTAGAGGTGACCATATCGGAAAAGTCGGACTCCAAAAAACCAGACCTGGGCACTGTGGTAGAGCATGTAGAGGTTTTTAACCAGCGGGATGAGATTGTGCTGGTGTGTGATCATATTCTGCTGGCGAAGAAAATTAGTAGTGAGTCTTGAGTCCTGTCCTGAGTTGGCTCACAGAGTCCGATAGATCCACAGGACCCAGTGAGCAGGCAGGTAGAGTTTGCAACACAGTCAATAGGTTTTGCAACGCTGAAAGCTGACATTGTGGCATAGTCAGTGAATATTGCGAGGCATTCACCTGATATTTCATTACTTACATCTGACATTTCGGCGTATCGAGTGGATATTTCGGTCCATCGAGCCTATATTTCTGCACGTTCAGTAAACATTTCGGTCCATCGAGCAGATGTTTCCATGCATGGAGCCTGTGTTTCGATGCGTCGAACTGATATTTCGGATATACGGAGTGGATGTTTCTCGAGCAGGACTTGACCCGTAGCCACCATTTGTAAGACACATAAATGAAGTTTGAGAACAACTGGCGATACAAAACGCTTGAGAACCTGGAGAAGGACAACTGGGGTTCAATACCAGATAATGAGAGTTACCTGGTGACCACAATTCATAAACTAAGGAAGAAACCATTGATTGAATATACTATCGAAGACTTGAGAATTATGATAGGCCAGAACCTTGGGTTATCATATTTAATCCCCATAGCGCTGGAAGAATTGGAAAAAGATATACTCGCTGAAGGAGACTTTTACGAAGGGGATCTACTTCATAATGTCCTTGAAAGTGACACAAACTATTGGAAGAAAGAAAAGGGAAATTGGGATCACATAATCAACCTATGCGAGTCAAACCTTAGCAAACTATTGGAATTCGATACTACTGAAAGTATCAGGAACAAGTGGATCCAGGGAATTGAAAACCTTAAAAGTCTAAACTAGTTCTACGTGAACTTAAGAATAAAATATTATTTAAATACCGGATTCGTTTGCTTCTGTATTGGATTCGTTCTCACACATGGAATAGGTGAAGAACTCACAATTCCAGTTCTTCTGGTTTTTAATTATCTAATTCTCACACGGTTCAGAAGAGATTACAGAGGGCCCGATATTTACCTGATCGCCTTGATATCTACAGTTTTTACTGTTTCTGTTTTTATAGTGCAATACGAGTACCGAAAGTTTGTTGATTGGGGTTGTATCAAATTAATCCCGGATTTTGAAGCTAATAATAGCTACCTGACAACAATGGTCATATTCACAATCATTCTCTGGGAATTGGGTTTCGCCTGTTTTAAACAAGGGAATGAACAAACAGGGAATTGAAAGTGGCTAACATTCATGGCCATTGCACCGCTCTCGCCTGGTCATAACAAAACCAAAGACCAGGACAACACATTCGAAAACTTCCTGTTGTTTTTTTATAAGCGAACGTTTGTGGCACCTTAAAAAATCCTTTCCCCAGCCTAAGAAATAATCACCCTCTTATTAACCATACTTTCCCCCCTACCCGCGTCAGGTGAAGCCACTATTTTTACATTCAGTACTTAGACTTTAAGTCTAAAAGCTGGGAGCATTGCGCTTAAGTATTAGTTATTTAACCATAAACAAATCCGGACCCAGGACATCTCTGTCTTCTGTTCATGCTATCTACAGAAAAGTTAAAACCTATGAACAACCCCCAGAGGACATTTGCATTCCCAAAAACGCTTTGGTTTTGTCCAGGGCCAGCAGAGGATAAGGTATATTACGGTAGTATACTATTGTTTGTACTTACACTTGCCGGCTCTCCGGTTTCGGTTCATGCCCAGTACAGCTTAAGTGGTTTCTCCTTGTCGGACAGTACCACGGGCTGGTTCGATAACACCGTAGGCAGGGGAAGCACCGAACTGATCACAGGCACCTACAGTGAGATCAGAAGGCAGTCGCGAACAACACACGCCTTTTTTGGAAATAAGGGCTGGTCTGTAGGAGCCATAAGCTACCGGGGAGAAACTTTCTGCAATGTTCAGCTTATTTATGATCTCAAAAATGACCGGGTGCTGGTACCGGGGTCTGATGGAAAGACCACGCTGCCTATCCGGTTGAATCAGGATCAGGTGAAATGGTTCCGAATAGCGGACCACACCTTTGTCCGGTTCAATGAATCCGTACCTGCACGGCCGGCAGGCTTTTACGACCAGGTGTATAAAGGGAAAAACCTCGAATTTCTGATCAAAAGAACCAAAGAAGGTAGTGTGGAAAATGGTGATTTTGTATTTGAAGAAAAAAATCACTACCTGATCGGACTGGAGGGGGCTTATCATAAGATCACCAGCCGGTCAGCGCTTATAAAGTTGTTTGAAGAGCATAAACATCAGCTCAGGCAATACATGAAACGCAACAGCATTCGCAAACCGGGTAAGGCTTCCTATGATCAGCTGAAAGGCCTGGCAGCCTTTTGTAATGACCTTAGCCTATGAAAAAAAAGATACCCCTGCTATGGTTCTTTATACTCTCCATATCCTACGGGTATGCCCAGTCCGTGCTGTTTTCCGGCAAGTTTTCAGCTACCCCGGCACTGGAGGTAATTCAGGAAATTAAAAGTAAAACAGGGCTCACTGTTTATTTTGATCCCGTGGGGCTCGATACGCTCCAACTGACCGCTGCCTTCTCCAACACACCAGTCATGGAAGTGCTGCAGACGCTCTTTGAACCCCATGGACTGTTCCCCTACCGGGAGAGCGAAAGTGTAATACTGACCAGGGATGTGAAGATCATCACAGCGCCCGCTATTATACGATCATGGGTCTCCAAAAAAAATTCACCTGCCACTACGAAAGGACTGATCTTTTCACGGGACTATGCAGAAGATACAGAGCAATACGGTGACATTGAAAGGAAAGTGTTTGAAATAGGGAATCGAAGCAGTTTTTCAGCTGGTATGCGTCCCACGGTAGTGGGGTATGTAAGAGAAGCCGAAACAGGAAAACCGATATCCGGCGTTTCTGTCTATACCAAAGACATGAAGTCGAGCGCTATATCCGACCAGAATGGTTTCTATTCCATTGCCCTTCCTGCAGGACGCCGCACGTTGTTCTTTCAATACCTTGGAAGAAAAAGTACCCAAAGGGAGCTTGCGGTATTTTCCAACGGCAAGCTGAATGTTGATATGAACGAAGATGTGCTCACCCTAATGGAGATCAGAGTAGAATCCGAGAGGGACGCCAACATAAGGGATACCGGCATGGGGACAGGCCGGATCGATGTGGAAGAAACGAAAAACGTACCGGTCGTGCTGGGCGAAAGGGATATCATGAAAGTGGCGACTACGCTGGCAGGGATCACCACGGTAGGAGAAGGCGCCGCCGGCTTCAATGTACGCGGTGGCAAGGCGGACCAGAACCTCATCCTGTTGAACGGGGCACCTGTGTACAATGCCAATCACTTTTTTGGGTTTTTCTCCGTGTTCAATTCCGAAGCCATACAGGACATGGAGATCTACAAAAGCAGCATACCGGCCCGTTTCGGAGGCAGGCTGTCCTCGGTTTTCGATATCGAAAGCAAAGCGGCTGACACTGAGAAATTCAGCGCTACCGGTGGGGTTTCCCCGGTCACCTCCCGGCTTACGCTGGAGATCCCGCTGATAAAAAACAGGTCGGCCATGACGGTGTCCGGCCGTACTACGTACTCCAACTGGATCTTAAAACAGCTCGACGATGTGAACTTCAGGGAGAACCGGGCATCCTTCGCCGATCTGCTGGTAAGGTACGACCATCAACTGAATGATTCGGAAGGCCTCACCGTGTCCGGCTACATGAGTTCCGACAAACTCCGGCTGAGATCGGACACGCTGTTTTCCTTCTCAGATTTCCGTTATGCCAATGCCATTGGATCGATCAAATGGGCCAGGAAGTTCAATCCAAGGCTGGAAGGCTCCCTGGCTTCACACTTCTCACGTTATCAATACGATATTGAATATGATCAATTGGTCAGCAATGCATTCCGGCAGGACTTCAGTATTGCTGAAACCTCACTTGAGGCACAACTCAATAACTACTTCAGCGACCGGCATAGTCAAACCTATGGCCTGGGCACACGGTACTATAATGTCAACCCGGGCAGTCGCCGTCCTGTAGGTGAATCACAGGTTGCGGAGGTAGACGTGCAGGAAAAGCCCGGAGCTGAGTTTTTCCTGTATTTTTCAGATGATTTTGACATCAGCAAAAAGCTTCACATCTCAGCAGGCCTGCGGTATTCCCTGTTCAGCGCCATGGGAGAGCAGCGGGTGCTAAGGTATACGGAAGGCACTCCAAAAAACAGTATTTCTGTCCAGGATACCTTGTTTTTTGATAGTGGGGAGGCCATAAGGTTTTATCACGGGCCGGAGTACAGACTATCCTTGCGTTATGCGTTGGACCGAACCACATCCGTCAAATTTGCGCTTAACCGCACCCGGCAGTACCTGCATACCCTGTCCAATACCGCCTCACTTGCCCCTACAGATATCTGGACGCTGGCCGGTTACCACCTCAAACCTCAGGTCGCTGATCAGATCTCCGTGGGATTCTTCAAGAACCTGATGAAAAACAAGCTGGAAACCAGTATAGAAGGTTATTACAAACGACTGGAAAACCTGGTGGACTTTAAAGTAGGTGCTGATTTTCTGTTGAATGACCAGATAGAGACCGTCACCCTGCAGGGCCCGGGAAAGTCCTATGGTGTGGAGTTAAGTATTAAAAAATCGGGCAGGCTAAATGGATGGATCAACTATGCCTATGCCAGGACGTTTATCCGACTGGACGGCGATTTTCCAGAAGAGACCATCAACAGGGGAGACTTCTTCCCCACCAACTTTGACAAACCCCATACGGTCAATCTGGTAGCCAATTACAAGCTCACCAGGCGACTAAGCTTTTCCTACAACATGACCTACAGCACCGGAAGGCCCGTAACCTATCCTGTAGCCCTATACGATCTTCAGGGCTCACAGGTAGTACACTATGGTGACAGGAATACCTTCAGAATGCCGGACTATTTCCGTATGGACATCGGGCTCAGTCTCGACGAAGGTCACAGACTCAAAAAGCTTTCACATGCCTACTGGTCTCTCTCCGTGTACAATGTACTGGGCAGGGACAACCCGTTTTCTGTGTTTTTCGATGCCAGAGACGGTGAAGTGAATGGATATCAGCTGATCGTATTCGGTCAGCCAATACCTACATTGTCTTTTAATTTCCGATTCTGATGCGTCAACACCTCCATATCATCATTTTTTTTATGTTATCAGGCTGCATTGAGCCTTACGATTACGAAACAGGTAATTTCGAAGAGTTCATGGTCATAGAGGGTACACTCTCCAATGAATCAATATCCCATGAGATAAGGCTGAGTTACACAAGACCCATTGACAACGACCTCATGAGCCCGGTCACCCGAGCCGATGTGTATGTCGAAGATGGCAGCGGTACGATCACTTCATTTACCGAAGGACAGAACGGATCTTACTGGTCGCCAGACAATTTTCAGGCTATCGCTGGTCAGACCTACCGGCTTTTTGTGACTACAGGTGACGGGAGATCCTACTGGTCAAAGGCGGAACGACTGACCAAAGCGCCTCCCATTGATAGTATTTATGCGAAATACGAAGAGATCCCGGTGGAAGGAGAGGAAGAAAACAGTATTGGGATGCAGTTTTTCATAGACTCTCATGATAACTCAGGCAATGCGGAATACTTCCGGTACGAATGGGAAGACACCTACCAGATAAAGGTGCCTTCTCCATCACAATACATCTACAATGAAGCCGACACTTCATGGACCGTACGAACAGAAAAGGTAGGCACATGCTATATTTCAGATTCTTCTAAAGAACTTCTTATCGCCACCTCCGCACTCAATGTCCGGAACAGAGTCGCTGAACTGCCTGTACGACACGTAAGTCTGGGTACGGATATGCTCCGCAACCGGTATTCAATAAAGGTAAAACAATATGCCATCAGCGAAGAAGCGTATAACTTCTACAGAAAGATCAAGGAGATCAACGAGTCAGGTGGTACACTTTCTGACAAACAGCAGGGAGCGGTGATCGGCAACCTGGAATCCATCAATGACCCGGATGAGGTGGTATTGGGCTATTTTGAAGTGGCTGGTGTTTCAGAATTGCGGGAGTTTTTTGACCCGGAAAACTTTGATCCGCCTTACGAACGTCCACCATTCCGGTTTTCATGCAAGTCAGATCAGGTCATGGAAATACCCATGGCCGAGATGCCTCTTTACCTGACCGGTACTGCTTACCGGTTGATCGCCGTTACCGAACTTCCCACACCAGTGGCCGTGATAGGCACAAAGGGATGCACCGATTGTACGTGGTATTCTACCAATGTTAAACCCGACTTTTGGATTGATTAATGGGAGCCCGGTCAATATACGCCTGTGCCCTGCTTACACTTCTAGTCTTCAGCAGCTTTGCACAACAACTCGACATAAGGGAACGATTGTACCTGCATCTCAACAGCCAAACCCTCATTTCCGGTGAGACCCTGTATTTCTCAGCATTCAACCTGAGTGATAAAACCGGCAAACTGACAGATATGAGCAAGATCCTGTATGTCCAGCTCATTGGCAGATCGGGGCCTGTTTTTCAAAAGAAGATACCTTTAACAGGAGGCACAGGGAGTGGGGATTTCTTTATCAACTCCCTGATCGCTACAGGCAACTATCAGCTGGTAGCCTATACACAGTGGATGAAAAATTTCGATGACCAGCTGCGGCTGCCGGTTTTAATCATTAACCCGTTTGAGCCCTACCCCTCAGAACAACCATTGTCCGGTAAGGTATCATTCTCTCTGATCATACCGCACGAAAAGATAGTGGCAGGCATTGAAAATCAGATCGGCTACCGGCTCACCGATGGATATGGCAAACCGTTAAGGCTGGAAGGCAGGATCATGGATGGAAATGGTCATAGCGTGCTGTCATTTTCTAAGGCAGAGCATGGAATGGGACATTTCCTTTTTACCCCTAAGCCGGAAACAGATTACAAGGTCATTGTGGAAGGTGATCAGGAAAGCTTTCATTTTTTCGATCTGCCCAGGCCGGTAATGAGGGGGGCGAGTTTGGTCCTCACTGAAAGACAAGCAGCCTGGCAGGTGCATATACACAGTACACTAACACATGATACACCTCTGACCCTGCGCCTGACTTCCATGCAGGAAGAGATACATAAGCAGACGGTATATAAGGGCACCCTTGTTTCCCTTCAAAAAACCAACTTACAAGAAGGGCTTCATAGACTGGAACTCTACAACGGCACTGAACTACTCACCACACGCTGGCTTGTTCACAGTACACAAAAGAAGTTACAGACCGATACAATGGACTATGTATATGGAAACCGTGATCAGGTGAAAACGGATCTGGATCTGCCACCGGGTGAATACAGCATTTCTGTGCGGAAAATGAATGACCACATCGGGGAAAGGATGGCACATGCCATGGATAATCTATTTTGGTTTAACCTGCTCAACATTGAAAACGCACACTGCACCCATGACAACGTACTGACTGGAAATACACATCAATTTCGTACACCTGCGAATATTCCCGAGACCGTGGCGTTGCTTCCGGAATGCAGGAATGAAATAATACAGGGATCCGTGACGGACAGTACCGGACAGCCTGTGAGCTCGGCCACAGTGACCCTTTCCATACCCGGTAAACCATTTCAGCTAAAAACAGCGCTTACCAATGAAACCGGTAAATTCTCAATCCATTTCAAATCACCTGTCAGAAAGAGTACAGCCTACCTCACTACGCTGAACACCGCTGAAAAAATGCAGATCCGTATTGAGAACAAGTTCCTGAGTACAGCCCCTCCGTTCGATTACAATGTGCCTGCACTGGATTCGGCCCAATTGGCAGAGGTGGTAGCCAAAAGCATACGGGTCCAGTTGGAGAATACCTTTTTCCAAAAACCCCCGACCACTTCTGACACGGTCCTTTCCAACCCGTGGATGCCGCAGCTTACCGAATTTGATTTTCATTATCCTCTGGATGACTATAACAGATTTCCGGCCCTGAAGGACTACTTCGTGGAATATATCGCCTGCGCCACTATCCAAAAAGACAGGATCAGGATCAGGCAAAACCTGTATCGGCCGGATTTCAATAAATCTCAATTGATCGTACTGGATGGAGTGCCCGTAGATGCTGGAAAAATACTATCCCTTAATCCTTACGAAGTAAAAACTATCGGGGTCATCAGCAACCGCTATTTTCTGGGGCCTTCAATTTTCGACGGGGTGATGTCCATAGAGACCTACGAAGGATCAATGGGAGGTTATACCCCCGCGGTTTCCCTGAAAACAGAGCTCATTGGCCTGTCTGTACCCCCGGCCGGTCATCCGCTGACCCACGGTTACCGAAAGGGTGACCCGAGACCTGACAAAAGAGACCAGTTATACTGGAAGCCCGTGGCTAAGAAAGGAGGGCAGCCTTACCCGTTAAGCTTTTATACCTCAGACGTCGATGGTTTGTTTATGATCCGGGTGGAAGGCTTCTCTTCAGAGGGCAAGGCCATAACCATCAAACGGGCATTCAGAGTGGAATGAGCAAGATGCTATGATTACACGGCATAGTTTCGTTATCTATTTGCTGAAAAGTACCATGAAACATTAAGATGTATTCAAAGTTTACCGGACCACGACATTGGTAGGGTCACCAAAGTTTATACAGATGTGATACTAAATACCGTGAAATCCATTAAAGGCCCGCCTGATTCTTTAAATTTGACATAAACACAAAGTAGATATACCCTGAAGAGTATATTCAATATTGTGGGCAAACATTAAAATGAGAAGACTATTATTCATAGCATCACTATTTCTCGGGTCTTGTTTTCCTTCAATGCAAACCGGACCAGATCCGCATTCAATTGAATTTGAAGAATCGAAATTCGAATCAGTAATCTCTTATTTTTAGTCAAACCCTGAAATTGAAGGATTTGATGTTGAAAAGGGGCCCGGTAAAATCCCTGAATCTGTAATGGATAAGATGGAAGAAATAGGATTTCTGGAATTTAGAAATCTCAAGGATCATAAAGTGTTTTTTTGTGGATATGGCGTAGTAGGCAAAGGATGGGGATTTATTTATGGTCATTTTGAAAGAGGAGAAATAGAAAAACCACGGACCATAAAAGGAAATGGTAATCAGTTGAACTTAACTTATCTTGAACATTTGAAAGGAAAATGGTATAGGTTTGGAGCTGGATAAGTAATAATGATTTACCAATAGTGTTTGGTGAAAAACGAGATGTCTTAGGTTTATGCATGACGCAGTACGGATATGATGCATCTGTCTGTGATATCCCTAAGTTGTTAGTGTGAATAGTTTTGAAACAAAATAAGTTACTATTGAAATTAAGTATTGTAACCATATTCATTTCATTGCCTTTTTTTGCTGCTGCACAGGAAGACTTTTATTGGGTAGGTGGTGCTGGCGATTGGAATGACTTTGAAAATCACTGGTCAACAACATCCGGCGGATCCCCTGATCAACTACGCGTACCCCTTCCAACTGACAATGTGTTCTTTGACCAAAACTCTTTCAATAGCCAACATCAAATTGTCAGGGTAA
>LYSV01000057.1 GCA_001657315.1 Flammeovirgaceae bacterium BBD 1991-12 | reverse complement strand
TTCCAGCTTCCAACCTCCAACTTCCGACTTCCAGCTTCCGACTTCCAGCTTCCAACCTCCAGCTTCCGACTTCCAGCTTCCGACTTCCAACTTCCAGCTTCCAACTTCCGACTTCCAACTTCCAACTTCCAGCTTCCAACTTCCGACTTCCAGCTTCCGACTTCCAACTTCCAGCTTCCAACTTCCGACTTCCAGCTTCCGACTTCCAGCTTCCGACTTCCAACTTCCGACTTCCAACTCCCATCTTCCAACTTCCATCTTCCAACTTCCGACTTCCAGCTTCCGACTTCAAGCTTCCAACTTCCAACTTCCAACTTCCAGCTTCCCCCCTTCAGCGATACTCTCACGCGGCTAAGCTAAAAAATTATCCCCCGGAAAGTTTGCCCCCTATCTTGGGTGACAATTCCTGTCCTGTCTGTTCAATTGGCTTTGTAAAAGTAATCTGTAACCCATTAAACCAATATCGTATGGAATCAAAACCGTCAACTATTTTGAAAGCACGGAAGGAAAAATTCTTTCCTGTAAAATGGAAGCACTGGTTGTTTTCCACGTTGATCTGCCTTTTATCCCTTCATATTACAGCGCAGGTCAATACCGGAGGACCAAATACCACCAATGACCATAACAAACAGGTCATAGGCTATATTACTAACTGGGATGCATGGAAGGCTGCCAATGCAGGGCTTCCTGCTCAGGGAGCCTTGACCCATTTAAATATCGATTATTCAAAGTATACCATTCTCAACTTTTCGTTTTTTGGTGTAGCCGTGGATGGTACTTTGCACAGCGGTGATCATAGGAATAAGCAGATATACCAGCCAGGCTCTGTTCAACAACCGGCAGCGTTGCTTTTCGGCGATCATTACAGCAGTTGGGATTTCGACCTTCTTTTTGGTGAAGTAGAACGCTTTACCTGGATCAACGACCAAACAAAGGCACGCGCAGAAGCTTTTGGGTATGTGATCAATGGTAACCAGTGGAGTCACCCAAAATGGAGAATGAATAGCGCTGACTATGTAGGTAATCCTCCACTGGTATTGCCCAAAGAAGGAGGTGCGCCGGGACTCCTGGAACTGGCCCGCCAAAAAGGAGTAAAAGTAATGGCATCCATAGGAGGATGGAGCATGAGCAAACACTTCCCCGAAATGGCTGCTGATCCTGTCAAAAGGGCACGGTTCATCGAAGATTGTAAGACTTTAATTGAAATGGGTTTCGACGGGATCGACCTGGATTGGGAATACCCAGGGGCTGCCGGTATGAATTTTACGGGCACACAGGCTGATTTTGCCAATTTCACCATTTTAGCCCAGGAGATCAGGAATGCCATAGGTCCGGGTAAGTTGCTGACCACGGTAATGCCTGCGAATCCAGCATCCCTGGTAGGCTACGAGTGGCCCCAAATATCACAGCTTTTTGATTACTTCAACGTAATGACCTACGATTACAACGGGGGATGGTCCAACATAGCGGGTCATAATTCGCCGGTTTATGCGTATGACGGAGCTGAAGCTCCTAATTTCAACTGGCAATCTACCCTGAATGCCATTAAATCGTACGGGGTGCCTTCTGATAAGATCAACATGGGAATGCCTTTTTACGGACGCGGAGTGATCACGAATGGCAGTGCTTCCGTAAATGCGCCTACCGTAAAGCGAAGCGAGACGATCCAACCGGATGGCCCTATACAGACCAGTGCGGATTATACCAACTGGCCACGAGAAGTTTACGACGGCACGCCCAACCATTTCTTTATAAAACAAAAAACCGGCCCCGGTAGTGGCTGGACTGAGCATTGGGATGATCAGGCTAAAGTACCCTACAAAACGAAAGATAACTATTTCCTGAGCTATGATAACGAGCAATCCATTGGTATCAAGGCCCAGTTTATCAATGACAACCAACTGGCTGGTACCATTATATGGCAGGTTTTTGGCGACCTGGAGTTCAGCGGGTCTCCCCAGTCTTTTGGCGTGAAGCTTAAAAGATGGTCTAGCGTACAATCCCCTTTAGTGAATAAGATCAATGAAGTTTTCGCCACAGGTGGCGGTGGAGGAGGTAATCAACCCCCTTCCGTATCGATCACTTCACCTCAGCAGGGAGCTACCTTTACAGTAGGTGACAACATTACCATTACGGCTATGGCCAGTGATAGTGATGGCTCCGTAACGCAAGTGGAATTTTACCAGGGAAATACACTACTGGCCACAGATATGACCGCTCCTTACAGTTTTACCTGGAATAACGTGACCGCTGGTAATTACACACTTACTGCCCGGGCCACCGACAATGAAGGTGGAATTGGCAATGCATCGGTTTCTGTTTCGGTAGGAAGTGGTGGAGGAGGCCCTGATCCTGGCACTTGTACCGCACCGGCATGGGAGCCGGGCAGGGGGTATTCAGGTGGAAGTGTAGTATCCTACCAGGGGCGTGAATACGAGGCCAAATGGTGGACGAACCAAAACCCTGCACAGAGTACGGAATGGGAAGATCTTGGGCCATGTGATGGTGGTGGAGGCCCTGATCCGGGTACATGTACCGCACCTGCCTGGGAACCCGGAAGGGGCTACAGTGGCGGAAGTGTAGTATCGTATCAGGGTCGTGAGTACCGCGCCAAATGGTGGTCAAACCAAAACCCTGCCCAAAGTTCGGAATGGGAAGATTTAGGACCTTGTGATGGAGGTGGAGGAAGTAATAGCCTTCCACAGGTATCTCTTACGAGCCCACAGCCGGGATCAGCCTTTACCCCGGGGAGTAACGTGACATTGAACGCCAGCGCCTCCGATAGTGACGGCACCGTTTCCAAAGTTGAATTCTTCAATGGTAGCACTAAGTTGGGTGAAGACTCCAGTGCGCCATATAGCTTTATCTGGACTAATGTGCCCACAGGTAACTATTCTCTGACCGCAAGAGCGACAGATAACAGCAATGGAGTAGGTACCTCTTCTTCAGTAAATATCACGGTAGGTGACGCGGGCTGTAACCCTAACGGCTTTAAAGTGGTAGGATACATGCCTTTCTGGGCAGGCAGTGCCAGCTCTATTGATTATGACAAAGTAACCCATATCAATTATGCCTTTGCCTTACCACGAAGTAATGGTACGCTGGAACCTGTACCTAATGCGGGCAAGCTCCAGGAGATCGTATCCCTTGCCCATCAAAAAGGTGTAAAAGTCCTGATCGCTGTAGGAGGATGGGACATTGGAGATGGTGGTGGAAATGACAGTCGCTTTACACAGCTTGCCGCTTCTTCCAGCACACGTACGGCCTTTGTCAATAACCTGGTCAACCTCGTGAACCAATATGATCTTGACGGGGTAGATATGGACTGGGAGTATCCGCGGGAAGGTAACGAACCTCAAAATTTTGAGCTGCTTATGGAAGAGCTGGGACAAGCTATGCGTAGCCGTGGTAAGCTCCTGACAGCAGCGGTTGTGGCTTCAGGCTGGACAGCCGGAGGTGTTTTAAATGGAGTCTTCGACGATGTGGATTTCCTTAACCTTATGGCCTATGATGGCGGCAATCCTCATTCTCCCTACAGCTATGCTGAACAATCACTCAACTACTGGGTGGGCCGCGGATTACCCAGGTCCAAGGCTATTATAGGTGTACCATTCTATGGCAGGAACGGCGGGCAGTTTGTAACCTACCGGGATCTGCTCGCACAAGGCGCAAGCCCTGATTCGGATAGTTTTAACGGGTTCAGCTATAATGGTATCCCTACAATAAAGGCCAAAACAGAATTAGCTCTGCAAAGCGCTGGCGGTATCATGATCTGGGAGCTCTCTCAGGATACCAGTGATCCACAAACTTCGCTTCTCGTAGCGATCAACCAGGTCACAGGCGACCTTTGTGGCAACCCGGGTGGAGGAAGCAATGTCGCGCCGACTGCCTCTATCACTTCTCCTGCCAATGGTAGCATTTTCACAGCAGGAGATAACATTTCGATCACAGCTACAGCCTCTGATAGTGACGGCAGTGTTACCAGGGTGGAATTCTATAATGGTACGGTTAAATTAGGAGAAGATACAAGCTCTCCTTACAGCTATACGTGGACTAACGTTGCTGCGGGTAGTTATTCCCTGGTGGCCAGGGCATTGGATAATGAAAATGCAGTAGGATCTTCTGCCAGTATAGGTATAACCGTAAATCCTCAAAGCGGCGGAGGAGGTGGCAATTGCGATGCTGCTCAGTATGTGGAAAACGGTGGCTATCAGGAAGGCAGCCGCGTTCAGAATGAGGGTAATCTTTACGAATGCAGGCCGTGGCCCAACAGTGGATGGTGTAACGGAGCTGCCTGGGCGTATGCGCCGGGTACGGGTAATCATTGGGAAGATGCGTGGACATTGGTAGGCCCCTGTGACGGTAATCCGGGCAATCAGTCCCCTTCCGTATCCATCACACAGCCTGCCGGCGGTACCAGTTTCCAGATCGGTCAACTGGTGAACATTGAAGCCATAGCCAGCGACGGCGACGGTACGGTCAGTAAAGTGGAGTTTTTTGTAAATGGCAGTAAGATAGGTGAAGATCTTTCCTCACCGTACACGATCAGTTGGACAGCTGTACAGGGTAATCACACACTTACTGCTACAGCTACGGATAATCTGAATGCTACGGGTAATTCTGCACCCATAAACATTTCCGTTGGGTCTGTGCCTCCAGTCGGCGACCTGCCGGACAAGATACTGGTAGGTTACTGGCATAATTTTGACAATGGATCATCAACACCGAAGCTGCGGGAGGTCTCAGACAAATGGGATGTGATCAACGTGTCATTTGCCGTGCCCACTGTATTGGGAGGCTCTACAATAACCTTTTCACCGGATCCGGGTATTTATCCCAGCGTTCAGGAGTTCAAAAATGACGTGACATTACTCCAGAGCAGGGGTAAAAAGGTGCTGATCTCGGTAGGTGGCGCCACAGGAGCAGTAGATATCAGTAGTCCGGCAGATGCGCAGGCGTTTAGCAGTACTGTGATCAATATCATCCAGGAGTATGGCTTCGACGGTTTGGATATCAACTTTGAAGGAAGTTCACTGTCCCTGATCGGTGGTGATGTAGACTTCAGAAATCCTACCTCTCCCAAGCTCGTGTATACGATCCAGGGGTGTCGTACTATCCTCAGTCAGTTCGGTGCGGACTTCATACTTTCCATGGCTCCGGAGACCCTGTATGTTCAGGGAGCCCTTTCCGCTTACGGTGGTGCAGCAGGTGCTTACCTGCCGTTGATCTACGCCTTGCGGAATGACCTGGATTACGTCCACGTTCAGCATTACAATACCGGCAGCATGCTCGCGCTTGACCTGCAGGCTTATTCCCAGGGTAATGCCGATTTTCATGTGGCCATGGCCGAGGTGCTCCTGCAAGGGTTCACTGTAAATGGTATCCCTTTCCCTGCTTTGCGACCTGACCAGGTGGTGATAGGCCTCCCTGCTTCGGGACCTGCAGCTCCTGCCGGAGGTTATACCCAGCCTTCTGAGGTACATAAGGCGCTGGATTATATCATCAGGGGGCAGTCCTTTGGTGGAAGATACACGCTGCAGAACCCTTCGGGATATCCTAACTTCAGAGGGTTAATGACCTGGTCGATCAATTGGGATGTGACTACTGGCGGTGCTGGATTTTCAACACCACACAGGGCCTACCTGGATGCTTTACCACAGGCCAGAATGGCATCTGGCAAGTCTGTTGATCCTTTCATGGAAGACGAAGCGAATTTGCTGCATTCCACGGTTTATCCTAATCCATTCATTCATGAAGTGAACATCAGATTCACCCTTGACAAGGCGGAAACGGTTTCACTGGTGATCATGGATAAGTCAGGCCGTGAAATGCAGGTGATCATGAAGGACAAGTCGATGGGACCGGGAGTTCATAACATTCAATGGAACGCTGGAAATATTCCATCGGGGATCTACTTCTACCGTCTGTCAAACGGCGATAAAGTACAGAATTTCAAATTGTTCAAAAGATAACTTTCTGCTCAATGGAGATCTCCCCCTGTATCGAACGGATCGGGGGGATTTCTTTCCTTTTTATTAAGGAGCAGGAGCTTCTCCTCACACTTATTCCGGTTATAATTTATGAATGTTCAGAATGTTTTATCCGGTTGTCTTAAGCTTATACATGTTTTAATACTCTCTCCACTTCTCTTTTCCGTAGCCATGGGCCAGCGTACACCCGTGGAGCAGAACGGTCAACTGCGTGTCTGCGGCACACAACTCTGCAATCAATATGACCGCCCTGTGCAGTTGAGAGGCATGAGTACGCATGGCATTCAATGGTATGGATGGGGCGATTGTCTTACAGAAGCGTCTCTGGATGCCCTGGCATATGATTGGGAAGCTGACATTTTGCGGATCTCACTGTATGTGCAGGAGGGTGGTTACGAGACAGATCCTACAGGTTTTACCAACCAGGTAAGCCGGCTGATCAATGAAGCCACTGAAAGAGGAATGTACGCGCTGGTGGACTGGCACCAGCTTAATCCGGGAGATCCCAATTATAACCTGGAAAATGCCCGGAGGTTCTTCACCGATATTGCCACACAGCATAAGAATAAAAACAATATCATTTATGATATCTGTAATGAACCCAATGGCCCTGGAGTCACGTGGAATCGGATCAAAACCTATGCGGATCAGATCATTCCAGTGATACAAGCTATTGATGATGACGCCGTGATTCTGGTTGGCACTCACGGATGGTCGACTTTCGGAGTATCCGGCCAGGGTGATCTCCAGGACGTTATTGATAATCCCCTGCGTTTCAGCAATGTGATGTATACATTTCACTTCTATGCCAAAAGTCATCGTGATGTTTACCTGCAAACACTGGACGGAGCATCTGATGTATTGCCCGTTTTTGTCACTGAGTTTGGTACACAGGAATATACCGGAGACGGGCCCAATGACTTTGCTATGACACAGCAGTACATCGATCTTATGCGCCAGAAAAAGATCAGTTGGACAAGCTGGAACTATTCGGATGACTTCAGATCAGGCGCTGCATGGACGCCGGGTACCTGCTCAAACGGACCATGGACCGTGGATAGACTCAAACCTGCGGGAGCATGGATTCGGGAAAAGATAAAATTTCCGGCCGATGATTTTCCGGGAGGCAGTGGTAGTACACAATCTCCCTATGGAGGGACGCCGTGGTCTGTTCCCGGTAGAATAGAAGCTGAAAACTATGATCTTGGAGGTCAGGACATTGCTTTTAATGATCTTTCCCCGGCCAATGAAGGGCGTTCATATCGCACCGATGCCGTAGATATTGAGCCTTGCTCTGAAGGCGGATATAATGTTGGGTGGGTAAAAACCGGCGAATGGCTGGAATATACGATAGATGTAAGCGCCTCTAAAACCTATACCCTTGAGTGCAGGGTGGCTGCCATTACCCCGGGAAAACAACTCCATGTAGAGGTGGATGGACAAAATGTGAGTGGCGCTATCAATATCCCCAATACGGGCGGATGGCAGAACTGGCAAACGGTATCTGCCACGGTTCCGCTAAATGCCGGCGTGCAGGTCATGCGTGTTGTCATGGATACGGATGATCTTAACCTGAACGTCATGACATTCAGGGAAAATACCACAGATCCTGATGTTGAAAACGAATTTTTCGATGATTTTACCTATTCAGATCACTCAGATCCTGTCTTGCAGGGTTTTGGCTGGAATGTAGTGGATGGTATTAATGGTCCTATGACAGGTTCCATGTATGCACAAGAACAGATCCTGTTTGTAAATGACCCTCAGTTGGCTGACAACAGGCTCATGCATGTGGTAAACAATGTAGCAGGTACTCCCGCCAGCATCCGAAATGCCAGGATCGAATCTCCAATAATATTCAGGGAAGGTACCTATGCCGCACGGGTATACTTTGACAGCTCTCCGGCGAATAGCCAGGATGGAAATGTACAAACATTTTATGCCATCAACTGGGCTCCCGGCAATCCGGATTATTCCGAGCTCGATTTTGAATATCTCCCATATAATGTTTGGGGTGACAGAAACAAAAAAACCATGCATACAACTTCATGGGCGCGTGCAGGAGATATAAGTGATAATGCAAACACTCAGACCCATAATGATTTTCAGGGATGGCACGATCTGGTGATACAGTCTGCCGATGGTCAGAATGTACGTTATTACATAGATGGACAGTTGGTTTCCACACATACATTTTCCGATGATGGTAACAGTGTGTATCCTCGTATGAATATGCAAATTGCCTTTGCCAACTGGATCTTTTTCAATGACCCGGTAGGCGTGGGCCCATCCACACAACAAAGGACTACAACGATGAAAGTGGACTGGGTGTACCACGCAAAGAACAGGGCCTTATCTCCGGCGGAGGTTTCCGGCAGAGTAGAGGCGCTACGCGGCAGCGGCCGGGAAAGACTTAATACCATGGGAGAAGATACGGTGAACCAACCTCCTGCTGTCAATATTACCGCTCCTCAAACCGGAACAAACTACGTTGCTGGAGATAACATCACCATCAACGCTACGGCTTCAGATCAGGATGGTTCGATAACCAAAGTAGAATTCCATCGAAACGGCACAAAGCTGGGCGAGGATGTTTCAGCACCTTATAGCTTTAGCTGGAACAATGTTTCTGAAGGAAGTTACCAGCTGTATGCTACGGCATTTGATAATGGTGGAAAGAGTTCCGGTTCCGGCATAGTAAATATTACGGTCAGCAATGGCAGTGGTAATTGTGACACACCACAGTACGTTGATGGCTCAACATATAACAGTGGTGATACAGTTCAGCATAACGACAACAATTATAGGTGCAAGGTAGGGGGATGGTGTACTATAGGTGGGCCCTACGAGCCTGGTAAGGGCTGGGCATGGTCAGAGGCATGGGACAACCTGGGGGCCTGTGCAACTTCCGTCAGACCTATGACGGCAATTACAACAACGGCTGAATGCGATATTCCTCAATATGCGGAAGACTCCACCTACAATACGGGCGACGAGGTGCTGAACAATGGCAATAGATATAAATGCAAGGTGGGCGGCTGGTGTACCATAGGAGGTCCCTATGCACCCGGTGAAGGCTGGGCATGGCCCCACGCCTGGGAGGTGCTGGGAGAATGCACAGGAACCAACCAACCCCCTGAAATAGCTCTGCTTACATCTTCTCTCATCTATCAGTCTGAATTGGCCACAATAGTGCTCAGGGCAGACGCATCCGATCCCGATGGTGAAGTTAACGCTGTGATATTCGAGGTAGATGAGGTGCCCTATCCGGCTACGTTAAGCGGAGGTACATGGCAGGTTGTGTGGGACCCTCCGGCTTTTGCTATCTACACAGTCAAGGTAACAGCATCCGATAATGAAAATGCCGTCTCCACATTAATACAGGAGATCACAGTCAGGCAATCCACCGGGGGTGGTGATGCCCCGATCAGTGGATCGGAATACAATGCATTCTTTCCCTATCGCTACGGTACAGACCTTAGCACGTACGAACTGGACCCTACCAGAGACTTTTTTACCTATCAGGCATTTCTCGAGGCCATTGACAGGATGAAGAATATTGAAGTGACCTTTGAAAGACGCACGGGAACAAACCTGTACAGGTTGACCAGAAAAGACAAACAGACAGGACAGTACGTGATCATTCGAACGGATCAGTATTTCGACGCAGACTGGAACCAGTCCAAACCGATTGTGACGCATGTGGTGGATTACGGGCTGTTTGCCAGTGAAGGTAGTGAAATAGTTAAAAAACGCGAGCTGGCGGCTTTTCTCGCCAATATAGCACAGGAAACTACAGGTGGATGGGATACAGCACCAGGGGGAAGGTATGCCTGGGGGCTGCACTTCAGGGAGGAAGTAGGCTACGACCTTCCGGGTGCACCCCTTGGCTACCGTGATGAGAGCAATATTAACTACCCTCCGGCACCGGGCAAGTCGTATCATGGCCGGGGACCGATACAGTTGAGCTGGAATTACAACTATGGTCAGGTAAGTGAGTTTTTATATGGTGATAAAGACGTGCTGCTCAGCCAGCCGGAGCTTGTCGTTCAGGATGCTGCGCTGGCTTTCCAAACCGCTATCTGGTTTTGGATGACGCCTCAGTTTCCCAAGCCGTCTGCACATGATGTGATGGTGGGTAACTGGTCCCCGACGGCTTATGACCAGCAGCGGAACCGGCTGCCCGGTTTTGGCATGACGGTGAATATTATCAACGGCGGCCTGGAGTGTGGTAAGGGTACGGAGATAGCCAAAGTGATCCACCGCATTGGACATTATGAGCGTTTTGCCGGTATCCTTGGAGTCACTACTGACTTTGACAGTACCAACGACTGCTCAGAATGTGGTTGTTCCCTGATGCAGCCCTTTGGTGGGGTAGAACCAGAACCTGCCTCAGGCACGAGAGCAGCAGCCGGGAAGGGAAACAACATATCCCTGGTGGGGAACGAGCTGCAATTAACCGCATGGCCTAATCCTTTTACTGACCGGGTTTCTTTTCTGCTTCAAATGAACAGAAGTGCAAATGTGAGCATACAAATATTCAGCTCTACTGGAGAAATCATGTTGCATCCGGTGGAAAACCAGCACCTTGGGACAGGCATACATACTTTTTACTGGAATGCCATGGATTTTCCTGCCGGAGTTTATTTCTACCGTGTAGCGGTAGATGGCCGTGCGGATGTATTCAAACTGATAAAAAGGTAGAAACCTTTAACAATTCAATTTTATGGAAATGATAAATAAAACCCATGCAGTCCGAATGAAAATGGTACTCTTTATGCTCACAGGAATACTCCTGTGGGTGACGAACGCCGGGATTATATGGGCCGCTGCTGATACTTCACCGGTACGTGTAGTATGTACAGCACCTCTGTGGGATTCACAGGAGACCTATACAAAAGGCGACCAGGTGTCCTATAACGGCATTTTGTATGAGGCGTATCACTGGACACAGAATCAAAATCCTGAAACCAATAACTCTGAGTGGGGTCCATGGGTGAACAAGGGTCCCTGCGACGGAGGAGGGAGTAACCAGTCTCCGACGGTAAGTCTCACGGCTCCGGGCAATAACACCTCCTATACCGCCGGAGACAATGTAACGATCAGTGCTACAGCCAGTGACGTGGATGGAAGTATAACCCGGGTAGAATTCCTTGTGGATGGCTTGATTATCGCCAGTGATGCAGCTTCCCCTTACACCACGAACTGGACGGCTACAGAGGGGACCCATACCCTGACGGCACGTGCCACGGATGATGACGGAGCTTCAACATTATCAGCAACTGTTACGATCACGGTAAGCCAGGGCTCAGGCAATCAGTCACCGGTGGTAAGCATGACCAGTCCGGCAGATGGATCTTCGTTCATTGCAGGACAAGGCGTCACCCTGTCTGCCAATGCCAGTGATACAGACGGCTCGGTGAGTAAAGTGGCGTTTTATGTAGACGGCAACCTTTTAAGTGAGGACTTCTCTGATCCTTACGGAGCCACATGGGCCGCTACTGAAGGTAATCATGCTCTTACGGCCATAGCTACAGATAATGCAGGTGCTACCGGCATCTCGCCGGCAGTGAATATTACAGTGACGCCAGACGGCGGAGGAAGCTGTGATGCACCGCAATATGTGGAAAACGGTGGTTATCAGGAAGGCAGCCGTGTTCAGAATGAGGGTAGTCTTTACGAATGCAGGCCGTGGCCCAACAGTGGATGGTGTAACGGCGCTGCCTGGGCATATGCGCCGGGCATGGGTGATCATTGGGAAGATGCGTGGACCCTGGTAGGCCCCTGCGATGGTAATCCGGGCAATCAGTCTCCATCCGTATCGATCACACAGCCTGCCAGCGGTACCAGCTTCCAGATCGGTCAACTGGTGAACATCGAAGCCACGGCCAGCGACGGCGACGGTACGGTTAGCAAAGTGGAATTTTTTGTAGACGGCAGTAGGATCGGTGAAGATCTTTCCTCACCTTACACGATCAGTTGGACAGCTGTACAGGGTAATCACACACTTACTGCTACCGCCACGGATAATCTGAATGCTACAGGTAATTCCGCTCCCATAAACATTTCTGTTGGATCTGTGTCGCCACCGGTAGACCTTCCGGCCAGGATCATGAATGGTTATTGGCATAATTTTGACAATGGTTCTACCTTCTTTCCCCTCAGGGAGGTTTCTTCGAACTGGGATGTGATCAATGTTTCTTTTGCTGTGGCCAGGGTATCCCCTACGGACGGGGAGATCGAATTCAGACTGGATCCGGCATTCAGCGAACTCAACTACTTTGAGAATGACTTTAAATCGGACATACGATGGTTGCAGGACAGAGGAAAAAAGGTCATTATCTCTATCGGCGGCGCTGAAGGACAGATACGATTAAATACAGGCCCGGCAAGGGAAAAGTTTGTGACTTCCATGATCTCGATCATCGAAGAGTACGGATTTGATGGTATGGATATTGATTTTGAGGGGCAATCCCTCTCTTTTGACCTTGGTGACACCGATTTCCGAAACCCGACCACACCGGTGATTGTCAATACCATCCAGGCCATTGAGCGGGTCTGTAATCACTTTGGGGATGATTTCATTCTTACCATGGCCCCGGAGACATTTTTTGTACAACTGGGATACTCATTTTACGGTGGTATTTCCGTTGGAGCGGATCGGCGGGCAGGCGCTTACCTTCCACTGATCCATGCTCTCCGGGACAAACTGACCTTTCTGCAGGTACAGTATTATAATTCAGGGCCTATCACCGGTCTGGATGATCAGTTCCATATCATGGGGGATGCTAATTTTTATGTGGCGCTGGTGGATATGCTACTCAGGGGATTCCCCATCACCGGTGATGCAGATAAATTCTTCCCGCCTCTGCGTCCCGACCAGATCCTGATCGGCGTACCTGCCTTTGTACAGGCAGGTGGTGGCTACACTGGCCCGCAGGGTGTGATCAACGCCCTCGACCATATTATCAATGGCACTTCCTTCGGAGGTCAGTATTACCAGTTGAGCCGTACCTATCCTGATCTCCGCGGAGTGATGAGCTGGTCCGTCAACTGGGACCTGTTTGACAATTTGTCTTTCAGCAATCCCGTCAGGGCTTACCTTGATGGGCTGGCAGGCACTCCTGTGGCACGTCAATATATTCCGGGGTCAGCCAGGTCAGAGATAGCAGAAGATGTGATAAGTATAACAGGGAGGGAAATAACATTGCAGCTCGATGAGCCATCATTTACCACTATTGAGTTGTACAATGTGATGGGAGTTCCTGTCAGAACAGTGGTGGATGATCATTTGAGTCCCGGACAGTACCGCTGGACCATCACAGAAGGACTTGCGGCCGGCATTTATATCGTCAGGATTTCTGCGGGAAATTCATACCGCAGCTCAAAGATCCTTAAACCATGAGTTGTATTACGCACGGATGCCTGACAGTATAGCTCCGGACATTATCCGGTACATGGGATAATGTATTTCCGTTGGCAAATACCGGAAGATATTTAAATCAATCTAAACCCAAAACAAATCAGCTATGAAAAAGAGTAGGTTCAGTTTAGCAGTAATGCTATGTGTTACTATGCTTTTCTCATGCGAGGAAAATGTAAATGAAGTGACCGGGCCGGAAGTCGATCAGATTGAAGGTCCGGAGCTGGCCTTCCCGGATCAACAGGGCGAATCGGTTTCCATCGATATTGGAGGTGCAGTACTGGAATGTGAGCAATTTGGAGAGGTCACCGTGTATGAGGGCGACATTATTCTCTCTCCGGAACAATTAAAGGAATTGAAAAATGGCAGGACCAGTGCCGTGGGTCTCACAGGCAGACGCTGGCCCGGAGGAGTGGTGTACTATTCGGTAAGTAGCTCACTTCCAAAACAATACCGGGTATACGATGCCATAGCTCATTGGGAAGCCAATACAGACGTCCGGTTTGTAGCCAGAACCAACCAGCGCAACTATGTGGATTTCGTAAGGAGCTCCGGCTGTTCTTCATCGTTAGGTATGATCGGAGGGAGACAAAGGATCAATCTTGGTGACGGATGCAGTACAGGCAACACTATTCATGAGATAGGCCATGCCCTCGGACTGTTCCATGAGCATACGCGGGTAGACAGAGACCAAACCATAAATGTAAACTGGCAGAATATCCGGTCCGGTAAGGAACATAATTTCCGTAGAGCAGATGAACGTTATTCAGCAAGAGACTATACCAGTACTATTGATTTTGGGTCCATTATGATGTATAGCTCCTATGCATTTTCGACCAACGGACGCCCGACTCTTGTAAGAAAAAACGGCTCTACCTGGAGATCGCAGCGCTCAGGCCTGGCCGCTTCTGATATAGAAGGCATCCAGCGTATGTATTTTGGAACCAGTGGTGGTCAGATCATTACCAATGGATATTACAAGGTAAAGGCACGCCACAGTGGTTTACTGCTGCAGGTAGAAAATTCATCTACCGCCAACGGCACCAACGTATCACAATGGTCTGACACCGGTGGAGATCATCAGGTATGGTATGTTGAGTACCTGGGAAATGATCAGTACCGGTTCATGGCAAGGCATAGCAATAAAGTACTGGATGTGGCCTACAGTGGTACTGAGCCCGGTACCAATGTACATCAGTGGAGCTGGAACGGTACCAACGCCCAGCGATGGATCATCAGCCCCGCAGGTAACGGGTATTATACCATTCAAAGTGTTACCAGCAGTCTTTATCTGGATGTTTCAGGTGAATCTACTGCCAATGGAGGTAATGTTATGACCTGGTCAGGCACCGGAAGGGCCAATCAGGAGTTCTCGTTCATTCCCGGATCATAAATACAACCGGTCTCCCTTCAGGAGAATCTGATCCGGTGTGGACCAATACTGATCTCAAGAGCTGTTCCTGGAGAAGTGTCACGGGGGTATCATTTTTCCCTGAATAGCTCTTTTTTCGACTTTTAGCCTTTTACCAATTATATAAAATTTGATGAAACGTCTACTCACGTTATTTGTCTTACTGGCTTTTCTTCAAACCGGATGGTCTCAGCCGGAACTGCAACCTGTGGCCAAAGAGATCTTCCGAAGGTCACAGGCGCGTCTGGCCTTTCAAACCTATGACGGCCTGTTTGTTGAGAATAAAAACAAGCAGGCCCGTCAGTCGGTGGCAGCTTCTGTAGAATATGCCATGTTATTCGACCTGCAAAAAAATGTACTGCAGCAAATGTACATGGACAAACCGGAAGATCTGGTGTTCAGTATGCCGGGCTTGCAAGGTAACATGCAGCTCAGGCTTTATCTGAGTGATATATATGCAGAAGGCTTTACGGCCGTCACATCCAGCGGTAAAACGTTGAAGCCGGAGGGCCTGCATTACCGTGGCATTGTTAACGAAGACCCCTCTACACTTGTGGGGCTGAGTATATACGATAATGAAGTGATCGGGATCATCTCAGAGGGTAGCAAAAACCACGTACTTGGCAGACTGGATGGAAAGGACACCCGTTATATCCTGTATGATGACAGTAACCTGAAAGATTTTAACCCGCTTACCTGTCAGGTAAATGAGGATTATATCCGTGCAGAAGAAGGAGAGGATAATCATAGCCATGGCAGAACTGCCGCTACAAAATGTGTGAATGTCTACTGGGAGGTGGATTATCCGGTGTATCAGGATAAGCGAGGGAATACACTGAACTATATTACCGGACTTTTCAATCAGTCAAAAATTCTTTTTGACAATGATGGCATCAGTGTGAAGCTGTCGCAAATACTGATCTGGGACAGCCCCAGCCCTTACGGCAATGGCAGCAGCGGCTCCCGCCTCTCCAATTTCCGGAACTACCGTACCAGCTATAACGGAGATCTGGCCCATCTGATAGGATATGGTGGGGGAGGGGGTGTTGCCTATGTGCGTGCTCTTTGTGGCAGATACTCCTATGCCTACAGCGGTATTGGTTCGTCCTACAGAAATGTACCCGCCTATTCATGGAGTGTAATGGTAGTAACACATGAGCAGGGGCATGTGATGGGGTCACCACATACCCATGATTGTGCATGGAATGGCAATAATACGGCCATAGATGGCTGCTACAATCCGGGAGGAGGCTGTGCCAGACCGGGATATCCTGCCAATGGAGGCACGATCATGAGCTACTGTCATCTGGTGCAGGGTGTGGGTATCAATTTGGCCAATGGCTTTGGCCCGCAGCCCCGTCAGCGTATTCGTGATTATGTCAATTCCAGAAGCTGTCTGCAGGGCTCATGTGGTGGTGGTGGCAATGGACAGGTGCTGGCAGATGGCGAATACAGGATCAGAGCCCGCCACAGTGGTAAAGTACTTGACGTGGATGACTTTTCAACCTCGAACGGCGCCAATGTACTTCAATGGACCGACTGGAATACCGATAATCAGATATGGAATGCAGAATACCTTGGAGACAGCCAGTACAGATTGACGGCTCGCCATAGTGGCAAGGTACTGGATGTAGCATACAGTAGCTCAGAACCCGGTACCAACGTGCATCAGTGGTCATGGAATGGTACCAATGCACAACGCTGGATCATTGAGCCGGCCGGTAGTACCGGATACTTTAAACTAAGAAGCGTAACCAACGGTCTGTATTTAGACGTAGCCGCAGGATCTACGCAGAACGGGGCAAACATCGTTGTTTGGACAGGACATAACGGTACTAACCAGCAATTTTCATTTGATCCTGTTTCTGCTGCCGCGCTTTCCTCAGACCTGGTGGTGGAGGATGATTTTATTCTGTATCCCAATCCTGCAGACCATTTACTGGAGATCGCCGGACTGAAACGTGGAGATAGGGTTGCCATTTACAACCTTTCAGGTGTTGCTCTTTTGGAAACCGTTGATCAGCCAAAGGTGGATGTATCTTCACTTTCACCGGGAATGTACCTTGTGAAAATACAGTCAGGAGAGCAATTGGTGACAAGAAAACTAATGGTAGAACGGTGACCTGTTCTACGTCAGGTTAACCTGTACGGACAACACGAATCCGCCTCTGCCACAATCCGGTTCAGATGAGCAGAGGTGGGTCCCGTTATTTTATATAAATCTTTAAATGGGCTCATTTGCCACGATTGTAGCCGTCTTCTCTATTTCATCCAGTAAAGCCATGAAATCCCTGTCTGTGGTTAATGGGTTCATGATCGCCGCACGGAGGTAACGTTTTGCGCCGATCATGGTCTGTACTATGTAAAACCTGCCTGATTCGATCAGGCTTTGTCTGATCCTGGCATTCAACTCGTTCAGGCCCTGGTCTTTGTCGTTGATATATCGGAAGTTGACAATATTGGCCTCCGGCCCATGGGCCAGCTCAAATTTGGGATTCTCCTTTATCAATGCGGCAAAAGCCTGACCCAGGTCAAACAGCCGGTCAATGTTCTGCGCAAAGATTTCTTCACCGTAGGCTTTGAGTATGACATATACCTTTACTGCCATCATTAACTTGGTACATTCAAAGGTCTTTTTTCCAGAGTTATACCACTCCTCCGACTGTTGCGAATCCCACAGGTACTGTGCCCGCTGTTCGAATGTTCTGTATGCATCCTTACCATGTTTGAAGATAAGTGCTGTATTCAGCGCAGGTGTCATTAGCATTTTATGAAAATCAATGACCACGGAATCAGCACGGTTTATGCCGTTTGTGAGATGACGGTACCGTTCTGAAAATACTACACCGCCTCCGTGAGCGCCATCCACATGAAACCAGATATCATTTCGTTCACTGAAATCTGCCAGTGCATTGAGATCATCATAGGAGCCTGTGGCCGTGGAGGAAGCACAGCCTACAACGGCGAAAACATGAAATCCCGCATTCCGGGCCTGCTGCAGACGTTCATCAAGAAGGTCGGTGCGGATCCTGAAACGTTCATCAACGGGTACTTTAATGATCCCATCATTCCCCAGGCCGAGTATCCTGGCGGAACGATCTATGCAATAGTGCGCTTCTTCCGAAACCATAACGGCCAGTCTTTCATGGTGCCCGGTTTCCCAAACATCAGGCACCTTTGCGCTTCGTGCGGCCAGTAGGGCTGTGAGGTTTGCAAGGCTTCCACCAGAGGTCAGTAGCCCTGAAGCGTCCGAACTATATCCGATCTTCCTTGCCACCAGGTCAGTCACTACCCGTTCAATGGCGTTGGAGGCCATTCCCATTTCATAAACTCCGGTACCATTGCTCAACAGGTCTGACATTAGCCCTGCCAGGCTTCCTGCAAGTGCCGGCACAGCGACCTGGTGTCCCATGTACCGGGGGTGGTGAACATGGATAGAATGATTGAGAATGTTCTCAAAAGTCTCCATTACTCCAGAACCTGATGTCAGATCTTTTTGCCAATAGGTCAATTCGTTTTGTGGTGGATTATAGGGAATTACCGGATGGTCTGCAGTGGATAGCACCTTCTCAAGGTGATCTGCCAGCAGATTGATCACCTGATGTCCTATCTTTCGGAAATCCGACGGATCATACGCATGTTCAAGGAGGTCGGTAATAGGTGTTGGGTTTTGCATGGCAGTATTAATTTTAAGTATTACGGACCATTGCCCGAATGTGTTGTTCGAAAACATATGATGCCTTCCCGACGCTATTAATGTCCCGCATCTGAACCAAAATTAGAGATCATTAGTAATAGTAAAAAATACTTAATTTTGATTAATTAATAACAAATATGAATTAATGAATTTTCAGCAATTCAGGAATGTCATTGTACTTGCCCAAAAGTTGAATTTTACGCGTGCGGCAGAAGAATTGAATATCGTGCAACCTGCATTGAGCAGACAGATCAAACAACTGGAGGATGAGATAGGAGCAGTGCTTTTCAGGAGAAACAAACGCAATGTACAAGTCACAGCCGCGGGCGAGTATTTCGTGCGGGAGATAGACAAGCTGGTCAGCCGGATGGAGCGTATAACCACAAGAACCACTCAGATCCACCACGGAGAGGTGGGTGAGCTGAGGATCGGTTTCACGCATTCCGTTATGCAGACCATTCTTCCGGAAATATTAAAAACGATCAATGAACAGATGCCAGGTATGAAAACGGTGCTGAGGGAAATGAACAATCATGACCAGTACGTTGCGCTACAGCATGGTGGACTGGATTTTGGTTTTGCCACCAATCCTTTGGTACCACCCTGGCTCAGGAGCAAGGTGCTGCATGTAGATAACTTTGTAGTGTTGCTGCCCGAGAATCATCCGGTGGATGAGGCTAATTACAGGGATTTTTCTGTCTTTTCACTGGAAGAGTTCATCTTCCCTTCACCAACGGATGGTATAAACTATGTTCGCACCATAGAGTCGATCTGTATCGATGCAGGCTTTACGCCCAGGGTGGTCCATGAAACTGACTCAGCCAGTACGAGCTTCCGGCTGGTAGAAGCTGGTTTGGGCATTTCCATAGAGCCTTTGTCCTCACTGAGGGGTCATGAATTGCCCGTCAGGAGCATTGAATTAAAGGATATACCACAAAGAGCCGAGCTTACCATGATATGGAGTCCTGAGCTGGAACTGGAATATCCCCGACTTTTTGAGCTGCTGAATCGGTTTTGAGATGTTCTATGTTCTACGTTCAAAGTTGCGCAACATAGAACATTGAACTTTCAACATTGAACGTATACTACCTTTTTCGTTTCAAAAAAGCCTTCATCGAAGTAGTTTGAAAGCTCAAAAAGCCTGTATTTCTTTTTGGTTTCCTTTAACTCGTCTGTGAGATCTCCTCCTTTCAGGTAGAGGATACCATTAGGCAGTTCATTAAAGGAGTTTTCTTCGAATTTATGCCTGACCCATTGGTGAAATGGTTTTAACCTCGTCACCGCGCGGCTGACAACAAAATGATACTTGCCGGTCAGTTGTTCGGCCCGTGCCTGCTCAGCCGTTACATTTTTGAGGCTTAATGCTTCGGTCACAGCATTGACCACTCTGATCTTTTTCCCAATGGAGTCCACAAGATGAAAACGGCATTCGGGAAAGAAAATGGCCAAAGGTATTCCTGGAAAGCCTCCTCCGGTGCCCACATCAAGCAGTGTTGTTCCGGCCTTAAAACGGATTATGCCTGCAATACCCAGTGAGTGCAGTACATGTCGTACATACAACTCGTCAATATCCTTGCGGGAGATCACATTGATCTTTTCATTCCAGTATTGGTAGAGATCTGCCAGTTGCTCAAACTGGTGCTTCTGTTGGTTGGAAAGATCAGAAAAGTATCGGAGAATAACGTCGGCCTTCATGCCGCGAAGTTCGGTCTGTTTTTTGTTACTTGTTTTCTTTTTGTGGCTTTGGAATAGTCAATCACCGGTTCACACCTCACTATCCCAATATTTTGCTGACTGCCAGGGTTTTATCACAGAAATCGAGTTTTAGTATATCTTCGGCATAGAAGATCTCCATTTTCTTGTAAGCTCCTTTTGCAGGGGAACTGTATACTTCAATTTCGTTCTTATTCAGGTTGACCAGCCAGAATTCAGGGATTTCTGAGGAAGCATAAAGAGGTAATTTTATCTCATGATCATATTCATAAGTGGTATCGGTCACTTCTATAACGATCAATACATCTTTGGGGCCAGGGTGTGCGTCGGCATAATAATCATCTTTGGGTTTTAATATGGTCAGGTCAGGTTCAGGCTCATTGAGGTCATTGACGCGGATTGGTCCCTGAACCCGGATTATTGCTGTGCTTCCGACTATGGTACTTATGGTGTTATTTAGCCGATCGACCATTGAAGCATGTTTTTTACCTATCGGACTCATTTCTATTATTTCTCCATGAATCAGTTCCACGCGGTCATTTTCCGTAAGGATGCCTGCCTCTGCCATCCTGTAGTATTCGTCGGCATGGATCAGTCTGCGTGCTAATTGAATGGACATGGTAAGATCTTTTTTATTAAAGGTACTGAATTCCTGTGAATAGTCCTGAAGCCTGACTCTTGAGTACAAAGTTATTGAAATGAGAAACCCGACCGGGATTAACCATCAACATCTCCCTAAAACCTGTATTTCAAATAAAGGTTTATGGCCGGTACAGTCTTATCAAGGGTACGGCCATAACCAGGTATAGCATACGTATCGATGGGTGTGAATTTACTGCGTGTGTTTAAAATCCTCAAAGCAAACTGTCCGCCAAGGCTCAGGTTTTCAACCCTTAACTTCTTTTCCGATCCCAATATGATCTCAAACCAGTCTGCTGTGAGGTCTTGTTCTCCAAAGGACACGCGATAGGTGTCAAAAATCTCACTGCTGATCTCGTAGGTGCCTTCGTCTTCGTAAAAGCTTATGCCGTATTTGAGACCTGCAAAGAAATGATTGACATTATCGAACGGCAGGAGGTAGTTCACTCCGAAACGTCCGTAATACCCGGTACTTTCATACACACTATTTTCAAAGGCAGTATTAGGTTGCAGTGATCCATAACCAACCTGGAAATTGGGAGCGAGCCGGTTCGACAGTTGAACAGCAATACCAACTTCCAGTTTGGTCTCAAATTCAGTGAGCACCGTGGCCAGCTTACCATAGTCAATATAGATCTCGAGACCACTGTCAATGGTAAAGACAGTGTCTGCCTCTGTTTGAGCGTGACCAGGTAAGGTGCTGAACAATGTGATCAGACTAAAAATACAACGTGACGGTAGTTTCATTACTTGTACAGGTTTCTGCTGAATCCTTACACAGCGGAACGACATCATTAAAATCTTCACTCATTACCTTGAGGTTATTGGCTTCTACAATAACCGTCCGCTGTCGCACAATAGTACTCCGGCTATAGGTAGCCTCCAGGTTATATAGTTCACCATCAAGGGAAATAACAAAATTGCTGAAATCTGCCCCGGAATTCAGAGGGACCGTAAAGACTTCAGCACTGTCTACCGGTGGTACTATGGTATTTATCCCCTCCGGAGAATTAATGCTCGATACCGCTACACTTCCTCGTCGAATAATGGCTATGGTCGTGTTGTAGTCTGTTTTTTCATTATTAATGGTCGTTTTTTGGCTGTTCAGCGAGGCAATATTTTCATCAAAATCCCCGTTTTCATTAAGAGGCGCCAGTACCGCGAGACTATCGTCAATGATTTTGATATCAGCGTCAATATCGGCTATAAGCTCTGTGAGTGCCTCCAGACTGTCCTGGTTGATAAATACGATCCGCATGAATGGGTCGGCATTGTCAGTTTCCAGTTCGGAATCCTCACATGCCACAGCCAGCCACAGGTACGGACAGATAAAGGCAAGGAGTATAATAGATGATCTTTTCACAATGGGGCAAAATTAATCAACTTCCGTTTTATCGGGACATTCAGCTACATTTATTACCCTATTTCTACAATTAATACGGATCAACATTGAAGATCACTTTAGATGTTTTTAAACCTTTTTCACTCAATATTTCCAGACCTGCGTCACGTACAACCTGCTTTACCTTAGCAAGATCTATGCCTGATCTTTCCAACTTGATCGTGAGGTTCATCAAATATTCATTCCTGATCTTTGAAATGATCGGTTCTTCCGGACCAAGGATTCTGGAGGCGCCCAACTGTTCTCTGAGCAGGTTACCCAGCTTCATGGCTGTATTCTGGCTGATGCTTTTGTCCTTATTCTTTACAGTAATATGGATAAGCCGGGTAAAGGGTGGGTATTTATGGTCCTGTCGCTCCCTTATTTCCGTTTGATAGAAACCTGCGTAATCATGGTTGACGATCTGGTTTAAAACAGGTAACTGCGTATTTCTGGCCTGAATGACCACCTTCCCCTTTTTATTCCTTCTGCCGGCGCGTCCGCTTACCTGGGTGGACAGTTGAAAGGTCCTTTCAAAGGATCTGAAATCCGGAAAATGAAGCATACGGTCGATGTCCACAATACCGACCAGGCTCACATTGTCGAAATCCAACCCCTTGCTCACCATTTGTGTGCCTACCAGTATATCGATATCACCCTTTTCAAAATCACCAATGATGGTCTCATAGCTGTATTTGCTGCGGGTGGTGTCGAGGTCCATGCGTTGTACGCTGGCCGATGAGAAAAGAAGCTGTAATTCTTCTTCCAGTTTTTCTGTACCAAACCCCATAGTTTTCAGGTCAGTGGATCCGCAGGCCTCGCATTCACGGGGGGTGGGTTCCTTGTAGCCACAGTAGTGGCAAACCATTTCCTGCCGGTATTGATGATAGGTAAGACTTACTGCACAATTCTGACACTTTGGTATCCACCCGCAATCCCGGCATGCGATGTAGGGACTGTAGCCTCTGCGATTTTGGAAGATAATGATCTGTTCCCCGTGGTCCAGTGCCTGCTGTATGGCTCCGATCAACACTGAGGAAAATTCTCCTTTCAGCAGCTTTTTTTTACGCTCTATGATCATGTCCGATATTGAAAAGGTGGGGAGTTGTGCTTCTCCGTAGCGTTCATGAAGCTCTACCAGTCCATACTTCCCGGATTTGGCCAGGTAGTATGATTCAATGGACGGAGTGGCAGATCCCAGCAGCACCTTGGCATGCTGGTAATTTGCCATGATGAGCGCCACGTCCCGGGCATTATATCTGGGCGCCGGATCATACTGTTTGTAGGATGATTCATGTTCCTCATCTACGATGATCAACCCAAGGTTGTCAAATGGAAGGAACACAGCAGAGCGCACACCTACCACAAATGAATATCGTCCGGTAAGCACGCCTTTCCAGACCTCCACACGCTCATTGTCCGAGAATTTGGAATGGTATACGCCCATTTTATCACCAAATACTTTTTTAAGGCGTACCACGATCTGTGTGGTGAGAGCGATCTCCGGGAGCAAATACAGTACCTGTGAACCGCCTTCCAGCGCCTCTTCGATCAATTTAATGTATATCTCGGTTTTGCCACTACCGGTGATCCCGTGGAAAAGGACAATATCATGTCCGGAAAACTGTGAAAGTATTTCTGACCTGATACGGGTTTGGGTATCAGTCAGGGTGATCTGCTCAAGAACAGGAGTTTCGTCCCTGAACCTGGAAACAATCACTTCATACTCCTCGAGTATGCCATTTTTTGCCAGAGTCTTTAAGGAGGATGGAGACAATCCTGCATCCAATACCTTCTTTTTGGATAGTCCCTGATCATTGGATCCCGGATCCTGATAAACGGGTACATGCTGCAGGTAAAAAAGCAGTATTTCCTCCTGTTTTGGCTTGTTGCCTAGTTGATCGAAGATAACCTGCAGGTTATTCCCCAGGGCGTTGGTAGTGATCCGTATCCGGGTTTCTTTTTTAGGCTTGTATTTTTCCCTGACCTCTTCAAAAATAAGTATGGCTCCCTTGGTCACCAGCGATTTCAGCAGGTTGTAGATAGTCTTTTGAAACACTATTCTACCCACGTCGCTGTAGGAAAGGGCCTCATTCTTGTTAAGAGCATCAATTACAAGCATCTCCTTGTCACTGAATTCGTAGGGGGATGCATAGAGATCAAATTCAGGATGCAGTTGTATTTTTGATTCGCTGCTCAGCTTCAGCCCGGAGGGCAGGGCCATATTCAGTACCTCTCCCTGTGTACACATATAATATTCAGCTATCCACTGGAACAGCCTGATCTGAACGGGAAAGATCACAGGGGTTTCATCAAGTATCTCCAGGATGTACTTGGCCTCATACTGAGTGGGAGGTTGTTCGTGGATCTGACCAATAACCCCAGTGAGGATCTTCCGGGAACCAAACTGTACCACCACACGGCAGCCTGTCCTGACCTCCTCATTCCACTGAAAGGGTACACGGTAGGTGAACATTTTGGGAATGGGTACAGGCAGGATCACATCAGCAAATAAGGTCTGACGGGCTTCCTGATAATCCGGATTTAGTTCGAGCTGTGACAAGATTGTCAGAACTGGGTGTTTAGAAAATTTTCAATGAAAAATCGAGATTGCTTATCTATTGACCCCATATTCTCATCAAATATTTCAGATGCACGGGAAATATAGTTGCTATCGCCGGATATTAAAAAAGCTCTTCTTAAATAGTCAATAGATAAGACCGGATCAGCCTTCATTAGATCAGACATTAATGAATAATGGAGTTCTCTTTCAAAGATATTGTCAAAAAACTGATTGATGTGTCGCTCAAAGTTTGTGTGGAAGCTGATATATTCTGTTCTCAGAAAATCAGAAGGTATTTTGAAGTCACTTGTTTTTATAACTACTGTCTCCTTCCCCAGAGCATCCAGCAGTCCGAGTTCATAGTAAATATTGCCTATCGTACTGGGTTGCATTTCCCTGGTGAGTATAGCTATACCCATTGGGACGGCCAGAATCTGTTTCCAGATTTTATCCAGAAAATCTCTTCCTGTGGTTATGGAATTGGCATCAATCCCGGTAATTCCCCTTGCTGCAAAGATTTCATCGAGAGCCTTTCTTATTTCCAGCAATTCGGTGGAAACAGTGCCCCCTAACTGGGTCATAACAAAGCAACTTCGTGGTTGATAATTTAAAGCAGAGGTTAGAACTTCACCAGTGATGGGTGAATATAATATCATGCAGATCTCTTTCGGACAACAGGTATATCCTTATAGGGACCAAAGGATTTCTTGATAGATAAAATTCGTCCCTGGCCTCGGTCAACCTTTATATACCTCCCTGTTCTTGGGTTTTTGGTTTGAACGATATCCCTTTTTAATTCTGCCATGATCAAAGATAATTCCTTTTTTAGATATAACGAAATCCCACCTATACTGGTTCTGCCTGATTTGAAATACGCTGGATGCTCATTCCTATTGTGAACCAGACTCTCTATTTAAGCTGCTCATAAGCCTTTTCCACCGAGGTTACCGGCAGCTTACATGTCTTGTTATAGCAAACATAGATGGTCGTTTCTCCATTCATGGCGGATTTACCCTTCATAAGAGGCATGTCACTGCCGTCTGTTGTTCCCATGACTACCTTGTTGGGCAAAAAT
This sequence comes from Flammeovirgaceae bacterium BBD 1991-12, assembly GCA_001657315.1. Classification (GTDB taxonomy): domain Bacteria; phylum Bacteroidota; class Bacteroidia; order Cytophagales; family Cyclobacteriaceae; genus Fulvivirga. The sequence goes on along the minus strand of LYSV01000057.1, from coordinate 11,088 downwards.
CTCTTCACAAACTGCTGTGTCACCGCGGCAACATCAGGGCCTACAATGGAGATCTCCGCCGTTGGGGTGGCCAGGTAGCTGTACAGGATTGCCCAGTTGGATAGATAGCCCGGTTCATCCCGCATGAGCTGGACCATTTTTGACACCATGGAAGCAGCCTTGTCACGGTAATCCTGATGGTCAAATATCACTCCCAGATGATGAAGGTTAATGGCCATTTGTGAATTGGAGGCAGGAATTACATTGTCGAACACTTCTTTTTTTCGTGCAATAAGTTTTTCGGACCGGTCGTCCGTGTAAAAGAACAGACCCTCTTCTGCATCATAGAAATGCTCAATAACATATTCAGTCAGTTCCCATGCCTTCACTATCCATTTCTCTTCAAAACTTACCTGATAAAGCGCTGTGAGGCCATCGATCACAAATGCGTAATCTTCCAGGTAGGCATCGATGGAAGCTTCACCGTTTTTGTAGGACCTGAAAAACTGTCCTTTGTCCATCATTTCCGAAGTAAGGAATTCGGCATTGTTCCTTGCCAGTGTAAGGAATCGTTTTTTGTCAAAGGCCTCGTAGGCATCTACAAGTCCCTTGAGCATCATGCCGTTCCACCCTGAGAGGATCTTGTCATCCATTCCAGGTCTTACTCTGGTTTCCCGATGGGTCAATAACACATTGTCGGCATTATCTACCAACTGTTGTAATTCTTCCTGGGTCAGTTGGTTCTTTTTTATGAAATCTGCATCGGAGATCGTTCTGCGAAGAATGTTTTTGCCCTCCCAGTTACCTCCTGCTGAAATGTCGTAGTAAGTCTTGACCAGTGCTGACCGGTCTCCCATCAACTCATCCACCTCCTGTTCATTCCACACGTAGAATTTGCCTTCTTCTCCTTCGCTGTCGGCATCCAATGCTGAGTAAAATCCACCCGATTTGTCCAACATCTCACGTTCCAGCCATTCTATTGTTTTGTACACTACATCACGGTAAAGTTTTTTTTGGGTGACCTGATAAGCCTCGGAGTACAAACTGACCAGTTGCCCGTTGTCATACAGCATTTTCTCAAAATGAGGCGCCAGCCACTCCGGATCCGTCGAATAACGTGCCCAGCCTCCACCTATCTGATCGAATATGCCTCCCATGGCGATCTGGTCCAGCGTGAGCTCAAGGTGTTCCAGCGCCGTATTGTTTTTGGAATAATGGTAATAACGTAGCAGGAACAGCCAGTTGGCAGGCATTGGAAATTTGGGCGCTCTGTTGAATCCTCCGTATTCCGGGTCGAATTTCTCGCTAAGTCTGCTATACATTGTATCCAGATTTTTTACCTGGAACTCTTCATTGGTTTCCTCCAGACGATACTTGATCACCTCACTGGTGGACAACGCATTGGTAAGATCATTGGCTGACTTTTCAATTTCTTCCCTTTGCTCGTTGAAAGCTTTGGATACACTGCCCAAGAGCTTTGCCCATTGTGCGGGGGGGAAGTAGGTACCTCCATAAAACGGTTTCTGGTCAGGGGTAAGGAAAACGTTAAGAGGCCAGCCACCGTTCAGCCCCATCACCTGCACTGCATCCATGTAGATCTGGTCCACATCAGGACGCTCCTCACGGTCTACTTTTATGCATACAAAGTTCTCATTCATGATCTCGGCAATGCTGTCGTTTTCAAAGGACTCGCGCTCCATCACATGGCACCAGTGGCAGGAGGAGTACCCGATACTGACCAGGACAGGTTTGTCCTCTTTTTTGGCTTTCTCCAGCGCCTCTGCTCCCCATGGATACCAGTCGACAGGGTTCCACGCATGCTGAAGCAGGTAGGGGCTGCTGCTATTGATCAGTTTATTGGCCTTTTGGCCGTGTTCATTGTTGTCCGTCATCTGGCTTTCCGTTGAATGACATCCTGCCAATAGCAGAATAATAGTTAAAGAAAAGAAAAGTGACTTCATAGTATGCGGCTCATGAGATCAGCTGACTTCTGAGATGATCCAACTCGCTTGTTACATCAAACTTATCACTTAATTCCAGCACTCTTTGAATAGTTTGGCGAATAAATTTCTGGTGTCCGTCTGATGTGGGGTTAAAAGCCCTGTGGTCCATGGCCTTTCTTACGGCTGACCATTTTCTTAGCAATGCGTTGGTCTCGTCATCAAACCATGCAGCGGTGAACTTACTCCAGATATATTCTTCAGCGGCTTCTGTGGGGTGGATCATATCTGATGTATAAAAACGGTAATCACGCAGATCGTCCATCATGACCTCGTAGCTGGGGAAATAGGACATATTGCTGTACTGGCGAACAAATGTATCACAGGCCAGTCTCAGGACCGATTTGCTCACCGAGTTGACCTCAAGCGTGTCTTTTACGTGCCGAACAGGGGAAACAGTGAGGATCAGACGCACCGATTTGTTAATTGCACTCAACTTCTCCAGAAAACCCGAAAAAGCTTCTCCGATCTGCTGTGGATTCAGTATGGATCTGGTGAATTCTCTGGCAGGCACTTTGTGACAGTTGGCCACGATCCTGCCGGACTGTTTGTTTTCATATACCACGGCAGTTCCAAATGTTATGATCACACAGTCAGCCGTTTTTAAGAACTGGTGCGCATCTTCCATGGATGACCTGAGATTGTGCTCCAGTTGATGCCGGTCTTCACAGGCGAACCGGGAATGAAAATCATAATGAGCCCAAAGGTCCTGGGTTTTTACAAAGTGCTCCTCGAATGGAGAGGCCCGATCTATGGCACATTCAAGGAGTCTGAAAATGGAAATGGGGTTATATACCGTGCCGAAAGGGTTGGCAAGTACCCGGAATTTGTTGTCAGCAAAACGCTTGCCCATACAGTCCGAAAAGCATGATCCAATGGTAAGGATCGGTGTGCTGTGATCGATCTTCCATGATGAGGGGAGCGGATCAATTTCGGTGCGGAACATGCTGTAAAACTAACCAAAAACGATCAGGCGCTGTATACACATAGGGTGATCAGGAAAATTAGGGCGAAAAAAAGGCCGTGAAGAATTACTCCACGGCCTTCATAATTCGTTGTGTGCCGCTTACTCGGCGATCACGTTCAGGGTGATATCATGTTTTACCTCCCTGTGAAGATCCAGAGTGGCTGTATACTCACCCAATTGTTTAATATTCGGAACGGAGATCTTTTTTCTGTCTACTTCAAATCCCCTGTTTTTCAGTGCCTCCGAAACCTGCAGGGTGGTCACTGCGCCAAAGATCTTGCCACTGTCACCGGCTTTTGTGCCTATTTCAATGACCAATTCTCCAATTTTCTGAGCCAGATCCTCAGCATCTTTCTGAAGCTTTTCTGCTTTGTGAGCAGCCTGCTTTATATTTTCCGCAATTTTCTTTTGATTACTCACATTGGCCACAATAGCGAAACCCTGTGGTATCAAATAATTACGTCCGTACCCCGGCTTCACTGATACAGTGTCATTTTTGTAGCCGAGTCCCTGAATATCCTGTGTTAGTATTACTTCCATGTTAGTGCTGTCTTATTTTAGAGAATCGGTAACATAGGGTAACAGCGCCAGATGCCTTGCTTTTTTGACGGCCTGGGCTACTTTTTTCTGAAATTTCAGACTCGTTCCGGTAATTCTCCGGGGTAAAATTTTACCCTGCTCATTCACAAACTTCAAAAGAAAATCAGGGTCTTTGTAATCGATATACTTAATACCGTTCTTTTTGAACCGGCAGTATTTGTTTCTGTTTTCTCCCCTGTTAAGAGGTTCATTCATTAATGTCATGATGCGGCCTCCTCCTTGGCCTTGGCTTTTTTGTCTTTGTTAAATGCTCCTTTTCTTCTTCTTTCGTTGTATTCCACAGCATGTTTGTCCAGTGCAGTGGTCAAAAATCTCATAACCGCTTCATCACGTCTGAATTCCGTCTCCAGCTTGTTAATGACGTCAGGATCTGCCTTAAATTCGATCAGGTTGTAAAAACCAGTGGACTTGTGCTGAATTGGATAGGCCAGTTTCTTCAGCCCCCACTGTTCTTCATTGATCACCTCCGCTTTGGAATCGGTGATCACCTTTGTGAATTTCTGGACAGTATCCTTCATCTGCTCTTCAGATAAAACGGGATTTAAAATGAATACCGTCTCGTAGTTTTTCATAATTCTCTTTTTAGTTTTTTTGGAGGCGCAAAGTTAGTATTAATTACTCAATTACAAAAACCTTCTTCGAAGCATTCTGCGGTGGAATGTTACCCGTCACATGGTGTGTATGCATGGAGTCCATTACCGGTCCAAAGGTCATGCATTTGACATAGCCGCCTGTCCGATGTATCCATCGGGCCTTAACACCGTTATCAATAAGGGGCTAAATGGATGGGTCTTATGAAAACTATCTCATATCTCTGTGTGATATCGTTTTTTACAATAGCTTGTAATGCACAACCACGCGAAACCAGTCAGAAGACACCCTCTCATCAACTTTGGGATGAGCTTTTAAAAGCAGGCGTTTATGAAAACGGCCTGGTAAACTACGAAGAACTAGTTCAGCAACGCGACAAACTTGAAGAATATCTGACGCTGTTGAGCAACAACGCACCGGACCCTGTCACTTGGAGTAAAGAAGAAAGGCTGGCTTATTGGATCAACGCCTATAATGCCTTTACGGTGAAGTTGATCGTGGATAACTATCCTGTGGAAAGTATCAAAGACCTACACCCTGTCAATATTCCTTTTGTAAGTTCTGTATGGCAGAAAAAGTTTTTTCGGATAGGAGGGGCTAAAATGAGTCTGGACCAGATTGAACATGCTATTCTGAGAAAGGATTTTAATGAACCACGGATCCATTTTGCCGTCAACTGTGCTTCCATGTCCTGTCCGGTTTTAAGACCGGAGGCCTATATACCGGAAAAAATTGAGGAACAATTAACAGAACAGGCTGTTCTTTTCATAAATGATCCCACCAGAAATGAGATCACTGCAAAGAGGGTCAGAATTTCGAAAATATTCAGCTGGTTCAAAGGTGATTTTACAAAGGGTAGGTCAGTCATTGATTTTCTGAATGAGTATTCCAGTGAGAAGATAGAGCCGGGAGCGGAGATAGATTATCTTGATTATCATTGGGAGTTGAATGAAGGGTAAGCAATAATGATTATCAGGTTTTGGTTGGGTGAGGTCGCCTTACGCGGTGGCCTCATTTTTATTTTCATTTAAGTGTTCCGGCTTTTATCATAACGGGCTGTCCGGAAGTTCATCACCTTACTTCTTTATTGAATAAAACCAATATTATTTTTCAGTTCTGCTGCAATTTGAAGGTGGATAATACCCTGACAGTGTAATTACTCTACAGTAATACTTTGATTTTTGTTGGAAATCCTTATATTCGGTATTCAATCAATTTTGAATCAATCCTGACAACTGCTATTTCAAACTAACTTAAACAATGTACTTTGGCAGTAAGGAGTATCTATTTTGACGAAGTATTTGGACAGGAGACAGAGAAAAATCTCCCGGATCAATTCCACCAGTATTCAGATACGGAGATTTGGGATAGGTTCATCAACGGTGATGAGCTGGCCTTTACTCACATTTATTGTTTATACATCAACAGGCTTTTTAATTTTGGAAAACAGTTTTCAACGGATGATGAGCTCGTAAAGGATGTCATACAGGATTTGTTCATCCGGTTAAGGAAACAGAGTAACATCAGGAAGATCCTTTCCATCAGATCCTATCTTTTTAAGTGCTTTTACAGGGACCTGATCAAAAGAATAGAAAAGGAAAAGGTTTTTACAAGGGAGATCAATGAGTCTTTTGCCATTTCATTCTCTGCCGAGCATAGCCTTATCAATGAGCAGATTGATGAGCTTAAAAGGAAAAGCCTTACCGAATCCTTGAATAAATTGCCTGTAAGGCAACGTCAGGCGCTGTTATTTTTTTATTACGAGGGACTCACGTATAAGGAAATAGCGCATATTTTTAACATGAAAAATGTAAAGTCAGCCAGGAAGCTTGTTTACCGGTCAATCGGAAAACTACGCAACATAATAAACCCAATATTCACCCGGTCTTTTGTAACCTCTTTGCTGGCAGTATCAATGCTTATTCGATGAGTATTTCCATAGATAATTTTGGGTGTAAATAAAATTCTAAAATTTTTTGGGGTCATCCCGTCCTTTTGCGGCTCTTAGTTCTGTATTAAGGATCAACTATGAAATATTCAGACTATCAGCTGGAAGATTTTCTGGCTGATGAACTCTTTATCAAATGGATCAGGGATAAAGACCCCCACATTAGTGATTTCTGGCAAAAGTGGCTTGCTGCCAACCCGGAGAAAGCGGAGATAATGGAGGAAGCTGCCCGGATCATCAGATCGGTAGAGTACAGAGATCATTATGAGTTGACGGAGAGGGAGTATGTTTCGCTGTATGAGGATATTATGAAGAGAACGGAGGTTGGGGCAGGCAGATTGAAAAAGAGGATGAGTACTGGTAGAATAGCGGCGATAATTACTCTTACGATTGTGGGTGTTCTTGGTCTGTTGTTGGGCCTTGAAGATCAGGAGCCGCCTTCAGAGGTGATTTCTGAAGTGCGTATGATAAAGAAAACCACCCTTCCCGGACAAAAGTTGACTTTCAAATTACCTGATGGTACCAGGGTTAAACTTAATGCTTCGAGTAGTGTCGAGTTCCCTGATCGTTTTACCAGCCACTCCAGAGGGGTGATGCTTATAGGAGAAGCATTTTTTCAGGTAGTAGAAGACCCAGCCAGACCGTTTACGGTGGAGTCTCGTGATTTTTCTACTACTGCACTGGGCACATCCTTCAACGTGTTTGCCTACAGCGATGAAAACAGACACCGGGTATCCCTGGTGAGTGGCAAGGTAAAAGTAGAAAGTATTCATAGCCCGGATGGTGCCAGAATACTTCAGCCGGGAGAGCAGGTTACCTATAATAAGCAGGAAGATATCTTCAGTGTTCAACTTTTTGATGCTTTCCATACTACGGGGTGGGTGGATGGTATCCTCACGTTTAAAGATTCAAAGTTTTCAGACGTCATAAGTGCACTTGAACGGTGGTATGGAGTGCAAATCGATGTTTTGAATGAGAATAAAAAAAGGACCGATGAGTTCTCCGGAACCTTTTCCAATGAAAACCTGGAAAAAGTGCTGGAGGTCCTGAGCTTTTCAGGCGGATTTGCCTTCCGGATTGAAGGCAAGTCCGTGGTGATTGAATTTATTGACTAAACTGAACCTAAACAAGATGCCTATGTATATGAATACCTGTTAATGAGCAAACCCGGACACAGTGCCCGGGTTATGCCGTTCCTCTTATCCACATGTGTTATCGCCAAATAATATTCTGTGGAATAAGAGATTTCATGAAATAAATTCCACAAAACATACAAAGATATGAAATATAGACTTTTACGATTTATCATAATGTCTTTAAAGTTCTCTTGTTACATATTGGCCCTGCAGGTTGCTTCCCTGACATCACTCATCGCTTCCGATGCCTCAGCGCAGTTGAAGAGTGTCAGAGATGTTTATATCTCGGTCGATTTTAAGAATGCAAGGATCGTTGATGTATTTAAAGGCATAGAAAAGCAAACAAACTTCAAATTCCACTTTTTTCAGCAGGATGTTAAAAGTGATGTAAAGCTGGATATCAGCAGTGAGCAGGCCTCAGTTGCCGAAGTGCTTTACAGAGTAGCGAATGCTGCCAATCTGAAATTCCGTCAGGTGAACTACAATATAGCGGTTTCAAGGATTGAACGAGCTACAAATGATGCGATCACCGTGGTAGACCTGATCCCGATATCCGGTAAAGTTACCGATGAAAATGGAGAGGGTTTGGCCGGTGTTAATGTAGTGGTGAAAGGTACTACCCAGGGTACTATTACGGATATCGATGGTAACTTTAATGTGGATGCTGCTGATGGAGCCACGTTGGTCTTCTCCTTTATCGGGTATGTGACTGAAGAAATAGTGGTAAGCTCCAATACGGTAATCAACCTTCAAATGACACCCGATGCTCAGACACTGACCGAGGTAGTGGTCGTTGGTTATGGCGAGCGGGAAAAACGTGACATATCGGGCGCTATTGCCTCAGTAAAAGGTGATGTGATCAAGGACCTTCCTGTACAGAGTTTTGACAGGGCCATTCAGGGTAGGGCAGCCGGCGTTCAGGTATTCGGAAGTGGTATCCCTGGAGGGAATATTGAAGTGAGGATCAGAGGTGTGGGCTCGATAAATGCAGGAGTTGACCCTTTATACATAATAGATGGTGTGCAGGTCACCGCTGGAGACCAGTCACAGTTGATTGCATCATCCAATGTACTGGCTTCTATCAATCCCAATGACATTGAATCGATAGAAGTGTTAAAGGATGCCGCGGCAGCGTCTATTTATGGCGCACAGGCAGCCAATGGTGTGGTGTTGATCACTACCAAAAGAGGTAAGGCCGGAAAGACCCAGTTTAACCTGAACGTTTCTCAGGGCCGTATGTGGCAATTGAAAAAGCTGGATGTGCTTAACGGGCAGGAGTTTGTGGACATTACTCTTGAAGCGTACACCAACCGTTTTGGTGAGGGAAGCCAACAGGTACAGGACATTCGCGATAACATAGCCAGGTTCACTGACCCGGACAATGCTGCTACCTATGACTGGCAGGATGCCGTGTTTAGAAGTGGAGTGGTACAGAATTATGAACTGACTGCCAGTGGTGGAACAGAACAGACCCGGTTTTTCATCTCCGGTTCCTACAATGATACAGAGACGCACGTAATTGGAACAGAATTTGACCGTGGCACCTTCCGGGTCAATCTGGACCAGAAGGCTACTGACAAGCTTTCTTTCCAGACAACAGTAGGTATTTCTTCCTTTGGACAACGGGTGCCTACTCAGGGAGGATTCTTTTCCAATCCCAACAGGTCTTCGCACCTGATCGTGCCTATTAACCGGATCTACAATGAGGATGGTACATTTAATAGTGGAAGATACTGGGGTGGAGATGCCAATTCAGCTTTTTTCGGTTCTTATGATGTGAATGTAATTCAGGATGCTGAGGCCAATGAAGTAAAGGTCAGGCAGAATTCGGTACTGGCTAATCTTGCGGCAGAGTATGAGATCATTGAGGGCTTAAAGTTCAAGTCTGCCTATAGTCTTGATTATGTAGATATCAGAGAAACTTCCTTTGAGGACCCCAGAACCCGTGATGGAACAACCGGTAACGGACAAATTGAAGAGCTGGATCGTAAGATCACCAACTGGTCAACAGACCAGACCCTTACCTATACGCGTACGTTCAGCGACAGGCATCATGTAACAGGATTGGTGGGAATATTTTTCAGGGCTTCACAAACGGAATCCTTTAGTGCAGAAGGGAGAGGGCTTCCTTCCTTTAAGTTGAGAACCCTGCAAAACGCGGCCAATCCATTTGATCTTACTGCAAGCTTTACGGAATTCACCACCAACGGTGTGTTTTTCAGAGGAGATTACAAATTTGATGACAAGTACATCTTCTCAGGTACCATTCGACGGGACGGGCATTCAAGGTTTGGAGCCAACAACCGGTTCGGTACGTTCCCTGCGGCTTCCGTGGCGTGGAGGCTCTCTGCTGAGGAGTTCATGAGTGGTGTTGACTTTGTCGATGATCTGAAAGTAAGGGCCAGCTATGGAATTACCGGTAACTCGGCCATTGGCAACTTTGATTCACGAGGGTTGTATGGTACAGGTGGAGAGTATTTTGGTGAGGCAGGGCTTCAGCCATCCAGAATAGCCAACCCGCTCCTTACATGGGAAGAGGCAGCTACCGCCAACTATGGGATTGACTTCAGCTTATTCAACGGCAGACTTAATGGTAGTTTTGAATACTTCCGAAAGGTGTCCAGCAAATTGTTATTAGACCGGCCAATTCCGGAAACAACCGGTTTCAGTGAGATTACACAGAACCTTGGTGAGCTCGAAAATACCGGTTTTGAGATAGCGGTGAACACTACCAATCTTGTTTTGGGTGATTTTCAGTGGACCACAAATTTCAACATAACCCTGCTGGATAGCGAGGTGCTTGCATTGACCGACGAGTCAGATACGTTGTTCCTTGGTAACGCCGGTTCTACCTATATCGTAGGGCAAAAAGTGGATGCTTTTATGCTACAGGCTTTTGCCGGGATCAATCCTGCAGATGGCAGACCTATGTGGTATGATGAAAATAATAATCTGACGTACAACAGGACCTCGGGAATTACGAGAATGTATCGTGGCTCCGCTATTCCTGATCATTTCGGGGGGATCACCAATACTTTCTCCTACAAGGGTCTGACGCTTTCCGCTTTTTTCCAGTGGCAGTATGGTAACCTGATACAGAATACGGACAGGAATTTTACGGAAAGGGCTGGCTCTACGGCTGACCGTAATCAAAATGCCTCTCAGTTACGGAGATGGCAGCAGCCGGGCGATGTTACCGACGTAGCCATTCCTGTATTGGGCTTTGCCTACCCTAATGGTGGAGCGTCCCGGTTCAACATTGGAAATGATACACGAGGCATAGAAAGAGGAGACTACATACGGCTTAAGGAAGTGCGACTTTCCTATAACTTACCTTCCGCTCTGGTTGGCAAAATCGGCCTGAGAAGTGTGAATGTTTTCGCTGTAGGGGTGAATCTTTGGACACAGACGGAATATACCGGGTTTGATCCTGAGTTTATTGGTTCCGATTTTGGTGATCTGCCTCAGCCCAAAACTGCTACGTTCGGTGTTAACATCGGGTTTTAGTTGAACTTAAAATTTGTTAGAAATGAAAGTACTAAATATATATATAGTCTTTGCAATCATCCTGTTGGGTTCTTCCTGTGAAAGCTTCCTTGAAACAGAGCCTCGTCAGTCAATTTCCAATGAGGTAGCCCTGGAGGACCTTGAAGGACTCGAAGCTGCCGTTGTGGGCCTGTATGATGATTTTCAGGAGACGGCGCTTTACGGGAGAAACAACCTGGTGATCCCGGAGTTGCTGTCGGATAATATAAGAATTGCACAGCAAAACTCAAACCGGCTGGTTAACCATAGTTTCAACGCAGAGTTCAGCCATGCGGATCACTGGGAAGAGAACTATGCTGCCATTAATAAATCGAATAATCT
>LYSV01000056.1 GCA_001657315.1 Flammeovirgaceae bacterium BBD 1991-12 | reverse complement strand
GGTTATGAAAAAGATTTTGATCATTGAGGATGAGACAAATATCCGGGAGAGTGTGGCCGAGCTTCTGGAAATGAAGGGCTACGGAGTGACTGAGGCTGAGAACGGCGACCGAGGGGTGCAAACAGCCTTTGAAGACAAACCAGACCTGATCTTATGTGATATTATGATGCCGGGCATGAATGGTCATGACGTGCTCACCGCCATTAGAAATAAAAAGGGTTATGCCAGTATTCCTTTCATTTTTCTCACGGCGCTATCGCAAAAGGACGATATCAGGAAGGGTATGAACCTTGGAGCAGATGACTACCTGGTAAAGCCATTCAAGGCACGGGACCTGTATGAAGCCATAGAAACCAGGCTGGCAAGGCAGGAAGAACGTGAGAAGGAGAGTGTCCACATAGACCCCTTCCGACAGGATCTTATCAATACAGGCATTGTGCAGCCTATCCAGGGCCTGAAGGCATCATCGGCAACACTGCTCAAGTACTTTAATGATTACACCCGGGATGAGATCATCAGTTTTGTACAGAAATTGAACATCTCCCTGGACAAAATAGAAAGGACCACCCGCAACCTTGTGGCCGCACAAGCCATCGAACTTTCAGCACATGATGAGGAGATCCTGCAAAAGCTCACGTCAGGTTATACCGCAGACCTTCAAGGGGTGATCAGACCGGTATTGATCGAAACTGCCACCAGTTTTGACAGGGCCAGTGATATCTTCATCAAGTCTATACCTGAGTTCAGGGTAAACCTCCCGGAAATGACACTTCGCATGATCATTGCCGAGCTTTTCTTCAATGCCTTTAAGTTTTCAGAAAAGGGCCGACTGGTTTCCGTAGAAGGAGAAGTCTTCGGGGATGAACTGAAGCTTACCATTACCGATGAAGGGAGTGGCATGGATCCGGAACTTGTGGAAATGTTGAACAACGATGAACTGATGAAAAACCCACAAAATGGCAAGTACGGACTGTATGTAGTGAAGTCCCTGCTTCACAAAACCAACAACTCTTTGATAATCTCTTCAAACAAAAATGAGGGAACTACTGTTAATGTGCTATTAAAGTAAAAAAACAAAAGCCCATCATTGTAATACTTATTTTTTCATAGGCATGTTCATGCCTGAGGTTAACTTATTTATGGATTCATATAAAGTTTTAGTAGTAGAAGATGATGCAAAGATAGCCGAGTCACTTTGCGAAATACTGGAGATCCTCAACCATGAGGTAATAGGCGTGGCAGAATCCTTTGACAAGGTGAAAAGGATCATGGAGCAAAGCGATGTTGAGATCGCTTTACTCGATATTCAGCTCAAGGGTGACAAAACCGGTATGGACGTGGCCGAGCTTTTGAAGAATGAGTACCGGGTACCTTTTGTATTCACCACAGCGCTCGCAGATGCTGATACCATTAGGCAGGCTACATCACATAGCCCCTATGGCTACATTGTGAAACCGTACGGTATTAAAGATATTAATGCCGGGCTGGAGATAGCAATCAACAACCATCGTAGTGTTACATCCATGAAGAACGAAGAGGGGGATTTCTTCAACTCTGACAGCCTTTTTGTGAAGGTAAATTCCCGGCTGGTGCGTATCGTCCCGAAAGATATATTATTTGTGGAGGCCAAAGGCGACTATGTTTTGTTCAAGACCAAAGAAAAGGGATATATTGTTCATTCGACCATAAAAAATATAGAAGCAAGGCTTGACCCGGCCACATTTGTAAAAGTGCACCGGTCCTACATCGTCAATATTGACAAGATCGTGGATATTGAAGAAAACAATCTGCTGATCGGCGACCTGGTCATCCCCATCAGTCGTGGGCAGAAGAGTAATCTGCTGGGCAGATTGAACATGATCTGAGCATCTATCCGATCAGCTACCCGCTACATTTCATCGGCATTTTTTACTGCGGGTCAGCATATCGCTTATAGAAGACTGGTTTTTTGGTCAGCTGATATCTCACATTGATCCCAACACCTGAAAAGCTAAATCCGTTGTTACTGATGGCGGAGATAGAGCTGTGCTGCCCGTTCAGGTTCAGCAACCAACGGCCCAGCTCTTTCTCTATGGCCGCACTCATTCTCCATGCAGGCTGATCGTCACCATCACTGAGCTGATAGCCAAAGGCTACATCGGCGCTGATCCCCAGTTTGAAATTTTTGGTCTCGTCCTTTTTAAATCCGGCAAACCATTCGAAATTATGAAACTCCCCGGGACTGTAGTATTCTTCAGGCTTTGTTTCCGTAAAGCTCATGGTTGAATAGTTGATTCCCGTCTTCAGCAGGGGTTTGTCAAGGAGGTTTCTGTATACCGAGGTAAAGAGAAGCGAACGCCTGTTGCCGTCACTGAAGTTGCTGTAATAGTATTCAGAATACCACCCTATTTTTGCCAGCTTCCAGAACGCAATACTTTTCAATATAAAGTGGTCCATCATTATGTTACGCTCCAGCAGGGCCTTGTTAAAATTTTGCAGCTCTTTTTTATGCGAAAGAACCAACTGCTGATTTTTATTCACCCGGAAGGAGAGCTGGAGGTCATAATTTACATAGCTGAAATCGATATTGGGTGATGAGGCACTTGTAATATCCACCACACCACTAAGGCCTACCCGTTTATTCAAAGTATAGGAAGAACCAAACCGAAAGGATCTTGCTGTGGCTTCACCCTCACCCAGCTCATCACCAAAAACTTCGTTGGTGAAGCCCATTGACATTTTAAACAGCGGACTGATACTCAGTGAGGTATTTGCCGTTACCCGCTTTCTCCAACTGCCATCGCTGGTTTCCGAGAGATACCCTTCGGCACTGGCAGCAGGTGCATGATCTTCATTGAGCCGGTCAATAAAGCCAAGTACATCCTTCTGCCCGGGGTAGTATTTCAGGGTCTTAAATGCTCTCCTATACGCCAAATGGTCCAGCCCGAGGGCATGGTTGGCATCAGCCATTCCCAGATTGCCCTTGAACGATGCCGGTTCGTGGCTCAGGTACTCCTGATATTTCTTTACTCCCCCGGCATAGTCTGACATGTATATCAACACCTCGGCCATTGAAGCCAGCAGCTCTGTATTTTCCGAATACTCCCCACTAAGCTCTATCAGGTACCGGTCAGCTTCCCTGATCCTGTTATTCCATAGCAAAACCGTAACATACTGTAATTTCATTTTGAAAAGATCATCTTCATTCCCGGTTTCAGCCACCTTGTCGATACCTTTTGTCACCACAGTCAGTGCCTGTTCATCATTCCCCAGAAAGTGCTCCGCCACACTCCATCCGGTATAGGCATCCAGCGCTTTATCTATGCTGTTTTGATAGATGTCCCTCGCGTCGTCAAAACTGCCCTCGAGCAAATGGATCGTTGCCTTGAGCATGAGCGATTCCTGATCTTCAGATTGTAGCTTCAGGTTCAGATCCACAATATCTCTGGCCCGGTCATAATCTCCATGCTGCGACGCCAGGAAGTTGGCCAGGCCCAATCGAATATACTTTTGAGAGATCAAAGCCTGGGAATTGGTGGGATCTACTTCCAGCGCTTTTTGAATATATTCATAAGCTTCCTCATACTTCTGTTGGGCAGACATGCTATTGGCATAGCCGAGCAAAGCCACAAAGTTACGCTCGTTAGTCGCCAGAATATCACTGTAGATCGAGGCTGCACTGCTGCCATCATTGGCCCAAAGGTGGGATTCGGCCATGTTCAAGAGGAATTCCTCATTCCGGGGTTCCTGCCGGATCAGCCTCTGAAAAACATTCTGGGCTTCCGGAACATTGCCTGCAAGCCCAGTAGCCCGGCCATAGCAGACGAGTGCTGTCGGGTTATCAGGATCATTTTCCAGGTAATCCTTGAAAAAGGATCTGGCCTCCTCAAATTTCCCCTTTTCCAACATTTGAAACCCGCTGTCCATGCTGGTTTGCGAATATATTGGTCCTTGCCATAAAAGGGTCAGGCCAGATAAAAAAAACCGGAAAAAACCGAATAATTTCCCTCGTTTTCGGGAAAGTAAAGTATTGAGATCCACAGTCATCAGGAAGTTGATTTTATGTGCTCAAAAGTACCCTGAAGCTGCCTTGCAGAAGGTTTATTTCGATGAATGGTAGTTGTCCTTAGAGGAGCTGCACTATTTGTCTCGTGAACTGTTTGTTCTTCATAAAGCCTGCCATTCCTACTTGGGAATGGGTAGTCGAAGATGACCAAAAAACCCCCAGAAACGCTATTCGGCTGGTATTTCCATTCTAATGGACGACCGGGATCTTCAGTCTGTGGATCATTCGTCTTCAATATCCTACCAATGATCGAAATAATCCCTGTGGAGCAGACTCCTATTATAGATTTGGATCAAAAACCAAATCATTATGGAACAGCAAAAATTATCACTTTCAATGGATGGCCCGGTCACGGCGGATAACGTGCCCATGGTATGTCACTGGTTAAGAGATCAGATGGATCAGGCCGATTTTATTACCGTTTGCCTTAAAAAAATTGAGAAAATTGATCTGACTGGGTTTAATGCCCTTATCCACATGCATATGAATGCGCGACGCCTGAATAAAGAGCTTCGCTATATTAATTGCCAGCACCAGCGCCTTGTTCACCTCATTGATCTGACACATTTTCATGATGTTTTTATTACGCAGGAAAAGCATGCTACAGAGAAGGTTTAGCAAATGGCTAAGCCCCGCAGTTCTTTTTATGGCCAGCTCCATGGTGGTCAACGGGGGCAATTATTATTATAATGTGCTGCTCGGCAGGGAAGTGGGGCCGGCCATTTTTGCAGAAACCGGCCTGCTGGTCAACCTCCTTCTGCTACTGTCTTTCCTGGGCATGACTTTCCAGATCGTTGCAGCAAAGTACATAGTTGACCTTGATGACACAAACAAAGAAAAATTCAGCAGTGGGATGGCTTTTATAAGTCTGACCACCGGATTGGTATTGGGGGTGACACTATGGCTTGGGGCAAACGCCTTGTCTTCTTTTTTCCAACTTTCTTCCCCATGGGTTATAAGAAGCTTTGCCCCGGGCATCCCCTTCTATTTTCTACTCAGTGTACAACGTGGTTTAACGCAAGGCAGGGAAAAGTTCCTGCCCTTGTCCGTCTCCTACCAGCTGGAAATGCTGAGTCGTTTCGCCATAACCTTTATGTTGTTACTTTTCTTCCGCATACCCGCCGGAATTGCAGTGGGTCTGGGCATTTCCTTGTCCATCATTGCATCGGCTCTTGGTTCGGGAAAGATCTATCTGAGTTTAAGGTTCCAGGCTCTGGGGGATGAGACGGGTGTTATCATCCGGTTTTTCCTTTTCACAGCCGGTTATGAGGCAGTACAGATCATGATCAACTATTTTGATATACTTCTTGCAAAACACGCCTTTACCGCACTGGAAGCAGGATACTATACATCTCTGTCCTTCATAGGCAGAATGATATACTTTGTTACGTGGATGTTCGTGATGCTGCTGTTACCGGATGTGGTCAACCGGAAAAAACAGGGCAAGCCCTACAGGCATCTGCTCACACGTTATGTATTTTATATATCACTGGTGGTGCTGTCTGCAGTGGCGGTTTGCTACGTCGCAGGGGATATATTGGTGACCCTTATTTTTGGTGGAGAATACATTTACATAGCACCTTACCTCTGGAAGTACGCTCTGGCCACAGGACTTTTTGCGATAGCCAATGTCTATAGCTACTATCACCTTTCCCTTAATAATTATCGTCCTGTGCTGATCACCGGCATCTTTGCTATCAGCCAGTCAATATGCCTGCTAAAATATCATGATAGTTTTCATCAGTTAATTGACATCCAGATCCTTTTCATGGGTCTGGCCCTGCTGGGCCAACTGACCTATCAGATGGTCCACGCCCACAGCCAGAAGGCACAGCCAAATCGATTATTCCTGTTATCTGATAAAAGCGACAGCTCACTGATGCAGGATCTCCATTGATCGAAAATAAAAAATCATTATATATTTTAACCATAAATTAGATAATAATTATAATTGATTTATATAGAATAAAAAAAATAAAAGGATTATGAAACGGTTACTGTATATGAGTTTGATGGTACTATTGGCGGGGTCGGCATACAGTCAATACCAATACCTGGGTACATACAATGGAGACGGGGTTCCCGATTATCTGGACGGCCGGGACAATGTGCCTTCCTCTTTGCTCGACGATATTGCTGCATCACTACCTGAGAGCCAGCCCGTGCCTACCTACAATCCACAGTTGATCTCATCTGGCTATGATACGGATATCGTGGTAACGGACAGTGCGGATGTGTGGGTAACTTTTGTGGATGAGGGTGCCGGCTACAGGAATGTATTGGGTTTTTACACCTATGACCTGAGCAATCCCTACACTTCAGCTCCGCCACAAAATGAGGTGACCATTATCTTCCCCAATGTTTCCAAACAGTTTAGTGGCGGTGGCCTTATAACGGGAGATCGGGTTAAAATAGGCACCTTCCCTCCCAACACGGGTATAGGTTGGGTGTTGATCGCCAATGCATGGAGCAGCGGCAGTGTCGGTAGTGGCAACTGGATCCTTTATTCCAACCCGGACTTCAACCCGGAAAGTAATGCCAGTGATCGATATCATAATGTGCTGCTGAATGATACTGAAAATAATCTGATCGTACTTGGATTTGAAGACATTCGAAGAGACCTGCCTTCCTGTGATCAGGATTTTAATGATGCCCTGTTTTATGTTACGGCAAATCCCATTGAGGCCATTTCCAGAGACAATTTTGCCACCATTACCAGAAGTGATGAAAGCAGCTCCGGCAACAACGGAGGCCTGGAGAGCAACGGCGAGCTGGCCACAGCCATAGCACAAAGAAATTATATGAGAACAAAAGCGGGTAACGCACGGAATGTTAAGGTAAGACAGTCTTCTTTGGCCAAGTATAAAAGCAATGCCCGCCTCAGCGGAGTTCATGAATACCTGCCAGAGCATGGATTTACAGGCAGGGAGGAGTCCCTGATATCCAGCCCGGAGGATCTCATCCAACTGACCAATGCAAGGGAAGTTTTTGCCGCTGATTATTACATCGACAGCAAACGGGTATCCGCAGCCCTGGTCACATCCACAGATGGCGCCGTGTACAATCATACCAAGAGCGTATGTGACCGCTTGAATGGAGGAGCACTGAATGATGTACGGTACGTTAACCTTCGTGGCCTTGACATTATCTATGCCGAAATACTTACAGATCAGAACAACAGGGAGTACGCTGCATGGTTTTCGGCCCGTGAAACAGAGGAGGCCTATGAGCTCATTAGCCTTTGGAATATAGGAGACTATCCTGCAGGTGATTATCTCAACTTTCAGGCGTGGGGGTCTACACCCGCACAGGTTTTCAGTACCCTTAACTATGTACTTGATAAGTTGGAAGCTGAAAAAACCATTGACAACACATCTCTATCTCTGGAATTGCCCAAAGTATATGCAAAACAAGGTGTATATAAAAATGGTAAACTACACCTGGACCTTATCAATCAAACAGGAGCAAAGCAGGTAACATTGAGTGCCAATATCAGAGCCACGGAATTCGCAAATAGTGAAAAGTTTGAACAAACGATCAGTCTGACCGGCAGCCGGGAAGAAAGCATTATTGTAGAAACGGGATTTCTTTTCGATGCGGGTATATCCATCCGGTCGGAATCCACCGATGCCTATGACGCTCTGTACCTGGCAGATGGAGCCTGGGGAGTGGATTACAATAAAGAATTTACGGATGTTACTTTATTTTCAATTGCACCATCAACCATCCAACCTCTGGAGGAAGAATATCTCGTGGAAAGGGGTTTTGAAATTGAAGGTGAAAGCACCGATGTACTTAATGTATTCAGAAACCTGAGAGCCGGCAACAGCTTCCTGGACCCTCAGGGTTATCTCTCGTTGCAGTTTGACATCAGGAGCAACACGCCGATAGAGGTAAGTATCATAGAAAAAGAACTTGTTCAGTGGGAGAATAGATTGCGGACGACCATTCCGGTTCATAAAGATGGTTTCCAGACCGTGTTATTGGATTTGAATGGATTTATGAGAGGAGATGGGACAAGCGGTCAGATCGGAGAGGTCCAGTCCGTAGTCTTTTCCTACCTGAACCAGACCGGAGATACCGAAAAGGTGAGTTTTGCAGTGAAGGATGTCATTTTTGGAAGAAGGAATGTGGTTACAGCACTTGAAACTGACCTTGCAAAGAACACCGGTTTCCTGATGTATCCCAACCCGGCAAGAAGCAACATCACGCTTAGTTTGCCGGAAAGTGCGCAGATCAGCAGGATCAGCATTGTGAACCTTCAGGGAAGTATGGTGCTTGATAAGGCTTTCAATGGAAGCGTAGGTAATATCGTAAAAATGGACCTGGCATTAAAAAGCGGATTTTACAACGTACTTGTACAGAGTGATCAGGGAGTGCATACTTCGTCACTGGTGGTGATGGAATAGTGTTTGAGGTACAGACGAAGTATGTCAAAAGATGGGGCTGTCACAAGGTGAACAGCCTCATTTTTTATTGGGGTGTACCAGGCTCATTCGGATCAGTCCTGCCTGGTCAGGTCAAGATCCGGACCTGGAAATTAAAAAATCAGAAAGGGTAACCGTGTAAGTTGTCAATCCAAATATCCTTGGTTGCTGAGTATTTCCTGATGCACACGACGCCGGATTGTCCCGGTATTAGCGTTTAATCATTTTCTATTTCAGGTTTATCAAATTTAACTGTCCATATCCCCGGCACTGCCGCCAGGTTTCTGAAAGGAAGAGTTTTTAAGCTAATGTACACCCGATACCACTCATGCCAATTGGGGGGATATAATACCAACACTGCGATACAATCTTAACGGAACCAATTCACTTCAACATCGATCAATGCCTCAATGTAGTAATGGCTTGTTGGGCTGATACAGGGATCATTGGTTCCACTGTGACCAATGCAGAACTCCGCTCCGGTTCAAAGTGTCCTTTTAGCCAGGATCACATTATTTCATAACCTTTTTAAGAAGCATGTGCATGAACAGGGTCGCTTCCTGATAAGAAATCGTCACTATAAGTATTCGGGCCACATTGCATACAATATAGTCTGTCTCACGCTGCACGAAGCATGTCATGGAGTCATCTCCTGTTCCTGAGACATAGATAGAGTAGCATCATGAGGTGAGACCATCCACCTTAGAAGCCAGAACCAGGGTATCATTGCATTGAAGAGATAAGCGCTACCGGGTCTCTGTCGTATCATAAAATGCTTCACCTGATCACTTCAGGTAAAGAAAGTGACACATTGCTCAAAAAATAAAAACGGAGCTTCAGGATTCGATCAGCAGCAAAAAGGCAATGAATAAAAAAGGCTGCCCCAAACCCAGGGCAGCCTTTCCGACTAACACAACTTAACTTAACCCAATTTATCTTCATTCATGTATCATACCACCACCGTTTGTCCTACCAACTGTTCTTCAGGATTTATGGTCTGCTCCGGTTCCAGGGCAGTTGCTCTTTTCGTACTGCCCCTTTTGCCAATGAGCCGGTCAAAATGGATCAGGTACCAGTCTGCAATGTCCTCCATATCCAATCCGGCGGCAGCATGATAATTCTGGCGACCCAGTGACTCCCTGTATTCATTATCCGTAAGAACATCCTTGAGGGCTTCCGCCAGACTGTCCTTGTCATCAGGTTCAAAATATGCTCCGCAATACCCTTCCGAATCGATCAGACGCTCCAGATCACCCAGCCGGGGCAGTACCGCCGCCTTGCCATAACTACCAGCCTGATGGAGCACACCTGAGCTGCCCGTAGTGGAAGTATAGGGGAATACAGCCACGGCGCTTTCAGTAAAGACCCGGGCTACGTCCTCTTCCGGCACATAGCCCGTAAAGGTCAACTGATCCACATGTCTGTATCTTGCCTGTACCTGGTCTAAATAGCCTGCGGCATTCGGACTGTCTGTACCAGCTATGACTATTTCTATATCCAGATCCGTCCATTTCCGCACGATCTCCACTGCTTCTATCACCACTTCTACTTTCTTATAGGTACCGAACTTGCCGAAAGCCATGACTTTAAGTGGTCCGTCGGGTACATCAAAACTGGGCGCCGGAGGTATCTCAAAGGTGCCATGAGGAATAAGAGCGATATTCTTTCTCCTGTATTTGGCACGTAATACCTCCACATACTTTTCTATGGTTACGCCCAGAACATCCGACTGCAGCACCATACGGGTGAGTATATTCCCAATAAACCTGTAAATCGATTGTAATACCTTGTTATCAGTAAAACCGGCACTGCTCAGGTCAACCTGCTCGAGGATGTTATGCAATAAGGTGACCGTAGGGTAGCCCAGTAATTTCAGCATCCATGGGATCATCAGCCCCAATGCTGCAGGAACTTTTGCATCACCAAAAAGCAGGAACTGCAGGTTAAACAACACTACGTCGGGACGCTCCCTCCGTATGGCTTTAACAATATCAACAGGATTCTTCCAACTATTGAATGACCAGCAGGGGATCAGCTTTATTCTGCTGTCTTCACTTTCATAAGCCGCATTGTCCGGCAAATGGTTGGTCAGCACCACTACCTCTTCTATTTCATCTTTTTGAGCGAAGTGCCTGACCAGATAATATCCATACTCCGTAAGGGTGATATTACTCGGGGGATAGGGAGAAACAACAGCAACTTTAATTTTATTCATGATCAGGTACGTTTTTAAATTGGTTTTTGAGAATTTATTCTGACTTGAAATTAAAATGTCGCCAACTGTGATTTTTTATATTTCGATGAATGGTACACATTTAAAGAGAAAGGGTAGGAATCAGGCATTGAGCTGAGATCAGATCATCCTGCTGCACATTTCCGTTCCTTTTGGTGTTGGGCTCTGAAAATCTACTGTATTCCCGATCTTTACAGATAGCCTTCGTTAAAGGTCTTGATAAGCTCAAAGGCTTTCTTCTTTTTATTTCGTTTGTCAATGAGGCCAAAATTTTTCTGGATCCCCTTTCTCCATGGCAGGGTACCTACTACATTGTCCGGGATCTGCCTGAAATCATACAATGTCCACAAGGCATAGGAAATGTTATGCTCCCGGATTACCTTCGTAAGGTCGGAAAGATATTCCAGCTGGTCACGTCGTGTTTTTCGGAATGGGTAGAACCAGGCCGCATAGGAGTGCTGTCCCATCTCTTCCAGCAGCAGCGGTTTATCATAGGAACTGCTCAGGTACCGGGTCAGATCCTGAGGTTCATTATAGTAATGAAATGAATAGTAATCGACCACTTCATGCAACTCCGTTATGTACTCCGGCGAGCTCCAGCCTACCGTTAAAAGGTGATTCTGATCATATCCGCGTATCCTTTTTATTATGAACGAGAGCCATTCCTTCACTTCATCTTCTCCGGCCGTATCAAAATCAAGATCAGGTTCGTTCTTGACATCCCACGCAAACACAGCCTCATGGTATTTCAGCCGGGTGGCAATAATCTCAACATGCCGGTCTGCGAGGGTCCATTGATCTGCCTGGTATTGGAGAAAAAAATCGAACAGTGTGACAATCACTTTCAGATCATACTCCTGTGCTATATCCAGCAGCATTTCCAGATCGTTCAGATATTTCTCTATCACGTCCGGTCCGCCAAACTGCTCGTAGGGCACAAATATCCGTATGGTATTGAAGCCGGCAGTTTGAATAAGACTGAAATCCTGCCTGAGTAACACCGGATCAAAATGGGTCCAGAATTTTTCCCATGGGTATTCTGCAGGATAATAGTTGATACCCTTGCTAATGAACGCCTTGTCAGCGTAAACGAACTGGTCACCCTTCACCTCTATACAGGGGCTTCCGGTCAATGTAACAGGCCTCTTTTCAATGGAAGATCTGACCTTGTGCCGCACCCGCCAGAAGTTGTCTTCCAGCAGCAGCATAACATCGTACTGAGCAGTATCATAGTCGGCCAGAATGAACCTGTCATTTTCATAGAGCTGGAAATAGCGGATATGAATATCCCTTAACACGACCAGTGTACCATCCTCCGAGTAAAAATCCAGCGTAAGATCATGATGTATAGTAGTACTTTTTGTTTTCTGCCGGGCAGCATGCAACTCTGCGGCTGCCGCGAAAACCTTGTCCCTTGAGCGGTCCGTAAAGTGATCCTTGAGACCAGCCTTGTTGCCCTCAGACAGCAGCTTGTTGTGATAGTAGTAGGATGACAGGTAGTGATCGGTGATCTTTTCCAGGGTATGTTCCTCCATAGCACGTCCCTCTGACTTGTCCAGCGTCCATGTAAAATCCGGACGATAATTCACGGGTTTTTGTCCGGCCGGGTAGAAACGTCCCGCCATTTTATCAGCCGTTTCGAAATAGGCCACAAGCCTGGAAAAAATAATGAACAGCAGGAGCGAAATGCCCAAAAACGACAATACGAGATAGGAAAAATATAGAGGTTTTGATCTTTTCATTCTATGATAATTGTTTTGCCGTGAATTTGTCCGCCACAATTGACGGTCACTGTATAGTAACCATCCTCCAGGTCCATCTCACCAAGGTCAAGCTGTGCCATCCCCTCCTGTGTATAAATAGTCTTTAGCAGTTCCCGGTCGTTATGACACAATGTAATTTCCACCTCCGTATGATTGGGTACGTATTGGTTCAGGAAGCCGGTAACAGGTCCTATGATCAGTTCCCTGTCGTCCGTCCACTGTATGGAAAAAGGCCTTACTGATGGCAAATAGGAAATGGTAAGCGGGCTGCTCTGTACATAGTCTTCAATATAGGCCTGCACTGACCACCGGGTAGCCTCTCCCGGGGCCGGCAACATAACATTGGCGATACCTGCCACTGTTGTAGCCATAGCCTGCATGATCTCGCCCTTGCTTGTGCTGATCTTAAAATAAACCATCGACCCATCTGCGATTTGGTTACCGAGGGTATCCATGATCTCTGTGGTAGTAATGGTAGTGATCTGCTTACCGTCCGCATAGGGATGTGCCCGGTCGTAGGAAAGTATGAAATCTGTGGGATAATTGGGATAAACCGTGATATCAAATTCACTGCGGGCAGTATTTTTCCACGCTACCGAAATGACGGGTGTGCCCGCTTCATTATCAGAAAAAAACCGTACATAACCATGCAAGGCCTTTGTTTCAGCCTGCCGTACCTTTAAATGGGATTTAAAAATATACCGGTAGGTCATTTCCGTTCCCTGTGGCCATGGGTTATCCAGTGAGTCCAGCGAAGAACCGATCACCATGGTGAAGTCTTCTCCTCCAGCCAGTATCTGCTTGGGACCGCAATAGGCCTCTACTTCCGGAGGATAGGCCGTGTCCGGTGAGATGACCAGATGATCCGTTGCCAGCAGGTTATTGGCCTGATACAGCTTGAGCACAACGTGCCCGGAGTGCTGCCAGATCACTGACGTGGTGTTGAACAGGACATTACAGTCGTTGACTACCGCCTGCTGGCTGTACATACCGAAGTTATGCCATACCACCAGTCTGAGCATGGGACGGTCCGGAACGTCTGCATGGTACACAATTTCATGTACGCTGCCTGCTGTCACCGTATCAGGTGTAAGCAGGTATACTTTCGATGAAGCCTTTACATTTCCATAAACAACCATTAGGAGCCCCATGAAAATAAAACATATGTTAAAAAGGCGTTGGGTTACCCACATAGTTGTTAAGACTAAATGTCAACGATGCTACCTCAGGCCATTGCACATCTACCTTGTTGTTGATCGTGTAGTGTCCTGACTTATACTTTGCCGTGATCGATCCATTGTCAAGACCATTGACCAGGGTCTCCTGTGCGGATTCAGCAACAAGGGTGACCTGTGACAGGTCTGGTCTGTATTTTCTGAAATCGCGAATACGCCTGGGCAAAATACTTCTATCCACAAACAGGTGGTCCACCCACAGCACGTTCCCCTCAGGATCGTAGTAGGCAAAGAGCAACTGTGGGATGGTAACAGCCTTCGTTCCCTGATTAAACAACTTACCCCGTATAAGTTGTTTATCAATTTTTACATTCATTATGGCCATGTCCTTAAAGAGGTCATGCGTGGTAACTGTTGCCAGCGCTTCCAGTTTAAAGGAACAGACCATCTCAACAAGATCAGCCTCTCTGAATTCCCTGGGGTCAAACAGATCTTTGTCACGGTTTTCATCGGTCCACCCCAGTGCTTCAAAATCGATCCGGAAGGGAGTGGTCTCTTTGGGGGACAGTTTGTGGATCAGTTCGAATTTTTCGGTATAATCCGTAAGAACAGCGCCCTCATCATTGAAAAGAGTAGCCTTAAGGGTTACATCGGCAGGATAGCTGTCTATGTTTTGCAACAATCCTACCACGGAATATTGTCCGTTTTTATTGATCAGGGAGCTCTGCAAAATGTGTACTACCGGCCGGTCGAGGATATCCGTGTGGAAGGTCTCCTCCGTGGTGATCCTTTTCTTTCCCTGATTTTTGAAATCCGCTGTCTGCGTCACATAAAACTGATCAGCAGGAATGGGGTATTCAAGAGGTTCCGCCTTGACGAACCATTTCAACCCCTTCTTTTTCAGAACGTGCTCCCTGGACCGGTGAAAAACTTCCAGCGGGGTAATAAAGGTGAGATCAACAGCTACCAGCGCTTGATCGGAGTCCTGTTGGATCAACCGGGTTTTGATGTCATTTAGCTTACCATAGGAGTCTGCCAGACCATCGGTGACGGAAAGTTCGAGCATGAACTGATCTACCGGATAGTCCTCAGGAGCGTCAAGATAGGAATAAGCCCTGGCGAACTCCTTAAAATCGAGGGCGTCATAGTAACTAAGTACGGCCTTTTCAGGGGTGATCTGCTTTAGATTAAGAAAGTATATCCTGTAAATAATGAATACGGTGAGTGCCAAAACAACATAAAACCAGTACTTGGAAAAGAGGTAGGTAACATTATGTACCTCTGTTCTTAGCTGCTCCGGATTGCTGTAGCTATCCCTGTCTTTGTTTTTTCGGATGATATGGTTGATCCAGTGGAGTTGCAGATTAAAGAAAAAAGCAAGGATAAGGCACATCAGTGGCATCACGCCCCACATCACCTTTTGGTAATGGGGTATCTCCTTTTTGGGTAGTATGGACGGAAGAGCGCTCACGTCCTCCCGCTCCCACACCATGATCCCATTGTCCAGCAGCTTGACTCTGTGCCAGCCGCAGAAGTAAAGTATGGGATCATAAAATTTGTCATTGGAAAAGATGTATTTCAGATGATACTTTTCCGGGTAGGTGAGGAACTGTTGCAAGGTACCTATCCCTTCATTACCCCGGTATTTTGAGTTCTCCAGCCTTTCTACTGCACGTGAGGTAAGCTCCGGCACCCGTCGGGCGGAATGATAGTTACCATCTATGGTAAGCGCATGTGTATTGGCGGAAAGCCACGCCATCTGATCACCAAAACCAAGCGTAAGAAAGCGCCATTTGTCGTGCTTATCCGAGTTAATAAAATTAATAATGGGAACGATATCGATCTTGTCAGGTTGGAGTGATCTGAAATGACGAAGGTTCAGGGTGAATCCAGCGCTGCAAAAGATCGCAGTGACCATAATACCGATCAAAAAATTATAGACGATCGGTGCATTATTCAGCAGGATCCTTTTTTTGATAGGTCCTTCAAAAAAGCTCCAGGCAAACTCACCGGCTATGGCCGCTACGAAAACGGTGGCCCAGAATGTAAAGCGCTCCAGGGTAAGAATGGAGAAGGCATTTTCACCCAACAATATTTTGGGAACGGGAGTTGTGCCCCCGGTACCCAATATGAACAAAAGCACCAGAGAAAGCCCAAGAAAAATGTTCCTTCTGGAAAAAAAACGGTAAAAAGCGTAAGGCAACAGCGCCAGGAGAAACCCCCAGGGAATGATAAAGAATACCAGTCCCGAGGAAAACACCTCAATAAAATTATCCCTGGAACCGTGTGGTATAGGTACCTGCGTGATAGGATCATTTTTGGACCATATCCAGTAAGGCAGGATAACCACCACAGCCGCCACCACAATCGCTCCTCCGGTTACAATGATCCTTGGCAGGTATCGTCTGACATACTTAAAAAAAAGGGGCAAGGTGACCTTCTGATAGTTTTCCACCTCCTGCCGGGCACCATCCATCACTGCCGTACCCATTAAGGGCAGTACAAAGAATACCATGCCAAATATAGGCGTCACATGATGGGAGCATACGGCTACGGCTATAATACTTACGGCATTCCTGAAATATTTGAACTTTCCGTAGCGTACCCACAGGTATATCTCCGGTAAGGCATGCAACAGCCATCCTATGCCCAGCATCATAGGCATTTGCCCAAATACGTGCAGGCTTTCAACTACAGACGGGGTGAACACTCCAACCAGCGCAGCATAACCTGCGGCACGGCGGTTGCCGGTAATAAGCTTCGAAAACCGGTAAACCCCTGTGATATAAAGAATTATGATGGCAAACCCTACCACATAGGCGCCAAATTTCAGTCCGCCAATACTGGAAAATACTGCGATCAACTGATGGGTGAGTGGCGGGTAGCTGGTCAGGCTGAAGCCCGTATACCAGCGTGTCTCCCACGGCTCGAACCATGAATTTGAATAGTGGCTGGCGAAAAATACATGTACATAAAAGTCATATGTATTTTCCAATGATCCGAAAATGGAAGAACCGTGGAATAAAAGGCCAATGGCTAATGCCAAAACCAGCAGAAGATAATGGTTTTTTTGGGTTCCCATGCCTGCAAAAGTATCTGATCAGGACAGAACTGTATTTCTTTTCGATGAGTGGTGCAAATACTACGGGCAGTTGCAGGTAAATGGGTTTTTTCTGCTGGCCCAGGTTATCTGTCGATTGGTCCAAACGATGCTGCGATCAGACGAATGATCCTGAAAAGAGCGTAAAACCATCTTTTCTTCGCTACAGATAAAAATCGAAAACGATGACACACGGTATAGTAATCCCTTGTTACAATGAATCGAGCAGACTGGACATAGACAGCTTTCTGGACTATGCAGCTGACAATAAAGAAACCAATATCTGCTTTGTGAATGATGGAAGTTCGGATGCAACACGGGCCACACTGGCAAAGATCAAAAACCTGGAATATGACAATGTACACATATTCAATCTACAGGAGAACAGCGGGAAAGCGCAGGCTGTAAAGGAAGGTGCCCTGTATCTTTATGAAGAAACAACTGTGGATACCATTGGTTTTATTGACGCGGACCTGTCTACGGACTTTAATGATTACCATGATCTGCTGCGTGCTCTCGATGAGGACAAAAACCTGAGGGTGATCTATGGATCACGG
The DNA here is from genome assembly GCA_001657315.1 of Flammeovirgaceae bacterium BBD 1991-12. GTDB lineage: Bacteria > Bacteroidota > Bacteroidia > Cytophagales > Cyclobacteriaceae > Fulvivirga. Next base: position 19,973 of record LYSV01000056.1, on the reverse strand, counting down.
GCAAAAAGTGAAGAGAACAATATTGAAAGAAACGCGGTACGAGGTTTGATCAGCAGTGTGATACGTCTGATCATATTCTGCATCACACGTCTGAACATCGAGGATACTCAGTGCGGAGCCAAGGTTTTCCACAGAAAGCTTGTACCGGATATATTTAAGCAAAGCTTCAGAACACGCTGGCTGTTTGATGTGGAGATCCTGCTGCGACTGAAAAGGCTGCTGGGTCTGGAATATTTTAAGTCCATTTTCCTGGAAAAGCCGCTTAAGAACTGGGTTCACATGGAGGGGTCCAAGCTCGGATTAAAAGATGCAGTAAGCATTCCCATGAGTCTACTGAGGATCTGGTGTATCTATGATCTCAAGCCGGCGATCTCCTCGGCTGTTGCTCCTTTAAAAACCAATATTTTTATACCCTTGAAGCGGTCCATTGCAAAGCTTATGGCCCGCCGCACCGTTCAGGTGTTGGGAGTACTCATCGGCCTGTTACACTTTGCACTTTGGTTCACAAATGAACTGCCCCTGCCATTGGCCAATACGCTGGAGCTCCTGAAAATTTTCCTGCTGTGCCTCTACGGAGTGGTGATCGTTTTCGAGCTGGTAAAAGACAAGCTGGGTGGCTCTACCCGTCTCAGACGCCTGAAAGGCAGGCTCAAAATGGCCTATCGCAACATTGGAAACAAATACTGAACACTTTTTGACTATTTAAATACCTAAATCATACTACTATGGAAAACACCAATCTATACCCATTGAACTTCTATCCCATCTTTAAGAACAAGGTATGGGGTGGAACAAAGATCAGGGATATTCTGGGAAAGCAGAATACGCCCTCGGACCACTGTGGAGAGTCGTGGGAGATCTCTACGATCCCAGGAAATGTTTCAAGAGTAGCCGAAGGGAACCTCAAGGGATTTCCACTCGACCTTCTGATCAGAACTTTCAGGGAAAAGCTGGTGGGGCGGAAGATATACGAAAAATTCGGGACCCATCTGCCTCTGCTTTTCAAATTCATAGATGCATGCGAAGACCTCTCCATTCAGGTACATCCTGATGATGAGCTTGCCATGGCCCGGCACAATAGTCTGGGTAAAACCGAAATGTGGTATATCCTGGAAGCAGAAAAGGGGGCTTCAGTGATCAATGGCTTAAAGCAAAAGGTGAATGAGCACGCCTTCTCCGGTATTTCTGATCAGGCGCTGAGCTCGGTCTTTCATCGTCAGCCGGTAAAGGAAGGAGATGTGGTATTCATTCCTGCCGGCACGGTCCATGCTATTGGCAGCGGGGTACTCCTTGCTGAAATACAACAGAGCTCCGACATTACCTACAGGATACACGATTACAACCGGAGTGATACTGATGGCCAACTGAGGGAGCTTCATCTCGACCTTGCACTTGACGCCATTAACTACGACAGAAAGAGACAGCATGTATTTTCAAGCGAACATACTTCATCAAAGCTCATCCGATGTGATCACTTTACCACCAATCATCTGACGCCGGAACATACCGTGCTGCGTGACTATGCACAGATCGACTCCTTTGTGGTATACATGATGGTGGAGGGCCATGCCATTCTGAAATACCATGGTGGTGAAGTGGAGGCCCGTAAAGGGGACGTATATCTCATTCCGGCTGATATGGAATATATAATTATCGATCCTATTAATAATTCGAGGCTGCTGGAAGTTCATTGTTGATATTGCAGGGAAATGGCAATGAGCCTGTTGATGGTATTTTCGTTAATGGGTCCGGGAAAAAACCGGATCATGTTATCATTGTGAATAAGGCATTGACGGCGTTATGACCCGGTGGAAGCACCCATCTTGATCAGCGATTGGCCTAAGCACAAAAAGATCGTTGAAATCAGGACCATGCAAGTAGCTGCAAGTGTGAAAATAAATGACACACCAAACCTCATTGCAACGGGCTCAAAGACCAACGGCGAGAAAAACTGCCCCAGGAACAGGCAGGTAGTGAGTATCCCGATATTTCTGCCTCTGGATCTTTGATGGCTCTGCTCCATGACCCATACATTGGTATTGGCGATCAATAAACCAATACCCAGGCCAGCAGTGAACATTGCCGCCAGGATGATAAAGTATGAATAGGTCATACCGGTTATAAAGTAGCCCGCTGCCATAAGAAAAAAAGCAATGGTATTTACGTAAGGAAAGTGTGTATAGCGTTGTAATCTGGAATAAAACAGGGAAGAAATAACCATTCCCAAAGCATTAAGGGCGAGAGCGGCTCCGGACAAGATATTTTTATCAAAGCCGATCTCATAAAGTAAAAACGGCAGCTGAGTAGGAACGACATAAACGAGGATCATCAGAACAACTGCGTTGATGTAAATGATGCGCATGAGCAGGCTCGATGCTGCAGGTGTGCTTTTGAAGGCCGACGGAGTTTTTGGCGGTTCATTTAAAAACCTGATAATCAATGGGGTGAGCAAAACAGATGTTATATAAATGAGGAATGGCAGCCGCCAGCTAATATCTGCCAGTACCCCTCCGATCATCAGAAAGGTGATCCCGGCTAATCCAATGAAAGCGGTCTGAAACCCAATGAAATCCTTTCGTTCGTCACCTTTGAAATAATCTCCGATCAGGGTGAAGGTGATGGTCATGGTGATACCTATGGCTACACCCAGAAGCATTCGGCCAATAAGGATGTAATATAGGCTGTTGAGAAAGAGTCCGGATGTTCCGCAGAGTGCATACAGGACCAATCCGACATACAGTAATTTTAATCTTCCGTGCCTGTCAATATACCTGCCCACCCAGGGGGCTGTGATGGCTATAAACAGTGTTGGAAGGCTAACCACAAGTTTTGATAACAGACCTGCACCAGGTGTTCGCTGAAAAAACTGAGCAATGGCAGGAATAGCAGGAGCAATGATCGCGGCGGCCATGATGGTAAGCATGCTTAGCAAAAGCAAGGTGAGCCTGAATAAATTAATTCTCACCATAGACCACCGACTTTCATACTTCCTGGATTTTCTGTGTTGAGGGGGTATTGTGTATTTCATTAACCAGAGATGCAAAATGCACCTCTGGTCTTTTTAAATTAAATATCGCGCCATGGCTTTTGCTATTGTTGGACATGATGTTCTGGCTTGACCGCCTCACCCGTCATGAGCCAGTGAGCACACTCTTCACCGAGCTTATCCATTGCCTTTTTTTCATACATTTTTGACTCCTCTTCGGTTAGCACATCCCTCCATCTACCGTTCTGCCCTTTATAAATAAACGTTTTTGCACCACCATTCCAGAAGATACCACCCAGGGGGGCACTTTGATCTGCATGTGCTTTCATATAATCAAACCCACAATGTTCAAGAATTGCCTCCCAATTCAGTTCTGCCGAGGGTAGATCTAAAAAGCTGGCAATTTTTCTTATTTCACCCTCCATGTCCCTTTTAAGTGCGGCAAAATGTACCAGCAACAAATTGGGCAAATGCCGGATGTTCCACCAGGAATCAACATTTTCCCAAAGTGACCACCATGGATGTCCATCATTTTGCAACCAATCCAGATAATATTGTCGAATTGAATCTACCGGCTTTGGCATGGGAAGTCCCACCAGGCCAGGGGTATCATTTAAAGCTGCATACCATTTTTCATTGGCTGACACATGATGATTATACATGCTCCACACCACGTCTCGCCCGTCACGTGCGATATAGATGTACTTTGCTTTCGGTGAATAGACCAATGCGTCAACCGGTAAGTGCGTTTTCAGGAACCGACGATGGGTCTGGGCTTCGACAGCCGGCAGTTTTATATTTGCCGGAGGCACCCTCAGGTCAAGCCATGGCGATATCTCGGCCACTGGCACGTTTTCAGCACCATTAAACAGCAGTTGAGCAATAATCTGTTGCATCCACGTGGTACCTGATTTTGCATAACTGGCTACCACGATATCATCATCCCGGAATTTAAAGCCATTCCATATGGTAGAATCAAAATGATGGCTCTGTATTTCGCGGATTTTCTTAGGCCATGAGTAGTTTTCCATGATTTAGTATTTAGTGTTTAACAATATCATTTGGTTGAGAAGTGTGAGTATTATCTGTTGCAGAAGAAGCACCGGACAACTCGTCGATCATATGTTTTGCCTCCATGAGGTCCCTTGTTTCAAATCCCTCTTTAAACCAACCATAGACACGGGAAACCAGCTTCAGGCCTTCGGCCGTCCTTCCCTGGGATCTCAAGGCATTAGCCATGCTCATCACACTGCGCAGCTCCAGGGATCTGGCCTTTTGCTTTCTCGCAATCTGCATGCTCTTACTCAGGTATTCCTCGACTTCCAGGATACCGGCCTCACCATTTTTTGCAAGCAGCAATTCACCTTTAAGCCGGTAGATCTCCGATAGAAAGAGTTGGTCATCCGATTGTTTGGTCAGAGTGAAGGCTCTGTCTACTGCCTGAAGACCGTCCACAGTCCTTCCGGTCTTCAGACATGATGCGATAAGCGTACTCAGGTGAAGATGAACTCCAGTCAACAATTTATCTTTGATCCGCATTTCAATGGATTCCTGCATGAGTTGAAAACCCTCTTCTATCTCACCATTTTCAATCATTGCCGCTCCCAGAAATACCCGGGCTTCACTCCCGAACATGGAGATGCCATATTCCTTACTTAATGCGATGCAGGACTGTGCCTGATCAATGGTATCCTGCACATGCCCGCAACAATAGGAAACTATGCTATTAATAAATTGACATAAGGCCCGGCTGTAAGGACGTTGGATCTCATCTGCTTTTTCAAGCGCCTCCATTGCTCGTCCAAGGGCCTGATCGGGGAAGCCCATGTACCATAGCACATGGCTACTCTGGATCATATTGAAAACTTCAGGATCGGAACCAATCAGCCGGCTGATAGTATCACCATCTCCGGATTTGTAGAGTGATATGGATTTGTCAAAGGATTCGAGGCTAAGGGTTAGCTTACCTACATAGACTGAAGTTCGCCCCACCAGGCGATATGCTTCTATGAGTATTTCATTAATCTGCAGCGATTGGGCAATGGTCAATGCCTCCTGGGCGTAGTGCAGGGCAACCTTCGCTTTGCCCACAAATAATTCATGGGTGATCACACCACGCAGAGCGTGAAACAGGCTTATGTCGTCCTTTTGCTGCTCAGCCAGTTCCTTCATTCGACAACTGGCCTGATATGCCACCGATGATGAAAAACCTTCCGTTATGATGAGTACCGGTGCCTGGATCGACAACAGCTGTAGCTCAAGTTTTGAACGATCCTCATCCTTTTCGATCTCCTTAAGCAAATTCAAGCCACGCTGAATATAATTCAAAGTCTCATTGTAGGCGAGGTGTTGGTTTATCCTGTCACCAGCCCTGGTCCAATACACTACCGCGTCATGAAACAGTCCGGCCTTTTCAAAATGGTAGGCGACCACTTCGGGATGATCCTGAGCTACTTCAGGTAGCTTTTGGACTAAAGATTCCGCAATACGCCGGTGAAAGCGTTGTCTTTGACTCCTGACCAGAGATTGGTAGGCGACGTCGCAAATCAGGGCATGCCGAAATTTAAAAGTAGCCTTGGGAGGAACCCCTTGCTGTATTAATAGCTCAGCCTCAACCAGCTCGTTCAAGCATTCTCCCGTGACCCTTTCCGGCATATAAGAGGCAGCGCTGATCAACTCATGGCTAAACTCCCGGCCTATGGCAGCCCCAAGTTGTGCAAGCTCTTTGGTATGCGACATGGTATCCAGCCGTGCCACTAACGAGTCATGCAGTGTTGACGGAATGGATAATGAGGAGACAGGTCCATTAAGCTCAAAATGATCGTCGAGCTCCTGCAACATCCCGGACCCCAAAACCATCTTGGTCAGTTCTTCTACAAAAAGGGGGATGCCATCAGTTTTTTGGATGATCTGCTCAACTACTTCATTGGGCAGCTGTTTGTTGCCGGCTGTTTTCACGATAATCTCCTTCACTGCCTCCGCAGGCAGGTTGGATAGCGGCAGTGGTGTGATATGAGGCTGTATGTGCCAGGGAGGAATAAACTCCTGTCTGAAACTTAATACAGTGAGAATGTTTAATGCAGGTGGTTGATTGATCAATTGGGTGATCATTTCCAGTGAAGAAGGGTCCATCCATTGAATATCCTCAAAGACCAACAGCAGGTTCTGTTCGCGGGAGCGCTCCAGGTAGATGTGGATGAAAGCTCCGATGAGCTTTTGTTTTTGCTGTTCTGCGGAAAACGGGGTGGGCTGGTAAACCGTCCCCTCCAGGGAAAGAGACAGAAGGTTAGCAAAAAGAGGGACCATCTCATTCAAAACAAGGCCATATTGAAGCAGGAATCCTTCAAGCCGGCTGATCCTTTCAATGGAGGATACATCATCTTTTAGATGCAATACCACATGCCTGATCACTTCCACCAAAGGATAGAAAGCGGTGCCCTTGTGATAGGGCGAGCATTGGTGAACATTGAGCCAGGCATCCGTGTCAGCCGCCACATGTGCCATTAAGGCCTGAAGGGTACGGGATTTTCCAACGCCAGGCTGGCCACTTAAAAGAACGATGTGCGAGCTGCCCTGCCTGGCATCTTCCCAAAGATCTCTCAGCCGCCTGATTTCATTGTCTCTACCCACAATTGGAGCCTGATCTGTACCATGCTGACTGGCTTCAAACCTGCTTCTTGCAATGTTTTCGTGAATTACCCGGTAGATCCTCAGTGGAGTGGGGATACCTTTCACTTCATGTTCTCCTTTGTCTTCACATGAAAAAAAACGTTGTATAAGTTGGTAGGTATCTGCACTGATGGTCATGGTATCCGGCTCTGCCAATCCTTCAATACGGGCGGCAATATTGGGAGTAGCACCAAGAGCAAGCTGTTGTCCTTGTCTGGCATCACCTATATCTCCGATAACCACATGTCCGGTATGTATTCCGATCCGGACCGAAATCCCCGCCCTGCCAGACTCCTCCAGGTTTTTACTGAACCGCTGAACGGCTTCCAAAATACCCAGGCCCGAGCTCAGCGCCCGGTGTGCATCATTTTCATGGGCCTTCGGATAACCAAAGTACACCAAAATGCCATCGCCAAGGTATTGCGCTATGTGCCCTTCATAGCGGGCCACAACCTTTTCACATACCTTCTGGTACTCAGTAACCACAGTGCGCAGGTCTTCAGGGTCCAATTCATTGGATAAGGCCGTAGAACCCACCAGATCACAAAACATGACCGTGAGGTGCCTTCGCTCACCCTCCATGTTTTGCTCATGCTGAAGAGTCTCTGCAACCTGATGCATGGTAGCGGTACGTTCCAATGATACTGAAACACCACAATTGCCACAGTATTTAAAGCCGGGAGGGTTTTTAAAGCCACAAGACGAGCATGACAAATATTGTGGTCTCCCACAATTGCCACAAAACTTCATCCCTTCTGGATTCTCAAAATTACAGTTTGGACAGATCATGTCGATTATGATTGGATCACGATCAATAGTCTCCAGTTCTTAAGATTCAGTCATTCTAAAGTACAGGCCATTACAGGTATCATAAAGGCGCTTAGGACGAAGGCCGGCTTTTTTTGTCCGGGCAAGGGCTTTTATTTACCGGGAGTGTTTTGGGGAGTGTACGGTTTGAGCGGGCAGGTCGCCGCTGTATTTTTAGCGACCACTATGATTTAAACCGGTCCAATCGTTGTTGATATGACCATAAATTCCCTACTTTAATAACATCGCTTCATATTAGATGAGATTTACAGATGACACCCCGAAAACCGGGGTTACCATATTCGAACACTCGCATGACCCCTCTTTCCGATAGCTGTCGGGAGGGATTTATGACGTTTTGCACAGTATCAGTCAGTAATTGAACACTTGTCTAAGTAAAGGATCTGTTTTGAAGGTTGTAGTTATCAGCATATTTTCTCTAGTACTCTCTTTTGTTTCCAGTGCACAAATTGTTGATTTTGAAAGAGAGGATCCCTACAGGCAGGTATTTGTAGAGACCGATGATTTTGATACTTCATATTTAGCCATACTGGATGCATCATGGGATAAAGTGAAGATTGATACGATCAGTCTTTCGATACTTAATGATCTGGCCTATTACTGGCATACCCGTAATTTAAATACTTCCCTTGCCCTTACTCAAAAGGGACTGGCGTTATGTGCTTCGAAAAATGAGAGACTTTGGGAAGGCCGGTTCCAGATCACCCAGGGCGCTGTCTTGCTTCGTATGGAAAAGCTGGACAGCGCATTCGCCGTGTTGGAGGAGGCAAAAAGCAAAGTCAGAGAAGAAGATCTTGCCTTTTTAAATACACAATTGGGCTACATCTTTGAACGCAAAGGTGAATTGGACAAGGCTGCTGATCATGCGTTGGAATCTTTACGGCTGGGAGAGAAATTCGGTGATAAAAGGGCCATTGCTCTTGCCTACAGCGATCTCAGCAACATTTTTTGGAAACAATCGAAATTTGAACAGGGGTTGGAATACGGCTTAAAGTCCATTGATGTCTTTGAAGAGCGGGGCATCAGGGATCTGGATTATGATTTCACCCTTTATGTGGTGGGGAATAACTACCTGGATCTTGGAGAGTATGAAGAAGCCCTTACATATTATGATCTCGCTATTGAAATAGGAGAGCAATATGGTTTCTACAATAATCTGAGTGATGTATACATTTCCCTTGTGGACCTGAATGCTTACCTGAAACAATTTGAAGCTGCGGAAGCCGCTGGGGTGAATGCTGTTAAATACGCGGAACTACTGGAGAATAATTTCATGATCATGCGCTCATGGCTGGCTATAGGAAAACTTCAAAACCTCCAGGGAAAAAGCGAAGAGGCTATACAAAGCCTGCAAAAATCAATTGAAGTGGCCACTGAGGATTTTGGAGACGAATTCTACCTGAGCCAGGCTTATGAGGCGTTGGCATTTGCCTTTGCCGCAACACAGGCTTATCAAAAAGCTTATCAGGCCTTCATTAAATACAATGAACTCAAGAACAGGATTTTTACGGCTGAGGCCGACCAGCGCATATCACTTCTCCAAACCGAATTTGATGTAGCCCTGAAAGAAAGTACGATCAAACTGCAGGAAACTGCACTGGCGCAGCAGCGTACGAGGCAAACTATCATAATGATCATTGCAGGCTTTTTACTGGTTATTGTATTGATCCTGTATAGAAACCGGCAGAATAATCGAAGGAAAAATGCATTACTGGAGAAACAAAACAAGGAAAAGGAGTTTCTATTGAAGGAGATCCATCATCGGGTAAAAAACAACCTGGAGATCGTTTCCGGTTTACTGGCCCTGCAATCAGCCCAACTGACAGATCTTCACGCTGTAAATGTGATGCAGGAGAGTCAGAACAGGGTCCAATCCATGAGTATGATCCATCAGAAGCTATATCAGGGAACGAACCTGTCAACGATCGAAATGAAAGACTATTTTCATAACCTGGGAACACATGTACTGGATTCCTTTGGCATGGAAGATCGGGTGAGTTTTATATGCGATATGGAGGCGTTGGAACTGGATGTGGATACGGCCATTCCCCTGGGATTGATTGTCAATGAGCTTTTGACCAATGCTTTGAAATATGCCTTCCCTAATAATAGTAAGGGTGAAATGAGATTGGTACTGGAGCAAAAAAATCAGGAGTTCCTGTACCTTAAAGTTTCAGATAACGGTATCGGTCAACCTATACATGACAAGGCTACCGGGACTGGTTTTGGCAGTCAGTTGGTAAACTTATTGTGTCAACAGCTACAGGGGAAAATGCATTACTCAATGGAAAACGGCACCAGTGTCTCATTCGAATTTAAGACCCAAAATACATGAGATAGCAGGATCAGATGGTATGCAATCGCTTAAGCAATTCATCACGATAGGTCTTACTTAATGGGATCACCTTCTTTGCCACTATAACATACGTACCGCCCACTTCATCAATTTGTGAAATATTAATGATGTATGAACGGTGAATTCGCATAAAATGCTCATCAGGTAGTTTCTCATTGAGGTCTTTTAACGTCATTACCAAAACATATTCCTTCTGTTTCGAAAAAATACGACAATAGTTGCGCTCCGCTTCTACATAGAAAATATGACTGATCAGGATCTTCACCATAGTTTCATGGTCCTTCACAAAAATCGAATCGCTTAATACGAACGGGGAGGCGGGTTCCTGTATAGTATTTTTTTCACCGTTATCATTTTCAGACATTCGGCTCAGTGTAAGCTCTATGGCACGCTGTAGATCAAGTTTCTTGAATGGTTTTGAGATAAATGCCTGTGGTCTGGTAGTTTTGGCACGGTTAAAATGTACATCATCGGCATTGGCAGTAATGTAGATGACCGGAATATCGTATTCCTGCTGGATCCGCTGCGCGGTTTCAATCCCATCAAGTTTACCTTTGAGCTGAATATCCATCAATATTATATCGGGCGTGTTTTCCTTCACGAACATCAACGCATCCTCACCACGGGGTATAATCCCTGTAACCTCATAGCCCAGTTTCGTCAATTGGAGGGAAATATTTGCCCCGATGATCATTTCATCTTCAATGATGATAATTTTGACCTTTGACTCCTTCATTTAAGATGGGTTCAGGTTTCGTCATGTTTTTTGAGGTCATAGATTTTAAGCTACAACCCCTGTTATCTTCAAAAGCTAAATGAGTGTAACAATCTCCAGTCTGTTCACAACGGGTACGGATACCTCCGGCTGAAGCCCTATTGACATTTGCTTCATTAGCCAAATGCTCAGGTAGCTCTTTCGTAACAGGCCTCAGCCTATAAATTAAACCGTATATTATTGTAAAGCTACTAAGATTGAAGGTTTTATGATCGCCGCAGAGTTCAGGCTTCTGAAATTCTTACCTGTTATTGAGTTTTGTATTATCTACGGCCTAAAAATACCTTGTGAGTGAAAATTGCAGAAAGCTGTCATTGCGTATGACATAGGTGAACTCACTGGGGTCAACATTTTCAAAAAAGCGGGCCTCAACGGCAGCACTGAATGTGCTTCCCAGCCGCCTTTCGGCTTCCACGAAATACAATTCGGTGCTTCTTTCCAGGTCAAATATCCCCCCCATGAGTAGCTCGGTATCCTGCGTATCATTGAAAGCCAGCCTCACGCCGGTAAAGACATCACTTTGCAGGCCGCTCAGTGCAATATCATCCCGGTCGTCATACAGATACTCGCCAAGCAATCCTACATCCACTCCGGAATTTTGTATGTTGCCAAACGTATATTCAAATCCAGCAGCCAGTGCAAACATGTCCTGAAAATCATTTTGACGGTAAATGCTTTCGAGCTTCCACAGCATAGATCCGGTTGTTACCTGTACCTCCAGCCCCGTCTGCTGGATTGTACCATAAACGGCGTTGAATGTTCTCAGGTCGGTGATAATGGGTTCACGCCCTGTACCGTTAAAGTAGGACAGTCCAATATCCAGAGCGCCTATGTAGTGCGACCACCGAAAGGCCATGGAGGGCCGCCATTCCTCAGCGCTGCTTTCAAAAGGGAAATCCCTGCTGTCAATAACCAGTCCATCCGTCGAGCCCGGTCGCAGCCGTCCTTTACGCCCAGGAAAAACCCTTTTTCTAAACCAGGGCATGACAAAAACATCAATGGTGCCAAAATCCGTGAATTCTGAGTAGTGGAACATAAATTCCCCTAGCTTCTGCTCTCCGTCAAAGCTTTCCACAGCATCCGTCTGGTTGATAATATCCACAAGATGCACGGACTCCGTCTTACCCCAGAATATCTTTTTTACACCTACGGAAACCTCGCTGCTCCCTTTCACCCTTTGCCAGTAAAGTTCGCGAATATCGAAATGCGTACGCCGGGTATCATGCTGGTCCCACCGTGCAAAACCCACAAATTTCAGGCTTTGATTACCATTGGCCCACTCCATATAGTATTCCGGCTGGATGGCTGCTGACAGGTAATTCCTCTCCTGCCCCGGATAGGAACCCTCATTGAGAAACAACCGGTTACTAAGCTCCAACTCAAGATTAAATTCCCTGTAAAGCTTCGAACTCTCATCCTGAGCCTGGGTGTAACCCGAAAAAAAAAGGAACAAACTACCGATCAGGAACGATTTATAATAGCTACGCATTAGCAGATGAAAGATTAATGAATGAAAACCATGATGGAATAAATCAATATCCCACCATGGTGCTCTTTTGGTTTACCGGGAAGCTCTGATGAGGGCGTTTTGACTAAAATCTGACTCAGCAAGTCCCGTTTTGAAGGAATAATTGCTAAAATAAAGCTCCGTTTCCTTTCCCGTCTGGTGATTTACCATGTAGAACTTGTCGGCGCGCCAGTGTTTGCTCAGGTATTTTTTATAACCCGAGTAGGTAAGGGTCTTCAGCTTTGCCCCTTTTCTGTCATAGAACTCTATCTTTTCCATTCTGTAGTCCTTATCCAGGTTATAAAAGGCTACTCTCTTTTTGTATCCTGACTTCGGATCTACCGGATATTGTTCTACCACCGCTACAGGATCCCCATTTACGGTGGACTCTTCCACATACTTGTAGGTATACTTTTCTACTTCATCGGAAGAGAGATCTTCATAGGCAAATTCACTGCCCATAAAAGGTCCTGATTTGTTGCTGGAAGATATTCTTTTTACACGCTTTATGGATGGCAGGTACAGCCACTGATCATCGGAGCCCACCTTGTGTGTGAAGGTCAGCGTCGCTGTGCCTTTCACATCTTTCGGGCTGTTAAACACGACCATGGATTTATCCCCGTCTTCCGTGAGCTCGAAGGTCTTATTTTCCAGAAAACGCTCACTCTCCTGTCCCTGTTTGTTTCTCAGGATCATTTTCAGCTCTACCTCTGAGCTAACAAAACCTTCATCAGCCTTAATTGCTTTTTCTGCCACCTCCAGGCCCTTTTGCTCAGGTGATTGCGCGGTGGTGTGACTATAAACCAGTATGGTTAGCAGTACAAATGATATTTTATCTGTGAGTTTCATTTTTATTGTTTTTTAGTTGTTGACAGATATTATGATTAAGCCATTGCAGCCTCGGTTTTGGCGGAAGATCGCACCTTGCTGGTCAGCAATAACAGCGCCGGCAACAGCAGGAAGTCAATGATCAGCGCACATACTATGATCAGCGAGGTGACCATCGCCATGCCGGAATTCATGCCAAAGCTGGACTGAGCCAGTATGACGAACCCTGCTACCAGTACGATAGTAGTGACGACCAACGCACGGCCTACGGTATTAAAAGCATAGCGTACAGCTTCCTCCGGTGAATACCCATGGTCACGAACGGCTCTGAGGTACTTTGACAGGAAATGAATGGTATCATCCACTATGATCCCCAATGTCATGCCGAAAACAATGGAAATACCTACATTGATCTGGCCACCGGACAGGGCCCATATCCCAAACCCAGCGAAAGCCGGAGTGATATTGGGGATCAGGCTCAGGAGACCGTATTTAAAGCTTCTAAGAGCGGCTATGAGGATCAATGAGATCAGTACCAGAGCCGTCAGTGTACCTGTTATCAGGCTAAAGATCTGTGTTCTGGAAAGATAGGCGAACATCATGGTAGGGCTAATGCCCTGCGCATGCATGTAATCCGGTGTATTATCTATCAGCCACTGTTCTGCCCTTTTGGCAAAACCAATCATGTTACTTGTGGGCATGTTCACCATCGTAGCCGTTAACCGGGTTTCAGACTTATCCACATTGATCTGATTGTTCAGATCAAGACCAAACGGCAGGGAGAGTTCGTAAAGCAACAGGTACTGAGCAGCCTCCTCACGATTATCAGGTACTTTGTAGAAGCCAGGATCATCCCCATGCATGGACCGGTTTACACGACGGGCTACTTCTGAATAGGCATTCACATGGACCACCTCCGGCTGTTTTTCAAGCCAGCGTTCAAAACGCTCAAGATCCTGCAGATAGGACGGGTTGTTGATACCGCCCGGTTCTCCGGCCGAGAGGGAAAACTCTGCATTGTAAATACCGGTCAGATTTTCATTGATAAAATCCGTATCCTGACGGAAGGTGATCCTGTCATCGAAATACTTGACGAATTCATCATTCAATTCAATGTTCACTGCAAAGTAACTCAGCACTACGATCACCATAGTTGAGCCGGCAAGGGTAGCTGTCTTCCTGGCAATCACGAAATCAGCAAGCCATGTATAAAACTTCTGTGACCTGCTCTCTTCCGGATCTTTCACTCTGACACGTACCGGCAGCATGGACATGAGTGCAGGCAGCAGAGTGACTGAAAGGATGAATGCCATGGTCATACCCACCGCTGTGATATTGCCCAGGTCCCTGAACGGTGGCACTTCAGCCGTATTCATGGAAAGGAACCCTATCACAGTAGTAAGGCTGGTGATGAAGACAGGCATAAAATTCACTCTCAGACTTTCAACAACAGCCTCTTTTTTGGTAAGTCCTCTTCGCAACCCCTGCATCATAGTAATAAGGATGTGGATACTGTCTGCCACCGCCAAGGTCATAATAATGATAGGGGCGGCGCCTGACGGCGGGGTCAGTTTAATACCCAAATGCCCGGCAAAGCCCATACCTGCCATGATAGAAAATACAATGACCAACAGCGATACGAATGTGCCCGAACCTGTTCGGGTGGCGATGAAAATGGTAAAAATGATCACCAGGAACATCAATGGGATCAGGGTGGCTGAGTCCTTTTCGGAGGCCTCAAAGAATGCGCCGTTTAACATTACCATACCTGACAGGTGCGCCTTAAGCGTTGGGTGATCAGACTCAAATTTTTCCGTCATATCACGGACATATCGAATGATCTCCGGGTTCTCGGTAATGCTTTCACCCGGAAGTTTAACAGTGATGTTCACCGCAGCGACGGTCCCCTGCTCATTCAGCAACCGATGGACGAGCAGGGGCTCATTCAAAGCTACCTGCTGTATCTTTGCTATCTCGGGCCTGGTCTTTTCCGCAGCGTTCTCCACAAGATCTTCCACATACAGCTCGTCTCCCTCCGCATAGGTATGCTGAAAATTGGTGATGGCATCTACCCTCGTGGAGTAAGGTACCTGCCATGAGCTGGTTGTCAGTTCCTCAATGGCCTCCAACGTTTTTGAATCAAACACCTCTCCCTTCTGAGGTTCTATGACAATAAGTACATTATCATCCTGCGTGTATTTTTTCTGCATGGCTTCATAGGCTATCAACTGGGGGTTATCCTTTTTAAAGAACACCCGGTAGTCTGCATCAAAACCAATATTGGCCGCACCTGATCCTAAAGCCATAACCAGCACTACAGACAAGGCCAGTACCCACCAACGGTACCTGACTACTCTTTCGCCCCATACAGTTCCAAACTGCTGAGATTTTTCTTTTGCTTTTCTGAGAATTTGTGACATTTCCTGATTGGATGTTTTGAATGGGTTAGTTCACAGTTAGTATGATTCAATAACCATAAATTATGATTAATGGATATTTCGAATTACGAAATATATGAGGCTAACGGGTAGATTTTATTTTGGTTTCAAAAAATTTCGATTTTCGAAATAATTTTTCAAACTTATTCCCCTCATTACCTGTTTTGAAACCAGGACCCTGCTTTCAGGGGTGATAAAAAGTATTAAATTTGCTCATATGGTGCACGAAGATGATGTAAATGCTTTCTTCATCAGTTTTGAAAGGCTGATGCTCAAGTTACAGGAGGTGGATAATTGGTGCGTTTGTGTTGCCAGGGATAATATCAGTAAACAGGATCTGTCGCTGATGGGATTTGTTGGTGACCAGGAAGCAGTTATCATGCGTGACATAGCCGGGTTTCTGGATATACCTTACAGCACAGCCACAGGCATAGTAGATAAGCTGGTAGACCGCAAGTATCTGGTAAGGTTTAACTCTTCAGAAGACCGGCGGACTGTTTTGGTGAAGCTGAATAAAAAAGGACAGGAGCTCTACAAGCTTTTCCTGACTAAAAAACAGGAACTGGGTGAACGTGTCCTGAGCCAGTTAAGCGAATCAGAGCGAAAAAGTTTCATCCGGTTGATGGACAAGGTGAAGGACGGTTTGATGAACGGTCAGCTCGAGGTGAGCTAATTTTTTTTTAACATGTCGGGTTATCAGACCGGCACAATCAATCCTCTTTTTCCGCGGGAATCGTTACAAAGTTTGTTTCCAGGCAAGTCAATTGATGGCTCAGAACCTCAGACAGTAGAACTTCTTCCGGTACATGTTTGGATGATTTTGAAGTGATTTCGAATAATGGATAAGGTTCTGCCTAACCTCAGGAAGGAAGTGTATGATTTAACTGAAAAAGCCCGGGGTCAAGGATAATCCGGGCTTTTCTGGTCAAACAAGTGAGTTTTCAACCTTGTATCTTAAGTTATCTGAAATAGCGGTAATAGCGGCTTTTGGTGGTGATACCTACGGGACCTTCATAGATGCCTCCAAACTTACCAATGTCATGTACCAGCACTTCAATACTATTCTGGCCACTGGTTTTGAGCACATGAGTGGGAATATCATAGGCTCTTAACTGGTTGTATGACTGGCTTCTGCCAAATCTCCGATGGTCGTTGGTAGCTCCTATCAGTTCTCCATTGATATATACTTCATCGAAATCATCTATCTTGCCGAGTATCAGTACCAGGTTGTCCCTGCTCTGGCCGGACGGTAGCTCAAAGGTGGTCCTGTACCAGGCAAATCCATCATAGTAGCGGTATCCCTGTTTTTCCCAATGCATGGGTACCATCATCTTTTCCCAGTTTGTGTCATCATCCACTGGCTGGCCGTCACGGCTTAGAGCAAACGACCAAAGTCCGCGGAGGTCCAGGAGCATGGGTGATCTGGAGTCTAGCTTATAAATACCGAGGTCACCATCAATGATCCCACCTGCCTGAGTAGCATCAAACACTCTGACAGCGATGGTATTTTCTCCTGAATAGTTGACAAGGCTGTTGATCATAATGTAGTTCCGCTCGGCATTGTAGGCTGTTCTGAACTTCGGCGGCATAGCTCCGGAAAAACCGATCAGCTGACCATTCAGATACACCTCATCGGCATCATCGATATACCCGAGGTTCAGGTACAATCTTTCATTTCTGGGAAGCAGATTGCCATCAAATTTTTTTCTGTACCAGGCAAATCCGTCATATCCGTGGAACCCTTCCTCTTCCCAGGCTGCAGGCGCCCATATGGTCTCCCAGCTGGAATCATCGAGATCGGAATCCGACCAGCTCTGTTGATCACCAATTCTGAATTTCCATTTTCCCCGCAGATTGACCAACTGCCCCTGTGTATCAGGAATGACTACTGCCAAAAGAATCACTATGATCGCAACACGCCTCAATCTCTTGCGTTTTGTTTAGGCTAAAATAAGATTTTCCCCCCACCTGGGAATCGTTTGTGCTTCTTTTTGGAAGAAAGAGGGCTTGTTATCTCGTTTGAAAACAGAGCCCTCAAATTGCTCAACCTTTATTTAGAAGCAATTACTTTTTCATCCGGGAAATAGTTCTTCCAGTGTGTTGCCCATATCGGCTCGTTGTTGGTTGTTTGTATTTCATATTTCACTGACATTCCTTTTACTGATATTTCTACCCAGTACCTACCTGTTTTCAGATTACTGAGATCATAGTTCTTTACAAATCCCTTGTTGTAATTTCCTGGTCGGATTATATCCTTTTTGACCAGTCCCTTTTTGTTGTAGAGCTTTACCTTTACCTGATCCGAGCGATCATTTACGTAAAGTATTTTAAGGACATTGGGCACCTTCGACGGTAGTAATTTGATGGTGGGAACACCTTTGGAAGGCTCACCGGCAAATGCGGCAATACTAAAAACTGTTAATAGTGCTGCCAGAAATGTTGTTTTGAGTTTCATCGATTTTTGTGTTTTGGTCCTTGCTGCCCCCAACCCTGAAAGCGGATCGGAGCAGGCCGGACAACCTTATTTGTTTGACTACACTTCAAATAACGCGGATAGTCCGTGGGGAGATGTCACTGACGGGTAAAGGATTGTAACAAGATGTCACAAGTTTGAAAAGTAGTGTAAAACATAGGTGGTAAACAGGAATTTCGTCGTTGAAACCATCAGATGAATTTTCCAATTTTGCGGATTATCCCCTCGTATCGTTCATAAAATCATTATCTTTCAAACGGTTTGAAAGTAAGAGATGAATACGACGAAACTTGTAAAAAAAGCACAGAAGTCCGGTTTTTACCTTTGGTTACTGAATCAGGGACTGTTCAGGATGATCCCTTTCAATAAGCCGCATGGATTCCGTGTGGTGGAGATCTCGGACGAGAGGATAAAGACGTTATTACCCTACAAAAAAAGTAATTTTAACCACATAAGGGGGTTGCATGCCTGCGCCATGGCCACGGTATCGGAGTTCACCACAGGGTTCCTTATGGTATCACGGCTGGACCCGAAGCAATACCGGATCATCATGAAAACCCTGGAAATGGAATACCACTACCAGGGTAAGATGGATGCTTTTGGTGAGTTTGAGATCACTGATCAATGGCTTGAAGAGCATATCTACTCACCTCTGAAAAAGGAGGATAGTGTGGTGGTAAGGTGTGAAGTAAAAATCCATGACAGGGAAGGCAATCACCTTTCCACGGGGAATGTCTACTGGCAGGTGAAGCTTTGGAGCAAGGTGAAAACGAAAGTGAATTGAGTGAAGAAAAATTTTATTTTACCGTAGAGCGATTTCCTTTCGAGAGAGAAGCCTTCTCAGATGCCTTATATAATCAGAGTAGCTATTTGCAGGTCTATGAAACTTCGACATTGCTTCGATTCTCTTTGGTGAGGGGTGAACAGGTGTTGATCCATTGCAGTCACCATCTGAGGGAAGGACGGCTGCAAAATGCAGTTTTTTCATCTTTTGGAGGTATAGAGGTCGTTGACCGTGGTCCGGAACATCTGGATGAATTTCTGAACAGTATGGTCCAATGGTGTAAAAAAAACAAACTGGACTCTATCGAACTCAAGCTGCCCAGCTCAATATATGATAGACATGGAACAGAACAGTTTCTGACAAAGAGAGGTTTTAAACCCAAATTAAAGGAGGTTAACCAGCATTTGGTCATTAGCACCAGCTCCTTCAGGTCTATTATTAAAAAAAACGAACGGAAAAAGTTAAGGCAGTGCCATGAAAAAGGATTCAGGTTCAGCCAGATTGATCCGAGACAACTCAAATTAGCGTATGACATTATTGCAGACAATCGCCTGAGGAGAAATTTTCCAATCACCATGACTTTCGAAAAGCTTAAAACCATGTTTGATGCCTTTCCGGACCGTTATCTTCTATTTGGGGTATTTGAGGGAGAAGCATTGATAGCCACTGCGGTAAGTATTGTGGTCACTGAAAAAGTGTTGTACAATTTTTATCATGGAGACAAGGCCAGTTACCGGAAACACAGCCCCGTTGTTATGCTTTTAGAGGGGATCTACCAATATAGTCAGGACAAGGGGCTGGCGTACCTTGACCTCGGAATATCTTCAAGCGACGGGGTTTTAAATGAAGGGCTGTTCAGGTTCAAAGCCAATTGCGGATGTGTCGAAACAGATAAAGTAATCATGAGTTTTCAATTATAGCTACCCTGAAATTCCTGTTGGGGATATCAGACCGGAGAGAATACGCCTGATTTTCAGCTTTTGATCATTCCATATAAGAACAGCTTTTTTTTGGGCACCAAAACTGTCATAGAACCTGGTCACTCCGACATGACTTCCACTATATGCCTGAAGAGTAAAATTGGTTCCGGAGTATTTCCGTATTACTGAATCAAGCAAAAACGATTGGGCATGTTGTTTCAGACCTGCAGATGAATTGGTGCATGAATAATAGATCAGGTCTGTCTTGAATTTTAAAAACATGCCGATGGAAAGCGTTTCTCCCTGGCCTGTTACCTCGTACATTTCTACCTGTTTTTCTTGTTGCAGAGTTTCATAAATATTTTTAAGCTGTGTCAGCTGAAAACGAATCATACCCTGGATCCTGGGA
>LYSV01000055.1 GCA_001657315.1 Flammeovirgaceae bacterium BBD 1991-12 | reverse complement strand
AAGGTTTCTCCATCGATGGTTCGACGGGGGTGGTCACCATGATCGCCAGGGACTTCGAAGCACCCGCAGATGCCAATGCTGATAATGTCTATGAAGTATCCATCACTGCTACCGATAGCGAGAGCAACTCAAGTGGTGAAACAAGCTGGACTGTGACCGTGATGGACGACCCATTTGAAACTCCATCGCAAGGATCCCTCTCCCCCATGATCCCTACGGCTTTTACTCCTAATGGTGACGGTGCAAATGATCGCTGGATCATCGATAATCTTTCCGAAGATGCATCCGTCAGGATCTACGATCGACACGGCACCACCATTTTCAGGTCCGATGCTGGATATACCCATCCCTGGGATGGCACCTCCCGTGGAAGTTCACTGCCCACCGGGTCCTACTTATACCTGATCCAAAACGGAACGCATAAATACAGGGGTACTGTGACGATTCTTTTGTAACCATTCAAATTCAACGCCAGCTCCCCAGGCTGATTTAACATAACACCATGGAAAGATTATGTTGTACAGCTGATAAACACGGTTATGACGAACTACAATAATTTGTAACTTGTTTCAACCTTGAATACTAAACCTGTAAAAGCTATGAACCTCAGATCAGCCTGTACACCATTTATGATCCTGTTTTCCCTGCTGGCCATTGCGGCGCTTAATAGCTGTCAGTACTCTGTGGGCTCAGCTCCTGCTGCCGCCGAAGCCGGGACTGATAACACTGAGTTTAACGAATACTGGTATGCCGGTAAGGCGGAAGTGGCATCCTATGCATTGAAACAATCCCGGTATGGGGAGATACATGACGGGGATGCCGTATTGATATTCGTTACCGAACCTTTTTCCAGATCCAGGCAGGTCAAGCTGGATTATCCGGACCGTGCCGGTAATGATAAACTGACCGTCATGAAACTCAACTATGTTAAAAAATTCAATACAGGGCTTTATCCATATTCGATGATGCTGTCGGCATTCACTCCTGTGGATACGTGGAACCATCCGAAAACGGTTAAGGTGACAGCTTCCATGCAGGAATGGTGTGGTCAGGCCTATACCCAGATTAACCTTAAAAAAGATGCCTATGCCGTGGAGTCTTATTCCTACTTTGAGCAGGAGGGCGACAGGGATTTCACCATTGGGGATGCTTTTCTGGAAGATGAGATCTTTAATCGTATCCGGCTGGATCACAAAACCCTGCCTGTGGGTGAATTCAAAATGGTGCCAGGCCTTTTCTTCACACGCTTAAAACATGAGAACCTCAAACCTCAGAAAGTGACAGCACAGCTAAAGAAAAATACAGCAGATCTTACCTATGCTGTTAATTTCCAGGAAAGTGGCCGTACCCTGGAGATCAACTTTCAAAAGAAATTTCCGTATCAGATACTAAGCTGGAAGGAAACCTACCGTGGGATTGGCAACAATGCGCTTACCACTGAGGCCACATTGAAAAAACAGCTTTTTACAGATTACTGGACAAAAAACAACAGGACAGATACATATCTGCGAGACTCACTACAACTGCAATTTTGAGCGAAAACCCTGATTCATTAATCTTTATCCCTGATATTACCGGTTTTACCCGCTTCGTTAATGAAACGGAGATCAGGCATGGACAACATATCATTTCAGAGCTGCTGGAGATCCTGATCAGGTCCAATGCACTGGACATGCAGGTATCGGAAGTGGAGGGTGATGCTGTATTGTTTTACAAGAATGGTTCAGTGCCCACAGTGGCTGAGCTGCTCGGGCAGGCCAAAACCATGTTTGTGCAGTTTCACAATCATCTGCTGGCATATGAGACACGGCGCATCTGCCATTGCGGTGCCTGCTCAGGAGCCAGTAACCTGTCGCTGAAATTCATTGTGCATCAGGGACCCATTGGTTTTACAACAGTGCTGAACCGTAGTAAACCTTACGGAGCCGAAGTTGTGCTGGGGCATAAACTGCTGAAAAACGGGATCAATGCACCGGAATATATCCTTTTTAGCGAAAGGTATTTTGACCAACTGGAATCGCTGGATCAAAATGGGTTGTTGCTGGAAAACGGTAATGATGAATATCCGGACGTAGGAAATGTAAACTACCGCTACTTTGCCCTTACCCCGTTCCGGGAGTTCATTGATCCTCCGGGTGAACTGCCTTTACCACCGAAATCCAGCAAACCGTTGGTAACAAAGATACGGATCAACCGGCCTGTTGAGGAGGTGTATCAGATGATCATTGACCTGGATGTACGGATGCTGTGGAACACAGGTGTGGATAAACTTGAGTACGACAAAGACCGTGTGAACCGGCTGGGTACGCGTCATACCTGTCTTTTTCCCGTTGGCCGGGCTGAGCTTGTCACAGTGACCAATGAGTTTGAAGCGGACAGCAGGGTTTATGGTGAAGAGGTCCTTGACCCACCCTTTGCCTCCAGGATATTTATCTACTATATTCTCACACCGTCTGATCAGAGCACTGATGTTCGTGTAGAACTGCATTTCTTCCCCCGGCCGGTAATAGGATGGATTATGGCGCCTTTGCTTAAATTTAGGTTCAGAAAACAGATTGACATCACGATCAATACACTTAAAACCCATTTGGAATCTTCATAAATGCTAGCCTCTCAAAAGAACGAATTCAGCCTGCCACCGGAGCTGACTTACCTTAATTGTGCCTATATGTCCCCGCTAATGAAGTGTGTGGAAGAAGTGGGCATAACTGCACTGAAACTCAAATCCAATCCTGCCTCGATAAGCGCCCGCGACTTTTTTGAGGATACGGAACGGTTAAGGAAAGAATTTGCCACGCTCATTCGTGCCAGTGATCCTCTGCGTGTGGTGGTGATCCCATCAGTATCCTACGGCATGGGTAATGTGGTGCGAAATCTGCCGCTGGGAGCCGGTGAAAATGTGATCGTAGCCGGGGAGCAGTTCCCGAGTAACTACTACCCGTGGCATCGGCATTGTGAAGATCATAAGGCAACGCTAAAACTGATAAGCTCTCCTGCAGCATCGCAGGAGCGGGGCAAGGAATGGAACCAGAGAATACTGGAGGCCATTGATCCGAAAACGCGTCTGGTGGCTGTGGGTAATGTACACTGGGCCGATGGCACCCTGTTCGATCTGGTGGCGATCCGTGAGCGTACACGCGAAGTAGGGGCGTTACTCGTGGTGGATGGTACCCAGTCTGTAGGAGCGCTACCATTTGATGTGCAGAAAATACAACCGGATGCTCTCATTTGTGCGGGCTATAAATGGCTCATGGGGCCATACAGCCTTGGGCTGGCCTGGTACGGTCCGTATTTTGATGATGGTGTGCCTATGGAAGAGAACTGGATCAATCGGGTGAACAGTGAGGATTTTACCGGGCTGGTCAATTTTCAGAACGAATACCAGCCGGGCTCCCTGCGGTATGAGGTGGGTGAACGCAGTAATTTCACACTGGTACCTATGTTGCTGAGAGCTCTGGAGAAGCTGAATGAGTGGCGGCCGGAGCGTATTCAGGAGTATTGTCATGCCATTGCCCACGACACATTGCAGGAGCTTATGGCCGCCGGGTTTTGGGTGGAAGATCCCAATTATCGAGGTGCGCACCTTTTTGGTATACGTATGCCGGAAACTCCGGATGTTGGCAAACTGAAACAAAACCTTAGTGATGCCCATATTCATGTGTCTGTGCGGGGAGACGCGGTTCGTGTGGCTCCTCATCTTTACAATGAAGCAGAAGATATGAAAAAACTGGCAGAGGTACTTTATGCACAGGTACATTGAAATACCTGCTGGTGATATGGCTTGCCTTCTTTGCAGTACAGGTCTGTGCTCAGAATAAATTTATCGTTGTATTCCTGTCGGCCAACTCAGGCGAGGATGACTGGCCACATGAGAAAATAGTTCAGTTGCGGCATGCACATCTTGATAATATTCTTAAATTGTCCCGCGAAGAAAAACTGCTGGTAGCCGGTACCTTCGAAAGAGAAGGAGGGATGTTCATTATGAATACAGCCTCGGTGAGTCAGGCAAGAACGTGGCTTGCCCGTAGTCCGGCCATTGCGTCCGGTCTTTTTAATATCGAGGTACTGCCATGGACTCCCCGGTATGGTTCTGTGTGTATAACAAGCGAGAATGCTGAGAAGATCCCGCTTACGTTCATTAGGTACAATACACATATAACCAAATTTAACGTGCGCGATTCGCCCGATCTTTTTCGCAGGCACGATGTATACCTGAGGGAAATTGAAAAGACCGGTAACGTGCTGTGCGAAGGAGTGTTCGACAATGACGATGGTGGCATTATGATCATGACCGGAGAGGTAGACCCGGTGGTAATTACGGCGGACCCAACAGTGACCAATGGCATAATTGAACCAATAATAAAAAGGATCCAGGTACCTGAAGGTGCCTTTTGTGAATCAAAATAATTATGAAACTACTGAAATGGCTTATGGGGATCATTGCCCTGCTGGTCCTCGTTTACGTCCTGGGACCCGTCGCCGAAACCCCACAACTTGACCGCACGACCATGACTGTCAACCCCGATCTGGAATACCTCGACGACAGTATTACCAGAGCTGAATCTGCTATGAAAAACATTAAGCCAGATAATCAGGCGAGGATACTATGGGCGGATTCGGCCTATCAGAAAACTCCTTATTCCATGGTATACCTGCATGGATTTTCAGCCAGTCAGGGTGAGGGCGACCCATTGCACAGGGAATTGGCAAAGCGCTATGGTTGTAATCTCTTTTTGCCAAGATTGGCTGAACATGGCCTTCAGGAAGAAGAAGCCCTGCTGAACATGACCGCTGAAGGGCTGGTGGAGTCTGCCAAAAGGTCCATAGCTATTGGCAAGCGGCTTGGGGAAAAGGTGATCCTGCTGACCACCTCTACCGGTGGTACTCTTGGGCTGTACCTTGCGCAAAATGACCCCGATGTTGAAGCTCTGATACTTTACTCTCCCAATATCGATCTGTTTGACGCTACTTCCCATCTGGTGACCAAACCATGGGGGTTGCAGGTAGCAAGGGCCGTCATTGGCAGCAGGTATAATGAGTTTGAAGTGGACAGTATGCAGACGATGTACTGGACCACAAAGTACCGGCTGGAAGCCGTGATAGAACTGAGGCAGCTCCTTGATGAAACCATGGTGCCGGAAACCTTCAATAATATCACACAGCCCGTGTTTATGGGGTATTATTATGAAAATGACGCTGCCATGGACAGCACTGTCTCTGTTCCGGCCATGCTGGAGATGTATGATCAATTAGGTACGCCCGGTAATAAAAAAGTGAAAGTTGCATTTCCCAATGTGCGGGACCATGTGATCGGATGCCGCTATACTTCCAAAGACCTGGGATCTGTGAAAGAGGAAACCATTCAATTTCTGGAGAAGGTGGTAGGCCTGAACCCCGTAGAGAGCATAGCGGGCCTGAACTGATTCTTTAATAAAAAATCTACTACTATAAATAGTAAATACTAAAAAATTTAGTATTTTAGCTTCATGTCACTGAGTTTGTCAGAGAAGCTGAAAATACTGGCCGATGCCGCCAAATATGATGTATCATGTGCCTCTAGCGGTAGTGGTAGAAAAAATGAAAACAAGGGTTTGGGTAATGCTGCCCCTATGGGTATCTGCCACAGCTACACGGAAGACGGCCGGTGCATATCATTGCTGAAAATATTACTCACCAACCATTGTATCTATGATTGTGCCTATTGTATAAGTCGTAAAAGTAATGATATCCGGAGAGCAGCTTTTACGGTCAATGAGGTGGTGGATCTGACCATTAACTTTTATCGCAGGAACTATATTGAAGGTCTCTTTTTAAGTTCGGGCATTTTTAAGAATGCGGACTATACCAATGAACGCTTGATCCGTATAGCCAAAAAACTAAGACAGGAGCATCGGTTTTATGGTTACATCCATCTCAAGATCATTCCTGGTGCGAGCGGGGAGATCATCAGAGAAGCAGGATTGTATGCAGACCGGCTCAGTGTGAATCTGGAGATACCCTCAGAAAAAAGCCTGAAGAAGATAGCGCCGGAAAAAGATCATAAAAGTGTATTTGGGCCTATGGCCTGTCTGAAAGAGAACATTCTGGAAAACAGGGAAGATCGTAGACGGTTTAGAAAAGCCCCTGTTTTTGCCCCCGGTGGTCAAAGCACTCAACTGGTAGTAGGAGCTTCTCCTGAGTCGGACTATCAGGTACTTCAACTGGCTTCCATGCTTTATGCCGATCAACAGCTCAGGCGAGTGTATTACTCGGGATACATACCGGTGAGTGAGGATCATCGGCTGCCAGCTATGAAGAAGGCGCCACTCATCCGGGAGAACCGGCTCTATCAGGCGGACTGGCTTTTGAGATTTTATGGCTTCAGTACCTCAGAGTTGCTGGACGAAAACCGTCCGTACCTTGATCAGCAGATCGATCCAAAGCTGGGCTATGCCCTTCGCCATATGGAGCTGTTCCCTGTGGATGTTAACCAGGCTCCATTGGAGCTTATACTGCGTATACCTGGTGTAGGATTGAAAACGGCCGGTATGATCATACAGGCACGGAAATACGGTAAGGTAAGGTATGATGATCTCAAAAAGATGGGTGCTGCCATGAACCGGGCCAGATTTTTTCTGTATGCGAAAGGTATGCCGTTACCACGGATGACAAACTCTGCGGAAAAGATCAGATATCATATCTTACAACGCAACAGAAAAACCCAACTTGACCTTTTCAATAGCTGAAGCCAGGTGGTCCTGTCTGCGTATACCAAAACCCCTGTCCCATGACATTCATCTTTGACGGTACTTTTGAAGGCTTACTTACCGTAGTGTTCAACTGCTATGATCTGAAGCTGTATCCTGACAAAATAGAAAGGACCCAGACCTACCATCAGGAAATATTTGATGAGCCTGCCACTATCACAACAGAAAGAGCGAAGGCAGAGCGTGTTCATAAAGGATTGAGAAAAAAGCTGTCCTCGTCCGCCATACACGATCTTGTAAAAGCGTTCCATTCAGGATTACCAGAGATTGATATGGCCATTTATGACTACATCAGGTTGGCACTCCATAGCAAGATGAGTATAGAGAAAGACTACAGAAAGGATGCTGTATTGATCATACGGAAAGCCGTGCAAATGATGAACCGTGAAATCCATCGCATGCATGCCTTTGTACGTTTCCAGAAGACGGCTGACAATATCTACGCAGCCACGATCAAACCGGACTTTGATGTTATCCCATTCATTGGTTCTCATTTCGCAAAGAGATACGCAGATCAACAATGGCTTATATATGATACCCAACGTAACTACGGACTGTTCTACGACCTGCAGAAGGTGGAAATTGTCAGGCTCAGGTCTCCCCGGTGGTACGGCAGAAACAAGATCAATCCCAGCGTATTGCATGAAGAGGAAGGTGAATACCAAACCCTGTGGAAACAGTATTTAAAGCCACCGCTATCAGAGAGCGTAAAAATATGAAATTGCACCTCCAGCACCTACCCAGGCGATATTGGTATTACCTGCCCGAAAAGGGCTGAAAGCTAAAATCCTTATGCCATAATATGCATCCTTCTTTTCTCGTACTCCCTTACCTCCAGCAAGAACAGCACACTCTCCGATTCAGTGATCTTCACATATATGAGCATTACCCAGGAAAGCTTCCAACTTCCAGCTTCCAACTTCCGACTTCCAGCTTCTAACTTCCAGCCTCTACTCATCCAATTTTTTCAACTTACCGTAAAATCAGAATGTTAAAAGTCAAATGAGCGCTTTATACTTCACTCTCGTAATACCAGCCAATCCGAACGCCGGAACCTGTGCCATTCCGCTTTAGTCAGGTCATACTCCGGATCATACAGTGGCTGATAATCACTGCCGTTAAGGCTTACACGACCATTGGCAAAAATGGCAATATTTTCGTGACCTCTGGATCTGAGGTCCTCCTTGAGAATCTGAATGAACTGCCACATCATATCGGGGCGGCTTGCAATAACTCTGGACTGCTTATGGGTGAGGTATTCGATCGGTTTTACCGTCCACTCCTCACCGGTATCGTTATCGACTACTCTGAAGTTAACATACCCCGTCTTTACCCGGAGCATCATATGCCATGCGAGGCGGTGACCTTCCTCCGTCCAGTTGACGTCTCCCGGGTACAGCCAGTGCCTCAGTGGCAGCAGCACATGGATGATCAAATAGGCACTAAAGGCATACACCAGCCAGCTACGCGCAGGATACATGTAGGGATCGATCGATCGGCCTTCCAGTGAAGGTTTTTTCCTGAAAAAGATGCGCCGGACCACCTCAGGCTCAAAAAAGAAAACACCAATGGCAATACCGAGATAAGGGAATATGCCTACCTGAAAAACAGCCGAATTGAACAAATGGAACAAAATAGAGCCCACGAAGGCATACTTTCTGGTTTTCTTCAAGATCAACCCGGGGCCAATGAGCAGGTCGTACAGTACACCGCCCCATGCCACGAAGGACTGGAACCATTCCTGAAGCAGCAACGGGCCGATGAGCCAGTAATCTGACTTGGCCTTGAACCATATACTTATAGGTTTGGCTTCCAACCATTCCGGATACATTTTGGCCACAGAAGCGTAGAAATAAACGATGGCCATATTGGCGGCAAATAACCACAAACACCACTGCGGACAGGTGAGGCTCTTGATTTCCGGTCTGCGTTTGACATCCAGAGAGGCATATCTATGTGCAGGCACCAGCCACATCATGAAGTTGAGCAACATCAACAGGTAATAGTGGTTGTTGTAGTTGGTCTTTTGCATCAGGTATACCCCCGCCCACATGAAAGCGTAGATACCTATCCCCCATCGGTAATAGTAACCCAGCATAACCATAAGGCCGGCAAGTCCCATGATGATGTACCAAATGTACATGCCGTAACCGGGCAGGGGTTGCAGCCATGAAAAATCAATAAAAGGGAAAGTGTGCTCAGGTTCTATAAAAGCTCGTTTCACCCAGCCCGTAGCTATAGCCCCCCATGCCTCCAGAAAAAGGAGAAGTCCAAAGATGATCCGGAACAATATGAGAGGGCTGTTGTCTACCGGTCTGAAAAATTTTTCTTTTAAGGTCATATCTGACGCTCTTTTTTAATGTTGAATTCAAACACATCCGGGCGTTGGTAATGACCGCTGGTGTCCAGGGTCATTTGTTCCTTTATTCGCTGGTCCGGATCAATTTCAGCGATGAGGAGTTCTTCCCTGTCAAAGACCGGTTCCACAATGTACTCCCCTCTGGGGTTGATAATGCAGCTTCCGCCGCGCAGTACCAGCTGGCCCGGATCTTTTTCCAGGTCAGGAGGTAATTGCAACACCGCCGGGTAGTCTTTGGCCTTCAGGATCTGGCCGGCAGCCAGTACAAAGCACCGGCCCTCAAAAGCGTATTGCCGGCTGGCGATCTGGTGTCTTTCATGTACAGTGGGCCAAACAGCCACGTGAATATCTTCCGCGGTGTCGTGCAACGCCTGTCGGGTCAGTGGCATCCAGTGCTCCCAGCAGACGAGCCCCCCAACCCGTCCGACGGAAGTACCTACAGCCTGCAAGCCATGAGCATCCCCATGCCCGTAGATCATTTTTTCGGTGTAGGTGGGCACCAGTTTTCTGTGGTGGTTGATCAGCCTGCCCTCATCGTTGAATGTAAGCAGGGCATTGAAAACGGTGCCACTTCCTTTACCGCTGCTGAGGATCTCGTTTGCGCCTATCACCACGTTCATTTTGGTTCTGGCTGCCAACTGTCCTATATGATCTGTTTCGGGGCCGGGGACCTGTATACTGCTTTTCCTGAGCTTCAGCCAGGCTTCCTTGGTAGGTTCGTGATCCCAACGTGCTACGTCAGGACAGTTATCGAGCCATGAAGGATAGCCGGACAGCCATGTCTCGCCAAATACGAGCAGCTGAACATTGACCTGACTGGCTGTAGTAATGATCTCCTCCAGCCTCGACATACTTGCGGGCAGGTCCAGATGTGCCGAAGCAAATTGTGCTATGGCTACTTTAACAGCTTTCATAGGATTAAAAATCAACTTTTTGGTTTAAAAATCTGTTAACTCCATACCAAATTTTTTATTTTCTGCCCGGAAAACGATGATAGTGATGGAAACAGTTGAAACTACATTCAGGCTTACCTACACTCAAGAGCAATACCAAAAAGCAAGGGAATACGTTGATGACATGAAAAAACATCCGAAACGGGTGTACTGGATAGGCAAGGAAGGAAAAAGCGATGAAGAGCTCATCTATTCCCACATAGCACACCGGATACTTTCAGGATTTTACAACAACTACGACCCCACATTTGCCCGTGAGCAGATCATGGGTATGACGAATAAGAAAGCGGTGTAACTAACAACAGCTTTACAATCATACACAGCCTGATCAGGTTCATAGGTGGGATAAGAAACCAAAGGTCATGCGTATTATTCAAATAAATGCGTATCTTTAAAGAATGAAAGCAAGAGTTAATCTTACTTTAGACAGGGATATACTGTCACAAGTCAGGATATTGGCTGAGAAAAGAAAAACAAGTGTTTCACACATCGTTGAATCGTATCTGAGAAGTATCATAAAAAAGCAAAGAGGTCAATCAGTCATCGATATTGTAGAAGGTTTGAAAAAGCCTGATCTTCCTGAAGATCTCGATTTGAAGGAGGCCTACTACAAAAAGCACCTTAAATGATATCAAAGATTTTTTTGGATGCCAATATCGTGCTTGATTTCACTCTACAACGCCGGTCGTATGACGCATGTCGTCGTATAATGGAAAAGGCTATACTTCGAGAAATCTTTGCCTATATATCTCCTTCAATATTGCATATTTCTGGCTATTGGTTGGCAAAATCGTATGGACAGTCAGAAGCCAAAAGGATACTGGTTGCCCTCACTGAAACGATTACCGTAATAGATTGCCCACATGATGTAGCCGTAGCCGCGCTGAACGGGCCGATGAATGATATTGAAGATGCTATTCAGTATCACACGGCATTGTTTCATAGAATGGATACCCTTATTTCTCTGGATAAGAAATTTCAGAAGTATTCTTCAGGCAACTTACCTATACACGGACCGACAGATTTTCTGGCATCACTGAGTTGAAAATAAGTACATTTCGGTCAACGTTGCTGCTCAGATAAATCATAATTCATGTAACCAGATCATTAAGCCTGAACAGTCGTGGCACCACTGCTGCTCAGAAAATAAACGAAAAGCCCACACATCACTAATCTGTTCCATGCCACGGATAGAACGAAAACGGAAGTGGTGCCACGACTCCTTGCGAGTCAAAACTTTATCCCCACGTCCAGCCCCAGGTAATCATTTTTAAGTGTCAGGTCCTGTATCAGGTCGGATTGATCACTGACGGAATTGAACAACCCCCTGTGGTAGGAAAACCCACCGAAGAGCGTAGTGTTCAGCCCCAGTTTATATTCTACTCCCACCGCGGCCAGCAGAGAAGAGTCAAACCTTCGAAAATCCTCGATCAGGAAATTCTCTTCCTCTTTCGGTTCTTCTTCAATATTGAACTCCAGTGTAGTGCCTAACTGAAAGTAGATCTTCTTGTCGAGGCCTACTTCATTGGTAAACAGCTTTAAGGATATGGGTACCTGCAGATACTGTAGCCGGTAGGTCTCCCGTATGGGAATACCCGGATTGCTGCCTTTCCTGCGTGTTTCAATGCCTGCTCTTTTGGAAACGAAAAAGAGACCCGAACTGAAATAATAGTTCTCCTGAATAGGGACCTCTACCACCGGCCCGAAAGCGAATCGCAAGCCGGCGCCATCGGTATTCAGGCTGAGAGAATCCGACTCTGCGCTGATCCTGTTTGTGGAAAGGGTTGGCGTCATTTGAATGCCCAGCTTGAATTGGGCCGTTACCGTACTGGTCATTAATATGAATAAACCGACCGGTAAAAGATATTTTCTGGTGAGCATATAAATTTGTTTACCTTAGCGTTTCAAAAAAATGGGTAATCGGGAGCAAATTAAATGAATAGTTTGGTGATGCGAAATGTGAGTGTAAATCTGGCCGTGTCATGCCTGATCGTTGGTTTGTTGTCTTCATGCGGATCTGATGTATATAACGAATGTGCATGGCAACCTGATATATCGGAGTTGGAAATTAGTCTGCAGGTGGAGGAACTGCATGGTGATTTATTGAATACAGGTAGCCATGAAGAGCTTCATAGTTTCATTCGTCAACACCCTCTGATCGCCGATTTTTTCCTGCAGAGAAGCAGTTATCCCAATGATTCCATTATGGCGGACGATCTCTTCAAAAGATTCTCCAACCCCCACATTGATACCCTGTACAGTGAAATTCAGAGAGTTTTTGGTGATCTCTCCACGTTAAAGAGTGAGCTGAACAGTGCCTTTGCCCATCTCAAATACTATTACCCTGAGGCGGAGCTGCCCAAAATACAAACGGTTGCCACGGGCCTGATCCATGACATGTATGTGTCGGACACACTGATCATCATAGGGCTTGACTACTATCTGGGACCGGGTGCCAGATTCCGCCCCCTCAATATGTTCAACTACATCCTGAAGCGCTATGCACCGGAATACATTGTCCCTTCCATTATGCTGCTGTACGGTATCAACCCCGGATACAACAAAACGGACCTTTCAGACCAAACGGTTCTGGCGGAGATAATTGCCTACGGTAAGTCATTTTATTTTGCCCGGCAAATGATGCCCTGCACGCCGGACAGCGTAATGATCTGGTATACCTCGGAAGAAATGAAAGACGTCCGTAATAATGCAGATGTCGTTTGGACGCATTTTGTAGAAAATCAGCTACTTTATGAGACCAGCCATGAAGTAAAGCGAAAATACATTGAAGATCGGCCAAAAACTTATGATATTGGTGAAAAGGCCCCAGGGCGGATTGGTACGTGGCTCGGCTGGGAAATCGTAAGGGCCTTTATGGAAAAAGAGAAAGATAAAACCTTACCAGAGCTGATGCACACCCGTCAGCCTCAGGTGATTTTTAATGCATCCAAATACAGACCCTAAGATGTTATTGGCAGTAGATATAGGCAATTCAAACGCAACCTTCGGCCTGTTTGATAAGGAATGGAAAGATACCTGGCGGATCGACTCCAAGGATGAAGCCCAGGAGCAGCTGAATAATCTTTTAAATGACCACCTGCACGGGCTTCCTGTAAAAGAGATCGTGATCAGCAGTGTGGTCCCGTTTTTTACGAGGATCATACAGGAGCAGCTTGCCTTTAAGTTCAAGGTAGATCCTTACCTTATCACTCCGGAGAGCTTTGAGAAGCTTCCACTGTCTGTCCCGGAGCCCTCGCGGATTGGCAGTGACCTTGTGGCGGATGCTGTAGGAGCATGGGAGCGCTTCAATTCGGACTGCATGGTGGTGGATTTTGGCACCGCCCTGACCTTCACTGTCATATCCGATGAAAAGATCCTTGGGGTGAACATAGCTCCCGGTCTGAAGGTAGCCATGAAAGCGCTGGCCTCCAACGCCGCCAGGCTGAGCGAGATACCGCTCGAGCTGCCCGACTCTGTTATAGGCACTAATACTACCACCGCCATCCAGTCCGGTATCCTTTGGGGTTATGTAGGACTTGTGGAGCGCATGATCGACCGTATCAATGACGAGTTGGGGGTCGGGTTGAAGGTAGTGGCCACAGGAGGCCTGTCAAAAGTGCTGGAGCCACTGCACGAACGCTTTGATGCCGTGGATGCCAATCTCACCCTGGAAGGGATGCGGCATATTTACCGGATGAATCAGTGAATAGTTAATTGTTATTAGGGCTTTCATTTGTGGGAGGGAAGAACTCAATAACCCAATAACTGATAACCTAAAAACCATTATCCAACTACATTCCGGGGCTTTCCTTCCAAAAAACCTTTCAGATTGCCCACAGCAATATCCAGCAACCGCTGTCTTGCTTCACGGGATATCCATGCACAATGCGGAGTGATAATGCAGTTGCGGGCGCTGAGTAGCGGGTTGTCGGCCACTGGTGGTTCTTTCGATAATACATCCAATGCGGCGCCGGCTATTTTACCCTCATTCAGGTGATCAGCAAGATCCGGCTCATTGATAATAGCGCCCCGGCTTGTATTGATAATGTAGGCTGTTGGCTTCATCTCGTTGAGCAAGGCCTTGCTTACCAGGTTTTCGGTGCGTTCGTTCAGGGCCGCATGAATGGAAAGGAAGTCGGATCGCCGGAATAATTCCTCTACACTTGCCAGCTCACCGGTTTCAATCTCCTTAGCATATGCGGAGTGTACCAATACCTCCATTCCGAAGGCACTGGCAATGGCTGCTACCTGCTTACCAATGGCCCCGTAACCCAGAATACCCAGGATCTTGCCTTGAAGTTCGATGATAGGCGCCTTAAAATAGCTGAAGTCAGCGTTCCGTTCCCATTCATGGTCGTGTACACTTTTGTTGTGCAGGCCCACACGATTTGTAAGCTCCAGTATCAGGGCAAAAGCGTGCTGTGCCACTGATGCAGTGCCGTAAGAGGGAATGTTGGTCACGGTTATTCTTTTTTCCGAGGCGGCGTCAAGGTCCACATTGTCAAATCCTGTGGCACAAAGGCCGATATATCTTAGCTCTGGCAGCAGATTTATTTCGGCCCTGTCTAGTTTGATCTTGTTGATAAGTACGGCTTCGGCCCCCTTTGCCCGCTCTACAAGTTGGTCCGGTGGTGTGCGGGGATATACCTCTACTTTTCCCAATGCTTCAAAAGGTTCCCACGAAAGATCGTCAGGGTTGACTGTATGGCCGTCAAGTATTACTATTTTCATAAGGCTTTTCCGGAGTCCGCTGCAATACTAACAGAAAATGCCAATGACTAACGAGCCACTTCCACTATTTTTGTGCAGCTTCAAACCGGAATACTATGCATTATCAGTCTTATGGAAAAGGAGCCCCGGTGGTACTTCTCCATGGTTTTTGTGAGACCGGACAAGTCTGGGATGGTTTTTATGGAGAACTGGCAACCGATCATCAGATACTGATCCCCGACCTGCCCGGCTTTGGCAAGAGTGATCTCCTGCCTGATGGTTTTGACATTACTGATGTGGCAGAAACCGTTTTTCAATGGTTACGATCACTGAATATCGATCAGGTAGTAGTCATAGGGCATTCACTTGGTGGATATGTGAGCCTTGCGCTCGCCAGGTTATACCCGGAAATGATTGCCGGATTGGGCTTGTTCCATTCCACGGCATTTGCTGATTCAGCTGAGAAAAAGGAAACACGGAATAAGGTCATTGATTTTGTAAGAGCCAATGGAGTGGAGGTATTTGCCGACTCCTTCATCCCGCAGCTATTTTATGTGAAGAACAGGGACAGGCTGAAGGAAGAAATTGGGCAGACTGTCAGAATAGCCTGTTCAACTCCTTCGGAGACGCTCATCAGCTATACACGGGCCATGCGGGATCGTGAAGACCGTACCGATGTGTTAAAAACACTGGAGGCCCCGGTACTGTTCATAGCAGGTGATCAGGACACGTCAGTACCTGTAGGAAAGTCGAGGGAGCAGATCCCCATGATCAAAAATTCTTTTGCCAAAATTTTAAGGGATACAGGCCATATGGGGATGTTTGAGGCAAGAGAAGAAGCTTTGGAGCAGGTGGAGGGGTTTTTAAGGAGTACAACGGTTTAGAGGCAGGAATACGTGCCGTTTTCAGGAGAAACTTATTACTTGTAAAGTACGTTAGAGTTGAAGTATTATATTTACTAAGCAAATATTACTATATTGCAGATGGAGTTAGACCACAAAAATATCTGTCTTAAATGAATAAATTTGAAAAACTGAAATACAGGGTACATTCCAGCTTATCCGGAGATTTGTTCATTTTGGCTTCAGAGCTCTTTTCACAGCAGGACGTTCAGCAGGATCTGAATAGACTTGAAAGAACTTCTTTGTATCAAAAGCTCCTTGCCAATAAAAAGAGAGAAGCCAGAGAGTTTGAATAAACCCAATAAAGATTGCCCCCGTTTGACATTCTGTTGCTGCCCTTAATAGGCGGCTATCTTTTCTTATTAATATATCCTTTTGCCAGATTTGCACATCAAAGACTTGACCGTCAGAGGCTTCTTTTTCATTCCATTGTTTTAGGCCTTGTCTTAGCCATAATTTCATTTGTTCTCAGAGACTTCCTGGAAGCCAGGAACCCTGAACTGATCAAAGGGGTACAAAAAGTAATGCCTGAAAGATTCAGAAATAAAGGATTAGGAACCCCTTTTGTTGCCTTTAATCTTGGTTGGATATTGGGAATTCTGTTTTGGACTGCGACTTTCATGGCTGCCAGATTTTTTCCGAGGTTAAAAGGAAATTCACTCTCAGCATATCTGGCCATTAAAATAACCGGAGACGATTTTGACAAAATGTTTGCCGAAGCTTTTATCAAAAAAGAAATGATGCAGATTACATTGCGCAATAATAAAGTATATGTCGGCTACATTAAAAAACTTGCTCCCCCAACACAAGCCAATCAGCTGACTATATTGCCTGTTATAAGTGGCTACAGAGAAGCAGAGACCAAAAAGATCAATTTTATAACGGAATATCTGTCTATTTATCAGAAGTATATTGGCACCGGGCAAATAACGGCCATAGATGATATGGAAATGCAGATCCTGATTCTAAGGGATGAAATAATAACGGTAAATAAGTTCCATACGGACGTATTTGATTCATTTCAAAATGATATGGACCTTCATAATGGGTGAGTAATTTTTCGCGAAGAACAGGAAAACCTTCAAACAAACTGACTAGAACGAAATCTGCCTTATTCATTGGAGCCCAAAGCCTTCCGGACCAATCCCAGCGCATTTTCTGAAAGGTCCAGCCCGAATGCAGCTTCATGACCCTCATCGCTCATTTTACGCCAGGTCTTTTGCAGGATAGAGACGATCTTCTCCTCTTCATTCCTGTGTTTAGCTATAAAATCATCAAAGTAGTGTTGTAGGAAGACCAGGCAAACTACGTCTTCAAGAGCCTGGGCATCCGGATCCTGCTTTAGTCTTTTTTTCAATACCAGATCACCCGTTACTCTTGCCTCCTCTTCGGTGTATCCATGTGTGGTCATGATATTTTTAATCAGTTCAGCATGCATCAGCTTTAGCTTCGTTCGCCATGCCAGGTAACCTTTGCGATCCATAGGGTAGCTTTCACGGGGTATCGACCACCTCCTGATATGTTGTCCACGAGCCGCCAGCCTTAGCAATTCACTGGCATCCTGATCAAATTTCACCAGCATAAGCGTCATGCGTTGTCCGTAAAGCAGAGCTGCCGGGGTTTTCTTTCCATCCACTTCTTCCAGTGTTGGGTCTTCTTCATTGACCCGGTCGATTTCATGGATCACCCGCTCAAATCTGCTATCCATCGTTCTGGCGTTTATCCAGCCACGATTCCGTGACCTTGTTCAATTCCTTTACCTTGAACTCGAAATCGCCTTTCAGCTTGCCTCTTATCTCCTGCAGCCGGTCAAGCACAGCCTGTACGTCATCCGGGATGGCTTCTTCAAGGTACTCCCGGATCCGTTTTGTTAATGTAGGCGACTTGCCGTTGCTGGAGATAGCTATTTTGAGGTCGCCCTTGATCATGACTGAGCTCAGGTAGAAGTCACACATGTCCGGCGTATCGGCTACATTGGCCAGAATATGCCTCTTACGGCACATTTTTTTGATCTTCTCATGCAGCTTTCGGCTGTCCGTTGCCATAATGACCAGGTCCTTGCCTTTGAGGTATTTTTTCTTAAACGGTTTTTCAATGATCCGTACTGATGGATGTTCATCAGCCAGGGCCCTTATCTTTTCCTGCAGGATCTCCTTCGCGCACAGGGTCACTTTTGCTCGTGGTGAATTCCTTAGAATTGCTTCCAGCTTTTCAAGACCTACAGCTCCACCCCCTACCAGCAGGGTTTCAACTTCATGTAGCTTTACAAAAACCGGGAAAAGTACGTTACCTTCCTGCTCATTCATAATTTGTCATTGACTGTTGTTAAAGATAACAACTATCATGATAAGATGAGCATTACCATTTCGTATCATAAGGGGAGATCTACTGAGTGAATTCGCTGACCTTATCGGCCAGAGCATAGTCAGGGCATTGGCCTACTACTGCACCTATAACAATGATGGCCGGGCTTGAAAGATCGTTTTCAACTGCCAGCTGCTCAATGGAGTCCAGCGTGGCGATTGCTTTTCGTTCATCGGTCCTCGTGCCGTTTTGGATGATGGCCACGCTTTCGTGATCACCCCTGTACATCCTGAACAGTTCTACGATCCTGCTGAGGTTTTGCATACCCATTAACACGATCACTGTAGCTGACGACCGGGCAGCCAATGACATATCGTTGGAAAAGCTGCCATTTGCAGTGGTACCGGTCACTACCCAGAAACTGTCATTAACACCCCTTTTGGTCAGAGGGATGTTGCTGGCCGCTGGTACCGCCAACGCACTGCTCACTCCCGGGATCACCTCCACCTGAATGCCATGCGTTGTGACATGCTCCCACTCTTCATGCCCTCGTCCAAAAACATAGGGATCCCCTCCTTTTAGCCTGACCACTGTCTCGTACCGCCGGGCATAATCCACGATCATGTCATTGATATAGATCTGTTGGTACGCGTGCAAACCACGCTTCTTGCCTACGTAGATCTGCAGGCACTCTCTCTTACAATACTTCAATAGAGCATCATTTGCAAGAGCATCGTACAATACTACATCCGCCTTTTTCAGCGCATTCAGGCCCTTAAGGGTAATCAGCCCGGGGTCTCCCGGGCCTGCTCCCACAAGTATTACCTTACTCATAACTACGTAGAATTTATTGTCACAAAGTCAATGTTACGTAAAAATGATTGTTTTGAAAGAATTATTTACGTAAAATTACGTAATAAATACTTAGATATGAGAAAAGTTGTTGTCATAGGTAATGGGATGGTCAGCTATAAATTCTGTCAGAAGCTGAGAGCGAAGGCCGGTGCGGATGATTTCCAACTGGTGGTATTCGGCGAAGAGCCCGTACCTGCATATGACCGTGTGCATCTTAGTGAATACTTCAGTGATCAGTCGGAAGAAAACTTAAGCATGGCTCCCGCCGGTTGGTATGAAGAAAACAACGTAGACCTGAAAACCGGGGTTTTGGTCACCGCCATCGACCGGCATAACAAAAAAATAGTCACGCACTCAGGTACTGAGGAAAGCTATGATACCCTGATCCTGGCTACCGGTTCCAGTGCCCTGGTACCTCCGGTAGAAGGTGTAAACAAGAAAGGTACGTTTGTTTATCGTACGTTGGAAGACCTTGACAACATTATTCAATATGGTCGGACAATAAAGAGTGCAGCAGTGTTGGGTGGGGGCTTGCTGGGTTTGGAAGCGGCTAAGGCTCTTATGGATATGGGTTTGGAGACACATGTAATAGAATTTGCACCCCACCTGATGCCCCGTCAGTTGGATACCGCCGGCGCAGCCACGCTACAGGCACAGCTGGAAAAACCTGGTTTGAACATACATCTGAACAAAAACACTGCCACCATAAACGGCAATGGATCGCTGGAGGGACTCACTTTTGCGGATGGTGGCAGCCTCGAAACGGAAATGCTGGTCATCTCCTGCGGCATAGTACCACGTGATGAGCTCGCACGGGACTGTGGTTTGGCAGTAGGTACCCGGGGAGGGGTAGTGGTCAATGATCAGCTGCTTACAAGTGATCCGGATATCTATGCCATCGGTGAGGTAGCACTGCACAATAACCGGATCTACGGTCTGGTGGCCCCTGGTTATGATATGGCCGAATGTGTTGTTAACCAGCTTATCGGAAACACGGGAAAAATATTCACTGGCAGTGATATGTCCACAAAACTCAAATTAATAGGGATTGAGGTAGGGAGCTTTGGGGATGCTACGGGCGAAACGGAGGGTCACCGTTCTATCGTTTTTGAAGATAAGAACCAGGGGGTCTACAAAAGGATCAACCTTTCAGGTGACGGCAAGCATTTGCTTGGAGGAATACTGGTGGGAGATACCAGCCAGTACA
This sequence comes from Flammeovirgaceae bacterium BBD 1991-12, assembly GCA_001657315.1. Classification (GTDB taxonomy): domain Bacteria; phylum Bacteroidota; class Bacteroidia; order Cytophagales; family Cyclobacteriaceae; genus Fulvivirga. The sequence continues at coordinate 20,676 of LYSV01000055.1, read as the reverse complement.
ATATGCTTTGGCAGATCATGAATAATAGCCTGGCCCTGCCACCTGACCCTGAAGATCTCATACTGGGGAGCCGCGGCGAAGGTGCTGCTGCCGGAAACTCTGTGGGGTCTTTGCCGGATACCGCTCAGGTATGCTCCTGCGAAAATGTGACCAAAGCAGATATAATAAACGCCATTAAAGAGGGAGGACTTGAGCAAATTGGACAGGTGAAGTCATGTACAGGAGCAGGAACGGGCTGTGGCGCGTGCACGCCGATGGTAGCGGACATCCTCAGTGAAACGCTGAACGCACAAGGCAAAAGAATAAGAAAAGTAATTTGTGAGCATTTCGATTTTACACGTCAGGAACTGTATGATCTGATTAAGGTAAAGAAAATAAGGACCTGGAATGAGCTGCTGGCTGAGCATGGAAATGGCGAAGGCTGTGAAGTCTGCAAGCCGGCAGTAGCTTCATTGCTGGCCAGCATCTGGAACGATCTGATCGTCAGGCAGGACACCATTCAGGATACCAATGATCGTTATCTGGCAAATATTCAGAAGGGAGGCTCCTATTCAGTAGTACCACGCGTACCCGGTGGTGAGATAATGCCCGAGAAGCTGATCGTGCTGGGTGAGGTAGCCAAAAAATACAATCTTTATTCGAAGATCACCGGAGGTCAGCGTATTGATCTGTTCGGAGCGAAGCTGGAGGACCTTCCGCTGATCTGGGAGGAACTGATTGAAGCAGGTTTTGAAAGTGGCCATGCCTATGGTAAAGCCCTGCGAACGGTGAAGAGCTGTGTGGGATCCGCCTGGTGCCGGTTCGGTCTCCATGATTCCGTATCGTTTGCTATTGCTGTAGAAAACCGCTACCGTGGCCTGCGTGCTCCGCATAAGCTCAAGGGCGCTGTATCCGGGTGCCGCAGAGAGTGTGCAGAAGCGCAAAGCAAGGACTTCGGCATTATAGCCACTGAGAAGGGATGGAACCTGTATGTATGCGGAAATGGTGGTGCAAATCCACAGCATGCACAGCTACTCGCAGGGGATATTGATGATAAGACGTGCATAAAATACCTCGATCGTTTTCTGATGTTCTACATAAAAACGGCCGAACCTCTGAACCGTACCGCTACATGGCTTAATAAAATGGAGGGTGGTCTGGACTACCTCAGAGACGTGGTGGTCAATGACTGCCTTGGCATAGCAGAAGAACTGGAAAGAGACATGCAATACATGGTAGATACCTATAAATGTGAGTGGAAAGAAGTGGTGAATGATGAAAAGCTCAGATCAAGGTTCACTCATTTTATAAACAGTGAAGAGGGCGATCCTACATTGAAGTTCAGCAGCATGCGAGGCCAGAAGGTACCTGCTGCGTGGTAGGAACCTATATCCATAACCGCAAAGCTTTTGTAATACTTTACCAGACACAAGAGAGAAATGAATACCAGTGAAGGAATGATCGCGTATGAGACCGTTACGCCTGAAAATGTGACAACATGGTATCGGGTAGCCCGGGTGGAAGATTTTCCGGTAAATGGTGGCGCCTGTGTTTCATACAAGGGCCTGCAGATCGCCGTTTTTAACTTTGGCGCAGGGAAGGAGTGGTACGCTTCGCAGAACCTGTGCCCGCACAAGCAGCAGATGATACTGGCCCGGGGGATAACCGGCTCACATCAGGGCGAGCCCAAGGTGGCCTGTCCCTATCACAAGAAAACATTTTCTCTTGTAACCGGTGAAAATCTGAATGGCAATGAATGCAACTTGGCCACCTACCCGGTAAAAGTAGAAAACGGGTATGTTTACATAGGATTTGATAATTGACAGGACTACTACCATCCAGTAACGTCACATACCATGGATGTCATACAACAGCACCTCTTTCAAAAGATGTAAACCCCGTGGTTTTTCTCATCTTTGTTTAACCGGGAAAGACCTGAATGGCCTAAAACGCCAAAAATTGGTGGTGACCTTCAAAAGGTAAATGAACAAACAGCGGAAATTTGATAAGCTTGGACTATTCTACATCCTTGCCCTCTCCGGCATTGCGTTAAGTATTATCATTAGCCAGGTGCTGGTGCAGAACTACATCGGCAGGCAGCAGGATGATTCCCGTACTATCAATGTGGCAGGTCGACAGCGTATGTTGAGCCAGAAAATAAGCAAGATCGCGCTGAAGATAGGGCAAGGCAAGGATACGGCCGAACTGATCACCCTGGCAAATGAACTGCGTGAGGCCGTGGATCTTTGGAAAATGTCACATCATGCGCTGTTACATGGAGATATGTCCATAGGTGTGGAGGGTAGTCTGTCTCCGGAAGTTCTTGAAATGTATGAAAAGATCACACCACACTATGCTGAGATGGTAACACAGGCGGAAGATCTTGTCCACTCGATCCTGTCCAGCGATGCAACGCCTAACATTGAGCAATCGATAGCTATTATTCTGGACCATGAAGCCAGCTTTCTCAGTGGTATGGATAATATTGTATTCCAGTATGACAAGGAGGCCAATGCCAAGGTACAACAGCTGAAAAAGATCGAGATCACGTTGCTTACCTTGTCACTTTCGATCATCCTTATCGAACTGATTTTTATCTTCAGGCCTATTGCACGAAATGTACGGCAGACAGTAGATGAGCTTGTTGAGTCTGAAGAGGGCTCCATACGCATGGCCAGTGAGCTGAGCAGGCTCTATGAAGAGATTGTCAAGTCCTACCAGGACCTCGAGGCCACAAGCTACGTACCCGATACCCCACTTGTATTCGCTACAATTGATACAGAGGGGAATTTTACCTTCTTGTCGAATAAATTTCGTGAGCTGATGGAATGGGAAACTCTTGATGCTCCGGCCAGTTTCGTTCAGCTGTTGTTGAAAAACGAATACCGTCAGGAATTTGTGAACGGACTGATGGATATGCTCAGGAGACATCATGCATGGACCGGTGAACTCAAATTGACCAGTGCTTTGGGTGATTTTATATGGCTTGAACTGTTTATCATCCCGGTAAGGACACGTAACCGTTTTGATCATAAGATCATAGCCCGGAACATTACCGGGCTCAAGGAAGCCAAAATGCGATCGCGGGAGATCAACCGTGAAAAAATTGAGAAGCGTGTAAAGGAGCAGCAATACCGCTCCGTGCTGATTCTGGAAGGACAGGAAGAAGAACGCAAGCGGCTGGGAAGAGAGATACACGATGGCCTGGGGCAAATGCTTACCGCACTAAAACTCAGCCTCGAATCCATCACACCCTCCAGCTCCACCCATACCAAAAAACGCCTTGAAGACACCCGCGCTTTAATGAAAAGTATTCTGAAAGAGGTACGCAGGATCTCATTTAACCTTACACCCACCAGCCTGGATGATTTCGGTATTGTGCCGGCGGTCAGAAAATTCTGCCAGGAGGTGAACAATCTGTCGGGTACCTCAGTCAGCTTTAAGAATGAAACACGCTTCGTCAACCGGCTCGACAGTCATGTTGAAAACAACATCTACCGTACGATACAGGAGGCAGTGAACAATGCGATCAAGTATGCAAAAGCCAAAAAGATAAAGGTAGTCCTCGAGCACAACACCAAAGAGTTAAAAATCACCATATCCGATGATGGAAAAGGCTTTGACTATGAAAAACTGAAAAATTCTGACTATTTTAAAACCTCCGGTCATGGTATTTTCAATATGAAGGAAAGAATAGCATTTATCAATGGTACATTCGAATTGGATTCTCAGCCGGGCACCGGAACCAAAATCATAGCAAGCATACCATTGGATTGACTACATGAGTGAAGTCATTAACATCATTTTAGCAGACGACCACGAAATTGTACGCAAGGGCCTGAAGTTGCTGTTGGAGACAGAGGGCGATATCGACGTTATTGCCGAAGCATCGGATGGTGAGGAAACCCTGGAAGTGGTTAAGCAGCACCAGCCTGATGTGGCCATTGTTGACATCCGCATGCCAAAGCTCAACGGCATCCTTACCACTCAGAAAATAAAGGCATTGTATCCGGATACCAAAGTGCTGGTGCTTACTATGCATGACGATGAGGAATACATCACCCAATCCATAGACTGCGGTGCTGACGGATATCTGCTCAAGGATACCGGTAAGGGCGAGTTTCTGAAAGCCATTCACTCAGTGCACCATGGTCAGAAGTATTTCAGTGGTGATATCTCAGATATATTGGTGAACCGTTACCTCTCTGCAAAAGGAACCTTGCCGAATGCAGAAACGGTGGCAGTGCCCGGTCCGGACTATCAGCTCACAAAGCGGGAAAAACAAATTCTGAGTATGATCCACCAAGGCATCTCCAATAAGGAAATTGCCGATCACCTTGCGAAAAGCATCCGTACCATCGAGACCCATCGGTTCAACATTATGAAAAAGCTGGGGGTAAACAACATTACCGAGCTGCTCCGCAAAGTAGAACAGGAGCGTGGGTTAAAGGAGTCGCTGGAGTAGGGCCACACCGTAACAAGGCCTGCTTTCTTATTCAACCGCTTAGTGTAGGAGTCGTGGCACCACTCCACTTTCATTTTGTCAGGTCATGAGTATTTTATGGTAACAAAGCACCTTTTATCTTTCATTACCCGAGTAGCAGTGGTGCCACGACTGTTACCGAAAGAATGATCAGACAAAAAGGATCAACATACCGCCTGCTACCTTCAATACCTAAGTAAGTCTACCTCTAAAAACTGTGAATACATTGGTTTTGAGAGTATGGGTAATTTATTTACGTAATTTTACGTAAAAATATTTTGCAGATACGTATTTAATTTACGTATATTTACGTAAGTTGATTTACAAACTAATCTCAAGGCTTATGAAAAAGATCTTTTACCTGGCATTCACGTTGGTGGGTATTCTACCTGCGCAGGCGCAATTCCGGCTCGACGGAGAAGTAAGGCCGCGAACTGAGTTTTACAATGGCAATAACTCTTCCCTCGCCCCTGAAGACAATACTCCCGGAGTAGCCACACAACAAAGGACCCGACTCTACTTTTTCTACAGGAAAGATAAGCTCACCTTTAAATTCACCCCGCAATACATCAACTTCTGGGGGCAACAGGCACAGACCAGCAGCTCCGGCTCTATTTCAGTGTTTGAAGCGTGGGCAGCTTATGATTTTACCGATGCGGTCACATTGCAATTTGGCAGGCAACCCATTTCCTACGGAGATCAGCGCTTTTTCGGAGCACTGGCATGGGCAGCCCCAGGGCGCGCTCATGATGCCTTTATAGGCAAATTCAAGCTGGGTTCATCCACACTTGATGCCGGGTTTACCTTCAATCAGGTAGGCCATATCAATGACGTCAATGGGAACATCGGGGACGCTGGTAACAAGAGCATTCAATACCTGTGGTTTGATGGTGGCTCGGCAGAAGCCTTGAGGTATTCTTTGATGGGAGCCAATGTAGTCACTGAAACTGACCCGGGTACTTACTATTCATACACTACGCTGGGAGTTATCCCTACCTGGAAGGTGGGTGACAAACTCACGCTGGATGCCTCCGCTTATTTGCAGTTTGGACAATTCAGAGGTACAAAGATCGGTGGATCACTTTTCTCCCTTAGTGGTACCTACAAGACCGGCTCCATACCCATTACCCTGGGCGTGGACATTGTTTCAGGGGACGATGAGGGCACGTCAGATAAGAACGAAACCTGGAAGCAGCAGTTCGGTACCAACCATAAGTTCTACGGTCTGATGGACTTCTTTTATGTAGGCGAGCAGCCCTCCATGGGCCTGAATGACATTTTCGTAAAGACGGCCTTCAAAACCGGAGAGAAGTCAAAACTCATTACCCACCTGCATTATTTCTCGGCAAATCAGGAATTCACCGATGAGGTAGATGAAACCGGCAACCAGACAGACGGTTATCTCGGTACAGAGATCGACCTCATCTATAACCTGAATGTAAGCCCTGATTTTAACCTGAAGCTGGGGTATTCGCAACTGTTTGCCGACGAGAATTTTGAGCTGTTTAAGGCAGGTTCGGCTGACAGGATCAACAACTGGGTCTGGCTTCAACTGACCATGAAAACCTCCATTTTCGACACTTCAGAAAAATAGTATAACCTCTTAAAAAAAACAGATATGATGAAGATGACAAAAAGCCTTCTGATCCACCTTTTGATCATGGCAGTTGCATTCCTGTTGCTGGTACGGTGTGGCGGAGGCGCCAAAAGTGAGATAACTCAAAATGCAGACATAGATCCGGCCACGCTGGCCATTGAAAAGCCACAGCTCACATTCGGATTCATAAAGCTAACGGATATGGCACCACTGGCCATTGCCAAAGAGCTGGGATACTTTGAGGAAGAAGGTCTTTTTGTGACCATTGAGGCACAATCCAACTGGAAAAATGTACTGGATCGCGTCATAGATGGTCAGCTTGACGGCAGTCATATGCTGGCCGGCCAGCCCGTAGCGGCCGGCGCAGGCTTTGGTCGTCAGGCAGAGCTGGTCACTCCGTTTTCAATGGATCTCAATGGAAACGGGATTACCGTATCCAATGAAGTATGGGCAAAAATGAAACCCAACGTGCCGGTAGATGAAGAAGGTAAGACGCTGCATCCCATCAAGGCGGATGCACTGGCGCCGGTAATTACGGAATATAAGAATAACGGAAAACCCTTTAAAATGGGGATGGTATTCCCAGTGTCAACACACAACTATGAGATCCGGTACTGGCTCGCCGCAGCAGGCATTAATCCTGGATTTTATACTAAAGACAATATCCAGGGTCAGGTGGATGCAGATGTACTGCTGAGCGTAACCCCTCCCCCGCAAATGCCCGCCACGCTGGAGGCCGGGACTATCTATGGCTACTGCGTGGGCGAACCATGGAATCAGCAGGCTGTTTTCAAGGGTATAGGGGTACCCGTTACCACCAACTACGACATCTGGAAAAATAACCCTGAAAAGGTGTTTGTGATGACAAAGGCCTTTGTAGAGAAGTATCCCAACACGGCCGTGGCAGTAACCAAAGCACTGATACGGGCAGCCAAATGGCTGGATACACCGGGTAACAGACCCAGCGCGGTAGGCATTCTATCCATGCCTGAATATGTAGGGGCTGATTCTGTAGTGATCGCCAACTCCATGACCGGTACCTTTGAGTTTGAAAAAGGAGACAAAAGGTCCATGCCTGACTTTAATGTGTTTTTCCGGTACAATGCTACCTATCCCTGGTTCAGTGACGGTATCTGGTTCCTCACCCAAATGAGAAGATGGGGGCAGATCCCTGAAGGTAAACCGGAAGCATGGTACCATGAAACCATCAAAAAGATCTACAGGCCGGACATCTGGACCAAAGCAGCGGAACTACTCGTTGAAGAGGGACACCTGGACGGCGGTGATCTGCCGGAAACAGATGGATACAAGCCGCCCACCTCAGATTTTATTGATGGGAACCTTTACGATGGGAAAAAGCCCATTGAATATATCAACAGTTTCGAAATTGGCAATAAGGACGAGCTGGTACAATAAAGGATCAGGAATACTGACTACAGAAATATGAAGGACAATATTATTCGCTCTTTCCGATTCATCGGCCTTGGTTCTCTGGAACCATTGGTAAGACTATTTTACAAAGAGGAGCCCAGGAAGAACACCATAGCCTTCTTTAAGAAGGCGGTATTTCCGGTGATCTCGATACTCCTGTTCGTTGGCCTGTGGCATCAAAGTGCCACTTACCTGTATACTATTGAAGCCAACCGCCGGATAGAGAAAGCGCTGGAAGAACGTGGCGAAGAAGCAGCGGCGGAGATGCGGGCCTGCATCAGCAGCGGGGACATCTCCTGCCAGCCCAACACCCTGCCTTCGCCAAAGCAGGTCTACGCCGCACTGGAAACGCTCTGGCTGGATCATAAAGCGATCAGTCAGAAGAAGGAGGAGTTTGACCTGAAGGTTTCCAAAACCAACGAGCAGCGAAAGGCCCAGGGCCTCTCCTCTATAAAATATACAGGACGTCCGTCATTTCTGGATCAGATTGGAACGAGCCTGAAAACGGTCTTTGCCGGTTTCCTGCTGGCCGTTTTGATCGCTATTCCTGTAGGAATCATCATGGGTTTGAGCAGCACTTTGCGTACAGCCATGAACTGGCTGATCCAGATCTTTCGTCCGGTTTCTCCAGTAGTATGGTTGCTGCTGGTTTTTATGATCGTGAAAACACTCATCAGCAATCCGGATATGGATAAGTCCTTTGTCATATCCTTCATCAGCGTTGGTTTTTGTGCCATGTGGGCCACACTGGTCAACACCAGCATGGGAGTGTCCTCGGTGGACAAGGATTACATCAACGTATCGAAGGTGCTCAGGCTCAATGTCGGACAAAACATATTTAAGGTAGTGCTGCCGGCATCCTTTCCCATGATCTTTACCGGTATGCGCATCACATTGTCGGTCGCCTGGATGGTACTGATCGCTATTGAGTTGCTGGCGCAAAGCCCCGGACTGGGGACTTTCGTTTGGGAGGAATTTCAAAACGGCGCCAACGATTCCAATGCCAAGATCATTGTAGCCATGTTCGTGATCGGTGTCATTGGTTTCTTTCTGGATCGTATTATGATAGTCATCCAGAAGTTTATTTCGTTCGATAAGGCTCAAATCGCTTAGTGTATGGCGCTGTTGGAATTGAAGAACGTCGGCAAGTCGTTCATAAGCGGTGGAGAAAGGACCAGAGTGCTTACCGGTATAGACCTGAGCGTGGATGAAGGAGAGTTTGTAGCAATAGTCGGCTTTACAGGCAGTGGCAAAACCACACTTGTTAACCTGATCAGCGGGCTGCTGTTCCCGGATTCGGGAGAGGTATTAATCAAAGGCTCACCCGTCACAGGACCCGGCCCTGATCGAGGGGTCATCTTTCAGAATTACTCCCTGCTTCCGTGGCTCACCGTGTATCAGAATGTAAAGCTGGCCGTGGATGAAGTGCTTTCTGGCTGGGACAGGAAAGAAAAAGACGCTCACATCCGGAAATACATCGATATGGTGAACCTGACACCAGCATTGGAAAAGAGACCGGCCGAGCTCTCCGGAGGAATGCGGCAAAGGGTATCAGTAGCCAGGGCGCTGGCCATGGACCCTGAGATTCTGCTCATGGACGAACCCCTGAGTGCGCTGGACGCTCTTACGCGTGGCACACTGCAAAAAGAGATCGTAAGTATCTGGAGCCGGAACAGAAAGACCGCGCTGCTGATCACCAACGATGTGGACGAGAGCATCATCATGGCGGACAGGATCATTCCCCTGACACCAGGCCCCAATGCCACTCTTGGGCCGGAGTTCAAAGTAAACATTGAGCGCCCCAGAAATACAGATGATCTCAACAATAATTCGGCCTATAAAAAACTAAGGAATGAGGTGCTTGAATACCTTATAGAGGTAGGATCAACCCGCCTTCAGGAGGACGGTGAGGAATATACCCTACCCGATCTGAAACCTGTAATGCCGGGCAGGATCACCTTCAGGAGAAAGAAATCAAGTGAAAAAGTTAAATATTTCTGATCATGGAAGTCATAGAAAAAGCAGGGGAGGATCTTAAGGAGCTCATGGTGGTAGACCGGTTGAAAGGTAAACCGGTCATGCTCAGGTGCAAAGACCTGAAAAAGGTTTACCCCACAGCCAATGGCGATTATGTAGTGCTTGAAGACCTTCAACTCCATATTCGTCAGGGTGAGTTCATCTCCATTATTGGTCATTCAGGCTGTGGCAAGTCCACCCTACTGTCTATGATCGCCGGTTTGAATGATATCAGCGGCGGTCAGATACTGCTGGATAAAGAACCTGTGCGGGATGCAGGACCGGACCGGGCCGTGGTGTTCCAATCACCCAGTCTCTTTCCATGGATGACCGCCTTACAGAATGTGATGATAGGTGTAAAACAGGTATTTCCGCATGCCACTAAAAAACAAAAGCTGGATATCTGTAAGCATTACCTAAACAAGGTAGGCCTGGGGAGTGACTTCAACAAAAGAGCCACTGAGCTTTCACAGGGGATGCAGCAGCGGGTGGGCATAGCCAGAGCGTTTGCCCTTAAGCCTAAGGTATTACTCCTTGACGAGCCTTTTGGAATGCTGGACTCTCTGACCCGTGGTGAACTACAGGACGTACTGCTGGAAGTATGGCAGCGCGAAAAGATCACCGCCGTTATGATCACACATGACGTTGACGAATCTATTTTCCTTGCCGACCGGGTGATCATGATGACCAGTGGACCCAGCGCCAGAATTGGTGATGAGCTTATCATCCCTTTTGAAAGACCAAGGAACAGGATAGAGGTGCTGGAGCATCCGGATTACTACGACTATCGCGGGTACCTCATGGATTTTCTTGAAGATTGAGTTATTGGTTACTAAGTTATTGGGTTATTAAGGGGTTTAGGATGCCTTAATAACTTAATAACCCAATAACACAGTAACTAACCCCATGAATGTAAAATATTAATGACCTGTCACGACACACGCAGCCTGTATGCATAACCCAGTCACACATAAAACCACCTGCTCCTACTGCGGCGTGGGCTGCGGTATGGAAGTATCTGTAGATGCCAAAGGGCAGATCACGCTGGAAGGTGACAAGGAGCATCCGGTAAACCAGGGAATGTTGTGCTCTAAAGGTATGAATCTGCACTACACGGTAATGGACAAGAGCGACAGGCTCACCCATCCGCAGATGAGAGGCAGCAAGGGGCAACCACTCACCAGAGTGAGCTGGGAGGCAGCCATAAAGCGGGCGGCCGCTGTTTTCAAGACACTGATCGCTCAACACGGACCGGATTCTGTGGGATTTTATGTTTCAGGACAATGCCTGACGGAGGAGTATTATCTGGTGAATAAGCTTGCAAAGGGGTTTATTGGCACAAACAATATAGACACCAACTCCCGCTTATGCATGAGCTCTGCCGTGGCCGGATACAAACAGGCCCTTGGAGATGATACCGTGCCTATTGCCTATGAAGACATTAAGCTGGCGGACTGCTTCCTGATCGCCGGCGCCAACCCCGCGTGGTGCCACCCCATACTTTTCCGAAGGTTGGAACAACACAAGCAAAATCACCCGGAAACAAAGGTTATTGTCATTGACCCGAGGGTAACCGATAGTTGTGGTATTGCTGATCTGCATTTGCAGGTCCTGCCTGGCACGGATGAGGTATTATTACATGCCATTGGCAGGGTTTTAATAGAAGATGGCTGTATTGACGATGCATTCATTAGAGATCACACAGAAGGTTATGAGTTGTACAGGAAAGAAGTAATGAAAACTTCTGTCAGAGAAGCGGCATCCATATGCCGGGTCCCTGTGGATGACATCTACCGGGCCGCCAAATATATTGGCAATGCCACCGGGTTCATTACCATGTGGGCCATGGGGCTTAACCAAAGCACCTCTGGGGTGAACAAAAATCTCGCTTTACTTAACCTTAACCTGATCACCGGTCAGATCGGGAAACCCGGCGCCGGACCCTTTTCGCTGACAGGCCAGCCCAATGCCATGGGAGGCCGTGAGGTAGGGGGCATGGCCAACCTGTTGGCTGCTCACCGTGATCTGGCCAATCCGGCTCACCGGCAGGAGGTAGCCCGCTTTTGGGGGGTGGAAAGCATTAACGAGAAGCCCGGGCTGACGGCAGTGGAAATGTTTGAAGCATTGCGTGATGGTCGTATGAAGGCAATCTGGATCATCTGTACCAACCCTTCGGTAAGTATGCCCAACGCAAGGCTGGTGGACGAGGCGCTGTCAAAGGCTAAATTTGTGGTAGTGCAGGATATTTCCAATCGCAGTGATACGCTACAATATGCGGATCTCGCATTACCCGCTGCCGGCTGGCTGGAAAAGGAAGGCACCATGACCAACTCCGAACGCCGGATCAGCTATCTGAATCAAGTGACAGCGCCACCGGGAGAATCACTGCCCGACACGGAAATACTGATAAGATTTGCCAGGGAGATGGGCTTTCAAGGTTTTGAGTATGAAAGTACAGCGGATATCTACGAAGAGTGTTGCCAACTGACCAAGGGCACAAGGATCGATGTATCAGGCCTGGATTACGACCGGTTGAAAAATGCCGGTTCCGTACAGTGGCCCGTCCCTGAAAAAGGTCATGACGGCACCGTCCGTCTTTTTGAAGATAAACGGTTTTTCACGCCCAACGGGAAGGCACGGATCAAAACGGGTGGCGCCGGCAGGCCGGTCGAAAATTTAAACCCGGAGCTGCCGCTGATCCTCACTACCGGTCGTACCCGCGATCAATGGCATACAATGACCAAAACCGGGAAGGTGAACCGGCTGAATCGTCATCTGCCCTGTCCTTTGTTGGAGATCCATCCTGAAGATGCGGCGGACAGGAATATCAAAGACAATGATCCCGTGGTAGTGACCAACGGGCGTGGCGAGGTACGCGTAAACGCGAAGTTGTCCGAAACCATCAAGCCGGGGGTAGTATTTCTGCCTATGCACTGGGGTAAGATCCTGCAAAATGACTTCAGTAGGGCCAATAACCTCACGAACGATACCGTTGACCCACAGTCAAAACAGCCAGGGTTCAAATTTTCCGCAGTGCAGGTGAAAAAATACAGGAAGCCTGCTGAAAAGGTAATTGTGGTGGGCGCAGGAGCAGCGGCCTATCGTTTTCTACAAACCTACCGGGGATTGAATGATGAAGATGAGATCCATGTGTTCTCCAAGGAGCCTTGGCCTTTTTACAACAGGGTGCTTCTGCCGGAATATGTGAACGATAGTAAGTCATGGCAGGATCTCCTGAAATTTGAATATGGTGAACTGGAAGCCTTGAATGTTCATTTGCATGTCTCCAACGCCATAGTAGAGATCAACAGGGAGAGCAGGGCGGTAATGGATGAGAAAGATAATGAACATCCATATGACAAGCTCATCCTTGCTACCGGCAGCAGAGCGTTCACCCCACCGGATGCACCCGTGTATTTGCCGGGTGTTTTTACTGTACGTGACCGGAAAAATGCAGATGACCTGAAGTCTTTCCTGAAGGATAAGGAGCATGCCCTGGTGGTTGGTGGAGGGCTACTTGGTCTGGAGCTGGCCGCCGCGCTGCGTGAAATGAAAATTGATGTTACGATCATTCAACTTAGTTCCAGGATCATGGAGCGCCAGCTGGACCCTATAGCGAGTGCACTGCTCAGAGAGTATGTAGAAACCCTCGGCATCCGTGTATTCACCAATGATGAGGTGACAGCGGTGAAGCTGCTTAAAGACAGTGAAGGACTGCATGCTTCATTAAAAAGCGGTAAGGAACTTAATTGTGACGCCGTGGTGTATGCCATAGGCACCAGACCCAACATAGAACTGGCACAAAATGCCACTTTAAGCTGTGGCCGGGGTGTAGTGGTGAATGAATACCTGCAAACCAGCGATGAAGATATTTTTGCCATGGGAGAGATCGCTGAATACAACCAAAAGCTTAACGGTATAACTGCAGCTGCTGAACAACAGGCTGATAGCTGTGCCCGTTTCCTCGCCGGTGATCTTTCTTCCATTTATGAAGGTTCGCTGCCCATGAACATCCTCAAATTCCCACAACTCGACCTGTGCTCCATAGGCATGGTAGAAGCGCCTGCCAACAGCAAGGGTTACGATGAGATCATTTTCCTTGACAAGGCCAAACTCTATTATAAAAAATGCATCATCCATCAGGACAGGCTTGTGGGAGCCATTCTGATGGGAGACAAAGCAGAATTTGCTGAATTTAAAAACCTGGTGGAGAACCGGATCGAGCTTTCAGAGAAAAGGATGCAGCTACTGAGATCAGGTGGAAAAGCTGAGCCGGTATCCGGTAAGTTGGTATGCTCCTGCAATAATGTGGGAGAGGGTAACCTATGCGCTGCCATTGAAAAGGGTCATAGCACCTTGAGTGAGGTTTGCCACGCTACAGGTGCAGGCCTCGGCTGCGGCAGTTGTAAGTCTGAGATACAGCGTTTGATAGACAAAAGAACGGAAAAACTTCTTGTATGAGCCAGCCAGCTGCTAACTTAGAGGTCATGTCAGGTGCAAGGCCGGAGAAATTCAGAGACTTTATACGGGTATTCATAAAGGGAGGTATCATATCACCAGGAGATCTGCTCAGGATCATCCATGCGGCCGGAACTCTCGGCTCTGACTACCTGCATTTCGGATCACGGCAGGATATACTTTTCCCCATCCGTGAGCAGGACGACGAAATATTGCAAAAAGCTTTTGAAAACATTGATCATGATTATGAGGTCAACAATTTCAGCTATCAGAACATTTCCAGCTCGTATGTGTCGCTGGACCTGCAGCCGAGTAAAAAATGGCTGGCCTCCCATGTTTACCACTATGTTCTCAAAAGTTTTGATTACCGGCCACATCTGCGGATCAATATTGTTGACCCGTCACAGAGCCTGGTACCCTTGTTCACTGGTAACATCAACTTTTTAGCTTCTAACCTTGAGAACTTCTGGTATCTGTATTTAAGGTTTCCGGAAATACAGGCCATACCCTGGCAGGCTCCGCTGCTCATCTATGGAGAAGATCTGGTCACCGTTTCAAGATTTATTGAGGAGGTGAAAACAGGGTCTGGGATCACTTCATATCAGCAGATCTTTCAGGGTATCGAAGAGCTGAATATTAATACCCAGCCCGTCACAGAGGAGCTGGTTTTTCCGGATTCCAACTTTCCTTATTATGAGGGGATAAACCGGATGCCCGACGGCAAGTACTGGCTTGGCCTTTACTGGAGGAACAACAAATTCAGTGCAGACATACTCAAAGCCATCTGCCAAAGGTGCCTGAGCACGGAGGTGGGTCAGATCAGTCTTACTCCATGGAAATCGTTCGTGATCAAGGGTATTTTTGAGAACTACCGGACAGGATGGGAAAAGCTGATGGGTAAGTTTGGGATGAACCTGAGACACTCTGCGCTGGAGCTCAACTGGCATATACCTGCGCTGGATCAGGAGGCCATGGAGCTTAAGACCCAGCTGGTGAGGACCCTGGACCAGCAGGATATCAGTACCTACGGCCTCACCTTTACCGTGAAAACCTCGGATGACATTACTCCCTTTACTTCCATAGTGATCGAAAAGTTAGAGGACAGTACGGACAGCTACAATATTCTGTATTCAAAAGACTTCAATCCCAACCTCATAGAATATAACCGGTACGCTGAGAACGTGCCGAGAGACGTTATCGCCGCATTGCTCATAGAGCTTAGCCATATCTACTACGAGCAGCTGGAGGATGGCCTGTTGTCTGCTGAAAAAACTTCGGGCAAGGAGACGGATACCAGTTTGCTAAAAACCATTTATCAATGCAAAAGCTGCCTGACCGAATATGATCAGGATTATGGCGACGAGCAGAACGGCATCCCCAAAGGAATGCCCTTTGAAAAGTTACCGGATTCGTATCAATGCCCCTTGTGTGGAGCAGGTAAGGAAAATTTTCAGAGGATGGTTTAGGGGTTGGTTTTTTGAGGTTTTATTTTAGTTACTCTCCTGTACGTCATTCCTCACAGAGCCCAGTGGGCCGGCAGCTCAGGCAAGGGCATAAGCGTGACCGGTCCACAGGACTCCGTGAGGAATCTTCGTTCTCGTGGGACGAAACCAAGCGAACATCAGGGGGATAATTCATGTGCCACAAGGCAATAGAGTACTTAAGGAGTTCTATCCCATGGTCTGTGGAGACACAGACCGAGGATTCAAATGTTACTTTCTAAGTCTGGAATCAAAATAAAAAGGTCGCTGATCTGTAATTTTAACCATTGCATAATAGTCGTTATGCGAAGGGTTCAAAATAATGTTATAGGAAGAATGTATAATGCAGCTGGGAACCTTAAGAGCAATTGTTGATCCATCTTCAATCCACTTTTGACCAATTTCAGATAGAATTGTCGGGGCTGGAAATTGGGCCCGGTTTACGGGAAGATCCTCAATTTCGAATTGAGTTATTGAATCATTTGGAATGTCAATAGTCAGAATATCCAGCTTAGGGGTCATCATAGGTGGAATATGTACGATGTTTTCAAGCAAAGCAATTTCCTTGCTTTCACCAGTATACAAGACGGGGGTTCCCTTAATATTCCAACGTCCCGGGTTTAATGCTGCTCCTGTTCCGCTGATGTCTGAGGCCCTGTTACGTTTAGTAATTCTATAGACGATCATTAAACGCTAACTACTAACTATAAACCCCATGTTCAATTCTGCCCAATAACTCTTTGACCTTGGCTACCCCTCCAGGCACTTCCAAAAGTTCCTTTGGCTCTAGTCCCCCTAATGCTGTATTGGGTAATTCAAGCCATTTAAAGAAATTGGATTTGTTTTCAAAGACTTCTGTGCCGTAGAGGAACAGATCAGCCAGTTCAAATAATTGAACAGAGTAATTCCTTTCTAATTTTTTGTTACTACGGATCCATCTGTAAATAGTAGGTTCTGAAACATTCAGAAGTTCGGCAGTAAATGCTCTTGGAATATTAAAATGGTTTCTGAAGTTTACTACTATGTTGGCGCTTACGCCTTTTGTAGCAATTGTAATGAAATCAAAAGGGCTTTCGATTTTAGATCTGATATACTTCTTTCCTAAAATATCAAGGAGTTGCTCGTAACGCCTTGTGGTGGTTCCTGTTTCCTTTGATTTCATTTGATAATATTATTTATCATTTGAACGAAGGTAATGAGGAATTAGTTTGCCCACAAACCGGATATTTTATTTGCTAACATTTGATGATGTGTAATTCTTATACATATCCCTCCCATGGAAAACCTTCCTAAGCCTCTGAGGCTTAGGAAGGTTGGTGCTGGTTTGGGCCGTAGGACTGCCTTGCCTGCCTGCAGCAGGCACTGCTAAACCTACGACCAGTGGGGGGCGAGACGCTCTTGGCTATGTTAGATCGTAGCTCCACTTCGCTCATGCTGCAACCAAGTGAGTCTTTATCCGCTATCATTTTAACATCTCAATGGCCGGGTAAGTAAAATAGTTGTACTTTGAGTTTAAATAGAAACTTCCAGAATCTTCTTTTTTCAAATTTAACCCTTGACGATGCTTTTTAAATATTCTTAATCCATTGTCCGGAACAGATTTCAGATATATCAGAGCCGATGAATCAAATATGCTTTTGTCCGAATTATAAACGTCCTGAATAGCAAATGTATCACCAATATCATTTATGACCTGATTTGTTAATTTTCCAATCCCGGTGAAGATTTCATTTGTTTTAATATTCTCAATTGCTCGTATTAAAACCCCTCCATAGATAGTTTTTCCGTTTCCCATTGTAATATCAATACCCTTCTGTTTCAACCTTACGTATTTCTCCGGGTCCTTAAAGCGATGGAAGTATAACCGGTTATTTTTCAATTGCCTGTCATTCCTGTGGCAATAAAAGTCGGTATGCTTAGCCGAGTAATAATAAAACTCAATTTCTCTGATCCTGTAAAAATTTTCCTTTGTTACCAGTTCTGTTTGGTTTAACAACACTTTTGCAATCCTATCGAAATCGGATTGATAGTCTTTTTTGTTACTATGCTCATTAATTATAAAAGAATGACTCATTTTTGTTTTATCTAGTGTGCTCTTTAGATTAGGCCAATGTGACTGTTTTGTTTTTATAGACCTGTGGGACTGATGGAGTTTCTGACAATTTCATTCTTCAATTAACCTTCCATACACAAACTGTACAGGTAATCGCTCCTACATACCTGTCCTGTTTTGTCTTAAAGCTTTTGAAACTTGAAATTCGCCTGATTTCAGGATATTCCTTTTCAAGTGTCATAACCCTTCCGTCATTGTCCTGATCCCTCTCCCAACTGTCTGCAAGAGCAATGAAATATTTAGTGTGGTTTTGATCCAGTTTCTTTAGTTTTTCGACATCTGATCTGTAAGCATGTACGGTTTGCCGTAACTTTAATTCAAAAGCAATTACCGAGTCGCCTAATTTAAATGCAAAGTCCGTCGGCCCACCATTTCCCAAATCAGTTTCCCGTATCCAGGTTACGTTGGACTTAAAAATATCTTTTTCCTTTTTTTTAATTTCCTTGCCAAGAAGTAAAGCTATATAAAGCTCAGGAGCATAAAAGATCCCTTGATCCGAAAGGCTGGTAAATTGCTTATCTTCTTCAATTAAGGTCTCATAAATTGTGTCGTACAATAATTTCTCATCCATATTTGAATAGTATCTTTTTTTGATCGAATGCTACGATAGACCTGATGATATAGGTCATTTGTCAGAGCCGGAGCGATTGTTTTTTATCCATCTGTGTGACTGATGAGGATAGACAGGCACTGGAAAAGCTGGAGAACAGGAACACTCCAATCCGTATTTTTCAGACATGGGGATGATGATTAAATGTTAAGGTAAATGTTTCAAGGCGCATTGCAAATGTGCAAGTGCGGAAATATCTGTTTCATGAGCGGATTCGTTGAAAATGGCCACGTTTTATAAAAGCATACCGATCACGGCTTTCTTTTGACTGATGCTTAACCTATTGATCCGGATCGAGCGAGATGTTCCTGGCGTAGTATGAGCGAAGTGGTGCTACGACCAGTTGAGAGCTGGTGCGACTTAACCATCGTCTTATACTTAACTTAACACTACTGTTGTAGACCATTTTTTAATGACCCCCGATCTACTTTATCCTGAATTCGAGTGAAATGCAGAGAAAGCTTAAATAGAAAGAGATAGGTTCCATAATTGCTTAAAGTAAATATCCGTGAATCTTTAAGTTCTCCTCTATTCACAAAGTCATTTCCAATGTTGAAAATACGATCCAAAAATACGATAGATTGCTCCATAACAGTACTCAAAGAAGGAAGGTAGAATATTTGTGTAATGTGTTGTTTTTTGACTGAGTTTAAATGCGATTCTATATGTCCTTTAGGTTTGTCAAGATCTCGAAAGAGTGCTTCTGAATATTTTGCAAAGCTGACAATCGGAGCGTACACTATTTGGGCAGGAAAATTTCGCTTATTACCTTGATCAAGGTCACAAGTGTTTGAAAGTACCATACCTGCGACCTTTTTGATATTAACGTTGGGAAGATTTACCGCTAACAAATTGTTTAAGCCATCTCCTTGATAAATTATCTCATCACCTTTCAAGCAATCTGTATAAATTCTCTCATCAAGATTATCTGGAAAATCTTTCAGACTCTGGAACAGCTCCTTCTCGGATTCAGTTGAGAGGTATTTTGGCAGATATATCCTTAAGTCTTCTAAATTCATAGAAGATCCCAAAAATTCTTGTTGACAACTTCTAGAATTTCAGGATCAATATCCCTAGAGTTGTTGAGTAAATTCTCGGTAAATACTTGCAAAGAATTAACATATCTGAAATCCACAGTTTTCGAAAGCTCAAATGATGAATCCCACGAATTAGATGAAAATTGATGATACTCAGCTATAGCTGAGGGTGTATTTATACTGTAAAGATCATTGTCAATTTGACCTAACATAGCGGTCCCGAATGCATGTAACATCAAATTAGCACCAATAATTATATTATTTGATCCAGTACCTGTACTCATGAGTATGTGGGTTTTAATGAATCTAAAAATTCTGTTTTTAGCAAACCAAAGAAGATTTCCTTTTCAGTGTTGTGTGCTTTTTCAATTTCTTCTTTATAAATGGAATGAAAGTTGGTCTCATTATATATTTTAAACGTATCAATATCAATAATTGATCCAGCTATTTGTTGATTATCTACAATTCTTTTTGCATCGTTTGATATATGAAGTGTGTTCAGAAAACCAGCTTTTTCTAATTCTGTTCGCAATGTTGTATTGGTTGCACCTAACACGTCGGATTTGACATTGATGGTTAAATTTACCTTATCATAAATGTTATAATCAAAAAAGTTGATGTACCTGATCCCAAGTCTGGTTACTTGATCGATTATTCCTATTTTAAAAACTTCGTCAATTACATAGAATAACTTCCCCGACAAAGTGTCCCAACCTGGATATGGAATTGGAGACCCAAGGGCAATCATGTCTGGGCCAATCTGAACTGAGAAATTGTCTTTTGAAATAATTTTATAGTGAGCTTTATGCTTAAAATTAGGATCAACATCCCTCAATTGTTCAGGCAGTTGTAATATGGGTAGTTTCTCTGCATGGGGATACTCATTCCTTAGAGCGTTAAAGATCAAACCAAATACGGCATTAGGAAAGATATTGGTGTTGAATCTGATTTCAATTACACTATCAACAATTGGACATGTGTCAATTCTTACAGGTATTTCCATCTGGATGTAATATTACCTAATTGTTGAACAGAATCAAATAATCACCAATGGTCTATAACATTTGGATATAACCATACTCATTATGTATTTCATCAAACATAAAGAGCCCAACAGGCTTAATTACCATATAGCACCACTTCTTATATATACTCATGCATCGATTACAATTACTCATCAAAAATATAGTAGCCAAAGTTCCTTACGCCCTCCTCTTCCCAATCTTCTCCCCACAAAGCTTCTCCACCAGCCCCTTCAGCCGCTCCACCTTCTCCGCCAGGTACTCTAGCTCCTCTTTGGTGATGATATACTCCTCCATCTTGTACCGCGCATCTACATAGGCCTTACGAAGCAATTCAAACAGCCGCTTCTCCTCATCTGTATCCTGTGGAAATACCGCAAAGCGCGGATCGCAGTTCTTCACCCGCAGGTTCAGCCGCTCCAGGTTATGCTCCTTGGGGCGGTAGTCCG
>LYSV01000054.1:57109-85296 GCA_001657315.1 Flammeovirgaceae bacterium BBD 1991-12 | reverse complement strand
GCCGGTTACCTGTTGGGGAGTCAAACCCTCCAATTAATAAGAACATACTCGGTAAAATTATGAATTTTGCCCCCAAGGATGTCGTAACTGTTTATAAGGTCCGATGTTTGTTCCTTAAACTGCGGATAAAGGGCCTTTATTTTCTTGAGATGATTGACGGTCTCATCATTACTGGCATGGGAATAGGTCAAAAATTTGATGAAATCCTTTTTGTATTTCCTCCTGCCATGACCTTCAACTATATTTGAATTAACGGAATCCGAAGACCTCCGTAACTGACTCCCTAATTCATACATCTCATACTTTGGAAGTTGCAGCGAAAACCGGTGCGCCCTGACAAACAGATCAAACGAAATCCTGTAAATATCAAGATCCCTGTAACTCTTAGCCATAACCTGTATTAAATTAAATTTTCATTACAACCCATCAACTCACAACCGGCAACCGGACAACCCGCAACTGGTAAGCCCGCAACCATTTCAATTCTCCTTCAAACTCCTCTCCCAACTCCACGCATCCCTAAGTGCATCCTTCAGATCCAGCTCTGTTTCCCATTCCAGGTCCTTGTTGGCTTTGGCAACGTCAGCATACACCTTTACAATATCTCCAGATCTCCGTGGTCCAATTTTATAGTTAAGCTTAAGACCAGCCACTTCCTCAAAAGTCCGGATCACTTCCAGCACAGAGTTGCCCCTGCCGGTTCCAAGATTGAAGACATTATATATTCCGTTTTTCTGACGTATTAGGTATTCTATTGCAGCTACATGAGCTTTGGCAAGATCTACTACATGAATGTAATCCCTGATGCAGGTACCATCCGGTGTGTCATAATCATCTCCAAAAACCGTAAGATGGTCCCTTAACCCTGCTGCAGTTTGGGTGATATAAGGCACCAGGTTATTGGGAACACCACGAGGCAATTCCCCGATAAGGGAAGATGAATGAGCACCAATAGGATTAAAGTACCTGAGCGAAACCACTTTTTGATCCTGATTAGCCTTTTGATAGTCCTTCATCACATCTTCGCACATTTGTTTTGTACGTCCATAGGGTGATTCAGCTGTTTTTATAGGAGAGTTTTCCGTTACCGGCAATTCATCCGGTTGGCCATACACCGTACAGGAGGAGGAAAACACAAAGTTATTAAACCCTAGAATATTCATCAATTTCAGTAAGGCGGTGGTGCTGGCAATGTTATTATAATAATAGTCGACAGGCTTTTGTGTTGACTCACCAACAGCCTTATACGCTGCAAAATGGATAATACCTTCTATTCCCTTGTATCCCTTTAGTAAGGTCATGAGACCTGAATAGTCCGTACAATCCACCTCGATCAGATCGGGCCTTAGTCCGGTAATTTGTTCAATCCGGTCAACAATGAACCGCTCTGAGTTGAAAAAGTTGTCGATGATTATGGGCGTATAACCGGCGTTGATCAATTCTACACAAGTATGAGAACCAATGTACCCGGCCCCACCTGTTACGATTATTCTTTTTTTATCCACTTTTATAGTCTGGCTGTTACCTTTTCCTTATCAAAGAATGCCTTCAGGTCAAAAATTACAGTTTTATGATTCTTCAGGCTTTCTATTCCAAGGCTTTTAAATGAATTATGGCCCACTGCCAAAATGATAGCATGATACTCCCCCTCTGGCCTTTTCGCCAATTCTATTCCATATTCCTCCTTAACTTCTTTAGGGTCTGCAAGAGGATCATAAACATCTACATTGATCCCAAAACCCTCCAGTTCATGTACAACATCTATTACCTTGCTGTTGCGAATGTCAGGACAGTTTTCTTTAAAGGTAATGCCCAGCACCAGTGCCTTGCTATTGTTCACCGGATTATCACTGCGAGTCATCAGCTTAACCACTTTATTGGCTACATGGACCCCCATGTTGTCATTGATCCTGCGACCTGCCATGATCACCTGTGGATTGTACCCAAGACTTTCAGCCTTGTAAGTTAGATAATACGGGTCAACACCTATACAATGTCCTCCTACCAATCCTGGCTTAAAAGGAAGAAAATTCCATTTTGTGCCTGCAGCATTTAGCACTTCATGCGTATCAATACCCAGCTTATCGAAGATCAAAGCAAGTTCATTGACAAAGGCAATGTTTAGATCACGTTGAGCATTTTCAATGACCTTTGCAGCCTCAGCCACTTTCAGCGATGAAGCCTTATGAGTACCTGCGGTTATTATAGATTGGTAGAGAACATCTATTTTCTCAGCAATCTCCGGTGTACTGCCACTGGTCACTTTTTTAATATTTGGTAAACGGTGTTTTTTATCTCCGGGGTTGATCCTTTCAGGGGAATAACCACCGAAAAAATCAACATTGAATTTAAGGCCGCTCGTCTTTTCCAGGATCGGAACACAGATCTCTTCTGTGCAGCCGGGAAATACTGTAGATTCATAGATTACAATATCACCCTTTTTCAATGCCTTACCCACCGTGGTACTTGCTTTTTGTAGAGGTGTAAGGTCCGGGGTTTTGAAATCATCAATGGGTGTAGGAACGGTAACAATAAATATATTGGCTGCCGATAGATCCCCAGGATCACTGGTGTACTCCAACTGGGCTGCCTCCTTTAATTCAGCATCATCAACTTCAAGGGTACGGTCATGGCCGTTTCTGAGCTCATCTATTCTGGCTGTATTAATATCGAAACCTACTACTTCCCTGTTTTTGCCAAATTCAACGGCCAATGGTAACCCTACGTATCCCAGTCCGATAATTGCAATTCTATCCATTCAGTGTTTATTTTTTATAATATTTCAGGTACCAATCCACAAACTGTTTAACTCCTTCCAAAATGGGTGTATCCGGTTTAAAACCCACGGCGTTTTTCAGGTCATCCACATCCGCAAAGGTAGCCGGAACATCACCAGGCTGTATCGGCAGCAGGTTTTTTATGGCCTTTTTGCCAGTGGCTTCTTCTATGGCCTCTATAAAATCCATCAGCTTCACGGGATTATTATTACCTATATTGTAGATGTTATAGGGAGCCGTGCTGGTCGCCGGGTCCGGACACTGACTGTCCCAATTTTCATTGGCAGACGGAATCACTGGTAAAAGTTTTTCCATACCGGAAACAATGTCATCGATGTATGTAAAATCTCTCAACATTTCTCCATGATTAAACACATCGATAGGTTTACCTTCCAAAATGGCCCTGGTAAACAGGAAAAGAGCCATATCCGGTCTACCCCAGGGACCATAAACAGTAAAAAACCTCAGCCCTGTGGTAGGGAGTTGAAACAAATGGGAGTAGGTGTGTGCCATCAGTTCGTTCGACTTCTTCGTAGCCGCATACAATGACACCGGATGGTCCACATTATGGTGTACGGAAAACGGCATTTTTGTATTCTTACCATACACCGAACTTGAAGAGGCATATATCAAGTGTTTTACTCCGGAATGTCGGCAGGCCTCCAAAATGTTCAGGAATCCGCGGACATTGCTGCTGAGATAGGCATATGGATTTTCAAGAGAATACCTGACTCCCGCCTGGGCAGCGAGATTAACGACATACTCAAAACCTGTATCCTCGAAGAGGCGATCCAACTCTTCCTTATCCTCAAGGCTTAGTTTTCTAAAGCTGAAATTTGGAAAAACCTCAAGCATCTCCAGGCGGGAAAGTTTGAGATGGGTATCGTAATAATCGTTAATGTTGTCAATACCAAAAACCGGCTCCCCTCTCTCCAATAGTCTTTTAGCGAGATGGAAACCTATAAAACCGGCAGCTCCTGTTATTAAGATCATGAGTTAAACAAAACAGGCACAAAGCTAATAATTATTCGCTATCTCTATAATCTGAGAGAGTTATTTAATAAACTTGCAGAATTATAACATGTTGATGGTATGCAGAATGAAGTAAAGCAAAGCCCCGCCGATGAAATTGACCTAGGAGAACTCCTGCTGAAACTCTCTAAAATTGTCAATAGAAATAAATGGACCATGATCCTGTTGACCATAGCAGGAATGATTTTGGGCATACTACATTTCAGCCTGAAATCCCCGGTTTTCGAAAGCAGTATGATGCTGAGATCCAACATTCTGACACAGGCCTACAGTGAAACCCTGGCTAACAATCTTAAGCGATTGATTGAGGAGAGAAATGACACTCTACTTAGCCGGAGGCTCAAGGTTTCCATTGAGGAAGCATCACATTTGAAGGACATTAAAGTTGAAAGCGTAGTGGAGACAGAGGCCGCCGAGGGCTCAGCAGGGAATGTTATTTTTATCATTTCTGTAGAAGTCACTGACAACGCTATCCTCAATAATCTTCAGACAGGCATAATGAGCTTTCTTGAAAACAATGAGTTTGTCAAGAAAAGGATCGATCTAAAGAGGGATCGGCTGGAAACCCTTATTTCAAAGGTCAAACTCGAAATTCAGGAGATCGATAGTCTGAAAAAGAGGGTCAATCAGGCCATAACCTACAACGAACAAGGCGGAGTAGTAGTACTGGATCCAACAAACGTGTACTCCAAGGCCCTTGCCCTGTACAAAGAAGAATTGTCCTATCAGCAAGGCCTGGAGCTGATTGACAGTACTCAGTTAATAGAGGGGTTCACGGCCTTTAATCGTCCTATTAAGCCCAGGATGCTCCATTCAGCAGGAGGAGGTCTGCTCGCAGGTCTTTTTCTTGCTTTTGGGCTAATTTTTATCCGAGAGACCCGCTCGTACCTCAGATCCATTGAATAAGTAATAGATTTGCTGAGTCAGGTCATTCATCTGATAAGAAAAGAGATCATTATTGAATGGCGAAACCGCTACGCTCTTAACGGGATCTCGCTTTATCTGATCAGTACTATCTTTATCTGCTATCTTAGCTTCAATGTCCGCTCAAATCAACTTAATCCACTGACGTGGAACGCTTTGTTCTGGATCATCATCCTGTTTACCTCTATCAGCGTAGTGGCCAAAACTTTTATTCAGGAAAAACAGGGCCTGTTTCTCTATTATTACTGGATCCATGATCCGGCTACGATCATCATAGGCAGAACACTGTACAATGCATTTTTGCTGATCATGTTGGGTATCCCCGGCCTTTTGATCTATTCACTTGTATTAGGAAATCCTGTGGAGGACATATTCTTATTCGTGGTGAATGTCCTGATCGTATGCTTTGGACTTTCGGCCACCCTGACACTGCTTTCAGCGATTGCTGCAAAGGCCAGAAACAGCCAGACACTCATGGCCATTTTGAGCTTTCCCGTAGTGCTACCGATATTGCTCATGGCTATAAAAGTATCGAAAAACGCAATAGATGGCCTTGACAGAGCCAGCTCATATGATGAACTGATCACTCTGGTAGCAATAAATGCGATCATAGGGGGAGTATCTTATCTGTTGTTCCCGTATCTTTGGCGCAGTTAACAAGAGTTATGCGCAAGAGTTGGTGGAAAGTTGTTACGGTCATTCTTCTCATCTATGTGATGACAGGAGGCCTGCTCATGGACGTACCCAGACTTAACATCTTAAACGAAACGGTACGGGCTTTGTATTTTCATGTACCTATGTGGTTTGGTATGATCATTATGCTGACCGTGTCCATGATCTTCTCCATCAGGTACCTGAGAGGATCCGATCCTTCTCATGATTCTATTGCTGTTGAATTTGCCAATGTAGGCATCATTTTTGGTGTTTTTGGTATCCTTACCGGCATGTTCTGGGCCCAGTTCACATGGGGTGCCTGGTGGAGCGGTGATCCCAAACAAAATGCATCGGCCATAGGGCTTCTGATCTACCTGGCGTACTTTGTGCTTCGGGGGTCCCTTGAAGATCAGGAGCAGAAGGCAAGGATCAGTGCTGTGTACAACATATTTGCCTTTGCAGCACTTATTCCACTTTTATTTATTCTGCCGAGATTAACGGATTCACTGCATCCGGGTAACGGCGGTAATCCTGGTTTCAATGCCTATGACCTTGATAACAGGTTAAGAATGGTTTTCTATACAGCTGTTATTGGTTGGTCCCTGCTAGGGGTTTGGATAGCTACAGTGAGAATAAGAATACGAAAAATACAGTCCTCATTAGAACTATGAGAAAAACATTGGTGATACTGCTCTTTTTTATGTTGTCCTTTATTGCCGGCGGGCAGGACAAGATCCCGATAACGGAACAGGACTACACCAATTCTGAAGTAGAAATGGCGGATAAGTTCAGGGCAGATGGCAAAATATATGTACTTACAGGAATCATTTTGGTTATATTGTTTGGGACTATTTTCTATTTAGTGATCATCGACAGGAAGGTCGGACGTTTGGAAAAAGAGGTACGAAACGGTAACCATTAGAAACATTCCTGTTTCAAAGTTTGTAATTATTATGAACGCCTAATACAATGAAAAAAACACATATAATAGGTATAGGAATTATAGCTGTGGCCATCTTTGTGATTGTATCCACAGCGGACGACGCCAGTTCCTATGTTACTTTTGAAGAAGCCTATGATATGGCTCAGAATGGAAAGGACAAAAGTATCCACGTTGTAGGTGAACTCACCAAAAACGTGCAAGGTGAGGTAACCGGTATAGCCCATTCTCCCGACAGGCTTTCCTTTTCCTTTGTCATGGTGGATGAAAATGATCAGAAGCAGGAGGTGCGCTATCACGAACCCATGCCCACTGACTTTATGAAATCCGAAAAAGTTGTTGTTATCGGATCGTATCACAATAATGTATTTGTAGCCGATAAAATATTGATGAAATGCCCCTCCAAATATCAGGAAACTACAGTGAGCGCCGGGGTTTGAGATTAATGTCAGTGGTTTTATGATACACAGCTTCATTGGTGATCTGGGTCATCTTTTCGCCATCACCGCATTCATCACCGCATTTTTTTCTTCTACTTGCTATTTCAAGGCCACAGTAGCAGGCGATTTATCGGTTAAGGATCGGTGGCGTACCGATGGACGTACTTTCTTTTTTATTCATGCAGCCTCTGTCCTTGGGGTAGTGATTTCATTATTTTGTATTATTTACAATCATTACTTTGAATATCATTATGCATGGAATCACTCATCCAGACGCCTGCCTACTCACTATATGATCTCAAGCTTCTGGGAAGGTCAGGAAGGCAGCTTTCTGCTATGGATGTTCTGGCATGCGGTATTAGGCAGTGTGCTGATCCTGACCAATAAATTTTGGGAATCTCCTATCATGACCATACTCACTCTGGTGCAGGCTTTTCTTGCCTCCATGATCCTTGGAGTAGTTATCCCTGGCCTTGAGTTGAAGATCGGGAGTTCCCCTTTCATTCTGCTAAGGGACGCCATAGATGCTCCCATATTTAAGGAAAATCCGGACTTCATCCCTCAGGACGGTACTGGACTAAATCCGCTTTTGCAGAACTACTGGATGGTGATCCATCCTCCTACATTGTTCCTGGGCTTCGCGACTACCATTATTCCTTTCTCGTATTGTGTGGCTGGTTTGTGGCTGAGGAAGTATCGTGAATGGGTGAGACCCGCGCTTCCGTGGGCATTATTCTCAGGAGCTGTGCTGGGGCTTGGTATCCTTATGGGAGGGTACTGGGCCTATGAAACACTGAACTTCGGAGGGTACTGGAACTGGGACCCGGTGGAAAATGCAGTCTACGTGCCGTGGCTGACTCTGGTGGCCTCCATCCATACCATGATCACGTTCAGGAAAAGCAGTACAGCATTGAAAATATCAGTGATACTGGTCATTGCCACGTTCATACTCATACTGTATTCGACCTTCCTTACACGCAGCGGTATTCTCGGTAACGCATCAGTTCACTCGTTTACGGATCTGGGGCTTTCCGGTCAGTTACTGATCTATTTACTGGTGTTCATGGTCCTGGCCATTGTGCTGGCTGCCATTCGATGGAAAGAGCTACCCACCACAGAAAAAGAAGTATCTACCTATTCACGTGAATTCTGGATACTGATAGGAGCCATTACCCTTTGTCTCATGGGCTTCCAGGTGCTGGTCCCAACGTCTATTCCCGTTTACAACAACATCGTTGAATTATTTGGTGGGGTTTCCAACCTGGCTCCCCCGGCTGACCAGATTGAATATTATTCCAGATTCCAGCTATGGTTTGCTGTGGCTGTGGCTTTGTTATCCGGCACCGGCCAGTTTTTCTGGTGGAAAAAGATGGACAGACAGCAGCTTTTGTCGGACCTGACAGGCCCTATGGTGCTCACCCTTATAATAAGTGCTGCCATCATCCTGATCTTTGATATTGGTGATCCTTCCCTGATCGTTTTGCTGGTAGCAGGAGTCTACACAGTAGTAGCCAACGCAAAAATCCTTGTCAATGTGCTAAAAACCAGTCCAAAGCTATCCGGTGGTGCCATCACCCACATCGGTGTGGGGCTGATGCTCATAGGAATACTGTTCTCCTCAGGTTATTCCAGGGTGGTTTCCCTGAACAATACGGGGCTGCTCATCTCGCGTGAGCTGGATGAAGAGTTCAACCGTGAAAATCTGTTGTTATTCATCAACGAGCCAAGAACAATGAATAACTACAACATCAAATACAACGGGGAACGGCTGGAACCTACAGAACGATCCGGTCTGGTAAAGAAGGATGAAGTAACACGAATTGATGAATTCACCGCAGTAGCCAATAGGGACCTCTTCTTTGAAGGAAAAAAACTGTTTGAGGCAAGGGATACTTTCCCTATTCATTCTGAAAATACTTACTATGAGATCGAGCTGACCTCGCAGTCTTCCGGCAAAAAGTACCATCTTTATCCCAGGATTCAGGACAACCCTACGATGGGCCTCGCTGCGTCCCCGGCCATTAAGCGTGACTTTTCCAAAGACCTCTACGCCCATGTGGTTTCCAGACTGTCTCACGACGATGTGGAGTGGAGCGAGCTACAGGAATTCAGGATCAGCCCAAAGGAAAACTTTTTTGTTAACGACTATGTAGCACAGGTAGAAGGGCTGGAGCGTATATTTGATGTGCAGGGGGTGGATCTGAGCGAAGAAGATGTGGCAATCCGTGGCTATGTAAAAATTCAGGGAGAGGAAAAAGAGTATGAAGCACAGCCTGTTTTTCTCATAAAGAACGGTTTGGTAGGCAGGATCCCCGATGAGGTGAATGATCTTGGGCTACGGGTATCACTGATGAACATATACCCGGAAGAAAGTAAGTTTACAGTAGGAGTAAGTACCCGGCAGAAGGACTGGATCATTCTTAAAGCCATTGAAAAACCACTTATTAACGTTCTATGGTTAGGTACACTGCTTTTGGTGTTTGGTTTTGGAGTAGCTGTGGTAAGACGGTACACGGAATTCAAAAAAATGCGTGAAAAAGGAGTGGAATAGAGATTGCGTTGATACTTGATCGTTGTTCGTTGCCTGTAATTGGATGTGCCCGCAGGATCGATCATCGAGAGTCTATCAACTATCGACTACAGAGCATCAACTACAAAATGAAGTATCGAATTTCGTTTATAGGGTCTGGTAACCTGGCCTGGCACCTTGCGCCGGCGCTTGACAATGCAGGGTTTGTGGTAGGGGAGATATACAGCAGAGACAGGAAGGAATCCAAAGCGCTGGTAGAGCGGCTGTATCAGGGGGAGATAAAAAAAAACCTTGACTTTTCAGCCAGTGGATCCGACGTCTTTTTCATAGCGGTGAATGATGACGCCATAGAAGAGATCGCTCAGGAGATCATCCTGCCAACTGAAGATTCCATTTTGGTGCATACTTCGGGAAGCCGGTCCATGGGTATACTGTCCTACGCGGCGGTTGAGAATATAGGGATTTTTTACCCCCTCCAGACTTTCAGCAAAGAGCGAAAGGTACTTTTTGACAAAATACCGATATGCGTGGAAGCCTCCACAGCGTGGGCAGAAGGTATATTGCAGGAAATAGGTAGTGGTATCAGCCAAAAGGTAGTGACCATTGATAGTGATCAGCGCAGAGCTTTACATGTAGCGGCAGTATTTGCGAATAATTTTGTTAACCACTGTCTGAGAGTGGCTGGTGATATCATGAAATCAGAGAAGCTGGACCATGAGCTAATACATCCTCTGGTAGTCGAGACTATTCGCAAGGCTTTCGAGATAGGGCCAGCCAATGCACAGACGGGGCCAGCCAAAAGGCATGATTTCGAAACATTGGATGAGCATCTTGACTACCTGGCTGAAAATGATGAGTTGGCTGAAGTATACCGGATATTTTCACAATATATTGTAGATTGTTATCCTTTGGATGATCAATAATTTCCTTTTCTTCAGGACGTCACTTATCTTAAAAGAAAAAAATATGGATCTTCCCAAAATTCCCCAGAAAGCCCCGATCATCGCAGATTGCAAATGTGGGACTTATTTTTGGTGTGCCTGCGGATTAAGCAAAAGTCAGCCTTATTGCGATGGCTCCCACAAAGGCACCAGCTTTTCACCAATGAAGCAGGTAATAGACGAAGATAAAAAGCTGGCGTGGTGTGGCTGTAAACAGACCAACACGCCCCCTTTTTGCGACGGATCGCATAAAAAACTCTGACAGTGTCATCTCATCACATTGTTCGTGATGAGCAGGAACCTGCATTATTCATTCTTGACCTTGAAGGAGTTGCACAAGAGCTACTCGGTCATTTACTGGAGTGGAGCCCCACTGTAATAACCATAAGTAGTCAGGTTGAGCAATGTCTGATGTCAGGTTTCAGGATAGATGTAGTACTTTGCAATGCTAAAGAGGCGGATGATCTAAAGGCCGGACTACAGCATCAGTTACCTGTCCGTTTTCTAACTGCTCCAGACCCTGAACAGTACATATATAATGGTCTTTCCTTTCTACATAGCATCAAACACAAAGCCGTGAATATCATCGCACCCTTCAGCACATCTTTAATGGATGTAGTATCAGATTTTCCATCGCAAATGACCATTGCGATATACGATCAGGTATGTAAATGGCACAGGGTATACAAGCATTTCCGGAAATGGGTACCCAGGGACCAATCTTTCAGAGTAACATCCGGTAGCTGCACAATAAAAGGGAATACTACACCGGTATTAAAGGCACCTGATGATCACTATGGCTTTTTCTCCATCAATGAAGGCTTCATTGAAATCGACGCCTCAGATCCCTTCTGGTTTGGCGAAAATGTCATCAGTCCATAACCCCCTGACGATCCTGTTCTTTCCATTGAGGTCCTTTACTATATCCACGGAATGATATTCCATTACCTCCATCATAGCCTTGATATCCTCGGCATAGTATTCGTTAACCTCAAAATACAGTCGCCCCCCTTCCTTCAGCGCTTGCTGCGACAATTCACAGATCCTTCTGTAAAACAGCATGGGATCATTGTCACTTACAAACAATGCCGTAGGAGGTTCATGATCAAGAACATTGGGCTTCATATGTTCTTTCTCGCTCTCCCGCACATAAGGAGGATTGCTAACAATAAGATCAAAAGGACCGCCAGGAATTGGCTCTGTGAGAATATCTATTAACAAAAACTCGATCTCTACCTCATATCTGGCAGCATTTGAACGTGCGGTTTTTATCACTCTCGGATCAAAATCTATAGCCGAAGCCTTTGCGTCCTTCAGCTCCCTTAGAAGTGTCACCGGTATGCAACCTGAACCTGTACCAATATCCAGAAATCTGATCTTCTTGTCACGGTTTTCTTTAATGATAAGTGCAACCAGTTCTTCCGTCTCGGGCCTGGGGATCATCACTGAAGAGTTTACTTCAAACTTGCGACCGTAAAACTCAGTCTCCCCTACTATATACTGTAAAGGTTCGTTGTTGTTTATGCGGGCAATGAACTGATCCATCGCTTTCTTTTCCCTTGATGTAATATTTATGGACCTGTCAACCATCACTTCAGTTTTGTCAATATGGAACAGGCTCTCTACCACCCTGTAGGCCAGGCTGTTGATCTCAGTCTTCGGCTCATCGATATGAATACCGTCTATAACGTACTGAAGGAGCTTTTTCGAAGAGTCTGGGAGAATCTCAGGCATCGTAGTTTATTAATAACAATGTGTTTACTAACATTGTGAAGCTGTGAAGCAGCACAAATATATTAAAAAATATCAGCCATTCTTCCTATGAGCAAAGATGAGCAGTACATGAGCCGTGCGCTGGAACTTGCCAGCAGTGGCCTGGGTAGTGTTAGCCCCAATCCTCTGGTGGGGTGCGTCATCACGCATGGTGATCGTATTATAGGTGAGGGCTGGCACCAAAAAGCCGGGGAAGCCCATGCTGAGGTAAATGCTGTTAATTCAGTTAGGGATAAAGCGTTATTAAAAGAAAGTGAGGTCTTTGTGACTCTTGAACCATGCTCACACTACGGAAAAACACCTCCCTGTGCAGATCTTCTTGTAAAACATCAGGTAAATAGGGTGGTCATTGCCGTATTGGACCCCAATCCATTGGTTAGTGGACAGGGTATCGATAAGCTCAAAAGAGGTGGCATCACCGTGCAGACAGGAGTCATGGAAAAGGAGGCCACGGAGATCAACCGGCGCTTTTTTACTTTTATCCAAAGCAACAGACCTTATATCATTCTCAAATGGGCTCAAACCACAGATGGTTTCATAGCCCGTGAAAACTTTGACTCCAAATGGATCAGCGGAGAAGACAGCAGAGTACTCGTGCACCAATGGAGGGCTGAAGAAGACGCTGTAATGGTGGGTACAAATACGGCTCATTACGATAATCCACGTCTCAACGTAAGAACCCTGGCAGGTAGAGACCCCGTACGGGTGGTAACAGACCGCAATCTTAGACTATCCAGCGATCTGAATCTTTTTGACAACACACAAAAAACGCTATGCTATAACCTTGTCCATAATAAATCGGATGGACTTACAGAATACATAAAACTTACCACTGATAATTTTTTGGAAAAGTTGCTTGAAGACCTGTATGCCAGGGATATCCAGTCAGTGATCGTTGAGGGCGGATCACAGCTTCTGAATACTTTTATTCATAAAGATCTCTGGGATGAAGCCCGTGTTTTCATAGCCCCGCATACCTTTGGCAGCGGCATTGTTGCACCGGAATTAAAAAAACCTGTGGCAAGTGAAATTGTAATGAAGGACAGGCTGTTGTATTTTCGTAAAGATACCCTTACACCGTAGCAATTGATTACCGATCAGATTCTAAATAACATAAATTCAGTCAGATTCTTATTATTGACTGGCTTTTTCGAGTCACTATATTGAACACCCTAAAATGGGAAACCATTTATTGGTTCAGATCGTTTATTTGTAATAACTTCGTAATTACGTCATTGAAACAATGGAAGCATCAGTCATTCGAATCGGAAATTCCAAAGGCCTCAGATTGAGTAAGGCTGTTCTTGATCAATACAATATAAAGGACAAGGTTGAACTCATCCTTGAGAAAGGATATATTATCATAAAGCCTGTTTCTGTGCCAAGGAAGAACTGGGACAGATCCTTTAAAAAAATGAGAGAAAGAAATGAAGACCAGCTATTAATGAATGATGTATTCGATGAAGAAAGCTTTGATCAGTGGTAATAAATCAATATGACATTGTTCTGGTAAACCTGGATCCCACCATTGGCAGCGAGATCAGAAAAACAAGACCTTGCACAATTATCTCCCCCAATGAGATGAACAGGCACCTCAGGACAATAGTGATAGCTCCGATGACCACCAAATCACATGACTATCCCACGCGCATTAAGGTAAAACATGAAGGTAAGACAGGATGGGTTGTGATGGATCAGATCAGAACTATAGACAAGCAAAGGATCATACGGAAACTTGGAAAACTAAGCATAGCGGAAGTCAATAAGTGCAAAGATGTTATCAGAGAAACATATGTAGACTAATAACATGTCTGAAGAACTATTCATACCCACCTCATCCGATAAAACGGAAAAGTACAGATCGCTGATCCCACAGATCGAAGGGCTTGTGATGGATGAGCCTGACCTGATCGCCAACCTGGCCAATGTAGCTTCCGCTCTGAAATATGGGATGGGGTTTTTCTGGGTAGGTTTTTATCTGGTTAAAAGTGACGAGTTGGTGCTTGGGCCTTTCCAGGGGCCGATTGCCTGCACCCGTATCAAAAAGGGCAAAGGAGTATGCGGTACGGCCTGGGAAAAGGGTGAACCAATCCTCGTGCCTGACGTAGAACAGTTTCCGGGTCATATAGCCTGTAGTTCAGATTCAAGATCAGAAATAGTGCTACCCGCATTTAAGGACGGTCAGGTACACCTGATACTGGATGTAGACAGCGACAAACTCAATGATTTTGATGAGACAGATCGGCAATACTTACTGAAAGTAATGGGTTTAATAGAATCCAGGCTTTAGGCAAAAATCCGGTTAAACGGGCCTCCGGAAAACACTCTCTTAAAATTCAATGTACCTAATAATCAACTATTTTAACTCGGCTAACACGGTTACTCCCGCAGTTGTTTTGTCTCCTACATTTACATTGACTGTTGTGCCGAGTGGCAAAAAGACATCCACCCTGGAACCAAATTTAATAAAGCCGAATTCCTCACCCTGTGACAGTGCATCACCTTCTGAAATGTAGCATTTTATCCTGCGTGCCATAGCGCCGGCTATCTGCCGGAAAAGGACAGGCATGCCGTTCTCCATTCTCGCCACTACCGTGGTACGTTCATTCTCAGTGCTGGACTTCGGGTGCCATGCTACCAGATACTTTCCAGGATGATACTTAAAATAATCAATAACCCCCTTCACCGGCATACGATTAACATGAACATTGACCGGTGACATAAAAATGGAGATCTGGACCCTCTTGTCCTTCAGATATTCCGTTTCCGTCGTTTCCTCTATTACCACCACCTTGCCATCAGCCGGCGCCAGAACATGCCGGTCATTCTCCGGGCTAGTGACTTTTGGGCTTCTGAAAAACTGCAGGATGAGAAGATAAAAGATAATACTCACACCCAGTGAGGTATGAACTATGATCCTGTTCTCCACATAGTTGTAAAGAAAGACATTCAATACTGCAAGTACTATGAGGAGAACCGCCAGAAGTGTTCGTCCTTCCCTGTGAATTGTCAAAACTTAAAGGTCTAAATCAAAAAAATACAAATCTCGGTCTCCGATAACTATTCGGATCTCTAATAACCACCGCGGAATTTATAGGTTTTGGCTACTTTGTCAATGGCTACAATGTAGGCAGCTATACGCATGGAAACATCATATTCCTGGGATGTCTTGTATACGTTGTCAAAGGCATCTTTCATAATACGGTCCGAGCGTCTGTTTACACGTTCACCTGTCCACTTGTATCCGAGTCGGTTCTGTACCCACTCAAAGTAGGACACTGTTACTCCACCGGCATTGGCCAGAATATCCGGAGCTACCATTATTCCTTTATCATTGATGATGGTATCTGCCTTTGCGGATGTAGGACCATTGGCTCCTTCTACGATCAGCTTTGCCCGGATCTTCTCTGCATTTTGGGAATTGATCACATCCTCTGTAGCAGCTGGCACCAGTACATCGACCTCCAGCTCCAGTATGTCATTGCCCTCAATTTTTTCGGCGCCTGAATATCCATCCATTGTGCCGTTGTTTCCATTACGAAAGTCAATAGCTGCCTGGATGTCAATACCATTTTCATTAAAATAAGCTCCAGAAAGGTCACTGACAGCTACAACTTTTACCCCACGCTCAGCGAGCAGGAGCGCAGCAAAGGACCCCACATTACCGAAACCCTGTACAGCACATGTGGATTTGTACGGGTTGATCCTAAGCTTTTCCATGGCTGCCAGCGCTGAAACCATCACTCCCCGGCCGGTAGCCTCTGTACGTCCCAAAGACCCTCCCAGCACCAGGGGCTTCCCTGTAACAACAGAGTTGATGGTCATTCCCTGCGTTCTGGAGAATTCATCCATAAGCCACGCCATCTCCCGTGGGCCTGTTCCCATATCCGGCGCAGGTATATCCCTGTCCGGCCCGAATATCTCGATCATGGCCAGGGTGAATGCCCGCATAAGTCGTTCAATTTCTCCTGAGGACATCTCCCTGGGATTACACTGTATTCCCCCCTTGGCTCCTCCATAAGGAATGTCCACCACAGCACATTTCCATGTCATCCAGGCGGCCAGTGCCTTTACTTCATCCAGGTTCACTCCGGGATCAAAACGGATACCTCCTTTTGAAGGACCCAGAATATTGGAATGGATGACCCTGTAGCCATCAAAAACCCTGATTGATCCATCGTCCATTGTGATGGGAAGAGAGACGATCACTTGCTTTGCCGGAGACTTCAATACATTATAGACCTCGTCATCCAGACCCAGGATCTGAGAGGCAATGTGGAACCTCGACATCATTGCCTCGAAAGGATTTTTTTCATCCTTTAGCGGGGCCGGCTCAATATAACCCATAGGTTGCTTTTGTGTGTTTTAAAACGATTGCAAATAAACCTAAAATTTGTCATTTCTCTAATCAGAATTTTATGAAAACCTCAGGAATTGACAAAACAGGGGTTTCCAGATCTACTTTATAACGTGGTATTTGCAGGTTAACAGAAAGTTCCTATGGTCAGACAAAACATAAAAAAGCTTATTCAAAAAGCTTGAGAAATGCAGTAATAAACGGCACAGCCAACAGCAGACCGTCAAACCTGTCCAGAAAGCCTCCGTGCCCGGGGATCAGCCGGCTGGAATCCTTGATCTCAATACTCCTTTTAAAAAGCGATTCCACCAGATCTCCGTAGGTACCTATTACCACTATGATAAGCCCCAGTGATATCCACTGCCATACCTCAAGCGCCGTGGAAACATGGGAAATACCATACGCCATGGCTATGGCCAGTAAAAGCCCTCCCATACTTCCCTCCCATGACTTTTTGGGTGAAACGCGCTCAAAAAGTTTCCTTTTCCCAAAGCGTACCCCTGCAAAGTAGGCGCCGGTATCACTGGCCCATAACATAAGCATGGACCCTATGATGAGCTCGCCTGAGTATACTCCCGGATGAAAGGCAATTACGTTAATGAGCGAAAACGGAATGGACACATAAATGATACCTAAAAAAGTAAATGCTACTCCCCTGAATGGTTTTTTGATCCTTTTTCTGTACAAGTAAATCATATAGACACAGGCACCTATAGGGAAAACAATGAAGTAATATTTATCATCCACTATGCCACCTTCCACCAGAAACGAGAGCAGGAAAATAAGCGATCCTGCAAAGGTGCCGAATGTTTTCAGAGGGAGCATGCCATCAAGTCCCACCAGCTTGTAAAACTCCAGTTGGGTAATGGCGCTAATGCACAAAAAAATGACAAAATAAGACCACGGGCCATAGTAAATGCCAGCGATGATCACAATAGCACCCAAAACCGCAGCTATGATGCGCTGCTTCAGGTTACTGTATTTACCCAAAATTGATGTCATTTTCAATGATATTCAATGACTTGATCACTTCGTCAGCGGACACATGTACCTCAAACTGCCCGAAATTGGAATAGGATGAATCTTGCTTATTGATGATCACAGGATTAAGACCATGGTTTTCCAGCACATCTTTTACAATTTCCGCCTTGTAGGACTCAAATGCGCTAAACACCTTCTGCCATTCGCTCATCCGATGTATTTTTAAGGAAATGGTTTCTAAAATAAAATAACAGTCCTGCGGTAATAATAGCGAATAAAAATACAGCGGTCAAAGAAGGAGGTTCACTATTTTCGATATCATAACCTACAGTACCCTTATTGTGCAGATAGATCATGACCAATGTAAATCCGTTGTTTATGAAATGAGCGAAGGTAGGGATCCACAGGTTGCCGGACCAGTAGTATAAATAACCAAAAAGCGCACCCAGCAGCAGCCGCGGCACAAACCCAAAAAACTGAAAGTGAATAGCGCTGAACAAAATAGCAGATAGCCAGATCGCCACGTGAATATTTCCGTTGGCTTTGTGGATCATGTTCTGGAGTATGCCTCTGAATACAAGCTCCTCACCCAATGCTGCAAAAACAGCGATCACAAAAAAGGCCACTATGAATTGTCCGGTATTGTCAAAAGCCGTAAGATACTCAGTCATCCGGGCAGCTGCTTCTTCTGTTTGTTTGGCCCAGTTTTCAAATCCTTTCATAAACTCAGGGAAGGAAACACTTGAATTCCATTCTATGAAAATGGAATTTACTGCCATGAAAGTGATGGTAATGATAGCCGTCAGTAGCCATGGTGTAATGCTCAGTCTTTTCACAAAAAGAGATCTGAGACTGATCCTCTCTCTTGCATACAGGTAGATCGCGGGTACGATGAACAGACCTATTAACGTGGCAGAACCCTGAATGATAAATACCGGAAGCCTGAACGCCGAGGATTCCAGAGGATCTGCAAACCCCTCAGTGAATTCCTGAAGGGATCCGCCAAAAAAGGGCATAGCTACCAGAAATCCAACAACGGGTCCGATAGCAAAAAATCCGAGTAATGATATCAGAAATGCGAAAAGGGCTGACAGGGCGGGATGGTGATGCTCAGGCAGCCTGAAATTGTTGTCGAATTTGTCCATAAATTGGCTTAAATTTACGCCTTATTTTTAATTCAGTAGATCGGCATAGTGGATATGGTAAAAATAAGAGACATAGAGCTGGGCGAATTTCCTCTGCTGCTGGCACCGATGGAAGATGTTAGTGATCCTCCCTTCCGGGCAGTGTGCAAGGAAAACGGAGCCGATCTGATGTATACAGAGTTCATATCATCCGAAGGTCTGATCCGGCATGCCGAAAAGAGTGTGCAAAAACTGGACATATATGATTATGAAAGGCCTATCGGCATCCAGATATTCGGCGACAAGATAGATTCCATGCGTGAGGCCGCTGCCATAGCGAAAGAGGCCAATCCTGAGATTATCGACATAAACTACGGTTGTCCAGTCAAAAAGGTAGCCTGTAAAGGCGCTGGGGCTGGTATCCTCCTGGATCTCCCCAAAATGCAGAAGATGACAGAGGAGATCGTGAAACAGGTAAGTCTCCCTGTAACAGTAAAAACCCGCCTGGGGTGGGATGAAAGCACCATTAAAATTGTGGAAGTGGCCAAAAGACTCCAGGATGCCGGCATTCAGGCATTGACCATTCATGGCCGTACCCGTAAGCAAATGTACAAAGGAGAGGCGGACTGGACTAAAATTGCAGAAGTAAAGGATCACCCGGACATTCACATTCCCATCTTTGGCAACGGTGACATAGACTCACCGGAAAAGGCGCTGGAATACCGGAATAAGTATGGTGTGGACGGCATAATGATCGGCAGGGCCGCCATTGGTTATCCATGGATCTTCAATGAAATAAAACACTTCTTTAAAACCGGTGAAAAGCTCCCACCTCCTGGTCTCGAAGATCGCATCAGTGTGGCACGCAAGCATGTGGATTTTTCGGTGGAATGGAAAGGAGAAAGAAAGGGTCTTTTTGAGATGCGAAGGCATTATACCAATTACTTCCGGGGTATTCCCAACTTCAAGCCCTTCAGGACCCGGTTAGTGGAATCGGACCAATATCACGAAATAGTAGATATTCTGGAAGAGATAGGAAGTACCTTCAAGGAGCCTGTAATGGCCTGATCCCTTCAGAGCCTGATGAATAAACAGCAAAGTTTTCTGGCGTGGGGCTTGCTCATCACCCTGGCCATCATATGGGGCAGTTCATTTATTCTCATTAAAAAAGCACTGAACGTGTATTCGGCCGGAGAGGTAGGGGCACTTCGTATCGTTTCGGCGTTCCTGTTTCTACTGCCATTTGCCATACGATCGCTGAAAAAGGTAGAGCGCAGGCACTGGCCTCTCCTTTTTTCCGTGGGCATGTTCGGGAGTCTGCTACCGTCATTCCTGTTTGCTACGGCTCAGACGAGGATCCCGAGCTCTGTAGCCGGCATACTGAATGCCCTTACACCATTGTTTACACTGGTTCTCGGCGCTTCGCTGTTCGAACAAAAAATTACACTGAAAAAGTTGGCCGGAGTAGTACTGGGATTCGTCGGCTCAGGGGCTCTGATCTTTGCCGGTTCAGAGGGTAGCATTGACTTCAACTACTATGCACTGTTTGTTGTGCTGGCAACCATTTTTTACGGAGCAAACCTAAATCTTATTAAATTCAAAATACTTAGTGCAAGAGTGATCACCAGCATATCCCTCTCCATAGTAGGGCCTGCCGCCCTGGCATACCTGATCTTTTTTACACCATTCACCACCAAAACAGGCGTGCTGGAAGGGTCATATCTGGCGCTGGGAGCAGTTTCTCTCCTTGGCATATTGGGTACTGCCATAGCCCTTATTCTATTCAATCAGCTGGTGAAAATCACCTCACCTCTTTTTACAAGCTCTGTCACTTACATTATTCCTGTGATAGCTGTCGTCTGGGGGTTGATAGATGATGAAAGTCTGTATTTCGGACATTACCTTGGAATGGCACTGATCACAACCGGCGTATATCTGGCCAACAAAACGTAAAATATTTGGTCAGATTGCGTTCATAAAGGGGCATTTTGATACCGCAAATTACGGCATCAAAAAGATTGTCACCATCAATACTGCCGGGAATACCGCCGGGAAACCCAACAGTTTGAAATAGTTATGTACATATTCATATTCGTCCGCCTGGGAGATCCGAATCATACAATATACGTGTTTCAACACCCTTTGTAAGTCTCTACCTTGATTTAGTTGTTCGGAGCAGTATCAAGCTGTTCCCTTTACCTAATCCAAACCAAAATGCTTATGAAGAAGTTTTTACAACTTACTTT
The DNA here is from genome assembly GCA_001657315.1 of Flammeovirgaceae bacterium BBD 1991-12. Classification (GTDB taxonomy): domain Bacteria; phylum Bacteroidota; class Bacteroidia; order Cytophagales; family Cyclobacteriaceae; genus Fulvivirga. Next base: position 64,577 of record LYSV01000054.1, on the reverse strand, counting down.
ACTGGGTATCCTTTGCTCCTGTGTAACCATGGCACAGGACAGAACTGTAAAGGGTACCGTAGTATCACAGGACGAGGGCACCGTGCTGCCCGGCGTTAATGTCCTTGTAAAAGGGACAACAGTGGGTACAGTCACCGATATAAACGGTAACTACACACTGAACATACCTTCAGGAGGTAACACACTGATATTTTCCTTCATTGGATTTGTGACGGAGGAAATAGATATCGGCGCCAGAAATGTGGTGGATGTCCGGTTAACTTCCGATGTACAACAACTAAGTGAGGTGGTGGTAACTGCCATTGGACTTGAAGCCAACAAAAGAGATCTTGGCTATTCCATCCAAAATGTTGATTCCGATGAGATCAGAAAGTCCGGGGAGACGAACCTGGTCAGTGCCCTGAGCGGAAAGGCCGCTGGGGTTCAGGTGATCAACTCTTCCGGTACCCCGGGGGCTTCAGCCCAGATCAGGATACGGGGAAACAAATCGGTCCAGGGGTCCAACAGTCCTTTATTCGTAGTGGACGGTATCCCGATCGACAACTCCAGTTTTACCACAGCGGACTCACCTGAGGATGCGGTGGGTGACAGAGGCTCCGGAGGAGTGACCAATTCCAACAGGGCAATCGACATCAATCCGGACGACATCGAAGCATTGACCATCCTTAAGGGACCGGCCGCTACCGCTCTGTATGGTATACGCGCAGCCAATGGCGCCGTAGTGATCACTACCAAAAAGGGATCGGGAAAACCAAAGATAGTCTACAGTTCCTCCATTACGGTGGACAGGGTGAACCGATTACCCGATCTGCAGTCTGAATACGCTCAGGGAGAGGTACCGGACGGTGCCAGTGCGCCTGTCTACCTCGGTCCTGAAACACTTCATGGTACGAGTTGGGGGCCGGCCATTTCCTCCCTGGAGTTCAGTACAGACCCTGACCATCCCAACGCTCCGGTTAATGCGTTTACCGGAGCTCCGTTCGGGTCGCCTTATCCCTATGATCAGAATGGTTTTCTGGTACCGGCCGGAACAGGGAACGGAACACCGGCAAGAGCCTATGACAATGCCGACAATTTCTTTGAAAATGCCTACACGTTCAACAATCACCTGTCCATCTCAGGAGGTACAAATGATCTGAACTACTACACTTCCGTAGGACGTCTTTACCAGCGGGGTATCGTACCCAACACAGATTTCCAGCGCACTTCATTCAAAGTGAATGTCAATTCCAGCATTACCGAAAAACTGAAGGTTGGATTTTCTGCCAATTACATCAATTCGGGCGGAAGGAGAGCTCAGCAGGGATCCAATCTTTCAGGGGTTATGCTGGGATTACTACGTACCGCACCTACATTCGATATCAGTAATGAACACGGTGAAGACGGTCATGAATTCGTAGATGCATACGCGATAATTGACGGAAGCCCTTATGGTCTCCCTGACGGGGCTCCACGATCCTACAGAGGTAATTTCCCCAATGGGGACGCTGTTTACGATAACCCCTACTGGACAGTAAACAAAAACTTTTTAACCGATGATGTGAACCGTATCATCGGGTTTGCCAACCTTTCCTATGATTTTCTGCCATGGTTGACGGCCAGCTACAAGCTTGGGATCGATACCTATTCTGATAACAGAAAATTCAGGAACGACATTAATTCCGGCACCTTCGGGCCAGGTCAGGTAATAGAGCAATCCATCAACAATACGGACATTAATTCCGATTTCCTCTTTATCATCAACAAAACGCTTGGAGAACATCTTAACCTGAACGCGATTGTCGGTCACAATTACTATTCACATGAGACCAGAAATATCCGGTCTGATGGTAAAGGTCTGGCAGACCGGGAATTCTACAACCTTGCCAGTGCCACTTCCATAAATACCGTGGAACAAATAAACAGGCGGGAGCTTTACGGTGTGTATGCTGACTTCCGATTAGGCTACAAGGATCAGTATTTCCTGAATCTTACCGGCAGGAATGACTGGTCTTCCACCTTGCCGGAAAGCGACAATTCATTTTTTTACCCTGCAGTTAGCGCCGGATGGGCATTCACTGAAACCTTCGGTCTTTCAGGCAGTTCATTATTACCTTATGGTAAACTCAGAGCTTCCTGGGGGCAGGTGGGTAACGATGCACCCTTCGCTCTGATCGATAACAATTTCACGCAGGCCAGAATAGTTGATGGCTGGACCACACCTAACGGAGTAATATTCCCTGCCTTTGGCCTGAATGCTTTTCAACCCAACTCTATTCTGGCCAATCCTGACCTGAAAGCCGAGATCACTACCACGATAGAGCTGGGCTTCGACCTGCGCTTCTGGGATGGCAGAATTACTGCGGACTTTACTTATTACAAGGCCAACACCGAGGACAACCTGCTTGTCGTGGATATTCCATGGTCTTCAGGCTACCAGCAGAGGGCGGTCAACTCTGGTGAGATCGAAAATGAGGGGGTGGAAATCGCCATCAATGCCAATATTGTAAGGGAAGGCGATTTCACCTATGACCTGGGCGCCAATTTTACAAAATATACCACAACCGTGGTTAAAATGGCCCCCGGCTTACCGTTTATCACCATAGACCCGTTTGGCACACAACGCCTGGCTGAAGGTGAACCTTATGGTATCTTTTACGGAAGCCGTTTCCTGAGGGATGACCAGGGTAGAATGGTAATAGGCGAAACTGGCATTCCGCTGAGGGATCCAAATGATGGCATTGTTGGAGATCCTACGCCTGATTGGCTACTGGGTCTGCAAAACACTTTCACCTACAAAAATCTCACGTTGTCAGCATTTTTTGATATCCGCAAGGGTGGGGACATCTGGAATGGCACCAAGGGTGTACTCAATAACTTTGGCGTGGGTAAAGAGACCCTTGACCGGAATGATCTGATAATATTTGACGGCGTGACGATAGGTGATGATGGAGTAACGCCATCAGAAACCATCAATACTCAGGAGGTCCGTAAGGGCGGCACAGACGGTGGTAGTAATTTCTATCAGAGCTACGGATTTACCGGGCTGGATGAGTTGAATGTTGAAGATGGATCCTATATCCGGCTACGGGAGCTTTCTCTGAGCTATTCCTTCTCTTTTGACCAGCTCAGGAATGTCCCCCTGATAGAAGCTCTTGACGTAAGGGTATTTGGACGGAACCTGTTCCTGATCACCGATTATACCGGCATAGACCCTGAAACCAACCTTACGGGAGACGCCAGCAATGTGCTCGGATATGACTACTTCAACAATCCGAATACCCAAAGCTTTGGGTTAAGTCTGAATGCTACCTTTTAAACGATTTGATGATGAAGAAGATTAAAATATATACTATCATATTAACGCTTCTGGCCGGACTGGGCTCCTGTGAGTTTGGAGATACGAATGTAGACCCGGCCAAACCCTTGGATGTCAGCATGCAGGCTATAATGCCGGCACTGCAAACCGGCCTTTCCTTCAACCTCGGTGGAGAGTATGTATTGTTCAGCAATATTTTAATGCAACAACTGGACGGTGGTTCAACCGCTCAGCAAGGAGACTGGACCCGGTATGTCATAGACGGACAGGACACTGACATTATGTGGCAGAATACGTATACCAACGCGCTGAACATGGCAGATATTATCGTTCAAAAAGCACAGGAATCCAATGCGCCACATTACAGCGGTGTTGCCAAAGTGATGATGGCGGCAGGCCTGGGAGTAGCCAGCGACTGCTTTGGAGACATTCCCTTTACCACTGCGTTCGAGGCAGAACAAGGGGTCATTCCTTCATATGATACACACCAGGAAATTTACGGGGATATCCAGTCATTACTGGACGACGCAATTTCCGACCTGTCCGGCGATAGCCCGGGTGGATCACCTGCGGGAGATGATCTTATATTCGGTGGGGATATGGACAGTTGGATCGCCGCAGCATGGGCGCTAAAGGCCAGGTATTTTCTGCATGAATCCAACATCAGGGGTAATGCAGCCTATACGGATGTGTTAAATGCCATTGCCAACGCCTTTTCATCAAACAGTGGCAACATGCAGCAGATGTTCGGCACTGTGGCCAATGAGCCAAACCCCAGGTACGAGTTCAACCTGAACCGACCTAACAATGTACTTATGGGAGCCTATTTCATTAATAAGCTCACCGACAAAAATGATCCCAGGCTGGCCAATCTGAATGGGGTAACAGGAAGGTTTTACACGAGCATTGATTCACCCGTTCCCTACATAACTTTTGCCGAAGTTAAACTGATTGAAGCAGAGGCCTTGCTAATGACAGGTGGCGACCTGGCTGACGTGAAGGCTGCTTTACTCGCGGGGGTCACTGCCTCTGTCGTAGAAGTAACGGAAAATGTTGCCTCTGAAACCGCCAATGCGGAATATATCGCCAATCTGGATGCAGCATTCGATGCGCTGACAACGGATGAGGAAAGGCTCGGGCTTATTATCAATGAAAAATATGTAATCACCGTTTCCACCACAGTAGAAAGCTGGGTTGATTTCAGACGTACAGGATACCCGGATGATATAACCCCTAATCCGCAGGGCAATACCGCGGCAAATCCGGGAGGTGGAATACCCAGGAGATTGCCTTATCCTGATAATGAGATCACTTTGAATAACAATATCCCATTCACTGAAATTAACATGCAACTAAGATTGTTTTGGGATACACCCTGATGTATTAAAAAAGGAGGGCTGTAAGAGTCCTCTTTTTTGTTAAAGACTGACTTCCATATTGTTCTTCTTACGAAAGCGACTCATAGCATATGAGGCAATAACATATTCTGAATGAACCGGTCTTTGCTACCTTGCTCGAATATCCCGAGATAAAGAAACTAACCGAATCGGAAGGCAAACAATTTCAGAACGTTAATCCGAGACGGACCTTTGAAGCTCAGTGGTTAGTTTTTCTACCTGCTCCATAGCCTCTCTCTGAGGTGTTATATCCTTTGAAACCACCGAAACTCCGAGTATGGTACCCTCATCATTCATTATAGGCTCACAACGCAGCGAAGTGTAGATCGTGCGATCGTTCAGGGGCCGCTCTTCCTCCAGTATGATCTTCTCTCCTGTCAGGCACCGGTCGTAACGCTCCTTCCATTTATCATACATTTCCGGAGGCAATACGTCCAGAATATTCATTCCCACCTCCAGCGTCGTATTGGACTGCATGAAACGGTCCTTCAATACCTGATTGGCTACCAACACTTTATAGTCTTTATCTATGGCAAAATAGGTATCTGTAGTGTTGTTGATCATGGCGTTCATGACAAACCCCCGTTCGTGCATTTCGTTCTCCATTTTCTTTCTTTGAGTAATATCTCTTGAGAATACCGAAACTCCTATGACCTCACCATTTTTATCTTTGATAGGGTTGATGAAATACTCCCGCCACGTATCTTCTCCATGGATGGAGCTCTTTTTAATAAAATTGAGTTCTTCTCCATGCATAGCCCGGTCATAATATCCCTTCCATTCATCTCTGACATCACCCAGCATATCCAGCACACTGGAGCCTTCCTTCATATTTTCGTACTGTGTACCCTTGTATCGCTCTTTTACCATATCGTTCATTACTACTATTTTGTAGTTCCGGTCCATGGTAATGATCGAATCACCGGTATTGTTGATAAGAGCGTTGAGATTGGCCTCCTTATCTGTGAGTTCCCTTTGCGTCCTGCCCATTTCTTCCTGCGTAGCCTGCATTTCTTCCATGTTCTGACGCATCTCTTCTTCCTGAGCCTTCATTTCCTCGGTCATCTGATTGGATTGCTCCAGGAGTTCTTTGGTTCGCTCATTGGTTTGTGTGGAAATAACTGTCGCCGCTATGCTCTCCCCTACTCTTTCAAGAAATTCACGGTCCGTTTTGTCAAACGTATCGAATGACGCCATTTCCAAAACACCCAGTACCTCTTCATTGGATTGCAAAGGCACGATCAGCAGGGACTTTGGATTTGCCTTGCCCAGACCTGAGGTGATATTGATATAATGGTCAGGTACCTCGGTCATATAGATGGTCCGTCGCTCGATGGCGGCTTGCCCTACCAGTCCCTGCCCTATATCAATACGCTTTTCAAGATACTTTTTTCGCTCATATGCCCGACAGGCCTTTAGCTCCAGATACTTCTCACTGGTAACTTCATCTTCCTGTAAAATAAAAATACCTCCCTGGTTCGCCTTCATATAATTAATGAGTTTGCCCATTACCTGATCACAGAGCTCACCAAGGTCATCTGCATTGTTCCGCAGAATTTCTCCAACATCTGCAAGACCCGTGTTTATGAATCTTTCCTGCTCTTCTCTTTCTGAAGCATCCACCAGACTGTTGCGCATATTCATCAGCGACTGGCCCAGTTTATCAGTCTGATCTGCTGAATACTCTACCCGAAGTTCTCCCTTGCTTATGCTGTTCGCAAAATTGACATTGGTTTCCATTAGTACCAGTTGCCTGTCCATGTGAATATGGTTGAGCGCTGATCGTACGGTTTGATTGTGCTGTGTCTTAGCCCATACGATACACAGAATGGCATATATGATCATGATCCCCACGTGCAGCGACAGATTCGTATAGGTCAGGTCAGTCAGATTGTCCCAACTGGCTATCCATGGTGAGTTACTGGATTGTAAATAAAAGATGGTAATAAACGTGGCAATGGCGTAGATCATGGCAGGCAGCAGGAGCCTCCAGTCTTCATAAAAAAGCAACACAGTGAGCGATATAAAATAAAAGAAGTACATCTCATACATACCACGCATCTGTAAAATAAACTGTAAACCAAAATTCCAGAACAGGAGGCTGATCACTATACGGAACCAATACCGGCCGTCTGCCAGTTGACGACCGACAAGGTAGATACCCAACGTGACTGATCCCATGATCAGCGCCAGCAGATAAGTATCATACAATACACTGATGACCAGACCGAAGAAAAAATATCCTGTGATGAAGTATTTTACAATATTATCGGCTTCAGCATGGACTTTGTCAATAAATGGTTGGAGCTGTTCCTTGCTGATCTGTACTGCTTCGTTCATAATTCCGGTGAAAATAAAAAAACGAGCCTAAGCTAATCAATTTTTAATTTTATAAGACAGGGTTCGGGGAATTTGAATGCATGCAGTTAATATGTCTGTAAGCCACATAAAAACGTAATCTATAGACGATACTACCGGACTAAAAAAACACGGAGCCTTTGAGGTTAAATTCCATCTTAAAATGGCCTGGACTACCCATATTGCAAAACAAAATTTAGTGGGTCGAGGATCGGAAGTTCCGATGCAAAAAAATCTCTGCTATTGGTTGTTATTATAATATCACAGGTGCCACCTTGAGCACAACAATATTGCAGACCGTCTTCATAATCCGGCCATAAATGAATATCCAGCAATGAAAGCCAGGAAGGTTCAAAAGGCAAAACCTGCAATACATTAAGATATGCATAGGCCCGTTTCGCTGCAATTTTAGGGT
>LYSV01000054.1:39565-57064 GCA_001657315.1 Flammeovirgaceae bacterium BBD 1991-12 | reverse complement strand
TGTCCTCTCCATCTTTTTTGCTCAATTTCTGAAAAAATATAATCAATAGCCTTTTGCTGATATTTTGCTGCATCAGCAAAGTGAAAAGAAAGAACAATGTTTGCATCAAGGAAAAGATCTTTCATTAAACTATCCTTTGGAAGAAGTGCGTCTCCTTCTTTTTTGAAGATGCTTTTCTATCTGACTTTGATTGGGCCGTTTACCGGGGTGTCTAAGGTTTTGAAGATTTTTGCTGAGGGTAATCTTTTTCTGCTCAAAAGATACGAGAGACTCAAGAAAGCTTTCAAAAAGCCTGGATATGCTGGTATCGTGACTTTTTGCGTAAGCTTTTGCCCACTTTATTTTTTCTTTGTCGCGTACACTCAAGGTTAATTTTTCCATACGTACGTTCATTATATTTTTCAATATAAATATACGTATTTTTTGAATGCTCCACTAAAAATCTTTCCCTGAATATTTCAGGCTGTCGTTTTCCTATGTCTGATCTTTCTGAAAATTAAAAACGTTTACCATACATTTGGGCTTTCCCAATAAGTCCATGACACAACTATTCGTTGACATTACAGGCTGGATAGGCTCTGTGGAAGTAATTCTTGCCTACGGGCTCATCAGCTATCACAAAATAACGGCCAGATCCATCTGGTATCAGGTACTCAACCTCACCGGAGGGGCATTCCTCATTGTCAATACCATTTATTACGGGGCTTATCCATCTACCGCGATCAATGTAGTCTGGCTCATCATCGCCTCCGTCGCTATCATCAATATTTTGAAGGCCTCTAATAGATCTATAAATAATAAATAGCTGATAATCAGTTGTTTAACTATCAGAAATCGTTTGCGGAGATAGCCCTCATTTTGCTAACAACTTGTATTGAATAAGCTTAATTTTGCTCAATCAATGAGTTTATATGGCAAATATCAACGCTCTCATCTTCGATCTGGATGGGGTTATTGTAGATACAGCAGTTTATCACTACAAGGCCTGGAAGCGGTTGGCTGATGAGTTAAATATAGCTTTTACAGAGGAAGATAATGAGCAACTGAAAGGGATAAGCAGGGTAAAATCATTCGATATACTGCTTGGATTGGGTAATGTAGAAATAACCGAGGAAGAAAAGGTACCCTACAGAGACAAAAAAAACCAATGGTTTGTAGAGTACATTTCCAGGATGACACCCAGGGATATACTGCCCGGTGTTGCAGATTTTATCCATAAGCAAAAGACAAAAGGTCTGAAAATTGTTCTTGGGTCAGCTTCAAAAAATGCAATCGCTGTGTTGAAAAATATTCAGCTGATGGATGCTTTCGATGCCATCATTGATGGGAACCAGGTATCCGCTGCCAAGCCTGACCCGCAGGTTTTCCTGAAAGGAGCTCAGAAAGTTGGAGCAAAGCCGGAAAACTGTATTGTATTTGAGGATGCTCAGGCCGGAGTAGAAGCGGCATTGAACGGGGGTATGTTCTGCATAGGCATAGGAGACCCGAAAATATTAAACAAAGCACACTGGGTCGTTCCCGGTGTGGGATCAATAGGAACAAGGGAATTTGAAGAGAAAATATCGTCATTATGAAGGATTACATTAAGCACGATGAGTGGAACATAATAGAAGAAGGGTTTGATCCTGCATTGAATTGTATTTCCGAAAGCCTTTTCAGTATTGGCAACGGTCGGATGGGGCAGAGGGCCAATTTTGAAGAGCGCTATTCCGGTGACAGCCTGCGGGGCAGCTATGTGGCTGGGGTGTACTATCCTGATAAGACGAGAGTAGGCTGGTGGAAAAACGGGTATCCCGAGTACTTTGCCAAAGTATTGAACTCGGCCAACTGGATAGGCATAGACATAGAGATTGACGGTGAGGTTCTGGACCTTGCAAGCTGTAAAGTGAAGGATTTTCGGCGCATATTGAATATGAAGGAAGGTTATCTGCTACGGGAATTCACGGCCGTCACCGCAAGTGGTAAGGAAGTAAAGGTCAGAGCACAAAGGTTCTGCAGTATAGTGGACGACCAAACAGGAGTCATAAGGTTTACCGTCATGCCGGTTAATTTCAGTGGTGAGATCAGGGTTACTCCCTATGTGGACTTTGATGTGGTCAACAAGGATTCAAACTATGGTGAAAAGTTTTGGGATGAGGTAGCCCGGTCCGTTACGGATGAAGGTGGCTGGGTGGTCGCCAGAACGGTCAAGCTGGATTTTCATGTGGCCACGGGGATGAAATACGTTATCAGGAAGGACAATAACCAGATAAACCTTCCCGTGCTTAGGATAGAAAAAAACAAATACATTGGCAATTTAGTAAGTGTCCCGGTCTCTGCGGGAGAGGAACTGGCCATTGAAAAGTACGCGGCGGTTATCAGTTCTGAAAACCATCCAAAAGATACTCTGAAGAGCATTTGTGAAACGGAACTGACCCGCATTGCAGGCAAGGGCTTTGACACCATGCTCAAAGAGCAAAAGGCGGCGTGGGAATTAAAATGGGAAGAAAGTGACATCAGGATCAAAGGAGATGTCTCTGCCCAGCAGGGTATCCGGTTCAACATTTTCCAGCTCAATCAGACCTATACAGGTGAAGATGAGCGACTGAACATTGGCCCCAAGGGATTTACCGGTGAAAAATACGGCGGCAGCACCTACTGGGACACTGAGGCTTATTGCCTGCCATTTTACCTGAGCACTGCAGACCAGAATGTAGCCCGCAATCTGTTACTGTACCGTTACAAACACCTCCAAAAAGCCATTGAAAATGCTGAAAAGCTGGGCTTTACTGATGGAGCCGCTCTTTATCCCATGGTTACCATGAATGGCGAGGAGTGTCACAATGAATGGGAGATAACGTTTGAGGAGATCCATAGGAACGGTGCTATAGCTTATGCCATTTTCGATTATGTCAGGTACACAGGAGATCATCAATACGTGATCGACCATGGGTTGGAGGTACTGATTGCTATTGCCCGCTTCTGGAGCCAGAGGGTAAACTATTCTGAGGCGAAGCAGAAGTACGTAATACTGGGTGTGACCGGACCCAATGAATATGAGAATAATGTAAACAACAACTGGTATACCAACATAATTGCAAGCTGGTGCATGGAATACGCTATTGACATGGTACGGTATGTCAGGGAACATGATGAGGGCAGATTTATTCAACTGGCACAAAAGGTCAAGTTCAGGGAAGCTGAAGAAATCTCACGGTGGCAGAACATTATCGATACTATGTACTACCCCACTGACGAGGAAAAGGGAACATTTCTGCAGCAGGAAGGCTACCTTGACAAGGAACAGATCCTTGTAGGGGATCTGCCTCCGGAGCACCTGCCTTTAAACCAAAAATGGTCATGGGACAAGATCCTGCGATCATGTTTCATCAAGCAGGCTGATGTACTGCAGGGATTGTATTTTCTGGAAGACCGGTTTGATGAAGACACTATTCGCAGAAATTACGAGTTTTACGAACCACGCACGGTCCATGAATCCTCACTGAGTCCTTGTGTTCATTCCATTCAGGCCGCCCTGCTGGGTAAAAAAGAGAAGTCTTACGAACTGTACCTGAGAACAGCACGGCTGGATCTGGATGACTATAACAACGACACCGAAGATGGCTGCCATATCACCAGTATGGCGGGCACGTGGATGTCAGTGGTAAAAGGATTCGGTGGTATGCGTATAAAGGACGGACAGCTTCACTTTAATCCTTTTATACCAGACCAGTGGGAATCCTATTCCTTCAAGATCAGATTCAGGGCATGGCTTTTAAAGATCATTGTAGCTCAGGACAAGGTAGAGATAGAAAACCGCTCTGAAACGCCTGTGATCATATACCTGTCCGGTAAGCCACTGGAGCTGCACCCGCTGAAAACTGCACTGGTGCCTGGTCATTAGCGGATTGATCATTGTTTTTCGCTAATGGTTATTTGGAACTGGTAAATTGAATCATAACTGGATGATGACTCTCAGCATAGGAGCAATCCAACAACTATCAACAGTTAACCAATAACAAAATCAAGACAGGAGTTCTTCAATATCGTCTTTCGACAGGCTCTTTACAAAGCTTTCCTCCGTGGTGATCAACTCATTGGCGAGCCTTTTCTTGTGCTTTTGTAACTCAAGGATCTTCTCTTCCACAGTATTCCGGCTGATGAACTTGTAGGTAAAGACCTTGTTCTCCTGACCGATACGGTGGGCACGATCCACGGCCTGAGCTTCCACGGCAGGGTTCCACCATGGATCAAGGATGAACACATAATCTGCCTTGGTGAGGTTCAGCCCCAGGCCACCGGCCTTTAACGATATAAGGAAAACCTTCAGGTCCGGGTCTTTCTGAAAACGTTCTACCTGCGCCTTTCTGTCTTTTGTGGATCCATCAAGATAGGCGTAGTCGATATTCAGGTCCTTCAAATGATCGGAAACGATAGACAGATGTTTTACAAACTGACTGAATACCAGTACATTATGCCCTTCACTGATGGCATTATCCAGCATATACATTACATCCCAGATCTTACCTGAGGCGCCTTCATAGTCCTGGTCCACCATTTTAGGGTGGTTGGCGATCTGCCGGAGTTTGGTGAGTCCCTGAAGTAGAATGAGTTGCGATTTGTTTAGTCCCTTGGTTTCAATATTATCCAGGATCTTGTTCCTGTAAAAAGACTTTACCTTTTCGTATTCTTCCTCCTGATCAGGCAGCAGGCTGGAATACTGAATACTTTCCACTTTTTCCGGTAGTTCCGTGGCTACCTGTGATTTATGCCTTCGAAGTATAAATGGTTTTATGATCGAATACAGCTTCTGCGTTTTGTTGGCATCGTTGTGCTTCTCAATAGGTGTAAGGAATTCATTTTTGAAGAAGCTTTGTGCCCCAAGCAGGCCGGGATTTACAAAGTTCATCTGTGACCACAGGTCCAGGGTACTATTCTCCAGAGGTGTTCCGGTCAGGATCAGCCGGTGCCGTGCGTTCAGATCTCTTACTGCCTTGGCGATGTTGGAAGCAGGATTCTTAATTGCCTGAGATTCGTCCAATATCAGATAGTTAAAGTAATATTCTGTTAAAATATTGATGTCCAACCGCACGATACCGTAGGAGGTAAGTACAATATCATATTTGGCAAATTTGGAAGGGTCCTTATCCCTGTTGGTACCGGTGTAGGTAAATACCTTTAACTGCGGGGTAAACTTTCTGGCCTCCATTTCCCAGTTATACAGCAGTGAGGTAGGCATGACCAGCAGGGAAGCTCCCTCCGAACCAGCCTCTTTTTCAGCCTGCAACATGGCCAGCGTCTGTACAGTCTTTCCCAGTCCCATATCATCCGCCAGGCAACCTCCAAAACGGAACTGATTGAGAAATCTCAGCCAGTTGTATCCTGCTTTCTGATAGGGCCGGAGTTTTCCCTTGAAATTTTTAGGAGTATTGAACTCTTCTATACTTTCGAATTCCCTGAGTTTTTCAAGTTTGCGGCTCATGGTCACCCTGGCAAGGTTACCGGTCTCCAGTTCTTTCACCAAGGCCAGATGATGTTTTCTAAGCCGTGGCTGCCCATCCTCACCATCATCTGCAAAGGAGAAAAGCTCGGCATACTCGACCAACCACGATTCCGGGATCACTGCTATCTGTCCATTGGGCAACTCAAACTCCAGCTTCTTCTTCGTGATCATTTTCCGAAGCTCCTTGAAGCTTATTTCATACTCTCCGAACCGGATCACGGCATGAATATCGAACCAGTCGATATTCTCCTTTACTTCAACACTTATTTTGTACTCCCCAATAAAGTACTTCTTATCGCTGAGCCCCTTCTGCTCTATAATAAAACTCCGTTCTTCCAGATCCTTCCGCTGCTCGTCCAACCAGCTAAAGGCTGCTGTTTTGTGCAATGATGCCTTTGAGTTCTTAATGGCCAGGCCACTGTCTGCAAGGAATTTAATGATCTGCTTTTCCTTATCAAGCTTACGTTTTACACGGTGAAATATATAGTTATCTCCTTTTTTCTCCACGCTCACGCTGACCGGCCCAAAATGATCGGACTTGAACTTGAACGGACCGTACTGAATACTCAACTCAAAAACGATCTTTTCATTGGCTGTGGAATGATCTGTCTGATCCTGGTCAAAAAGGCTGAGACTTTTAGCGTTGGAAGCCAGCTCTGAGATGGTGAGAATAGGTACCGGATCGTACTTCTCACTGTTGATCTCAAATCCTTTTGCGTATACGTCAAAGGAAGCGATCAGTGGGGCTACAAATTTGTTGTAGTATGTCTCTTCTACATTTTTGGGTATAACTATGAACTTCTTGTTCAGAAAAGGCAGCAGTTTTTTTCCGTCAATATTCTTTTCGAAGTAATAGAGCTTGCCTGCCAGTACCATCCACGCGGGTTCCTTACACACGATATAGGCTCCCTTGTACTGAAAATCCACTTTTTCACCCTGATACTTAATAGTGGGAAAATAATGAGTATTGTCATCGTTCCGCCTGAAGTGGAAGAGTACCGTGGCCGGGTTTTCCAACACCTCTATTTTCCTCCATGCCGGCTCTCCGTCATTGCCCATTTCAAACAGCATCTTCCCTTTTAGCCTTTCCAGTATCTTCGCTCTCCTTCTTTCCAGAAAAGCATCTATCTCCTTCTGCAGCAGGTCATTTCCCTTTTCCCGGTCGTAAACCTTCATAAAAAAGTCCTCAGGTTTGACAGACTTTTTATGAAAGTGCTTGATCACCGCATCCTGCTGAGTGCTGTCCATCAGATCGATCAGCTCAAAATCCGTTTTGTCCAGACCTTTTTCAAATTCATGGGCATTCTTGGAAGAAATGTTCTGATGTTGCAACGTGAGCTTACCTTTCTCATCAAGGTGCACCACGAAAGATTCAAACAGAAACCCCAGATACTCATGCTGATACAAAGAGTAAATAATTTGAAAGGGCTGTGCGGCGGATACCTTCATACGATTCTAAAAAACAGAACTTGCAAATTAAGGATTTTGGATGATTTGCTCACACAATTTTTTATACGTTTTCTTCTAAAATATTACGTATTACGTTAAACGACCAGAAAAGCAGCTAATTGGCTGTTAAAGGTGTTTTACCGAATTATACCGGGTAGCTATTACAGCAGGTCGGTAGGAAATAACGAACGTGATCACGATCAGACTGGCAGCGGTAAACAGAAAATCAGTAACCTGCATCTGTACAGGGTAGTACTCCAGCACGGAGGTCTCCATACCCATGGATACAAGGCCAAACGTCTGCTGAAGCCAGCAGATGAGCGTACCGAGGATCAGGCCCAGCGCAGCGCCGCCAAGAGAAATAATGGCACCCTCGCCAAGAAATATCCTTCTGATAATGCCATCATCCGCTCCCATGCTGTAAAGGACCGATATGTCCTTTTTCTTGTCTATGGCAAGCATGGTAAGAGCAAAGAAGATATTGATAGACCCTATGGCCAGAATGAAGGAAAAAGCCACAAAAACGAACAGTTTTTCCAAGTTGAGCAGCTTGTAAAGGTCGGCATGCTGCTCTTCATTGTTTTGGATCCTAAAGCCATCGCCCAACGCCACTCTCAAACGGTCGCGTACATCATCGATGGCATGATCGTCCTTCACCTTTATCTCAAGAGAGGTACGTTTGGCTCCATAGTTCAGCAGGTCCCGGGCAAAATCCAGTGGCACGAAGATGTAGTTTTCATCGTAGTTTTTTTCAATGGCAAATACGCTGCCCGGTAAAATGTTTTTTTTGCTGTAGAGCTTGCTCACGTCCAGTGAGCCCGATTTTACATCTTTAATATAGTGAATCTGCAGAGGATGAAGGTTATTGTCAGGCACTACTGACAGAGCATATTGTACGCCCTGGCCAAGGACGGCATAGTTAACCCCATCTTCCTTGAGTTTAAGATCTCCGCTTACAATCGTGTATTCTCCAAACCGGTTCTGATCCAGAAAATTTTCGCTTACCCCCTTGATCTTTACCACCATATCGGCCTGCCGGTATCTTACATAGGCATAATCTTCAATTACTTCTGTCACTATAGCTACTCCCTCAGTAGCTTCTATTGTAGCCATCAGCTCGTTGGTAAGTTCAAAGGACTTTCCCTTTACGGATTCGATCTTGATCTGAGGGTCAAACGTGCTGTATAACGAACCGACCAGATCACGGAGACCGTTGAAAACAGAAAGGACTATGACCAGTGCCGCGGTACAGATCGCCACTATCATCATCGAAATAATGGAGATCACGTTAATAAAATTCCGCTTTTTGGATGAGAAGAAATACTTACGTGCTATGAAAAAAGGAAGATTCAATACCGGTCAGCTTTCCATGTCAGAGCCGTCCTCTTCCGGAATATCCAGCTCATCGATAAGTTTGTCAATACGGGCGGCCCGCTCCTCTACCTCATCAACATAAAAGATCAGCTCCGGGATCTTCCTTACCTGCTTGCCGATCAGCACCCCCAGGTCTCTTCGGATCTCTCCCTTATGCTGATTGACCTTTTCCAGCATAAGGTCCCTGTCATCCACCAGAAGCATGGAAAGGTATACCTTTGCCACCCCAAGGTCAGGGCTCATCCTTACATCGGCCACCGTCACAAAAGAATTGGCAAAAATACCCATTTTGTTCTTTTGAATAATATGGCTCAGGTCTTTCTGGATCAGGCGTGCAAATTTTTGCTGACGTTTACTTTCTGACATTTTACAAATATCCGATTTAATTTACTTTTTTTCTATATTAGTCCAGTCCATAACTATTGGTTATTGAGCTATTGGTTATTAAGTTACTGAGGTTGCAAGTGCCTTAATAACTCAATAACCTGGTAACACAATAACTAAATGACAGAATCTAAATGGTAAAGTACTAATCACACTCAGCATTGCTTACATTTTTCAGGCTTAACGACCCGTACCGTCTTGTCATTATTTTTTTCCTGCTTCTGGCACTTAGGATACCGGCTATGCTCAATGATAACCTCACCATACCAGAGCTGAATTACATGCTGTTAGGAGAAAAGCTGACCAACGGGGCAGATCTTTATTCAGAGATATGGGACAATATCGGCCCACTTTCTGCAATGGTATATGCCTTGATCGATTTTCTCTTCGGAAAGTCTCAACTGGCCTATCAGATCATTGCATGGCTCTTCGTTTTTTTTCAGGCATTCATTTTCAACCGGTTATTGCTGATCAATAAAGCCTACAATGAAAGTACATACATTCCCGGACTGCTCTACGCCCTGCTGATGTCCTGGTTCTGGGATTTCTTTACGCTTACACCCATTCTCATGAGTGTCACATTCATTCTTCTGGCGCTTCATAATATCTTTAGTCATATCGAATTCAGGGCCAAACGTGATGAAATGATCCTTAACATCGGACTTTTTTTGGGTATAGCTTACCTGTTTTATTTTCCTACATTCATTCTCGGGCTGGGAACGCTCCTGATCTTTTTATTCTTCACCGGTACGGTGACCAGAAGATATGTAATGCTGATCTACGGATTTTTTTTACCATTTCTCCTCGCATCGCTTTACTTCCTACTCTCGGGCCGGTGGCAGGATTTTAACTACAGCTTTATACAGCCATTATTCTTTGGCTACCGACGCTGGTATGTTTCCTGGTTATCGGCTCTGATCATTTTCAGCGTTCCGACAGTTCTTTTGATCTTCTCCCTTATTAAAATGGGCAGCAGTGGCAGGTTCAATAATTACCAGACCAGATTGAACCAAACCATGTTCGTCTGGCTGATCTTTTCACTGGGAGTGGTGTTTCTCAGTGACGTAAATGCGCCCAATACCTATGTCATACTCGTACCAGCGTTATCGTTTTATCTGAGCCATTACTTCCTGCTCATGAGGAGAAGATTCCTCGCAGAGCTCATTTTTTTCATTTTTATGGTCTCTTTGGTTATGATCAACTATGGAGCTACCTATGATTTCTTTCACATTGTGAAGCCGTCAGATTTTAAAAACTACCTTACAGAAAGTGACCGCTACCAACAGTTTTCCGATAAGAAGATACTGGTGCTGGGTAAGGATACAGGCGCCTATCGCCATGCTATGTCAGCTACCCCTTTCCTGAACTGGGACATTTCCAAAAGCGTGTTCCGGAATCCTGATTATTATGATAACCTGTCTGTCATTCTTGAAGGTTTTGAAAAGGACCCTCCGGACGTGATCATTGATGAGAATGACGTACTTCCGGCTATTTTTAACCGTGTAGTACCCCTTCGTGAAAAATATGAACCAGGTGCCCCTGGTGTTTATAACCTCGTTAGCAACTGATCTTGGTGACTCTTCTCTCATGGCGACCTCCTTCAAAAGAGGCGGAGAGAAAGGCCTTAACGATCTTTTTTGCCTCCTCCAGTGCAATGAACCGCGCAGGAATACAAACAATATTGGCATTGTTATGCTGGCGGGCCAGTTCGGCAAGCTCAATATTCCAGCAGACCGCTGCCCGTATGCCCTGATGTTTGTTGGCAGTAATGGCTACACCATTGGCACTTCCGCAGATTAGTACCCCCTGGTCATATTCCTTGTTTTCAACCGCGCTGGCTACGGGGTGTGCAAAATCAGGATAATCCACAGATTCACTGCTGTAGGTACCGAAATCCTTTACCTCGTGCCCAAGCTCCCTGAGTAATTCAAAAAGACCGGATTTGTATTCGAACCCGGCATGATCACCACCTATTGCTATTGTTGCCATTTTAATCCTACTGTTTTTGTTGTTCGAGTAATTCTTCCTTTTCTT
Organism: Flammeovirgaceae bacterium BBD 1991-12; assembly: GCA_001657315.1. Classification (GTDB taxonomy): domain Bacteria; phylum Bacteroidota; class Bacteroidia; order Cytophagales; family Cyclobacteriaceae; genus Fulvivirga. The sequence goes on along the minus strand of LYSV01000054.1, from coordinate 46,341 downwards.
TTCTTCTGAGCACCCTTCCTGATATGAAGATACTGAACTCATAGAGCCCAAGCAATGGAAAAGCAATTAATACCTGGCTCAACGGGTCCGGCGGGGTGAGCATAGCCCCAAGGACCAGTATCACCACAATCGCATGCTTGCGGTAGGTCCTCATCAATGATGGGGTAACAAGGCCCACCTTTGAGAGAAAGTACACCACGATCGGTAATTGAAACAATAGTCCACTGCCCAGTACCAGGGTGCTTATAGTAGATACATACGAGGTGATGTCAAATTCGTTCTGTACGATTTCACTTACCTGATAGCCAGCCAAAAAATTAACAGCCAGAGGAGACATGATGTAATAGCCGAAAAGTATACCCGCTGTAAATAGTATGGAAACGGAGAATACAGCTCCTCTGGAGGCTCTGCGCTCTCTGGTATACAGCCCAGGACTGATAAACCTCCAGAATTCCCAGAAGATATAGGGAAAGGCCACAATGATGCCTATTACAAAGGAGGAGGTAATGTGCATAGTGAACTGTCCGGTCATTTTACGGCTCTGGATCTTGAAATCCAGCTCGTCGATACACAATGCTGATGAATTGATCAGGTCACTTACCTTACAGAGCATCCGGAAAGTCCAGAAGTCCACTTTGGCAGGGCCGAATATTACCCGATCAAAGATAAAATCCACTCCTATGAATGCCGCAACAGACAGCACCAGTACGGCTATCACCGATCTGACCAGGTGCCAACGAAGCTCCTCGAGATGATCAAGGAATGACATTTCCTTTTCATCACGTTCATCTTCATCAGGTTGATCAAGGTATTTCACGTTTATTTATAAAGGGGAAAGTTTGCCATCCAGGAGTTCACCTCCTCTTTTACCGCTTTTATAGCCTCCTCGTTGTCGTGCTCCATCAGAACACGGTCAATCAGGTCTACTACTCTGACCATGTCGTCCTCCATCATACCACGGGTGGTAACAGCTGCCGTTCCCACACGCATGCCGGAAGTCACAAAGGGGGACTGATCATCGAACGGCACCATATTTTTGTTGATGGTGATATCTGACTTGATCAGGGTATTCTCAGCCAGCTTTCCGGTAAGGCCTTTGGACCTGAGATCGATGAGCATAAGATGGTTATCAGTACCACCAGAGATCACCTCATATCCCTTTTCCACGAAGGCATTGGCCATCACCTTCGCATTTTTGGCCACCTGAAGGATGTAGGTCATGTAATCGTCGCTCAGAGCCTCCTGAAAGGCGACAGCCTTGGCAGCTATAACATGCTCCAGCGGCCCTCCCTGTGTACCTGGGAATACACCTGAATCGAGCAGAGCAGAGATCTTTCTGATCTCTCCCTTTGGAGTTTTCAGCCCCCATGGATTGTCAAAGTTCTCCCCGATCATGATCAAACCACCTCTTGGGCCACGCAGTGTTTTATGTGTGGTGGTGGTCACAATGTGACAGTACTCCAATGGATCGTTAAGCAGTCCACGCGCTATTAGTCCTGATGGATGTGAAATATCGGCGAGCAGCATGGCGCCGACGGTGTCAGCAGCTTCACGGAGGGTCTTGTAGTCCCATTCACGGCTGTAGGCAGAAGCTCCGCAGATGATCAGTTTGGGCTTCTCCTTTTTTGCCGTATCCACTACCTTTTCCCAGTCTACCAGACCCGTATCTTTTTCCACGCCATAAAAAACGGGTTCATACAGCTTGCCCGAGAAATTCACGGCTGAGCCGTGTGTGAGGTGGCCTCCATGTGACAGGTCGAAGCCCAGTATCTTATCACCGGCATTGAGCACAGCAAGCATTACCGCGGCATTGGCCTGAGCGCCGGAGTGAGGTTGAACATTGGCCCAGCTGGCACCAAAAAGCTCCTTCACCCTCTCAATGGCCAGGTTTTCAATCTCATCCACCACTTCACAGCCACCGTAATATCTTTTTCCTGGCAGGCCCTCCGCATATTTATTGGTCAGTACCGTGCCCATGGCCTCCATCACCTGTGGCGATGCAAAGTTTTCAGAGGCGATCAGCTCTATACCCGCCTGTTGTCTTTCTTTTTCTTTTTCGATGAGGTCAAAAATAACCGTGTCTCTGTGCATAGCTTTTTGTTAAATAAGAGGGGTCTGGGATTGAAAGCGGCAAAAATAAGGTAAGCACCAGAGATAACCAATATGTAAATTTCATTACATTGAATTTCTCACCGCGGAGGGCAAAAGGCGCTAAGGATCTGCAGCGCCTTGTCGCAGGAAAAGGTCTAAAGTAAGACCGATCGGTAAAAGATTCTGAAAAGTAGTACCTTTAAAATATGAAAAAGGAGAAAGTGATCGATAAGGAATTGATCAGCCATTTACTTTTGCTTGAGGTCGAACAGCAGGACAAGGTATTGGCATATATCAAGGACCTGCTTACGCAGGACGAAATGAACCGCAGGGCAGATGCTTCGGAAAAAGAGATAGCAGAAGGAAAAACAGTCACGGCAGATCAGTTCAGCAGAGATTTTGAAAATTGGAAAAGGGAAAAAAGGAGCTCAATTATCAGATAGAGTTTACCCATTCTGCCAATCGTGCTTTTTATGATGTGGTCGAATATCTCTATGATCATTACACCGTAGATCGCGCAGAGGAAATAGCTAACTCACTTTATAAAAAGGCTATCAGCTTACAAACACTTTTTTACAGGGGCACGCATGAGCCTCGCTTGTCACACCGTTCTAAGGGTTACCGCTATTTACTATTCGAACGTAGCAAGAGAAAGTTTATAAAAATCATTTATTATGTTGACCAGAAATCAGAGAAGATCTATATCACTGATTTCTTTCCTACTGAAATGGACGATACAAAGATCGAAGCCAGACACTCATAATCCAGGCAAACACTACACTGCGCAAGCCAGTCTTATACAACTGGACAAATATCAGCAATATGATTACTTTTATAGCAAACATTGAATCATGAAAGCGCTACTTTACTACTTACTTATCATCATTTCCATGGTGCCTATGGGGTGCAATTCCATTATCGGCGAGAAAGGCAATGGAGTGGTGATCACCCAAAGGCATGATCTGGAAGAGTTCCGGAATGTGCAGGTCGAAGGGAATTTCAATATCCGGTTGGAAAAGAGTGGATCACCCGCTGTGACTGTTACCACAGACGAAAATCTCCATGATTTTATAACCGTGGAGAATGAGGGCAATACACTATGGTTAAGCTCCAATAAAAATCTGATAAGCCGTGAGGGAGTAAATGTGGTGATTTACTACCAGGAGCTAAGGTCAGTGGATGTGGGAGGTGCCGCTGTGCTGAACAGTGACGAGGTAGTAGCAGGCGATTATCTCCGCATTAGCATGTCTGGTGCCGGGGCCGTTCAGCTTGAACTGGGCCTGAAGGCACTGGACCTGGAAATATCCGGCGCTGGTGCAGTGGAATTGAGAGGCAAGACAACGGAGCTGGAGATAGAAATGAATGGTGCAGGCGGGCTGGACGCCGGGGACCTGGTAAGCGACCGGTGTGACATAAGCATCAGCGGTGTAGGTGGAGCCAGCATCAACGTCCGTGAAAAGCTGGTGGCTTCCGTCAGTGGTGTAGGTGGCATATCCTATCGTGGAAATCCCTCGGACGTGCAGACAGATGTGTCCGGGCTCGGAAAGATCACCAGGGAGGATGAACGCCCCGGAGACGAGGAAATATGATCGTTCAACGTTCAGTGTTGAATGTTCAAAGTTTGCATCCTCTGAACGTTGAACATTGAATTTTGAACATTGAACTACCTTTCAAGGCATCTGCGATAAAGTCGGATCGTATTTTCCAGACCATAGTAAATGGCATCACAGATCAGTGCATGGCCTATGGATACTTCCTGTACTTTGGGGACCTCTGAAACAAAGTAGCTGAGATTGTCCAGATCCAGGTCATGCCCGGCGTTCAGGGCTAATCCCAGTTCTACTGCCTTACGGCCAGCTGCACAATAGCTTGCTACAGCACGCTCTCTATCCTTATGATATCCTGAAGCGTAACTCTCCGTGTAAAGTTCTATACGATCTGTACCAATATGGGCAGCCCTTTCCACCATTTTCACATCGGGATCTACAAATATGGAAGTTCTTATGCCCTCACTTTTCAACTCGGCGATCAGCCCTTTCAGCAGTGCTTCATTTCTGATCGTATCCCAGCCAGCGTTGGAGGTGAGTACATCCGGGGCATCAGGCACCAGAGTGGCTTGTGTAGGCCTGACCCTCTTGACCAGTTCCATATAACGTTCGTCAGGATAGCCTTCGATGTTGAACTCGGTGGTTACGGTCTCTGCCAGCTCAAGAACATCATTATAGCGGATATGCCGTTCATCAGGTCGTGGGTGCACAGTGATGCCCTGAGCCCCAAACCTTTCACAATCCATCGCCGCTTTGACAACATTGGGATTGCTACCACCGCGGGCATTTCTCAGGGTGGCAAACTTGTTAATGTTTACACTCAGCTTCGTCATGGGAAACTATGGTTTTAAGTTTATTGGGAACATGAATGTTCTATCCGTCCGGTTGAGTCAACAGACAGCAGATCAGGCTCAGGTATTTCTTTTTTCTGCTGTTTGATTTCCTATTTTTGCGGATAGCCGTACTGGTTTACTTCAAATTAACGAGAAGTTTGACAAACCTAACAACACTATGAGTCTCAAAGAGCAAATTGATCAGGACATAAAAGCTGCCATGCTGGCCAAAAGGAAAGATGAGCTTACCGCCTTAAGAGGCATAAAATCCGCCATACTATTAGCAGAAACCGAGAAAGGTGCGGGCGACAAACTGGCATCGGATGCAGAAATGAAATTACTTACCAAAGCAGCCAAACAGCGCAGGGAATCCGCCGAGCTTTACCAAAAGGAGGGCCGGCAGGACCTGGCGGATAAGGAGCTTTTTGAATACGAGGTGATCTCAAGGTACCTGCCCAAGCAACTGTCTGAGGAGGAATTGAGAGCTGAGCTTAAAAAGATCATTGCTCAGGCAGGGGCCGGCGGGCCTCAGGATATGGGCAAGGTGATGGGCATGGCCACGAAGCTGCTCGCCGGCAAAGCCGATGGCAAAAAGATCTCGGAAATTGTAAGATCACTATTGGCCGGTTAATTTGAATACACTGGACATCATCTTACTGGTCGTTCTGCTTTTTGCGGCCTACAAGGGATTTAACCGCGGTTTTTTACTGGAGATAATTGCCATTCTGGCTTTTGTACTGGCGGTGCTGGGAGCCTTCAAGCTGCTACACTGGGGGATGGCCCTGTTGAGTGAAAGCTTTAACATTCATGGTGAGATCCTGCCCTATCTTGCTTTCCTCCTGATCTTTATGGGGATCATCATTCTGGTCAATATACTTGGAAAGTTCCTTAAGAAAATTGTAGATATGACCCTGCTGGGACCGGTCGATAGCATTGCAGGGGCCGTTGTTTCCATGCTAAAGTGGGCTTTCGGGCTCAGTGTGATTTTCTGGCTTTCCAGTTCTTTCGGATTTACCTTTCCTGAAAGCTGGACCGGTCACTCCCTGTTGTATCCCTTTCTCCTCACTTTTGCGCCACAAATCGTAGATCTGCTTTCCGGGGTCCTGCCCTTTACTGATGATCTGTTTCAAATGATTAGGGAATTGTTGGAAGGTGATCCTGCTACTTGACAATTTTGATTCATTCACTTTTAACCTTGTGGATTACTTCCATCAACTGGAAGTAGAATGCAGAGTGATCCGCAATGATATCGATCCTGTAAGAATTGCTGATCTGGACGTTAAGGCTCTCGTCATTTCTCCTGGACCCGAAACTCCCGAGAGGTCTGGAAATCTGATGCAGGTACTGGATCACTATCACAATAAAGTACCGGTACTGGGCATCTGTCTGGGTCATCAGGCCATAGGCCAGTATTTCGGGGGGCGTATTGAGAAAGCGCAGAAACCCATGCATGGTAAGATCTCCAACATCCGGGTGGAAAAGGATGCACTCTTCCACGGGTTGCCGTCCAGGTTCAAGGTAGTGCGTTATAATTCCCTGATCGTAGAGCTATGCGATGGACCCATAAAACCGATCGCCCGGAGCGATGAGGGTGAGCTCATGGCCCTGAGACATGTCAGGCTGCCTGTATGGGGTGTGCAATTCCACCCGGAAGCCGCCCTTACCGAATATGGTCTCCAACTACTGAAAAATTGGTTATCATCTAACAGGATAGCGCGTTAAATTCATCAATTTTGTTTACTTTGTGTAAAACAGGTTTTTGGAATGGGACTTGAGATTAAGAGGGACAAAGAATACAAATACATTGATGAGGGCTCCGGCCATGTGCTGCTTTTACTGCATGGTCTGTTCGGTGCACTCAGCAACTGGGAGGGGGTAGTCAACCATTTTAAGAATAACTATCGAGTGGTAATACCGTTATTACCTATTTACGAAATGCCTTTAAAACAGGCTGGCCTGGATGGCCTGGTGAAGTTTTTGGAAGGATTCGTACAATTAAAGAACCTGGAGAATGTAACCGTGATCGGAAACTCGCTTGGCGGACATATTGGCCTGATCTACACTTTAAATAATATCGGCAAAGTGAATCATCTGGTATTAACCGGTAGTTCCGGCCTTTTTGAAAACTCCATGGGGGGATCCTTTCCCAAACGCGGCAGCTATGAGTACATTAAAGAACGGGTGGCCTATACCTTTTACGATCCCAATACGGCCACCAAAGCACTGGTCGATGAGGTTTTTGAAACTACCAAGAGCATTCCCAAATGCCTGAGAATTGTGGCTATAGCAAAATCGGCCCAACGCC
>LYSV01000054.1:0-39501 GCA_001657315.1 Flammeovirgaceae bacterium BBD 1991-12 | reverse complement strand
AATGATACCATAACACCGCCTATGGTGGCGCATGAATTCAATAAGCTTATACCAAATTCAGAGTTAAAGTTTATTGATAAATGTTGTCACGCACCCATGATGGAACACCCCGGGAAGTTTAATCGGATTTTAAGTGAATTTTTGGAGGAGCAGGAAGTATGATAGCAGAAGAACTCATTAATGATATGATCCCGCCACTAAAGCTCAGGGATGACGCTCACAAGGCACTGGTCTGGATGGAGGAATTGCGTTGCAACGAATTACCGGTAGTGGACAGTGAGAAATTTCTTGGTTTCGTCACCGAAGACCTGATCATGGAAGATAACAATGTCGAGAAGCTGATTGCCGACTTTGAAATGACCGGTCAGCAATGCTTCCTGTCAAAAAATTCTCATTTCTATGATGTACTTAAACTGGCAGCAGAAAATGATCTGCAAATGGTAGGTGTCGGAGACGAGGAGGATAAATATCTCGGGGTGATCACTGTTAGGGATACGATCAACTCCTTTGCGCAGTCCGCCGCCATTCAGATCCCCGGCAGTATATTGGTGCTGGCCGTGGATCAGATTGACTATTCATTGTCTCAGATCAGCCGGTTGGTAGAAGAAAACAATGCCAAAATACTCAGCAGCAGCATAAAGGAGGAAAACGATGATCCATCCAGGCTAAGAATAACTTTAAAGATCAATAAACCGGACCTTAGCGCCATAGTAGCCACCTTTGAAAGGTTTGGGTTCAAAGTGATCGGTCGTTTCCAGGAAACGAAAATCCTTGATGAGGAAAAAGACCGTATCGATATGCTGCTAAAGTTTCTTGATATTTAAAACTCCATGAAAATAGGCGTACATGGTAAGGATTTTGGTCCTGAGAGCAGAGATTTTATCCTTAGTGTGTTTAAAATACTGAGTGGCTGGAATGCTGAGCTTTTCGTTTCTGAAGAATTTCTGAACATAAGTAAGGATCAGCTTACTGACATGCCCCATTGCCGGACCTATCGCCCTGGCGAGCAATTAAAACACCTGGACGCGATGTTGACATTGGGTGGTGACGGCACATTGCTGGAAGCCGTAACCCACATTAACAGCTCGGGAGTCCCCATTCTGGGTATTAATACCGGTCGGCTGGGCTTCCTGGCCACCACGGCGAAAGAAAACATCGAAAGCGCCTTGCTTGCCCTGCAGGATAACGATTATGACTTTGACGAGCGAACACTGTTACATCTGGATTCCAACCATGACCTTTTTAACGGGCTCAATTTTGCCCTGAACGACTTCACTATCCTGAAAAAGGATACCTCATCCATGATTGTCGTGCATACCTACATTAACAGAGAATTCCTTAACTCCTACTGGGCGGATGGGGTGATCGTATCCACGCCTACCGGGTCTACCGGCTACTCCATAAGCTGCGGAGGCCCGCTGGTGCTTCCGCAGTCTGACAATTTCATCATCACCCCGGTCAGTCCTCATAATCTGACCGTACGCCCCATAGTCGTACCGGATAGTTCTGAATTGTCCTTTACCATTGAAGGCCGGAGTAATAATTTCCTGATATCCCTTGATTCCAGGTTTGAAACCGTGGATGACTCGGTGCGACTTAGGATCTCCAAAGAAAAATTCAAAACCAGATTGATAAAATTAAAAGATAATAACTATTTTAAAACTTTAAGACAAAAACTAAATTGGGGTCTCGACGTTAGAAACTAAATTTTATCTTTTTATATTAATGCTTACTTTTGATAGTTTCCGGGTATATTACGTCGGAGGCTTTAATAAATTTTTTGAGATGAAGAAGTACTTGGTTTTGGTTCTTGCATTGATCATGGTGGGGACCGCGGAAATGGCACATGGTCAGATACGAAAAAGATCCTTAAAGAAGAACAATAAAAGAATATCGAAGTTCAAGGGAAGAAAAAACAATTTCACCAGTGATAAAAAATACAACTTCGTAGCTATATCCATCAATGCCCTTAACTACTTTGGGGATCTGGCGCCTCTTTCCAGAAGAACAAGTACGGATATTTCCTTTACAAGACCAGGCGTGGGAATTGTGTTTGGTCATAGGTTCGGGCCCCGGTATACCCTGAGGGCCTCCTTTATGTATGGTACCCTCAGGGGTGATGATTTTGAATCTGCTGACCCCAATGATCAGGATGCCCGGTTCAGGTATGTGAGAAATCTGCATTTCAGGAACAGGATAAAGGAGCTGGCTATCACAGCTATGTTCGACCTGTTTGAAAATGAAGGTTCCTATATAAGCCGTGTTCAGTTTACACCCTATATTTTTGCCGGCCTGGCCGTTTTCCATCATAATCCACAGGCTATTGTACCCGATACAGACAGAAATGGTAACCCTCTGCCAGGAGCCGGAGACTGGGTGGACCTGCAACCGCTGGGTACGGAAGGCCAGCATACTAATCTTCCTACGGATGCTGTAAACTCAGGAATCTCAGAATATAGCCTATGGCAGATCGCCATTCCCGCAGGTCTGGGAGTAAGGTACCGGCTGAACCAGGTCTTTGACCTTTCCTTTGAAATGAGTTTCAGATATACATTCACCGATTACCTGGATGATGTAAGTCAAAACTATGTGGATACCAATATTATCACCGCTTCCAGCGAAGGAGACAATGCCGTTGCCAGAGCGCTGGCCGACCGGTCATGGGAGCCGACTGCCGTCGTTTCAGGGTCAGCAAGGGACTTTGAAGCAATAAATGCCACAGCCAGTGACAGAAATGGCGATGGTTTTTTCAATGGATACGGAACAGAATCGCGGAATAATATAAGAGGCAATGCAGATGATAATGATCTTTATTTCGTTACTAGTATCAAAGTGGCCTATATCATCGGCGCCACATTCAGACGTGCGAAGTTCAGATAATTATGAAGTTGAAGTATGAAATATATAAGGGAAAATCAGTGATCGGTTTTCCCATTTTTGTTTTTCTACTTGCCTTTTCACCTCTGGTATCCTATGCACAGGAGACCGAAATAGGCTTTGGAGTAGGGGGCTTTAAGTACTCAGGAGATCTCTCCAGAGGTATTAACTTCAGGTCCATTCGTCCTGCCGGTACTGTTTTCTTCAGAAACAACATTAGCAAAGCAGTCAGTTTTCGCGTGGGACTAACGGCAGGAGGACTGGCTGGCAGCGACTCCAGTACCCCTATTGACCCTTTTGCTGAGAACCGGGATGCCTCTTTCAGCATCTTTTTGTTTGAAGCTTCTACCGTTTTCGAATATCATTTTCTAAAATGGAGACAGGAGCACACACTTATCCGATGGACACCCTATCTGTTTGGCGGTCTTGCTATTTTTGGTGTGTCCGGAGAAAGTGAGAAACCGGCGGAATACAGCAACATCCAACCAGCCATTCCGTTCGGTTTGGGTTTTAAGTATGTACTAAATCCAAAATGGTATGTTGGGATTGAGTTTGGCGCCAGAAAAACATTTTTTGATTATCTGGATAATCTGAGTGAAGGCGATGGAGTAGTAAAGAACTTTGATACCGGAAATCGCTTTGACAATGACGCCTATTATTACATGGGTATTTCACTTACCTATTCCTTTTATACTATTCCGTGTCCTGTAAGTCCATATAAAAGAAATTACAGAAGCCGTTAAAAAAATCTGAATATCAAGTTTTTTAGCTCAAAAGAGTTAATTTTGCAACCTTGTGTCAGCTGTGAAAGAAAAAATAATGTTGAATACTTTACCTCGACATGTTGCCGTTATAATGGACGGAAACGGTAGGTGGGCGAAAAAGAAGGGTGCTGCGAGAATATTTGGTCATAAGAACGCCATAAAGGCGGTAAAGGAGGTAACCGAGGGCTGCGCTGAACTGGGATTGGAATATTTAACCTTATATGCATTTTCTACAGAAAACTGGGAAAGACCGGTAGAGGAGGTCAGCAGCTTAATGCAGTTGCTTGTATTGACTATAAGGAATGAATTAAAAACGCTTCTGGATAACAATGTACGACTAACAGCCATCGGATCTATAGATAGCCTGCCCGGAAATTGTCAGAGTGAACTGGCAGAAGCTATCGAGATCACAAAAAACAATACCGGGCTGACGCTCGTATTAGCATTAAGTTACAGTGGCCGGTGGGAAATTACGGAGGCTGTAAAGAAAATAGCTGAGGAGGTAAAGACAGGTATTTTAGATGCAGAAGATGTTGATCAGTCATTGATATCCCGGCACTTGCAAACACGGGATATACCAGATCCCGAACTATTAATCAGGACAAGCGGAGAACTTAGGATAAGTAACTTTTTACTATGGCAAATAGCCTACACGGAAATATATATCACACAAAAACTGTGGCCTGATTTCCGAAAGGGTGATCTTCATGAAGCAATATTGGCGTTTCAGAGTAGAGAAAGAAGATTTGGTAGAATTAGCGAACAAGTGAACTCCTGATTGATGAAAAGATTAGTGTTCTTATTGGCTCTTCTGATGCTCGTCAACCATGTGAATGGCCAGTTCAGAAAAAGAAATGCCAATACAGCAAAAGATGAAAACTCCCTGAACTATTCCAATCCGGTGCAATATGTGATCGCCGGCATAGAAGTTACCGGTCTGAGGGTGCTTGACAAGAATGCATTGATCTCACTATCAGGCCTGAAGGTAGGTGACAAGGTGAAAGTACCCGGTGACGAAATAAGTGGCGCTATAAAAAAGCTCTGGAAACATGGTCTGGTAGGTGATGTATCCATATCCATTGACAAAATAGAAGGAGATCAGATCTACCTGAAAATCGCTCTTACTGAACGTCCACGCCTGACAGGTTTTACGTTTGAAGGAGTAAAAAAATCCCGGGAATCAGAAATAAGGGAAGATCTCAATCTGATCCGGGGCAGGATACTATCAGATGCCATCATACGGAATACACAGATCACAGTAAAAAACCATTATCTCAGAAAGGGATTTCTGAACGCTGATGTAAAGGTCATCCAGGTTGAAGATACCGTAAATACGGATGGTATCAAGCTGCGCATAGTTGTCAATCCCAAATCCAAGGTAAAGATCAACAGGGTCAACTTCGAAGGTAATGAAGAGTTTTCGGATGCCCGGCTTAAGAAAAAACTGAAATCGACCAATGAGCATGTAAGGATCTCCCTCTTCAAAAGAGCCGCTGAATTTTTGGTGGGCATCCGGCCAAAGAAGGTAGTGAATTTCTTTGATTCAACCTATGAAATGTCAGGCAGTGAGCTTAAGGCCTTCGTTAATAACAATATCAAGTTGAATTTTTTCAAAGGCTCAAAATTCATTAAATCAGACTATGAGGATGACAAGCAGCTTCTGATCGACTTTTACAACTCCAAAGGTTACCGGGATGCTGCTATCATGGCAGATACGATCTATGCACATAGCGACAACAGCATCAACGTTAACCTGCATGTAGAAGAAGGGAACAAATACTATTTCAGGGACATCATATGGACGGGAAATTTTGTCCATTCCAGTGAAACCCTGAACAAGATCCTGGCCATAGAAAAAGGTGATGTATACAATAAGGAGCTGATCGATCAAAAGCTGACCTTCAACCCCAAGGGTCCTGACATCAGCGGGCTGTATATGGATGACGGTTATCTCTTTTTCCGGGTGAATCCGGTAGAAGTATCCGTAGAAGGGGACTCCATCGATGTGGAGATGCGTATATATGAAGGAGAACAAGCTACCATCAAAAACGTGATCATCGCCGGTAACGACAAAACAAGGGATCACGTGATACGTAGGGAGCTAAGAACAGTACCCGGCCAGAAATTCAGCAGAACAGATATTATCAGAACGCAACAGCGCCTTTCGCAGCTGGGATACTTTGATCCTGAACAGATCACGCCAACGCCATTACCTAATCCTGCTGACGGGACAGTAGATATCGAATGGAAAGTAGTAGAGCGTTCCAGTGATCAGATAGAGCTCTCCGGAGGATGGGGAGGAGCTTTTGGCTTCGTGGGTACACTGGGACTCACACTAAACAACTTTTCAGTGCGCAATATGCTGAGGGGCAAATTCACCCCGATACCCGTGGGCGACGGGCAGCGCCTGTCCCTGAGGGCTCAGGCCAATGGCCGTCAGTTCCAGAGCTACTCTTTCTCGTTCACAGAGCCATGGTTGGGAGGCAAAAAACCCAACTCCTTTTCGGTAAGTTTCAACTATTCTATCCAGCGACAGGCAGTGCCAGAGCTGGCTTCCGACGGGATCACCCAGGTAGGAAGAAGATTTGATGACTACAATGCCCGACTTGGCGTGCGGGGAATTACACTTGGCCTGGGACGACAACTGGAATGGCCGGACAACTATTTCACGCTGAATAATTCCATCAGCTATCTGGTGTACGAGTTGGATAACTTTGGAACACGCGGGTTAGGCTTTTCAGACGGTCCGGCGAACAGCATTACGTTCAATACCACACTAAGTCGCTTCAGTATTGACAACCCAATGTACCCCACATCAGGGTCTACGATCTCCTTAAGTCTGGCACTTACACCACCTTACTCTGCGTTCCGGGATGACGATTTCTGGGTGGAAGCTGGTGACGGTGACGAAGCAGCCAGAGTAGTTTCTGAAAAATATCCGGACCTGACTGATGAAGACAGACGGACGGACCTGGAGGCATCGGAGCTTAGGAACATCCATAATGCCCGTCGTTACCGGTTTATCGAGTATCACAAGTGGATGTTTGACTCCAAGTTCTATCTGCCACTCGCCGGTAAGCTGGTGCTGGAGACCAAGGCCCATTTTGGATTTATCGGTTCATTCTCCAAAAACCTTGGGCAAGGACCTTTTGAACGTTTTGTTCTGGGAGGCGACGGACTGGCCGGCCAGCAGGGATTTTTACTGGGTACTGATATCATCGGGTTAAGAGGTTATGAAAATAACTCCATCAATCCACCTTTCGACCGACTGGAAGAAAACGCGATAGAGGGAGGTATTGTCTACAACAAGGTGGGAATGGAGCTAAGGTATCCCGTCACCACAGGACAAGCAGCTACGATCTATGGTTTCGTCTTTACAGAAGCAGGCAACAACTGGAATAACTTCCAGGAGTTCAACCCATTTGATATGTATCGCTCAGCAGGGGTAGGTGCCAGGATATTTATGCCTGCATTTGGTTTGATTGGCGTGAACTGGGCTTATGGTTTCGACAATATACCTGGTAATCCCAATGCTAGCGGAGCTCAGTTTCATTTCACCATCGGTCAGCAAATCAGATGATATGAAGAAGGGTGTAATTTTATTTCTGGCATTATTTTCGATTGTTGGTGTTTATGGACAAAAGTTCGGCTACGTAGATACCGACTATGTTCTGTCCAAAATGCCTGAATACAGTGAGGCCCAGGCAGAGATAGATAAACTCTCTCAGGGCTGGCAGGAGGAGATCCTGGGGATGTCCAAGGATATAGAGGCGATGTACAGCGAGTTGCAGGCGGAAGAAGTGCTGCTGACCGCTGATATGAAAAAGGAGAGAATGGATAACATCAGGAAGAAGGAAAATGAGCTCAAGGAATATCAGAAAAAGATTTTTGGATTTGAAGGATTATTCTTCCTGAAAAAGAAGGAGCTGGTCAAACCTGTGCAGGACCAGATCTTCGACGCCATAGAGAGAGTGTGTAAGGAACAACGGCTAGCCATTATGTTTGACAAGGCCGGAGATCTGGTGATGATCTATACTGATCCGAGGCATGATTACACCGATTACGTATTGGATGAGTTGGGATTGGGTGATCCCAACGATGTAATAAAGTAAAATAGTTTTTTAACAGATAAATCATGAGACAGAAATCGTTACTTGCAGTTTTAGCTTTTAGTTTACTTTGTGTCTTTGCACATGCTCAGACAGCTATGAAAATAGGCTATGCAGATGTAGATTACATTCTGAGCCAAATGCCTGAATCCAAAGAAGTGGAAAGCGAGCTGCAATCTACCAATACACAATTGCAAAATCAGCTCCAGGCTAAGTACCAGGAGTATGAGCAAAAACTGGCAGCTTATCAGCAGGGAGCCGCCACCATGCTTGACGCGGTAAGGCAGGAAAAGGAAACCGAGCTGGCTCAGCTACAGCAAAGAATGCAAAAGTTTCAGCAGGATGCACAGGCCTCCCTGCAAAAGAAAACGGCCGAGCTCATGGAGCCTTTGTATACCAAGGTAGGTAACAATATCGAGGCCGTAGCCAAGGAAATGGGATACACACATATCCTGAACGGTCAGGTAGGCGGTATAGATGTGGTACTGTACGCCGATGAAAAATTTGATATTTCCGATGCTGTTTTGAAGAAAATGGGCATCACCCCAACTGAAAACTAGGCAGGAACAATCGGATTAAGTCATAAAGCTCTTCAATAAGAAGGGCTTTTTTGTTGTAAGTTAGTCAAGCTATGATAAAACCGCCTCCCTTAAAATCAGGAGATATGGTGGGCCTGATAGCCCCATCACGGATGATCACCGAAAATCAGGTAGCAACGGCCATTAAAACTTTTCAATCATGGGGGTTGGAAGTAAAACAGGGAAAATCCCTGTTTAGCAGAAAAGGCTATTTTGCAGGCAGTGATGCGGAGCGGCTTTCAGACCTGCAGGACATGATCAATAATGGCAAAGTGCGCTGTATTTTTTGTGCCCGCGGAGGATATGGAGTTACACGTATACTTGATGATCTTGATCTGTCTGCCTTGCAGCAAGAACCTAAATGGATCATAGGTTTTAGCGATATCACAGCGCTGCACCTTACGTTGAACAGAATGGGAATAGAAAGTATTCACGGATTAATGCCCGTTCAGTTTGATTATGTAGATGCAGAAGCGTCCATTGAACATCAGAGGAAATTACTTTTCGAAGATACAGGTTCGGTAGAAGCACAGCCCTTTCCACTGAACCGGTATGGAACAGTAAAAGCCCGGCTTGTAGGGGGTAACTTGTCACTTTTAGCCGACAGTTTGGGCACCGCCAGTGAAATAGATACAAAAGACCGCCTCCTGTTTTTGGAAGAGATCGATGAATACCTTTATAAAGTGGACCGCATGCTCACTCAACTCAAAAGAGCCGGAAAGCTTGATCACCTGAAAGGCCTCATCCTCGGCGACTTCTCACAGATAAAAGATACCCAGATACCATTTGGGCAACCACTGGAGGAATTGATCCTTGACAAGGTACGGGAGTATGACTATCCGGTAGGTTTTCAGTTTCCTTTAGGCCATGAGATCCCCAACTATTCGGTGCCCCTGATGCGCGAAGTGGGTCTGACCGTTGATCCGCAGATAGTTCGGGTGAATTTTTGATCGTCCCAACCGATCAAAGTTGTAAGCAAAGAGCATCTTTTTTCAAAATTTAACTAAGGTTGTGTATTTATGCAGTGCCATAAATATTTTCCTGCCTGATATATGAATTGGGAAAGACTTTTATCCACACAGCGCTTTGGTGAGAAAAAACAGGCCCTACAGCCAGGCCGTAGTGCATTTGAACAGGATTATGACAGAATAATCTTCTCCCATCCGTTCCGCAGGCTGCAGGACAAAACGCAGGTGCATCCTTTACCTGAGGATGATTTTGTGCATACCCGCCTTACGCACAGCCTGGAGGTCTCCAGCGTCGGGCGGTCCCTGGGCAAAAAAGTGGGACAGGTGATCCTTGAGAGATACCCTGCTTTGGCAAATTACTATACCACTCATGATTTTGGTGCTATCGTAGCGGCTGCATCCCTTGCACACGACATAGGCAATCCCCCTTTTGGACATTCCGGTGAAAGTGCCATTTCCGAATTTTTTACGGCAGGCAAAGGTCAGCCATACCACCAATGTGTAGATGAACTGCAATGGGCAGATCTGACACATTTTGAAGGGAATGCCCAGGGGTTCAGGATACTGAACAAGGAACAATATCAGGGTCTGAGGCTGACCTATGCCACACTGGCAGCCTTTAGCAAATATCCTCGTCAGTCTCTCATCCGTAAAAAGGACCCGGCAAGAAGGAGTCAAAAGAAATATGGATTCTTTCAAAGTGAGCGGGAGACATTCAGGGGCATAGCCGATGAGATCGGCCTGATGGAGCATGAAGAGTTCTCCTGGTGCCGTCACCCATTGACCTTCCTGGTAGAGGCTGCCGATGACATTTGCTACCATCTGATCGATCTGGAAGATGGATGCCGTATGGGACTGGTAAGCTATGAAGATGCAGTCTCATTGTATGCGGGCATACTGGGTAACAAATTCAGGCCTGACAAACTTGAAAGAATACATAGCGTGAATGAACGGATCAGCACTTTACGGGCAATAGCCATTGGTGAGTTGGTAGAGCAGTGCACGTCGCTCTTTCTGGATGAAGAAAAGAGCTTGCTGAACGGCACCTTTGATACTGCCCTCACAGATACCATACCATCATCAGATGTTCTTGGTGATGTCATTGACCTGTCCGTCAAAAGGATCTACCAATCCCGGCAGGTGGTAGAGATAGAGATCGCAGGTTTTGAAGTACTGCCAGGATTATTGGAAACCTTTGTCACGGCGGTTGTAGAAAATAAGGTAAACGAAAAGAAATCCAAAAGAAATCAGGCTGCCCTGAGACTACTGTCCGAGGAGATATTGTATGATATTAACAACCAGAAGACCGATGTATATAGTGTGCTGATGTGCTGTGTTGATTTTGTGTCCGGCCTTACAGACAGGCACGCTATTTCCCTTTACAGAAAGATAAAGGGCATTTCTCTGCCCAACTCATAAAATCTGCTTTAAGCATGGATTCAGGGTAAAATCATTACCTTTGTGGTTTCATTTTTTCATGTGGACCAAACTTTCCCATACGATCATTAAATACCGCCTGCTGCTGGTACTTGTACTGGTAGGAATAACGGCATTTATGGGCTATCACGCCCGGACCGTTGAGATGAGCTACAACCTGAGTAGCACAGTACCAAATGATGACCCGGATATGATCGCCTTCATGGACTTCAAGGAGATGTTTGGTGAAGACGGGAACCTTATGGCCATAGGCTTAAAGGACAGCAGTGTATACACCAAAGAAAAGTTTGATCAACTGCGTGATCTCAGCCTGGCCATCAGTGAGTTTGAAGGGGTGAACAGCGTAGTTTCACTGCCTCTGATCAAAAGACTAAAGAAAGATACTGCTCAGGGCAGGTTTGTTCTGGAACCTGTATTTACCTCCACACCGGATTCAAAACAGGAATTTGACAGCCTGCTGCAGGTGGCGCTGGATCAGCGGTTTTATACGGGCCGGCTTGTAAATGCTCAGAACGGAGCCACTGTATTGCTTATCTCCATAAACAAGGTAGTACTCAACTCACCGGCACGCCTGAACCTGACTAAGGATATCATGAAAGCCGGACAGGCCTTTGAAAAGGCTACCGGTATTGAATTACACTATGCAGGGCTCCCTTTTGTACGCTCGGTGGTAGCCGGTAAGGTGAGGAATGAAATGCAGATCTTTTTGATCCTGTCAGTAATTGTCACAGGAGTAATCCTGTTCCTGTTTTTCAGAACATGGGATGCAGTGGTATTTCCCATGACCATTATTGCCGTAGTGGTCGTATGGGTATTGGGTTCATTGACCTTGTTTGGATATAAAATAACCCTGCTTACAGGACTTATACCACCGGTCATCGTGGTCATTGGCATACCCAACAGTGTATACTTACTTAACAAGTATCATCAGGAGTTTGAAAGGCATGGCAACAAAATGATGGCCATTAGCAGAGTAGTTCGTAAAATCGGACTGGTCACTCTGATTACCAATTTTACCACCGCCATTGGTTTTGTAGTACTGGCCACTACAGACATTGTCATCCTGAAAGAATTCGGCCTGGTGGCGGGTATCAATATTATGGCCACATTTGTGGTCAGCATTATCCTCATTCCCGCAGTGTTTTCATGGTTGCCGGCACCCGGTGGCCATCAGCTAAAGCATCTGAAATTCAAAACCCTTGATTTTTCCCTGACTCAGATGGACCTGTTGGTGCACAGACATCGCATCTTCATATATTCATTTACCATAGGTATAGTAGTTCTTTCGCTGTATGGTGCCTCAAGGATCGAAACAGTATCCTACATGGTAGATGATATACCTGCCGATAGTGATATAAAGCGGGATCTGGCTTTCTTTGAGCAGCATTTTAGCGGTGTGATGCCTTTGGAGATCGTAGTGGATACAGACAAAAGGCGTGGTGCTATTGATATTCGCAACCTCAGAAAAATAGAAGAGTTTGAAAACTTTCTGGCTGAGCAAAAAGATATTTCTGAGCCATTGTCCCTGGTGAGCTTTGTGAAAGCCTCAAGGCAAGCTTATTACAACAACAATCCGCGATGGTACGGTATCCCCACGCGGGAGGGGGAAAAGGGCCGGATATTGCGTTTTATGAGGAATGAAACAGATAGTTCAGGACTTTTTAGTTCTTTCGTTGATTCCACACTGCAAAAAATGCGAATATCCATGCAGGTGGCTGATGTGGGCTCACATAAAATGGATTCACTGGTGAACCAGGTCATCCAGCCCAAAATGGATACCCTGTTTGGCAACAGCAAGCTTAAACTTAGTATCACCGGCACTACTCCCCTCTTCATTAAGGGGAATAAGTTCCTCATCGAAAATCTGCGGTTCAGCCTGTTTCTGGCTTTTGTGATCATCTCGATCATAATGGCCATTCTGTTTGCCAATTTCAGAATGATCATCATCTCACTGATCCCAAACATCATACCACTGATAATAACAGCGGGTATTATGGGCTTTGTGGGCATTCCCCTCAAGCCCAGTACAGCGCTGATCTTCAGCATTGTTTTTGGCATTTCCGTGGATGACTCCATTCATTTTTTAGCCAAGTACCGCCAGGAGCTGTTTGCCAACCGGTTTTTCGTACCACTGGCGGTGAGCAAGAGCCTGAGAGAGACAGGAGCAAGTATGATGTATACCTCGGTCATTCTTTTCGCAGGATTTGTCATCTTTGCAGCGTCAGGTTTTGGAGGTACGGTAGCATTGGGAATTTTGACCTCCATTACCTTGTTAATAGCTATGATCACAAACCTGATCCTGCTGCCTTCACTGCTTTTGACATTTGATGACGGGAAAAGGAGAAAAGATATGCATCCGTTAATAGAGCACTATGACGATGGATTCTATATTGAAGATGAGGATGAGGAGATAGATCTTTCACAAATTCGTGTGTCGCACGAAAAGGAAGATATACCAGGCGAGATCAATTCATAAAAAAATAGAGGAAGTTACGATACTATATCAATGGTATGATAACTGTACAATTAAATAAGGCATAGTATTGGAAATGAAGTACAACGAGTATAAAGGGCTCAATTATGCTGAAGTAGCCAGGGAGGTGCTTGGCTTTTGGAAAGAGAAAGGAATTTTTAAAAAATCGATAGAAACACGCGAGGGAAACCCGGCTTTTACCTTTTATGAGGGTCCCCCTTCTGCCAATGGCACACCGGGTATTCATCACGTAATGGCACGTGCTGTAAAGGATATTTTTTGCCGGTATAAAACCCTGAAAGGATTTCAGGTAAAACGCAAAGGCGGTTGGGACACTCATGGTCTTCCCGTGGAACTTCAGGTAGAGAAGGAACTGGGCATTACCAAAGAAGATATTGGCAAAAAAATATCAGTAGAAGAGTATAACCGGAAATGCCGCGAGACGGTGATGAAATTTAAGGACCAGTGGGATGATCTCACTGAAAAAATGGGATTCTGGGTAGATCTGGACGATCCTTATGTCACCTTTGACAAAAATTATATCGAATCGCTCTGGCACCTGCTGAAGCAGCTTTACGACAAGGACTTACTGTACAAAGGCTATACCATACAGCCATACTCTCCGGCTGCAGGTACTGGTCTGAGTTCGCACGAGCTTAACATGCCCGGCACCTACCGCGACGTAAAAGACACCACGGTAACTGCACAATTCAAAAAAAAGGGCAGCGACAATGAATATTTCCTGGCATGGACCACTACTCCCTGGACACTGGCCGCCAATACCGCACTGGCGGTGGGAGAAAAGATCGATTATGTCAAAGTAAGAACATTTAATGCCTATACCTTCCGGGAGATATTTGTTATTCTGGCCAAGGATCGTTTGGAAGCGCATTTCAACGAAAAGGCCGTTTCCGTCAGGATCGCAGACTACAAGGAGGGTGACCAGCTGATCCCGTTTGAGGTAGTGGATGAGATGAAGGGGAGTGACCTGCTGGGCACAGAATACGAACAGTTGCTACCGTATGTTGCCCCTAATGGTCCGGCGTTCAGAGTAATCCCGGGCGATTTCGTAAGCACTGAGGATGGTACCGGTATCGTCCATATTTCACCAACGTTTGGCGCTGATGACTACAGGGTAGCTCAGCAGGCAGGAATAGGTGCCGTACTTGTGAAGGATGAGGATGGTAACGATATGCCCATCGTGGATAAAAGAGGAAGGTACGTGAAGGAGATCACCGACTTCGCGGGTATATACGTGAAAAATGAATACTACAACGAAGGTGAAGCCCCGGATAAGTCTTTGGACGTACAGATAGCCATTAAGCTAAAGGAGGAGAACAAGGCGTTTAAGGTGGAGAAATACGAACACCCCTACCCTCACTGCTGGCGAACCGATAAACCTGTATTGTATTATCCACTGGATGCGTGGTTTATCAGAACTACCGCACTTAAAGAACGTCTGGTGGCCCTTAACAAGACCATTAACTGGAAGCCGGGGTCCACAGGCACCGGAAGGTTTGGGAACTGGCTGGAAAATCTAGTAGACTGGAACCTGTCACGATCGAGGTTCTGGGGTACTCCACTGCCTATCTGGGTTTCGGAAGACCGCAGTGAGACGAAATGTATAGGATCCGTTGAAGAGCTAAAGTCCGAAGTGCAAAGGTCAGTAGAGGCAGGTCACATGAAGGAACCTTTGCCGGACGATTTTGATCTGCACAGGCCTTATGTAGATGAGCTGGTGCTGGTCAGTGATACCGGAAGGAAAATGTTCCGGGAGCCTGACCTTATCGATGTATGGTTTGATTCGGGAGCTATGCCCTATGCACAATGGCACCACCCCTTTGAGAACCAGAGCATTTTCGAGGCTAACTTCCCGGCAGACTTCATAGCCGAGGGTGTAGACCAGACCCGTGGTTGGTTTTTTACACTACATGCCATAGCTGTTATGCTTTATGACAGTGTGGCTTTCAAAAACGTTATTGCCAATGGCCTCGTACTGGATAAGAATGGCAATAAGATGTCCAAAAGGCTTGGTAATGCGCCGGATCCTTTTGTTACGCTGGAAAAATACGGGCCCGATGCTACACGCTGGTATATGATATCCAATGCCAACCCGTGGGATAACCTCAAATTCAATGAAGAAGGAATCGTAGAAGTACAGCGACGGTTTTTCAGCACCCTGCAGAATACATATTCCTTCTTCGCCTTGTATGCCAACCTCGATGGTTTTGATTATTCCGGTGGAGAAATACCGCTTGTTCAAAGAACAGAGAGTGATCGCTGGATCCTTTCCAGGCTGAATACCGTGGTCAAGGAGGTTGGACAGGCCTTTGAAGACTATGAACCCACGAAAGCGGCCCGTCTGATACAGGATTTTACCATTGGCGATCTCAGCAACTGGTATGTGAGATTGAACAGGAAGCGTTTCTGGAGAGGTGAATACAATGAGGACAAAAAAGCAGCCTATCAGACACTGTATACCTGCCTGCTGAACATAGCCAAACTAAGCTCTCCTGTTGCTCCCTTCTATATGGACAGGCTTTATATGGACCTGAATACCGTTACCGGTCTGAGCCAGGCAGAATCTGTACACCTGACTGATCTCCCCGAAGCTGATCAAAACGTGATCGACACTGAGCTGGAGGAGAGGATGGCATTGGCACAAGGTATTTCATCGCTTGTTCACTCGCTGAGAAAAAAGCATATGATCAAAGTAAGGCAGCCACTTTCCAAAGTGCTTGTGCCCGTACTCAATGATCATTTCCAGCAGCAGGTAAAGTCTGTTGAATCACTGATCCTTTCAGAGGTCAATGTGAAACAGATCGAGTTTGTTGATGATGAATCAGGGATACTGGTCAAGAACATAAAGCCCAATTTCCGTAAGCTAGGCCAGGAATACGGCCCCAGACTGAAGGAGATTGCTGCAAAAATCAACCAACTGGATCATGATAGTATATCTGCACTGGAGTCGGAAGGAAAGTTAATGATCGAAGTCCCGTCAGGAGCCGTTACGCTAACGCTGGAGGATGTGGAGATCCATTATCAGGACATCCCTGGTTGGTCAGTAGCCAGCCAGGGCCGGGTGACCGTGGCTTTGGATATCACTATCTCAGAAGACCTTAAAAAGGAAGGGATAGCACGTGACCTCGTTAACAGGGTACAAAACATCCGGAAGGATATGGGACTGGACGTACAGGATAAGATCAGGATCAATATTGAAAAGAATACCGATCTGGTTAACGCGGCATTAAAGGTAAATAAGGAATATATTTGTCAGGAAACGCAGGCGCTTTCTCTGGAAATGCCGGACCAGCTTGCGGACGGCGTGCTGCTGGAGATGGACGAACACCAGTTAAAAGTTAAAATAGAAGCATAAGTCTCAATGAAGTTGTATAAATATTTTATGTTGGCTGTGGTGGTAATCATCATTGATCAGGCATCCAAGTTGTTGGTTCATTTCAATATGGAAATGGGTACTATGGGGGAGATCAACGTCATTGGTGACTGGTTCAAACTACATTATTTATTAAACCCGGGAATGGCCTTTGGCTTAAAATGGAGTCATGAGTTTGGAAAACTTCTGCTTACTCTTTTCCGGCTGGGAGCTATGGTAGGTATTGCATACTACATCATATACCTGTATCGCCATAAGGCCAAACCAGGTCTTCTGTGGTGCATGGGACTCATTCTGGGAGGTGCGGTAGGTAACGTTATCGACAGCACATTTTATGGAGTTCTGCTGAATAACGCCCCGGCCGATTCACCTACTCCATGGTTCCATGGTCAGGTGATCGATATGTTGTTTTTTCCTTTGTTTGACGGGTATTATCCTGAGTGGGTCCCTGTAATAGGAGGTGATTATTTTCTTTTTTTTAGCCCGGTATTCAATATAGCCGATTCATCTATTTTCATAGGAGTGGTACTGATACTGATCTTCCAGAAGAAGTTTTTCAAGCAAAAGAGTCCGTCTGAAGCCACAACGGACCAAGCGGTTACAGCTTCTTCGGAGAATACAGACCAATTGATCACGTCCTGATCAGGATAAAAAGATCGATTTTTCTTGTAATAAACCAGACCGGATTGCTATTTACGGGTTATTAATCCAACAGACCCGCTAATCCAAACTGCAATCAGGTATGCATAGAGTTCGTTTTTCCTTTTCGATCGTTTTTACACTATTCGTCTCAACTGTATGGGCACAGGAAGGCCTTGTCAACGCCCAACTCAAAGATCCGTTACCAGTCGACCCCGATGTGCGTATCGGACAGTTGAAAAACGGTCTCACCTATTATATCAGAAAGAACGAAAAACCGGAAGATAAGGTCGAGCTCAGGCTTGTCCTTAATGCAGGTTCTGTACTGGAGGAGGAAGATCAGCAGGGTTTGGCTCATTTTATGGAGCATATGGCGTTCAACGGTACTAAAAACTTCAAAAAAAATGAGTTGGTGAATTATCTGCAGTCCGTGGGGGTGAAGTTTGGTGCCGACCTGAATGCCTATACCAGCTTCGATGAAACTGTATATATCCTACCCATCCCATCAGATGATGAAGAAATACTGAACAAGGGCCTTACCGTTCTGGAAGACTGGGCGCATAACATTGAGCTGGCCAATGAAGAGATCGATAAGGAAAGAGGTGTGGTACTGGAAGAGTGGCGTCTTGGTCAGGGCGCTAACCAGCGTATGCGCGATGAGTGGTTCCCCGTTATGTTCAAGGATTCACGTTATGCTGACCGGCTCCCTATTGGAAAAAAGGAGGTACTCGAAAATTTCAGGTATGAAACACTGAAGCGGTTTTACAAAGATTGGTACCGGCCGGACCTGATGGCTGTAATTGCTGTAGGTGACATAGATCCTGATGAAATGGAGAAAAAAATAAAAAAACGTTTCAACAGGATACAGCCACCGGAAACCAGGAGAGAAAGGAAATACTTTGAAGTGCCTGATCATGATCAGACCTTCATTAGTGTGGTCACGGATAAGGAAGCGGCCTTTACCCAGATACAATTGGTCTACAAGCAGCAAAACAAGGAGACAACTACCTACGAAGACTTCAGACGGGATGTATCCTACCGGTTGTATACCGGAATGCTCAATCAGCGGTTAGATGAGTTAAAACAATCAGCCGATCCTCCGTTTTTCTACGGAAGTGCCAGCTACGGAAGCATGGTCCGGACCAAAAGCAACTATTCATCCTTTGCTGTAGTCGGGGAAGATGGTATAAAAAAAGGGCTCAAGGCCATTGTGATGGAAAATGAGAGAGCCAAACGTTTCGGATTTACCGAGGGTGAGCTGGAGCGCTATAAAAAGGTAATGCTCAAGGCCATGGAAAAGGCGTTCCTGGAATCGGACAAGACAGAATCTGACCGGTATGCCGGTGAGTACATCAGAAATTTTCTTACGCAGGAACCCATACCCGGCATTGCCTTTGAATATGAATTTTATAAAAAAGTATTACCTGAGATCACCCTTGAAGAGGTCAATCGGTTGGGTAAGCAATGGGTAAGTAAGTCCAACAGGGTCATTGTAATCACAGGGCCAGAGAAGGAAGAAGTGATCATGCCTACTGAGGAGGAAGTAAGGAAGATGCTTAGAGAGGCTACATTAGCCAGGATCACTCCTTATGAAGATAAATTGATCGCCACTTCGTTCATGGAAGAGCTGCCAACTCCTGGTAAGGTAGAGAAAACCACATTGTTAAAAACCGTAGAAGCTTCAGAAATTACCCTTTCAAACGGGGTAAAGGTAGTGCTCAAACCCACGGATTTCAAAAATGATGAAATACTGATGACAGCTTTCAGTTTTGGAGGCAAATCACTTTACAACATTGAAGATGACGAGTCAGCAGGAAATGCGGCCGGTATAGTCAGTGAATCTGGTGTAAAGGAATTCTCTCCTACAGACATCCGGAAAATGCTCTCCGGTAAAACGGTAAGTGTAAGCCCATACATTGGTGGGCTTTCTGAGGGAATAAGCGGCAGCACCTCGCCCCAGGACGTGGAAACCATGCTGCAGCTGACCCACCTGTACTTTACTGCTCCCCGGAAGGACCCGGAGGCTTTCGAATCCTTCAAATCCAAAAACAGGATGCTGCTTCAAAATCTGATGTCCAACCCTCAGTTTTACTACGCTGACCAGCTAAGTAAAATATTGTCAGACAATCACCCAAGGGCAGAGGGATTCCCCAAAGCTGAGGATCTCGATAAGATAAATCATGACAGAACATTTGAAATATATCAGGAGCGGTTTTCAGATGCTGCTGATTTCACATTTTTTATTGTTGGCAGCTTCAATGAGGAAGAATTAATACCATTACTGGAGACCTATTTAGGCAGTTTGCCCTCAAAACAATCCCGTGAGAAATGGAAGGACCTTGGGGTAAGGCCACCGAAAGGTGTGGTGGATGAAATTGTAAAAAGAGGTACGGATCAAAAGAGTATGGTCACGATATCCTTCACGGGTGAAAAGCCCTATGAAAAGGAAAGTAACTATCACCTTAAATCCCTGAGTGAGCATCTGACCAATAAACTGATAGAGATACTGAGAGAAGAAAAGGGAGGAGTGTACGGTGTGGGTGCCCGCGCCAATGTTTCAAAGTATCCCTATGAAAGCTACGCCTTTACTGTAAGCTTCCCCTGTGGTCCGGAGAATGTGAACGAGCTCGTGACCGCTGTGTTTGATGAAATTACAAAGATCAAATCAGAAGGAGTAGGCGAAGAAGACCTCAAAAAGGTAAAAGAGGGACAGAAAAGAGCAAGGAAGGACAACCTGAAGAAAAACAAATACTGGCTCAATAGCCTTCAGGCATATTACTTTAACGGTAGCGATCTCAGTGGATTTTACCAATATGAAGATCAGATCGAGCGCCTCACCTCAGATGATCTTCAAACAGCGGCTAACCACTATTTGAAGGAAGACAACTATATAAAGGTGGTGCTGATGCCCGGGGAATAGTAGTAGCAACAAAGCGAAAACACCTTCAAGGTACCCATTGATCGTTTTTCAGCAGGTCGTCAATAGCCATGATGGCAGCATGTTTTCTTTTGGAGAAATCTCCATTTATCTCCATGAGATTTGCACCCTTCCTTTTCAGTTCTTTCTTGAAAATATCAAAAAAATAATCCCGGAGATGAGGGTTTTCCCGTTGAGGATCATCATCCCAGGGTATATCAGCATGCATGAGCAGGTACAGATCATAGTATCGGGATTGGATCCACTCTCCGATCTCCGGATAGCATTTGCCAAACCGGTGTTCCTGCCACACTTTTATAACAAGAAGATCAGTATCACATATGAGTACCCTGTTGGCCCGTAATGCAAGCTCATCTTCTATGGCCAGCTGTCCCTTTGCTATTGAAAGAAGATCCTCTTCACTGTACGGCCTGCTCAAAGCGTCAATATACTCTCTGGCGTACTCAGGAACCCATGTGGTACCATAATATTCAGCCAGGGATCTCGCCAGTGTTGTTTTGCCAGTGCATTCCGGGCCTATGAGCACCACCTTTTTTATACCGTCTGCAATTTCATCGTTCTCTTCCATGCCATAAATCCCATAATTGCCATGCCTATATAGATAAGGTACAGCGTAGCATAAAAATAAATGCCTTTATAAAAATATATTCCTGTGGCCAGCATATCCACCAGAAACCAGAAATGCCAGTTTTCTATTTTTTTACGTGCCGTCAGCCACATACCTGTAAGGCTTAAAACGGTGGTAGAGCTGTCCCAATAGGGTAGCGATGCATCCGTGTAGTTACTCAGCAGGAACCCCATGACGAATACTCCTATGAAAGACCCCATCCAGAGACCGACCAAAATGGTTTTGGGGGTTTTGGTTATATGAACTTCGTCTTCTTCATTAGTACTTCCGTTCTTCCAGAACCACCAGCCGTAGATATTGAGGATAAGAAATACTATATGCAGTCCAAAATCTGCATACAGTTTTTCCCTGCCAAAAATTACAAAAGACACCAGGACATAGGCTATTCCAGCTGGCCAAGTCATAATATTTTCGCGAATGAGGAAATACACCGCCAGAAGACCAAAAATGAGACCAGACGCTTCGAGGAAATCAATCTGTGACAGGTACCCTGTCATGCTGTTAAATACTTCTTCCATGGTCGGGCACAAATATATTTCATTCATGCCAATGGTAAACGAAGGCAGAAAGGTAAATTAAAGTAATGCATTATTTTTATTCACGTAATTTTTTTTTATTTTTGACGTAAAGAATAAAAAATGGATGCCAAGGTTACACTACATTTCGATAAAGAGGTCATAGGCAAGGCCAAAGCTTTCGCGGCAGCCAATAATATAAGCCTTTCCAGGCTAACGGAGTTCCTCTACCGTCGCATCACCACGGGAGAATACAAGAACCTTGAAGAGCTTCCCATTTCCGATTGGGTATTTCAGGTTGCCGAAGGTGAAGCTGTATACAAAAGACGCTCCAGAAAAAGTACAAAAAGCGAATACTTCAAATCCAAAAAATGAGAGTTTTTCTGGATGCCAATGTGGTAATTGCTGTTCTTAACAAGGAGTACCCCCTTTTCACCCATGCAGCCAGAATTCTCAGCTTGTCGGACACCCATGAGTTTGAATTGTATACATCGCCGGTATGTCTTGCTATCGCTTTTTACTTTGCCTCCAAAAAGAGCGGTGAGCTGGTAGCCAGACAAAAGATTGATCTGCTGACAAAGAACATTAGGGTAAGTACCATCAATGAAAGCATTACAAAACAGGCATTAAGTGACCCCCAGGCCCACGATTTTGAAGACGGACTGCAGTACTATTCTGCTATGGATAAATCCTGTCAGGTGATCATTACAGAAGATTTGTCAGACTTTTATTTCAGTGAGATAGACGTATTGAGATGTGAAGAGTTCATTACAAGATACTTCTAGTCACGTTTCCGGCATCATAGCCGCTGGTTCAGCGGGTTTACCCACTGCCATTCTGTTTTTATACGGCTGGTTGATCCCTGTGCTACTTGGAATTCTACCTCAATGTACTCCGGCTGAACAAGACAAGCAGAAGAAAAGCAGGAAAAATGGTCTGGTAACTCAATACAGAAAGGACGGTTCTTTGAAAACAGAGATCGAATATAAGAATGGAAAGCGGCATGGATTAGCCAGAAGCTACTATGAAAATGGTCAGCTACGGCAGGAAATCACCTATGAGAACAATGTGAAACACGGAGAAGCAAAAACATACTACCAGTCAGGTCAGCTATATCAGATCACACCGTATCACAATGGTTACATCCATGGTACCCGGGAAAAATATCGTATGGAGGGTAATCTTATGGCTGAAGTACCCTATTACTATAGTAGTCCTTGTCAGGGCCTTATGGAATATTTACTGAATGGCAAAAGAAAAAAGCAGTACCCTGCTATTGAGATCGAAATTGATGATCAGTTGTCTGTTAACAATCAATACATTATCAGGTTTTCCATGTCTGAGAAGATGAAGGATGTAGCGTTTTACCACGGCACACTCGATGAGAACGGGTGTATGGTAGATGAAATGGAAAATATCTACTCTCCCAGAACAGGTGTGGGAGAAATCACCTTTAACTTACTTCCGGGATATGCCGTTAGGGAAGAATTTAATATTATCGCCAAAGGAACAACCAAACTGGGTAGTCCATACATCACACAACGGCAGATGAGTCTCGCTGTTGAGAATAAAGGGCACTGAGGCCTTTCAGGAAAAAGTTTACATATCTCCGGTTTCCACTACGGCTATGGAAACATCCGTTATCCCCTGCTTTATGAAATCCAGCTTTTGAGCGGCAGCCCGGGAAACATCTATTATTCTGCCCTTCACAAACGGGCCACGGTCGTTTATGGTCACTATCACCTCTCTGCCATTGCTTAGGTTGGTTACCCTCACTTTTGTTCCGAAAGGCAACGTCTGGTGTGCCGCGGTCATTTTATTGCGATCATAAGGAACTCCACTGGCTGTTCGCTTTCCCACAAAGTGATCAGCATAATATGAAGCCTTACCCTCTACCGGCATCTGCCGGGCAGAAAGAGGGCTACCATAGAACATTATCAGCAGTATTGGGAGAGTCATCATCATTTCACAAAGTCAAGTACGTCAGCAGCCTCTATTAGCACAGTTCATCTAACGAAACAGACGGGAAATTCTTTTCCTGCATTACGTTTTTTATCTGGACTGTTATATTTAGTTTTGCCCGGCAAATAACATTAACGCTTATTTGCCATGTCGCTTGACACTTCAAAATTCCTTTACGAAGCACTTACGTACGATGACGTGCTTCTTCTTCCAGGTTATTCAGAAATACTTCCCAGGGAAACAGATACATCCACTCTCCTGACAAAGAATATCCGCCTGAATATTCCTCTGGTCTCGGCGGCCATGGATACAGTTACAGAGTCAGATCTTGCTATTGCCATAGCGCTTGAAGGAGGGCTGGGATTTATCCATAAAAATATGACCATGGAGCAGCAGGCGCAGCAGGTACGTAAGGTGAAGCGGTCACAAAGTGGGATGATCCTGGACCCGATAACCCTGCATGTCGACTCCAATGTGCAAGATGCCGAAAATATTATGAGGGAGTACAAAATAGGTGGTATCCCTGTCGTCAACGAAAAACACAAGCTCATTGGTATCATTACCAACCGTGATCTTAGGTTTCACAAGAATATGTCCACACCCATAAAGGAGGTGATGACCACTGAAAATCTGATCACGGCACAGGAAGACGTAGATCTTGAAAAAGCAGAGGATATCCTGCAGGAATTCAGAATAGAGAAGCTCCCCATTGTCAATGCAGAAGGTATTCTGATGGGCCTTATCACCTATAAGGATATACTCAAGAAGAGGAACAAACCCAACGCCTGCAAAGATGACTATGGCCGGTTACGCGTGGGTGCTGCGGTTGGAGTCACACCGGATATCCTGGAAAGGATCGACCTGCTGAAAAATGCAGGAGCTGACGTCATAAGTATAGATACCGCTCACGGGCACTCCAAAGGGGTGATCGATACCTGCAAAAAGGTAAAAACCGAATACCCGGACATGGAAGTGATAGTGGGGAATATAGCTACTGCAGAAGCGGCAGAGGCTTTGGCAGCTGCCGGGGCCGACGCTATTAAGGTGGGTGTGGGCCCAGGGAGTATATGTACCACACGGGTCATAGCCGGAGTAGGTGTTCCCCAGTTATCAGCGGTTTACGAATCGGCAAAGGCCATAAAAGGGTCTGGTGTGCCGATTATTGCCGATGGAGGTATACGCTTTTCTGGCGACGTGGTGAAGGCACTGGTAGGTGGAGCAAGCAGCGTAATGATCGGTTCATTGCTTGCCGGAACTGAAGAGGCCCCGGGTGAGGTGATCATTTATGAGGGCCGTAAGTTCAAATCCTACCGCGGAATGGGTTCATTGGAAGCTATGGAAGATGGATCCAAAGACCGGTATTTTCAGGATGCTGAGGATGATATTAAAAAACTGGTACCTGAAGGGATCGTGGGCCGGGTCAACTACAAGGGCCTTGTATCCGAGGTACTTTATCAACTGGTAGGAGGGCTGAGAGCAGGCATGGGATACTGCGGTGCGGCGAATATTGAAAAGTTACAGGAGGCAAGGTTTGTCAAGATCACCGCTGCCGGCGTTCAGGAGAGTCATCCCCATGATGTATTCATTACCAGAGAAGCTCCAAATTACAGCAGATAATCTTCATTGTAACAGCTTGTGACTAAATAAAATCACTGACCGGGGTATTTACTAACCCATAATTTTTTGTTTTCGGCTGTTACTTTTACTCAATGCTAAGGATTAACCCCTAGAAATCGTCCAGAACGTTGTGGATGATTGTAAGCAGTCTTTTTAGCATATACAGTCCAATGAAATCTATTTTTTTATTTTCACTGGGATTGGTTTTTTTGACTAGAGCCGATATTTATTCTCAGACTATCATCTGGTCAGAAGATTTTTCCGGATATGCTGACGGAACAATAACCGGCATTGACAACAATAATCCTCCTTTAGGGAATGACTGGAGCACTACCTATGCTGGCTCCGGCACATTTTCCGTCCAGGCTAATGAACTACGAGCGGAGAACACGGGCACTGAAGGAGTGTGGACTTCAGAAGTTGTTGATATTTCTGCATTCGGCAAGGTAGAAATAACGGTGGACGCCGCATGGGCAATGAGTTCCTTCTTCAGTGGAGCAGATTATATTCGAATGTTCTATATACTTGACGGCGGATCAGAAACATTGTTTTTTGAACAAAACAGTGGCTTTGCCACTATTGGAGGTTCAGCAACAGTTTCCCAGGTCCTATCAGGTTCTGATGTTCAAATAATCATTAGGGTTGACAATGATGTTAACCTTCTTGCAGATGACCTTATCACGTTTGATAATGTCACCATTACCGAGGTACTTACATTGTATTCCATGACCAATGGGAACTGGAATGCAGGCACAACATGGTCTACCAATGATTTTTCAGGTTCTCAGACTTCTTGTAGTTGTACCCCTTCATCCTCTGAAACGGTAGTCATTGGTAATGGCAATACGGTCACTTTTAATATATCTGGAACTACAAGTGGGATAGATATTCTGAATACAGGTACCCTAAGGTGGAATGGTAATTTTAATCTCAACATTTCCCGTGGTGGTAATGTAATAATTGAAAGTGGAGGCAGCATTGACCTGAATGGAAATACCGGTAATATGCTGTTTGGGAGTAATGCGGTAAATTTTAGCATGCAGGTCGATGAGAATACCTCATTCTCCAACATCAGGTTTTCTGCTGAAAACATTAACGCCATAATTTCAGGAACTGCCAATATTTCCTTGTCGGGCGATCTTGATTTTGAACAGGATAATATTGTTGTTACAAATCAACTCAGCGGAACATTAACGGCCAATAGATTGCTCTTCGACAATGATGACTGCACATTTATCAATGATCAAACGGTACAGTTAAATAACAATCTACAAGTCAATGGCGGTGGGGACAATAATAACGTCTTTACCAATAACCCAGGGGCTATTTTGAATTTAACCGGTGCTATGGATTTCAATAACGGAAACTTTATAGTCAACAATTCGGGTATAATTAATCAATCAGGCAATTTCACTGATATTGATTCGGGCAGCGATCTGTTTAACCTGGATGGAGGGGTATGGAACTGGAGCTACGTACCCGGTACTCCTTATGATAACGCCGTCAACATCATTTTGGATTGTACCGATGGGTCAAATACCTTTAATTACACTGGAAGTGGTAATCAAAACATCGTACCAGTTACCTATACAAATGTTGGTTTCGCCGGCTCTGGTACCAAAACAACCCAGGCCAATCTGGACGTTAACGGCAATCTGTCAATAACCAATGGGGCACAGCTGGATGTTAACTCAGGTAATGATAACATAACGCTGGGAGGAAACTGGGCTAACTCAAGTTCCAGCCCCGATCCATTTGTAGAAAGCACAGGAACGGCTTCTGTTACCTTTGACGGAATTACGGACCAAACAGTTACCAATACAAACAGTGAAACTTTCCGCAACCTAAGCGTAAACAAGGGAGGAGGAAACGTAATATTAAATACCGGAACCAATGTGAATATTGATGGCACACTGAATCTGGTTAATGGATTCATCTCTCTGGGTGATCAAAGTGTCACTCTGGGGTCTTCAGCATCTATTACCAATGCCAGTGCATCCAGTTTTATTCTGACCAATGGTACCGGAGAGCTGATTCAGAATAATCTGGGTTCTGGCGGAAGGACAGGTAATATTGTTTATCCCCTTGGGGTTTCATCAGCTAGTTATACCCCGCTGATGATAGATAATTCAACCGGAACGAGTGATAATTTCTCGGTCAGGGTGAACGCAGATATTTTGACTGAAGGAACATCCGGAACAGTTCAGACAACCGGAGCCATAGACCGAACATGGCTTATTAATGAAACATCAGCAGGAGGGTCCAATGTTAGCCTTACTTTTCAATGGAACCTTTCAAATGAATTGACAAGTTTTGACCGATCAAATCTGAATGTTATCCATTATAATGGAACGGACTGGGAAGTACTTGGAACTACAGCTGCTTCCGGTAGTGACCCCTACTCCGCCAGTGTTTCAGGCATCAGCTCATTCTCACCTTTTGGTATCGAAGATGGATTGTTGAGCCCTTTGCCTGTTGAGTTGATCTCCTTTGAAGCGAATCCAGTAAATGAAAAGGTTATCCTGAATTGGTCAACCGCTTCTGAACTAAACAATGATTTCTTCACAGTAGAACGGTCCGTGGACCTTGAAAACTTCGAAGAGGTAGTCAGAGTGGACGGTAACGGCACCACCAGTCAGCTAACCCGTTATGTTGCAGTTGACGATAAACCCTATGGTGGTGTTTCTTATTACAGATTAAAACAGACCGATTTTGATGGTAAATTTGAATACTTCGATGTTGCAAGAATTAATATTGAACTGGATGAGTTGCGAATCAGCATCTATCCCATTCCCAGTAATGGTGAGACCATAAACCTGAGAATGGATGGGCTGGACAACAACCTGAATGCGCCTTTGAGAATTTTTAACAGTGCAGGTGTTTTAGTGCATTCCACTGCTTTGTATTTCGATACAAAACATGCGATATCCCAGAAAATTAACCTGAATTCAAAATTAACAAGTGGAGTGTACACAATGATAATAGACGCAGACAAACCCTACATAAGGAAATTTACGGTTAAGTAGATTACAATTTACTATATAATGAAAAATAAGAAGGCGCCTTTGGAAGGTGCCTTCTTATTTTAAGACAACACGAATAGATAGGCCGTTTTTGAGGAAGGACATCTCTTTTTACAATCGTTACTTTATTATATCCATATATTTGCTTTAATTTCAAAGCCAGATGGCATTTGTAGTTGAGTAGTAAGGCAGTCATACGGTTAAGTGCGCTGATAGCCGCCACCTCGTGGATAGGGATGGTGCTGTCAGCTCTATCCATCATTTTCAGTAAATCAAGTGGCCTGGAGCAAAGTCTGGGGGATGAAGTACCACCCATACTGTTGAGCCTTTTTATTCTATCCCTGTTCACCTTCTATAAGTACCGGATCGAAAAAGCCGAAAGCATCAACTTCGTAGATCTGCTTTGGAAGGTCTTCGTAACAGGTTTGATCGCAACCATAGTCTCCCTGTTTTTCCAGCTTATTGTAAACATGCTTGGAAATACCAAGCTGGCTCAAAACCTTGTATTTCTTAATTTCATTTACCTTTCCAATCTTGGACTGGTATGTGCCTTTCTCATCTCTACTTTCATTGTCTGGAAAAGGCTCATCCTTTACCAAAAATCAAGATTTCTGCTTTCCACATGGAAAGTATTCGAATATGCATTATTGATCAGTCTGGCCTTTAACGCCTTTCAGTTACCTGCTACAGACACTTTGCAAAAGATATATGCCAGTATACTGGTACTGATCGGATTGTTCCTTTCTGCCAACATGAAATGGGTAGCTTACCTGAATTTCAAGCAAAAATGGAAAAGCATCCTGCTCATAGCCCTGGCGATGTTCTATCTGGGATATTTCTCCTTCACGCTGATGAGCTCCGCCGTGGAGATATCCGAGCTAACCAGCGATTTTCCGGATTTCCGGGGGAATATCTTCATTCTTGCGCTGATCAGCTTCATATTCATTTATGCTCTGTTTTCATTGTTGGTCCTTTTATTCAACCTGCCTACCTCCTCCGTTTTTGAGCAGAAGCTGGAAGAGGTCGTGAATTTCCAGAAACTGAGCCAATCCATTCAGACGGAGCAGAACGAAGAGCGTGTATATGAAATCCTTCTGGAAAGTTCATCCAACACGGTATTTGCGGATGCTGCATGGATCGAGGTCAACAACGAAAAGGAGGGGTCCACTTACTACACGTATAAGATGGGAACAGAAGACATAGAGCGGATCAAATCTCATCTGCAGTCCAATAACATCAAAGGAGTGCTGGACCAGGGAAGCGATAAAACCAAAAACCTGAACAGGTACCTGTCTACGCTCAAAGGATCTGCCTACCGTTCCATCATTGCCTTCCCAATAAAGATCAAAGGCCGCCAGGAAGCTACAATTGCCCTGCTCAAGGATGTAAGCGATGGCTTTAACAAGGAAAACACCAAGATCATTGGCACATTTGCCAATCAGGCGGGTATTTCCATAGAAAACTTTCGTCTGCTTTCAGAGGCCCTTCAAAATGAGCGCTACAAGGAAGAGCTGAAAATCGCCAAGCGTGTACAAAACAGCCTGCTGCCAGCTCAATTGGAGCAGGACAAGGACTTTACTACGGTTGCATTTTCAGAAGCAGCCGATGAAGTGGGAGGTGACTACTACGATTCCTACCGTATCAATGAAAACAAGGTAGCCCTGATCATAAGTGATGTTTCAGGCAAGGGTACTTCTGCAGCATTTCATATGTCACAAATGAAAGGGGTTTTTCACAGTCTTTCACAGCACGACCTGTCACCTAAGGAGTTTTTGGTGAGTGCCAACAATGCACTGAGTCAATGCCTTGACAAGGCATCTTTCATCACCACGTCCTATTTCGTGGTGGATACCAAACAAAAAGTAGTGGAGTTCTCCAGAGCAGGACACTGCCCTACACTGTTCTATAAAAAGGCAGATGATGAGGTCACTTACTTTCAGAACAAGGGGCTGGGACTGGGAATACTTAGAAACAACGGATTTGAAAAGTACATTCAGGTCAATTCCTTCAAGTATAAGTCCGGAGATATGATTGTGCTGTATACAGATGGTATCACGGAGGCTAAAAATGGCAAAGGAGAGGAATTCGGCTATGATCGTTTGCAAGAGATCATAAAACGAATGAGTCAGGCGCCGGTAGACGAGATCCAGCGAGAGCTGATCAATGAGTTGTATGTATTTACAGGCACAGAGGCCATTGACGATGACTATACCACTTTAATTGTGAAGTTTAATTAAATCTAAGTTTGAACATAAGTTTTACTAATACGTATTAGCAATATGGTTGACATAAAGAGGATCCAGGAAGACAGCTACGACCTACTTACCGTTGTGGGAGAAGTAGATGCCAGCTCATCCATTGAGTTGGATAATGCGATCAATGAAGCCATAGAAAGTGGCAATAAAAGTTTTTTGGTTGACTGTTCTCATCTGGAATATATTTCTTCGGCAGGATTGGGGGTGTTTATGTCCTATATTGAAGAATTTAAAAAGAGGGATATCTCTTTGGTGATCTACGGACTCAACGAAAAGGTATCCAACGTATTTGAAATACTGGGTTTGGATCAGTTGCTATCCATTCGCAAATCCAAGGACGAGGCCAGGGCAGCTTTATAATGAAGTATTCATACAAAGTGCCGTGCAAAAAGGAAAAGCTTCGTGACATACGAAGCTTTGTTAAGGAGGTATTGGACAAACACGGTATTTCGGAAATTGACGTAAGTACACTGGTACTTGCTATTGATGAGGTATGCGCCAACCTGATCATTCACGGGCACGCCTGTAATCCCAAAGACTCTATAGAGCTGGAGATCAAGGTAGCAAGGGATGTCGGGCTGGAATTCAACATCATTGACAATGTCGATATGTTTGATATTGCTGCCTACAAAGAGCCCAACATTGAAGACATTATAAAAAAGCAACGCAAGGGAGGCATAGGGCTTATTCTCGTGAAGCGCATTATGGATGACATTCAGATCATCAAGCAACCCAGCAAAAATATCTGCCGCCTGACCAAGAAAATAGAACTACATTGACTTCTTGAGGCAGTCATCTCCTTTTTTCTTATAAAATCGTTAAAATTGCAGGGTTTTAATGTCAACTCCTGTGTATTTTCAAAATATTTAAATCTGGAATTAAGCTCTCAAAAATGAAAAAGCTTTTGTGGTCTGCATTCATTGTTTTTGCCGGTTGCACTGCCAACAGCAACATGAACAAAAGCGTAGTGGATGACAGTCAAAAAACCCTGTTTACCGTTGATGGCTCTCCTGTCAGTGTGCAGGAGTTTGTCTACGTTTACAAAAAAAACAATGTCAATAATGACAGTGCATTCACTGAAAAGGATATTGACGAATACTTTGACCTTTACGTCAAGTTCAAGCTCAAGATAAAGGAAGCAATGTCTTTGGGCATGGATACCACCAAAAGTTTCAGGAACGAATTCAACACCTATAAGGATCAACTGAAGAAGCCGTATCTCACGGAAACAAAGGTGACCGACAGCCTTATGAAGGAAGCATACCAAAGATTCCAGCACGAGGTGAATGCTTCGCATATCCTTGTCAAACTGGAAGAAAACGCCTCTCCGGAAGATACACTGAATGCATTCAACAAAATTACAGGTATCCGGCAGAGGGCTTTGGCAGGTGAGGATTTTGCCACGCTGGCGAGGGAGTATTCCGATGATTCTTCCGCAAAGTCCAATGGCGGTAACCTCGGCTACTTTACCTCTTTCCAGATGGTGTATCCCTTTGAATCAGCCGCCTACAGCACCTCCCCCGGAAAGGTGTCCAAGCCGGCCAGAACCCGGTTTGGCTATCATATTGTAAAGGTGCTGGACAAACGGGCTGCACAGGGCAATGTAGAGGTATCCCACATTATGGTAAGGATCACACCGGGCAGTCAGGACAGCACCGCCGCCAGAAACAAGATATTTGAGATCCATGAGCAAGCCACAGGAGGTGTACCCTGGAATGAGCTGGCAAGCCAGTTTTCTGAGGATATAAACTCCAAAGACAAAGGTGGTCGTCTGCGGCCCTTCTCTGTGGGGCAGTTACCCTACCCATTTCAGGAAGCTGCCTTTGCCCTTAAGAGCCCGGGCGATATATCCGATCCCGTCATGACACCCTATGGATGGCATATCATAAGACTCGAGGGTAAAACGCCGCTTAAGTCCTTTGAAGAGATGGAGGCTACCATCAAATCCAGGATCAATCGCGACTCCCGGGCTGACCTTAACAGGAAAGCCTTCATAAGCAGACTGAAAAAGGAGAATGGGTTTAGTGAAGAACCCGCCATGGGTGATGTTCTTTCCAAATATACTGACAGCACCCTTGTTGAAGGAAAATGGTCCGCACCTGAGCTTACGGAGGTTGAAAATCAGGTTGTTTTTAGGGTCAATGACACCGCATATAACCTGAAGGACTTTTTCGGGTATGTAGAAGGCAAACAGAAGAAAAACTCCAACACACCAAAACAGTATATTGAGATCCTATACGAAAATTTCAAGGAGGACCGCATAGCGGCCTATGAGGAAGATCATCTGGAGGACAAATATCTGGACTACCGGATGCTGGTAAAGGAATACCGGGAAGGTATTCTTCTTTTCCAGCTCATGGAGGATGAGGTATGGTCCAGGGCTGCTGAAGACACTGTGGGGCTTCAAAACTTTTTCCATGATAACATAGCCAGCTACCAATGGGGAGAGCGGGTACGCGCCACTATCTACAACGCTTCCAATACAGAGGTCCTGTCCGGGATAAGGGACCTGCTGGCAAATGAGCCTGATCTTACTGAAAAAGAACTGAAAGACCGCTTCAATAAGGAATCGAGCTTAACTTTGCAGATCGATGAAGGCTATTTTGAAAAAGGCGATCAACAGGCCATTGACAAAATAGAGTGGAACCCAGGGCAGCATGAAGTCGATGTAGACAACCGAAAGGCACTGGTGATCGTTCATGAAGTACTGGCTTCAGGGCCGAAGAAGCTGAACGAGACAAAGGGGCTGGTCATCTCTGATTACCAGAATGAACTGGAGAAGAAATGGGTGGATCAGTTACGGGACCGATATCCGGTAGTCATCAATGAGTCAGGACTCAGGTATGTATATGAAAGTCTTCTTTAAAGCTTTACCGTTCACAGGCATTTTCTGCATCATTCTGGCTGGTGGGTGTGACCTTATCAAAATGAAGGAAGATGTGCCGGCAGTTGATGAGAAGCGTAAGGCGGTAGCGCGGGTCGGCGACCAGTATTTGTACGAGGATGATCTGGACGGCATAGCCTATGAAGGCATGACCGCCGAGGACAGCACGAAAAGAACACGTGTTTTCATTAATAACTGGATCAGAAAGCAACTGCTGATCCAGGAGGCTTCCACAAAAATTGAATTTGACGAAGCAGAGATAGAACGTAAGATCCTGGACTACCGGTACAGCCTGATGGGCTACGAATATCAGTCGTATTATATAAATGAAAACCTGAATACTGACGTATCCGATGAAGAGATCCAGGCGTATTATGATAACAACATTGACAACTTTATACTAAAGCAGAATATTATTCGGTCAAAATTCATAAAACTGCCAAATGAGGCTCCAAGGCTAAACAAAGTTCGCTCGTTGCTTTATTCTTCGAGAGAAAAGGATGCGGAAGAGCTGAACTCCTACTGCCTTAGCTTTGCCGCCGCCTATGAATTGAACGACTCCATCTGGATGACCTTCGATGAAGTGGTAAAAAACTCACCACTGGCAGAAATACCGAATAAGGTACAGTTTTTGAGAAACAATAAATACATTGAATCAAAGGATGATCAGTTCAAATACTATCTCAAGATAGAAGAATACAGGATATCGGATAATATTTCCCCAATTGAATTCGTAAGAGAAGACATAAGGAACATCATCATTAACAAGCGTAAGGTGGAACTTGCCCAACAGCTTGAAGAGAATATATATGAAAGTGCCAAAAAGAATGACGGGTTTGAAATTTATAACTAGATGGTTTACGGTGTTGATCGGTCTCATTCCTCTGGCCAGCTATGGTCAGGGTTCCGGAGTGATCGTGGACGAGATCATAGCCAAAGTGGATAACTATATCGTGCTGAAATCGGATCTTGAAAAAGCCTACACGGGTTATCTGTCCAATGGCAATCCGGCCACTCCGGATGCCAAATGTAAAATACTTGCCCAGCTTATCAGCGGTAAGCTTATGGTCGCAAAGGCTGAGATCGATTCTGTGATCGTGACCGACCTGGAGGTGGATAACAACCTGGACAGAAGGATGCAGCTCATCCTGTCGCAGTATGGAGGCTCCGAGGCTCAACTGGAAGAATACTACGGGAAGAGCATAGAGCAGATCCAGAATGATGTGCGGGATGAGATAAAGGAACAACTGGTGGTACAAAGAATGCAGGAAACGATCATTTCCGATGTACGGGTGACCCCTGCGGATGTTAAGAGGTTCTACAACCGCATTCCAAGGGACAGTCTCCCCTTCTTCTCCACGGAAGTTGAGGTAGGGCAGATCGTGAAAATACCGGAGGTGAGTAGCTCTCAAAAGGAAGTACTGAAAAGACAACTGGATGGCATCAGAGACAGGATAGTGGCGGGAGAGAGCTTTGAGGCATTGGCCAAGGAATACAGTCAGGGACCCAGCGCCAGATACGGCGGCAATCTGGGTTTCACCAGGCGGGGAATGATGGCTTCCGAATTTGAAGCATCTGCGCTCAGGTTGAAACCGGGTGAGATCTCCAGGCCCTTTGAAACACAGTTTGGCATCCACATCGTTCAACTCATTGAGAGAAGAGGTAATGAATACAACTCAAGGCATATCCTGTTGATTCCCGAACCTTCGGCTGATGATGTTACACGCGCTTCTTCTTTTCTTGACAGCCTGAGGTCTTTGATCGTAGCCGACAGCCTGAATTTTGAAAAAGCCGCCAAGGAGCATTCTGATGATACCTATACTGCCGGTAACGGTGGATTTTTTGAAGACAGGGAAGGAGGCAGTAGAATAGCTTCGGAAGATCTTGATCCTGTGGTGTTCTTTACCATTGATACGATGGACGTGGGCGGCGTCACCCAGCCACTTGCCTTCAGAACAGACGATGGGAAGGAAGCTGTACGTGTTTTGTACTACAAATCCAAGGTAAAACCGCATCAGGCCAATCTGAAAGATGACTGGCAGAAGATACAAATGGCTACGCTCAATGAAAAGAAGTCAAAGATCCTGAACGAATGGTTCAACAAGGCCCGTGAGGATGTGTTTATCAGTATAGACGACGGGTATGACTTCTGCGGGATACTGAACTAGTGCAGGTTGAGCCATTGATCAAATCCTTAAGACATTTTAAATGTTTTATACTGACCTTAGAGGCTGTATTGTCAAACTTAAGCAGTAATCCCTCGTACACTAACAAAACATAAACAGAATGACAGAATACAATACGGAAGTAGATGCGGCCAATGCGCTCCATCAGTACTATCAAAAACTGAATGATGAGATATCCCGGGTGGTGATAGGACAGGAAGAAGTGATCAGGCTATTGCTAACCTCTATATTCTGTCAGGGCCACTGCCTGCTGGTAGGAGTGCCGGGGCTTGCAAAGACATTACTCATCCATACCCTCGCCTCAGTACTCGATCTCAAATTCAGCAGGATACAGTTTACACCGGATCTGATGCCTTCCGATATTCTGGGCGCCGAAACACTGGACAAAGACAGGAATTTCAAGTTTATAAAGGGGCCTGTATTTGCCAATATTATTCTGGCAGATGAAATAAACAGAACACCTCCCAAAACCCAGGCCGCATTGCTTGAGTCTATGCAGGAATATGCTGTAACGGTGGCCGGACAGAAGTATGATCTTGACAAACCGTTCTTTGTACTGGCCACTCAAAATCCGATAGAGCAGGAAGGTACCTACCCGCTTCCTGAAGCTCAACTGGACAGGTTCATGTTCAATGTACTGCTCAACTATCCCGCTTATGACAAGGAGCTGGATATTGTCAGAAGCACTACTTCTGATGAGGAAGTGGTAACCCAGCATGTTTTGTCCGGAGAGGAGATCACCTATTTTCAGCACCTGGTGCGCAGGGTACCAGTAACCGACAATGTGGTGGAGTACGCAGTAAGCCTCGTACATAAAACCCGTCCATTCACAGACCGTGCTCCGGATGTCACCAACGAATACCTTGAGTGGGGTGCCGGACCCCGTGCCTCTCAGTTTCTGGTATTGGGAGCCAAATGCAATGCGCTGCTTAATGGCAAATATGCACCGGACATAGAGGATGTGCAGGCTATAGCCAAACCCACATTAAGACACAGACTGGTACGGAACTTCAAAGCTGAAGCAGATGGTATATCCATTGACAATATCATAGAAAAATTACTTTAGGAGTTTGCGAGCACGTATTGCGTGGTGAGGGGATGTATGGAATGAACGTATACAGTACCAACACTATTTGGATTATCATAAACCTTCTGCTCTCTTAATCCCTGGCCAGCTTCCATCGCTTGTGGGTCCACAGGTATCCGGGAGGATCTTCCCTGACCAGTTGCTCCGTGATCCTTGCATAGTTTTCCAGAATGAGGTGACCCTCCTTCTCATATGGCGGATTGGCCAGTGGTTTCAGTTCAACCGTGTAATGGCCCCTCTTTAGCCTTTTAACGTAAAAAAAGTAGGCCGGGTACTGTGCAGCTTTAGCGATCTGCTCCGGGCCGAGAAAGAAGGCCGTGTCCTGATGGAGGAATTGCGTCCAGTACTTGGGTGATTTTTTCCGGGGAGACTGATCGGCTACTATACCCAGCGCTCTGAGCCTGTCTTTCGACCTGAGGATCTCGCGCAGCACACGACTTTTTTCCACAGGGCTACCCCCAAACCGTCCTCTGGTCCTAAGCATAAGGCGGTCAAATGCCTGGTTGGAAAGTTTTTGGTAGACTGCATCCACCGGAAAGGGCAGCGTAAGGCAGCCCGCCAGTAGTGCCCATTCCCAGTTGAACTGATGGGAGGCAATTACAATAATGGACTGGCCGTTGTTGGCAT
The DNA here is from genome assembly GCA_001657315.1 of Flammeovirgaceae bacterium BBD 1991-12. Lineage (GTDB taxonomy): Bacteria > Bacteroidota > Bacteroidia > Cytophagales > Cyclobacteriaceae > Fulvivirga. The sequence goes on along the minus strand of LYSV01000054.1, from coordinate 2,540 downwards.
GATGCTGTACATCCGGTACGTTAAGGTACTTTACCCGCTCAAGCAGTTCTGTTCTGGAAATGGTAACGGCCTTGAGCGTCTCGACTATATATTCTGAAAACCGTTTGTAAAACTCCTTTGCCATGTCCTGCCTCTCCTTCTCTGACTTTTCCGGAAAGGCATTGGCCAGATTCTTCATCACCACTTTTTTTCTGTAAGCCAGCACAAAACAGATCATCACGAACATCAGATCGCTGATGAAATACAGCACTGGCATGGGCAACCTGGAGACCAGTTTCAGCAAAAACATGCGCAAATCTACTGCATAGATGACTAAGGATAAACTCTTTCTGACAAGGTCTGCTCTGCGTGACCAGCGCGCCGGAAATCAAGCAAGCCGGAGGCTGACCGGGGGTAGATCTTCAACCCTGTTTCGCCTGAGCCCACAAGATCAAAAACAGAACAGGATTAATGCAGAACTCCTTGTTTAAGATAACGTGAATTTCGGAATAAGGAAAGATCTGAAACCCCCTCAGAAGAATCAAAATTTGTCTTTGCGAGTGAGAACATTTAATAAAACGCCTGTAGTAAAAATGATATGTGTCAACTCACCTCTTGCTCAAGCTTCGTTTTGAACGTTCCCCTCTCTATCCCTGTGATAATTATCGGAGCTATCCGGAAGAGAGGGGATATTCCGCCAGAAAGTGGAATAGAGGCAGGCAGCACTATGGAAGGCTCATGGAGTCCTGTGGACAGGCCACACCTTTTCCAATGCATTCGTGTGCAAAATAAGCGCTCAGTAAAAAAGCCCTGCAACCCTGCGAGAAGGTTTCCAGCACCTGGAAAAGGCACTGCACTCCCGCGAGATGGTTTCGCGCATGGAGAAAAGGCACTGCGCTTCTGCGAGATGTTTCCTGTATCTGGTCCCTGCTAAAGAGAATTAGTCAGAATGGATTTCTCACTTCGTTCGAAATGACAATGGTAATGACTCTTGTCATCCCAACCATGGGGAGAGATATTTACTCACCACCTGTACGTTTGGCCTGCCTGCGGCAGGCAGGCTGAATCCCGCTATGCTTTCCCGTATTGGGTACGGGGCAGGCTATCAGGAATGACGTGCATTCTGTGTAAAGTTGCAGTGAATGAAAGAACCATCCTTATACCGTATTATTATTGGCCTTTTGACAAGCAGGCTCAAAACTATGATCTCTTTCAGTCACCTTCGCTTTAGCGAAGGTGACATTTGCCATTCCTTGCATAGATTTTGACGGTTTTCACACAGTCCATTCGCTTCTTCCTATGCCACTTTTGTACTATTAATATTAATTAATAGTAATTGTTTTTTTTCAACCCCCTACTGAATTGGAGCAGGAAGGCGGTTGAAAGAGCTAATCATGGTCGGGACAGGAAGCCAATGGTTTCCTGTCCTTTATTGCCCGGCAATGACCCCACGGGAAAACAGTCACTGGTGCCCAGGCGGAGTGAGTAAGGATTAAAAAGGAGCTGTTTCCCTACGGTGATCGACCAAAAACAGCCTGTCCCGCCAAATGCGGGAGAACTAAAGATCATGATGAAACTTCAATTATTAACCATACGCCCTATTATCTATCCATAAACAACAAGACCATGAAAAAGCAATTACAATTAATCATAGCTGCCATCCTTTTAACGAGCTTTACCACTTATGGCCAGGATGTAGGGTACAAATTTCCCTTTGAGGGGATCGACTACGAAGTTACTTCCAGCACCCCTCCTACATTAAAACTTCTGGGACCGACCGCGAACGCGTCTCCGTCGGGGTTTCCCAACCTGACAGTCCCAACATCCATCGTTGTTCTGATTGGTGGTCCGGCCTATGCCGTTACAGCTATTGAGGATAATGCTTTTGAGGGTAAACAATTGGAGCGTGTTGAGATCCCCAACACGGTGACCCGTATTGGGCACAATGCTTTTAGGCACAACCTATTGACCGAGGTGACCATACCCGATGGTGTTGCCAGTATTGGTGGAGAAGCCTTTGCCAACAATCCGATCACAAAAGTAACGGCACGGCCCCCCGTTCCTCCGGGTATTGAAGCCAATACTTTTTCAGACCGTGGCCAAATAAGCCTTGTAGTGCCCTGGGGCAAGGTACGGGATTATGAAACTGCGGGCTGGACGGACTTCAACATCCGTGAACCTGATCCCTTCATCACCACCTGGGCGGTGGATGCCGCCGATGCGTCCATTACCATTCCCATTAATGGATCTCATGCCTATGACTTTATCATAGACTGGGGAGATAATACCGCGACAACGACAATTGCCACAAATGATCCCAATGATGACCACCTTACCCATACCTACCCTGCGGGTACCTATGATGTAAGCATTTACGGAGATTTCCCTGCCCTGTATTTTAACAATGGAGAGCACAAGGACAAGATACAAAAGGTAACGCAGTGGGGTGATATCGAATGGCAGAGTATGGAGGGCACCTTTCATGGATGTAGCCACCTGGATGTAACAGCCACGGATACCCCCGACCTGTCAAATGTAACCAGCATGAGACAAATGTTCCA
>LYSV01000053.1 GCA_001657315.1 Flammeovirgaceae bacterium BBD 1991-12 | reverse complement strand
AGATCTTCCGCTCCGATGATCACCGCTTCATTTTCAAAGGGTCCGCGGCCTCCGCTGGCAAAATCCGCCCCTGATACCTCCACTGACTTGTTGGCACTGGTAAGAAGGGCATAGTAGAATCCTATCTGTGCAAATGGCCTGAATTTTTCCTGCGTAAAATCATATTTTACAAAAACAGGGAATTCAAGATAGTCCAGTTGGTTTTCCTGGTCATAATTAAGCTCCAGACGGTTATCGGGATTGTTCTCATCTTCCCAAAGAAAATCATTGGAATAGACAAATGTCTGCCTCCTGTAATTGGGCTGAAAACTGAACGAAAAACCCTTGTGGTAGTAGGTGATCTCAAGGCCTGCATGTCCCCCCAGTTTTTCAAACCCGCCGTATTCCTTTTGGTTTTCATCCTCGGAATAGTTGATCGGGCTGAAACCGGAATACCTTTCCTGAGGGTCAGCTTCTGTCAGGTTTCCACCTGCCCGAAAGCCGAGCCACCATTGTGATTTTAAAAACGGATTGTTCAGCGGTTTCCTAGAATTATAACTGTTTTTTCGTTTTTTCCCTTTAAACTGACTGTGACTTGTTCCATGTGTAAGTAACACTACACATAGTGTAGTCATGGCCAGTACAGCTACGTTGGTTTTCATGAATTATGTTCGTTTAAAAAATTGAATTTTGGGATATATTCATTGTCCTGAACCGGACATCCCCTTATGGGATGATCAACCTCTGATAATCAGCTTTTTACTGTCATTCAGTAGCCCGGATTCTATCTTGTAGATATACATTCCAGGATCCAGATCAGTAAGATCTGCCTTCACCTGATGTTCTCCGGGTTCTCTCCTTTCATCCAATACCAGTTTTACCAGTCTACCCTTCTGGTCGAATATACTAATTTTCACATTGTTGGTAGCATTGATGTAAAAAGATATAACGGTATGATCATGTGCCGGATTTGGGTACGCATTATTCAGTTTATACCGGTCCTTGAAAAAGCCTTCCGTGCTGGTGATCTGTTCCATAGCCAGCGGCAGCGGCTCATAGTTGCCTCCCTGCGGGTTAGGGCCATCGATGAAGTTACCAAACAGAATGTCATTGCTGATAATGGTTTCATCTACCTGTAGCCAGTCCTTGAGAATATTGGCATACACCTGACGGTAGTCATGCTGCATCTCTACATTGTTTCTGGACATATCCGGATTGGTGCCGTATACCCCGGGTCTCACACCACGGCCGAAGATCATCATGGGAGCCCCATCTCCATGGTCCGTGCCAAAGCCACCGTTGGAAAACACTCTTCGTCCAAATTCTGAAGTAGTAATAGTAAGTACCCTGTCCTCAATGCCGCGCGCTTTCAGGTCATTTTGAAAGGCCTGCATGGCAGAGGAGATGTGATACATTTTGGCCGCGTGAGCTCCAAGTGTGGGATCATAGCTCTCCACCTGATCAGCATGGGTGTCAAATCCTCCCATTCTGAGCATGAATACCTTTGTTTTAACTCCCTGTCCTGCGCCTCCGCCGTCCAGTAGCTTCGCTACGATCTGCAACTGGCCGGACAATGGATTCCGCAGGTTACCACCTGGAGCAGCAAAAGGATACGTTTCCGGATAAGTAATGTTGGTGTCACTGGCGGCCTGAAAAATTTCCAGCAGGCGGGCCGCATAATCTTCGGTTTTATCTTCCAGACTCAGTATCCATTTTAACTCTTCACTGTAGGGAGAGTCATCCAAACCAGTCGGAGGGTTACCTCTTGGATCTATGGTCTGGTCATCAAAACCTTCCAGCGAATCTACAAGATTCGCCAGTCCTTCAGGGTCACCAGGTAGGGATATGGACGTAGGGATATTACCTTCCTGATGGAATACCAGCGAAACATCACTCCCCATTTCTATGGCCAGAGGGTCCGGCATCTCAGCATTGGGAAAATTATCAGGATAGGTACCGAGGTCAGCATATGTGCTTTGCAGATAACGTCCTACCCATCCGGAAGAATAGTAGTCTTCAAAGCCACCACCCATGTGCCAGATATCCCGTCCACGGAAGTGTGAACCGTTGTTGTTGGGGTAGGATACACCCTGTACTACAGCCAGTCTGCCTCTGTCGTACAGATCCTTGGCACCGATCATGTCCGGGTGAAGCCCTACCTGATCCGCAGCAGGGAGTGTACTGTCCAGTTCGATATACCGCCTAACCGAATTTCTTGCCGGTATGGCAATATTGGGTCGATTAAAATAATACTCATCGTATTGTGCTGCCGGTATCACCATGTTCAACCCATCATTACCCCCGTGCAGTTGAAGTATGATCAATACACGATCATTGGTACTGTGCTCTGCAAGGCGCAGGAAATGACTGTGCTGCGACATTACCTTTACCGGAATATTATTTAAGGACAAAGAAGCTCCGGCAACGACCGGCAACCTCTTCAAAAAATTTCTTCTTCTCATAGCGGTTTTAAAAAAGTTGATATTCAGGAGATTGCATCAAAGCATTAAAAAGGCTGGTCAGTCGTGTAGTGACTTCTAGGTAATTATTGGGGTCAGCATATAATGCTGTCCACTCCGTCACAGCCATATCAGCTTCCGTATCATATTCTGAGAAACCCAGGAAAGCCTGCAGAAAATACCGCACTCGGGCCGGCGTAAGGTCACCCCCGGGATTATCAAAGTCAAGACCTTGAGCCAGAGGGAAGAAATAAGGCGCCATATCAATGATCAACTGGCGCGCATCCCCCGCTGACGCAGCGAAATTGTTTTGAACAAATATCAGAGGATTGATGGTCAGATTTCCGTCCATATCCGCTGCCAGAAGCTGACGGATGAAGTTATACCGTTGAGTGAGCCAGTGTGTGGATATCCAGTTCCTGTTGAATCTGGGGAACTGATGATAGGCTCCGTAACCAGCCACTTCAAAAGGTTCATAAAAATCCATCCCCATGTTGTTCATAGACCGGGTCAGATCGCTCATGAGATCGTAGAAATTCTGTGCATCTGCCTGAGGGTCAGGAATATTGATTTCAAGATTTTTATAGGTTCCTACCACCAGATCGAGTGGAGATTTGATGATCCCGCCAAACTTGTCATCGATCACTTCATTTGGACCAGGAACCTGAAGGTCATAAAAATACTGACTTTGGAACAACTGCTTTAGCACAGGGATAAGCCTGTAGCCTGAGGTGACGAAAGTATCCGCCATCGCCTGAATGATGTTGTCCTCAACTTCAGTGGTTACGTCATAGTAAACAAAGAAGCGGTACAGCTTTCTGCACAGGTGTTTTGCCGTTTCTTCCTGGGCAAATATCATCTCTATCAGTTGGCTGATCTCATCCAAAGCACTGGCTTCGGTCTGGTTGGCACCATTCAGCAATAAAGGGTCCGGAGAGATCACCTGGTTATTGAAATAAGCTGTAAATTGCTTGTCTCCTTCAGTATGTTGTGATGCATTCAATGCGCCGCCTTTTACTACGCCTCTCGGCAGGCCTGTAAGTTCATCTATATTTGCAAAGTCGAGGTCCTTGTCCCATCCTGATAAAACCTTGGAAGCCTCACGCACATCCTCTTCAGTGAAAAAGAAATAATCACCAGGGCCCGACGGAGTTCTTGTTTCATTTTCACTTTCCAATCCCCGGCCTATGGTGTACAACTCAAAATTCTCCCGTGCGAAATTTTCGTTTATATTGCCTTTCACATTCTGATCGCCATCAAGAAAGATGAGCATGGCATTATCCACGCATACCTTTTTGGTAAGCTCCTTGAAGTCCAGTTCAGAGTTGAGAAAATCGTCATAGGCATACAGACGGAACAGGGCATTTTGGTAATAAAGCGCCCGACTGCTGTTCACGGTCAGTATTTTGGTAGTAAAATAGGTATGTAGAAAGAGAGTGATCTTTTCCCGTAGTGCATATGTAAACTTAAAAGCATCAGGTACACCGGGGGTAAACATTTGTCCTACCACCCACCATTTGAAATAATCCTGACGGTTGTTTTCACTGCCGTCAATATTGGGGTCCAGCCAATCCGTTCCTATTTCAGGATCGATGGGAGGAGCCGGAACTCCATGGGTAGCATCTGTCAGTAGGGCATCATTGAACAGTCGGTTTATAGCCTCGGCGGCAGTGAGATTTGCAAATTCATCTATTTCCGCCCTGGTAGCTCCAAAGGTTGCCCGTCTCAATAGGTGGGCAGCTCTTTCTGTGCCTAGCGCACCATTATATGGGTCTAAATTCAATGGCATAGTTCTCGTTAATTTATCAGATAAATTTTAAAATAGTCAAGATACTCCCATTTATGATAGTGGTTGTCAGACAAGTAACCCTTTTAATCGATCAATGTAAGTTTTTTGTCTTTTATTGGTCGATTCCTACTTTTGTCCGACATGAAGATCATTGAATGCCCCCGGGATGCCATGCAAGGGATAGTGCCTTTCATACCTACTGAACGGAAGGCCACCTATATAAATCAGTTGCTTAAGGTGGGTTTTGATACAATCGACTTTGGCAGTTTTGTATCGCCCCGGGTGATTCCACAAATGAAGGATACGGCGGAGGTGCTTGCGAAGCTGGACCTTGAGAATACTTCCACAAAGCTTCTGGCTATCGTAGCTAATACAAGGGGAGCGCAGGATGCTCTCAGCCATGAAGAGATAACGTATCTCGGTTTTCCCTTTTCCATTTCCGAGACCTTTCAACAGCGCAATACCAACAAGTCTATTGTAGATGCGCTCAATACCCTGGATGAGATCCAGCAGCTATGTGTTAAAAGCAACCGTCAGCTGGTCTCCTACATTTCCATGGGTTTTGGGAATCCCTATGGTGATCCCTACGATGCAGAGGTAGTGGCAAAGTTTACCGATATACTGGTTTCAATGGGGATCAGCATTATTTCCCTTGCGGATACTATCGGAGTTTCCAACCCTGAGAACATCACCTATATATATAGTAACCTCCTCCGTGAATATCCTCAGATAGAATTTGGTGCACATCTTCATTCCCTCCCAGCTACGGCTGCTGAGAAAACAGAGGCTGCGTGGGAGGCAGGTTGCCGAAGGTTTGATGGTGCGCTCAAGGGCTATGGGGGCTGTCCTATGGCTAAGGATGAGTTGGTCGGTAACATTGCTACAGAGGTGATTTTGTCTTATTTTGAGACAAAAAATCTCGAATTGGGAATAAATTGGGCTGAATTCAATACCTCTCTACTGGCATCATCGTCGATTTTCGGCTAAAAACCCACTTTTTGCATTTTTCTCGGTTTTGGCACCCAATTTGGTTTTAATCTGGCAACCATGAAAAAGAATAGATTTGAGATGAGGAATTTTTTGCCAATAGCATGTATAATGTTGTTGAGCTCCGCGGGGATGGCTCAGACTGCCGAGGACTATACCAACAGAGGTATGGACCTCTATGAGAAAAGGGAATATATGGAATCCATTATTAATCTCAATAAGGCAATCGAATCTGACTCTGATTATTTCAGATCTTATTACATCAGAGGGAAAGTGAAAGAAGCTTTCGATGATGTACATGGAGCGATGAGGGATTTTAACACTGCCGTGGACAAGAATGACAAGTTTGCTGACGGTTTCTACGCACGTGGTCTTGTAAAATTTAAATTGCAGGATTACTATGGAGCTATCTCAGACTTTACTTCGGCCATAGCACTGGATGCGAATCATCTCGAGGCTTACTATAAGCGTGGACAGGCTAAACATCAGTTGGAGGCCTATCAGGACGCGATTAGTGATTGCTCCAAAATCATTGAGTTAAACCCTAAAAGTATTGATGCATACTTTCTTCGTGGTACGCTGAGGTTGGATTTTGGTCAGGTAAAAGACGGATGTCTTGATCTGAGCAAGGCTGGTGAGTTGGGAGATTTAAAAGCGTACGACGTAATTAGAGAAAAGTGTAATCAACCGATTTTTAACACTTCACTCGGTGAGTGAGTATTTTTTTAGCTAAGCTATGTAACATTTTTTTGGTGAGTATTTAAGTCTATGAATTGGGGTTTTCATGGTGGGGCTCCGGAAGAAATTCCGGGGCCTTTTTTTATTCCGGATGCTATTGGTGTAGTTTCCGGTTTGCCCGAGTGTGACCTCAATAACTACCTGAAAGCATAAAAAGGAAAGACTTCTCCTCTTGTAAATACGTTCCGCCCCCTCGGTAACTCGATAAAAGCGTCTGCATCTACGAGATTGGCAAGATCACCGGATCCATGGCCTTTTACTGGCTCAGCGTTTATGTGCCCGTCGGTATCATGATACAGCCTGACCTGAAGAAAATACGTCAGGTCCGGTTGGAAGGTGACATCCTGCGTTAGTCTGGCTAATGGAGTACTGGTATTTTTCTTTTGCAGGCTCAGGTCCAGCCAGTGATTAAAATAACGTTGTGTACACAAAAAAGAGGATATGGGATTGCCAGGGAGAGCAAATATGTGACACCCTCCGGCATGCTTTCCAAACCAGAAGGGCTTTCCCGGGCGTTGTTTGATCCTGTGAAAGAGCTTCTCAACCCCCAGTTCTTCGAGAGCTTTAGGTATAAAATCAAATTTACCCTTCGATATACCGCCGCTGAGTAGGATCACATCGTATTTCCCAATATGGGAATCAAGGGTTTTTACTATCTGTTCGTAGTCATCGTTCAAATGATCAGCCTCTACCGGTATGTTCTGATCTTGTAGTAAAGTCTTAAGCTGGTAAACGTTACTCCGCCGGATCTGGTGAGGCAGGGGATGCTTATCAATCTCTACCAGCTCGTCCCCGGTGGAAATGATCAGCGTGCGAGGCAACCTGCTTACTCGTACCTTTTTCTTTCCTACGGTGGCACAAACACCGATCTCCGGAGCGTAAAGTGATTTCCCTTCACCGATCACCACTGCTCCCTCTTTCCGGTCCTCACCCTTAAAATGAATATTTTGCTGCATGTTGATAGTGTCCGTCGTGATGGTTGCATGGCCATTTTCGATGGATACATCTTCATACCGGACTACGGTGTCAGCAACGGTTGGCATGATGGCACCGGTCATTACTTCCAGACAGGCGGATCCTTCCTGTAATGTTCGCTGAGGATCTCCTGCGGCAGCCATACCTTCTATGGCGAAGCTTCTTCTGCCATTTTTGAAGCTTTCATAATGAATGGCGATCCCGTCCATGGTCACCCGGTTGTAGGGAGGGAAATCACGGTCGGCTCTGATCTCTTCACGGAGTACCCGCCCTACGGCATGGTCAAGGCCAATCACTTCCGTCCCGAAATCCTGGACATGGGCCGATAATATATCGAGTGCTTCTTCTACAGTGATCATTATTGGTTATTGTGGAATTAAGTTATTGAGGATTATATGAAGCGGGCAACAGTTATCAATTATATGTAATCAATTAACAACTACCCTCCAATAGTGGCCATGGACTCTGAAACCTCACTCTTACGGTTCCTTTCTGCTTCAAATCCATCTCTGGCCCTTTGACCCAATGCCTTTTTGAGCAGTGTGGTAATTTCCTGATCTGAAGCGCCGGACCGGAGGGCATCCCTGAAGTTCAATATGCCATTACCATACAGGCAGGTTCTCAATGTACCCTGAGGTGTGATGCGAATGCGATTGCAGGTGCCACAAAACGTTCGCGTGTAGGCGGCTATTACACCAATGGACCCCCTGAAATCGGGAATCCTGTAATTAACGGAAGTGGAAAATGGCGGGTCCGGTTGTTTTTCAATGTTGGGATACCGGGTTCCGATATGATCAAGGATCTTTGGCATAGGCCATAGGGTGGTATTTCCCTGACCTGCTGTGCCATTAAAAGGCATTTCTTCAATGAACCTTACGCTAACATCATGATCACGTGTAAGCTCAACCATGGGATGGATGTCGTCAATATTACGTCCTTCCATGACCACCATATTGATCTTGACCTTAATATCACTTTCAAGCAGTCGGTAAAAGGTACCCATTACCTTATCAAACTCATCACGGCGCGTGATTTCGAAGAACCTTTGCCGGTCCAGGCTGTCCAGGCTCAGATTGACTGATCTTATACCTAACCGGCTGAGCGTGTCAACCTTGTCCTTGGTAAGGGTGCCGTTGGTGGTGATATGGATCTGATGGATACCATCGATGTTCGATATTCCTTCCAGGAATTCCATGATCCCTGTTCTTACGAAAGGCTCGCCTCCCGTGATCCGCAGTTTATGGATCCCCAACTGGCTGAATATCAGAAGTAATCGCTCCATTTCCTCAAAAGTGAGCAGATCCTTGCGGTTTACGTATTTGATGCCACTCTCCGGCATGCAGTAAAAGCAACGGAGATTGCACCGGTCCGTTACTGCCAGTCGAAGATAGTTGATCGTACGTCCATGATTATCCTGAAGCATATAAGATGAATCGAATTATCATCAACAAAGTTTATGAAATTACGATGAATTTTTGATTTTTAGCACTTTTGATTTTAGTGATTTATGTCACTCTATACCTTGCACCCCACACTATTCCCAATATACCAACCTTTACCAACAGGTATCCGGCGACCGGTCTCAGTAACCAACCAACAACAATCAACCAGCGTCTGTCCACCAGCAGCCACCAACAAAACAACAACTATCTGAAAAATTTGGCCGTTATTTGTATATGCTCACGAGTGAGAACGCACCGGCAGCCCAAACTGGTCTTTCAGCAATAAGGAAGAGGTTCCCGATCTTTCAGGAGTACCCGGAGCTCGCCTATCTTGATAACGCGGCTACCACTCAACGAGTGGATACTGTTATTGATGATCTGGATACCTTTCATCGAAAACGGAACGCTACAGTTCATCGCGGAGTGTATACACTTTCCGCTGAGGCCACCCGGTCATTTGAAGATGCTCGGGCGAAAGTTGCCCGTTTTCTTGGGGCGAATGATCCGGAAACCATTGCTTTTACCCGCGGGACCACTGAATCGATCAACATAGTAGCCTCCTCTTTTCTGAAAAGAAGGATCAGGCCGGGTGATAATATAGTGATCTCCATCATGGAACACCATGCGAATTTTATCCCGTGGCAAATGCTTTGTCAGGAAAATGGTGCTGAATTACGTATAGTACCTCTTTCAGAGAACGGAGATCTCGACCTTAAAAGCCTTGGAGAGCTTATGGATCCCAGGACCCGACTGCTGTCCGTTACCCATATCTCCAATACATTGGGTACGGTGAATCCTGTGGATGACATGATTGCCATGGCCCATCGGAAAGATATCCCCGTACTTATTGATGCAGCTCAAAGTGCAGCGCTGTATTCCCTTGATGTTAGTAAGCTGAATTGCGATTTTCTGGCTTTTTCAGCGCATAAAGCCTTTGGGCCTTTCGGGGTTGGTGCATTGTATGTAAGGGACCGCTACAAAGCCGAAATGAAGCCTTATACGTGGGGTGGCGGGATCGTAAAAAATGTTACTACCATCCAAACGGATTTTCGGCCCTATCCCTACAACATGGACTCAGGTACGCCCAATGTGTCTGGTGTGCTGGGATTATCCTCGGCGCTTGACTTTATCCATCAACTGGACCGGGAAGAATGTCGTCGGCATGTCCGGGAGCTGTCCAGCAGATGCCATAAAGGGCTGGCGGGTTTAAAGGGGGTTCGCGTTTTGGGAGATCCTGAGAAAGCCAGCGGCATCATTTCATTTTGCTTGGATGAGATCCATCCGCATGACGTAGCTTCCTTCCTTAATGAAGACAATATCGCCGTACGGGCCGGTATGCACTGCACCCAGCCACTGCTGACAAGCCTTGGCCTGACGGCCACTGTGAGGGTGTCATTTTCGATCTACAATACTCCCGATGAGGTAGATCGGCTGGTCTATTCGCTAAAGGAGCTTAAGAAATTCTGGGAATGAACAAGGAGGAGCTAAAAAAACAATATAAACAGTATATCCTTAAAAAGAACAGGGAGCCTTATCATTTTGAGAAAAGGGAAAATGCAGCGGAGCAGCTTTTGGCTTACAACCCCATTTGCGGAGATAGATTTAACCTGTACCTGGAGAGGGAGCAATCCAAAATCGGATCGGCGTGGTTTCATGGGTTTGGCTGTGCCCTGTCCAAGGCATCCACCTCTGTTTTGATAGAAAAGATTGAAAATAAGTCAGATCAGGAAATTGCATCTTTGTGCCGTGAGTTTTTGGAAGCATTGGATGATGGGCGGATATTGGGATCGGAGGATGTGGATCAAAAAGCCCTTGTGGAAATGAGAAACCTTGATGGGCGAATAGATTGCATAAAACTCAGCTGGGAGGCATTACTGAACTATGTGAAGAATGGTAAAGAAGTCAGATGAGCTCTTTTTTAATGCTGCGGAATTCTTTATGATTGTCTGAAGTTAGATGAAGCCATGGATGTTACATTGATTGCTTTCGGCATTGCCAAAGATATACTCAAAAGTTCCAAAGCGGAGATCAGTCTCTCCGACCAGGCGGATATAAAGTTGCTCAAGGAAAAGCTGACGGCTGACTATCCTGATTTCGCAAAACTGGCGCAGCTTTCCTTTGCTGTGAATGAAGAGTACAGGGAAGACGATTTTGTGTTAAAGGATCATGATGAAGTGGTGATCATTCCACCGGTGAGTGGCGGGTAAGCGATTGGTTGTTGAGGGATTGGGTTACTAAGTTATTCGCTGAGTAGTGAAGAGTTTTAAGTTGATCTAAGGATAATACCAAAGTCTCTCGGTCTGTGCTTTCACCAGACCGAAGCCTCAAAAAGAAAAAGATTTGTGATGGTCCGTGAAGACACAGACCATGGAAGAGAGAAGTGGAAAAGCAGAAGGAACACAAATGATAAGCATTGATCCGTGAATTGTTATATATGATTGATATTCAGATCAAAGGTACAGCGCTGGTGGAAAAGGCATGCCACGAGGCCGTACGTGATGACGGGGCAGGGGGTACGGTTGTTTTCTGTGGAACCGTGCGTAATCAAACCCAGGGAAAGGAAGTTGTACGCCTTGAGTTTGAAGCCTATGAACCTATGGCCGTCAGAGAGATGGAAAAAATTGCCCGGACGATCGTTGACAAGTGGGGTGCCCATCATGTTTGCATGCATCATCGCGTCGGTAGTTTGGGAGTGGGTGAGCTGGCTGTCATCATAGCCGTGTCCACTCCACATCGTAAGGCGGCATTTGAGGCGTGTGAATATGCGATAGATACGTTAAAGGAAACAGTACCCATATGGAAGAAGGAGGTATTTGAGGATGGAGAGGTTTGGGTGGCTGCACACCCATGAATCCGGTAAGCTAATGCTGATTAAATGTACTGATTCTTTACCTGAATGATCTCGCCCATAACGCTCAGAGCGATCTCCCTTGCTGATTTTGCATTGATCGATAATCCAATAGGTGCATGAATGCGGTCGGTCAGCTCCTTCGTCAGGCCTTTTTCCTGAAGCCGGTCCAGGCGCCGGGCGTGAGTTTTTCTACTCCCCAACGCTCCGATATAAGCCACTTTTGAAGGTAGCAGGATCTCCAGCGCGTTATCATCGATCTTGGGGTCGTGTGACAGTACAGCGCAATAGGTATAGGCATCTAGGGAAAAATCCTGCAGTACCTCTGAAGGATAGGCCTCAAGGACCCTGTCCGGCTCTACCTTAAACGCCGTGTTTTGAGTAAACGCTCCTCTGGGATCGATCACGATCGTCTCAAAATCATACAAATGACCAAGTTCCACAAGATCCGCTGTAATATGTGCGGCACCGATCATGATCAACTGACTACGACGGGGGAAAACATGGATGAACCATAGGCCGCCTTCTTTTTCTATTGTCTTATGTGTTCGCTGGTCATAGGCTTCCAGTGCTGCATGTTCGAGTTCCTTGTTCAACGGATCTCCAATATAAGATCCACCCTCCTTGTCCATTATGACAAGCGTATTTTCATTTTTTTCAACGTCAAGCTTAGTCACCAAAACACATGGGGTGTTTGTTTTAAGGCTTTGGATCAGCCTCGCTCCAATCTCGTCTTCAAAAAAAGGTTGGAGAAAGATGCTGATATTGCCGCCGCAGCTAAGCCCTACCGTCCAGGCATCTTCATCCGACACGCCATATTCCAGTTTTTGAGCCTCCTTTTTGACAAGGATGGATCTGGAGGCTTTGACAACAGACCCTTCTACACAGCCTCCGCTGACAGAACCTGCCATCTCTCCCTGTTGGTTGATCAGCATGACCGAACCTACCGGACGTGGAGCTGACCCCCATGTACGGATGACCCGTGCCAGGGCAAAAGGAATATCCCGGCTTAGCCATTCCTCAATAAAACTCAGGTATTCTCTCATTTATCGTTTTAATTTGATCATCATCGGGCTCTAAAAGCCTTGATCTAAAATTAGGCATTGATATCTTTAACAGGAATATAATACACTACTAAATGTCTTGTAGAGGCGATTCATGAATCGCCTCTACAATCACCAGCGGATGTCCAAAGAAAGTATACTACTGGCAGGCACGGCAAAGGGACTGATCCTGTTGAGAAAAAGCGCATCGGGTGAGTGGAAAATTGGTGGGGTTGCCTTTGAGGGCTTTGACGTTACCATGGTATATGCTGATGAGTATTCCGGCCGTTGGTGGGTTGGGATTTCGCATAGGCACTGGGGACAGAAGCTGCACTACTCGGATGACCGCGGAAGTTCCTGGCAGGAGGTGTCCATGCCAGCGTTCAATGGAGCCCAACTGCCGGATGGAAGACCTGCCCGGCTACGAAGGGTCTGGTGCATGCATCACGGAGGGTACGACAAACCAGGAAGGCTGTGGCTTGGTACGGATCCCGGAGGGCTTTTTCGTAGTGATGATCATGGCAACTCTTTTGATCTG
Source organism: Flammeovirgaceae bacterium BBD 1991-12 (assembly GCA_001657315.1). Taxonomy (GTDB): domain Bacteria; phylum Bacteroidota; class Bacteroidia; order Cytophagales; family Cyclobacteriaceae; genus Fulvivirga. The sequence continues at coordinate 26,813 of LYSV01000053.1, read as the reverse complement.
GTGCAGGGACTATGGCAGCACCCAAGCCGGCAAAAGGAAGGGCAGTGGTTTGGGGCAGGAAGTGATTATCCTTTTATACACTCTATCGTCATTGATCCCACAGACAGTGATCATCTTTATGTAGCCGTGAGCTGTGCCGGCGTGTTTGAAACCGTTGACGGTGGAGAAACATGGGCGGCACGTAATGAAGGGCTGGTTGCTGCTTATCTCCCCAATCCGGAAGTGGAAGTGGGACATGATCCACACTGTATGCTGATGCCCGGGCAGCATAACCATGTACTTTGGCAGCAGAATCACTGCGGAATATTCTGCTCCAGGGATGCGGGGAAGCAATGGGAGAATGTTTCGTCAAGGCAGGGACTGCCATCCTATGGGTTTGCACTGGCGGTGGATGAGAATGATCCTGCCTGTGCCTGGGTAATACCCGCTGAAAGTGATGAAAGCAGGATTGCACCGGGACTGGCTCTCAAGGTATTCCAAACCAAAGACTATGGTCATTCGTGGGAAAATGTAAGTGATGGTCTTCCGGATCAGTTTGTGTTTGATATTGTGTTGCGTCAGGCATTGGTGCGAAGGAACGGAGTAATGGTTTTTGGTACCACCAATGGTAATTTGTATTTGTCTGAGGGGGCTGAGGTCCGATGGCATACCCTCACACAAAACCTTACCAGGGTGAATGTTGTTACCTTCAGTACTTAGAATGGTCAATAACAACAGTAAGCTGCGGCCGATCATTGGGGCGGTTCGGCAAATGATTTCCATTTCGGATGATGAACTGGCTGAGTTTCTCAAAGGCTGTTCAGTTCGTACCTGCCAGCGAAGAGAGTTTTTGAGCTCGCCGGGGAAGGTCTGCAACGAAGTCTACTTTGTGAATAAAGGGATTATCAGAGTGGTCGTAACGGATAAAAACGGAACGGAGCACACAGTACATTTTGCATTAGAGAATCAGTTCATAGCAGACTATGCCAGTTTTCTTCAGCAAATACCTTCTTCACAGGGTTTACAGGCTCTGGAGCCCACTGAGGTGGTCGTACTGCCGCGCAGTATCATTGAATGGGGGTATGGACACCTGACGGAAGGTGATAAGCTGGGCAGGCTTGTTGCGGAATACTATTTCATTTATCTGGATAACAGGATAAAGAACATGTATTCACATGACCCAAAAGAGCGATACGACAACATTACCTCCATCTTCCCCAATATTCACAACCGCGCACCCCAGCATATGATCGCCTCTTATCTGGGGATCACACCAGTCCATCTGAGCCGGCTGAAAAAAGCGCAAAAAGTGCAAAAAGTATAAACATTTGTTATCGTTTTATCCGTCCATCAGCTGATACCTTTGAATTTTAATTTATACCAACCTTACTAAACCTCAGATGCCTGGTAAGATTGCAGTATGCCGACCGGCTGTACTGAGGAGCAATGAGTGTGATGAACAATAGAGATTATGGGATTTTCCAGAGCAGAGAAAAGACGGATTAAAATGAAATACGGTGCATGGGCGCTGGTAACAGGTGCCTCATCAGGGATAGGGAAAGAGCTGGCCGGGCGGCTGGCAGAATGTGGGCTGAACCTTCTCCTTACTGCGAGACGAGGTTCCGTACTTCAGGAGCTTGCCGCGGATATGAGGTCACGCTATGGAGTGGAAACCATGGTAGTGGAGGCAGATCTTTCAAGTCACACGGATGTTCTTACTATAATAGATGCTTCAAAATCCCTGGACATAGGACTGGTCGTAGCCGCCGCGGGTTTTGGCACTTCCGGCCTGTTTTTTCAGTCAGCTTTGGAGCAAGAGGTGAATATGCTGCAGGTGAACTGCCATGCTCTTATGGTGCTGACCCATCATTTTAGTCGTATCCTGGCGGATAAGGGACAGGGTGGAATTATTCTGCTTAGCTCCATCGTTGGTTTTCAGGGAGTTCCCTTTTCGGCACATTATGCAGCTACCAAGGCCTATGTGCAGTCTTTGGCGGAAGCCCTGTCCCTGGAAATGCGCCCCTATGGTGTGGATGTGCTGGCCGCGGCTCCAGGCCCTGTACAGAGTGGTTTTGCAGACCGTGCTGGAATGCAAATGGGTGCTGCGCTCAAAACATCGGATGTAGGCATACCCATCCTGAAGGCGCTGGGACGTAAATCAACCGTACTGCCCGGGTTTCTTACCAAATTTCTGGTGGGTTCTCTCAGAACACTGCCCCGCTGGGGCAAGGTGAGGGTAATGAGTATGGTCATGGGTGGGATGACCAAACATCAGAGGATGTAGAGTGATGGACAGAATTGCGGAATAATACCAGAGGCCGTTCCAGGCGTTTGAAATAGGTCTCAGATCCAGTTCAAAGGACCAACTCTTTTATTTCCTTGTCCTTCAATAGATGAATACTATCAGAATATCCTGAAACAGTGATGTATAATTGTAATAAAAACTGATTATGAGAAATCTACTATTTACTGGCTTACTGATTACATCTGTTCTGATCCTTTCGTGTACAGGAGAAGAGTCCGGCCGAAAAGGAATTACCAAAGAGTTCATTAACCCGGCAAGTGGGTATTCCCAGGTGGTAAGCGTGACCTCCGGGGGTATCAAAACACTTTATGTTTCAGGCCAGATCGGTAAGGGAGAGGATCTGGAAGCGCAAATGCGCTCAGCGTTGAGCAATTTAAAGTCACAACTGGCTGCCGCTGGTGCGACTTTTGACGATATCGTGAAAATGAATACCTATATTGTCGACTATGGCCCGGAGCAACTAAGCATTTTCCGTGGAGTGAGAAAAGAGATCATGGGCGACGAGGATATGCCGGCCAGTACGTTGGTAGGTGTGCAATCCCTGGCCAGGGAGGAATGGTTGATAGAAATGGAGGCCATTGCCGTAGTGGAGGTAGAGTGAAACGTATGAGTTCATTTTTTTCGTGGACCAATGGCCTGAAGTGATGGCAATCCATTGAGTATCAGCCAAAAAGATAAAAAATTTTATTTTTATCTATATATTATTATATTTAAATAACCAACTTTAAATATAACAAAAATGAAAAAGCTTAAGTTTTTACCCCTCGTAATGGTATTGGCTGCTCTGGGAGCAGTAGTTTTATGGGACACTGACAACAATTTGACCCCTACGGCAGAGGCAGCCGAAATGTCCGGTGATTTCGATCAGGCCTGTTACTGTGAGCTGGATCTTAATGGATGTTATGTTCCTGCCGGAATTCCTGTTTACTGTCCCAATGGTGTTCAGGCTGAGCCCATTGTATTGTCTGATGGCAACTGGTGCTATCCTGATACCCGCAGTGGTAGCTGTCAGGTGCCGTGCATGACCCAATGCCTGTAGCCTTCCTGACCAGTACCCGACATACATACTTCAAACCATAAACCAACAATACAATGAAAACCAAACTAATGATGGCCGTACTGATGGCGGCCGGATTTGTCGCATTTATCTCATTGAGCCCCAGCATGAACCCCATAGAAGAAGCCCATGCTTCTGATGCTGCGGCAGATCTGTGCGTACCTGTTTTATTGCCTGCAGCGGAATGCGATATCTGTGTACAGCAGTACGACGGATGCGGTGTGCCTCCGGGAACGGTGGTCAACGGACTGAATGGTCAACCGGCGAATTATGTGTTGATCGAAGGAGTAACTTCTGCCACTGATCTTTGGTGCTATCCCAACAGGAGTTTTCTGGCAGAATGCTGCGGCTGCGAATAGCCCATGAAATGATACCTGTCTTTGCCTGTGGCACTGATCTTATGTAGTGTCGCAGGCATTGTTTTTTTACAAAAACCGTGTGATCACGGTTTACTTTTTTCCGGACATCTTTAGCCTTATCCATGTAATCAGCCCGATAGTAAGTTTTTAATGCCAGAACAGTTATTATACTTTTTGATCCTGTTATATTTGGTTGACATAGTTTCCGGAGAGTACATCAGTACGGGTTGATTATATTCCTTGAAAATAAGAACCGCATGCAACAAGTAGTAGGACTAACCAAAGATGTTGGATTTCAGTTTGGGCTCCAAAAGACATTCCCCTACGCATTTGAAACATTATGGGAATTTATGTTTGAAGATAAGGGATTGGATATCTGGCTCGGTAAACTTAGAGATCGACCGGAGGTAAAGAAGACCTTCAGTACGGAAGATGGAGTTGAAGGATTGGTAAAGGTATTCAGACACCATTCCCATATCAGGATGAATTGGAAAAAGAAAAGCTGGAAGAATATGTCCACCGTTCAGGTGAGGGTAATAGGAAAAGGTGACAAAACACTGATCAGCTTTCATCAGGAAAAAATGCTGAGTGCCGAACAACGGGCAGAAATGAAAGAATACTGGAACAGGAAAATGACAGCAATTACGAATGAGCTCAAGAAAGCCGGTTCGTTGAATTGATCAGGAACAATTCAACCGGTTCAGGTTAGTGCTGGCCTTAGCCCGGCCTGGAGATTTTCCTCCTGACATTTTTCCAACAAGCCTAAACCCATACAGCCGCTTCCTTGTTGAACTTGCTCCTGTATTCTACTGGTGTGAGCCCGGTGACTTTTTTGAATACATTCCTGAAAGCCTTGGTATCGGAGTACCCTATCTCGTACATCACTTCACTGACACTTTTGCGTGTGGTCTCCAGGTCCTTTTTGGCTGCTTCTATCTTTACCCGCTGGATGTACTCTATGGTGGTGTTGTGCGTTGCTTTCTTAAACCTTCTCTCCAGGCTCCTGCGGGCTATGGCAAACCGATTGCAAAGGCTATCCACTGTGAGTTTCTCCCGAAAATTCTGTTCTATGAACAGCTGTACCTGCCGGATACTTTCATCATCGTGCTCACTCTGACCCTGAAACATAATGAAGGGTGACTGGCTGTTGCGGTCAATCTCAATGGCAAAATACTTGGCCGCCAGAACGGCCATCTCTCGGCTGGTATACTTTTCTATGAGATAGAGCAGCAGATTCCAGAGGGAGTTGGCCCCCCCGCTGGAGTAAATGCCATTTTCATCGGTAATGACCTTGTCGTCCACCAGCTCTACCTCGGGGAACATCTCACGGAACTGATTGGCAAAGACCCAGTGTGTGGAGCATTTCTTTCCGTTCAGCAGACCAGTGGATGCCAGGAAGAAAGCCCCTGCACAAAGGCTGGCCAGCTCGGCACCCTGGTTATATTGTTTTATGATCCACGGAACAAAGTCCCTGTTGGCTTCCAAAGCCTGATCCATATCGCCGATCAGTGCTGGTAGTACGATCAGGTCTGTCTTTTTTACCTTATCAACGAGTGCGTCCACATGGACAGTGTATATCTCATTGTGCAGTGTTACCTCTTTCGAGAGACCTACCAGATGAACATCGAAAAGTGCTTCACGACCATCATTGATCAGGAACTGATTGACGGCCTGGAAGAGGTAGCGCGGATCTTCAATACTGGACATCACAGCATAGTCAGGGATAAGGAGGGACACATGTTTCATAGAAGTACTGGCTTTGGTTTTTACATGATCTGAACGCTTTCTATAGCCATGGTCATGCCTGTTGCATAGGAAATAAAGGTAGTAATTTGCAGCGTCGTGATCAACCCCTTGAAATGAACGTCCCAATCGATCAGGGAGTTGGCGGAGTGGGTTGAGTTCGGATTCAGAGAGAATAATCCGGGTTAAACCCCCTTCCCCAGATAGTTGTCTATCCTTTTCTTCTGCCTGAAGTGATGCCTCATATGCATTTCCGCATATTGAAGCCACTCCATGGCATTCAGAAAGCCATGCCCGGGATGCTTCGTTTTACCTGTGCTCCTGTTCGTGGATATGGCAAGGCACATGGAGTTTATCTTCTGCTTCAGTATCCTCAGCTTTTCTTTCAGTGCTGTAGTGCTGTGGAAGACTCCGGCTGGTGCGGCTCAGGCAGATCAGGTGGTCCCTTGAGCCTTTTGTCCGGGAAGCTGTTCTGGAGAAACCACTCTCTGAGTACCTTACTCATATTTTCAGTGGCGTGTTTATTACCTGACAAACACTCTTCGATTTGTCCGAGATAGTAATAAGTCTCTTCGATAAGGTGTTCGTATACCTGACCGATTGACCAACTGTCCTGATTGACCTTGCGGTAAAGCTGACCGTGGTCATACTGTTCCAGGCCTTCTATCCATATACTGACAGTACGGTCCAGCTTATCTTTCAGATTTTGAATGGATGTGTTCATGACCATGTTTTTTTATGCATAATAGGAGGTATGCTTGCTGGTGATCTTGTCCTCCGGAAAAGCCACCTGTCTGTTATAATTGTTCCGGTATTCTACGGGGGTAATTCCCGTGTACTTTCTAAAAATGTTCCGAAAGGCCTTGATGTCATTGTATCCTACATCGTACATCACCTTGTTCACTGTTTTTCTTCCCGTCTCCAGGGCCTTCTTGGCTGCTTCTATCTTCACACGTTGTATGTATTCCACTACGGTATTGGAAGTGGCGTATTTGAAACGCCGCTCGAATGACCTCCGGCCTACCCCCAGCTCCTCACACAGGTCCTGTACCGCTATCCGCTTGTCAAAGTGCGATTCGATGTACTCCTGAGCCTGGAGTATTTGCTCATCCTCATGCTCCTTTTGACCAATGAATATGCGGAACTGTGACTGACCGGACCGGTCATAGTCGATCATAAAGGCTTTTGAAGCAGCTACAGCCATTTCCTTGCCGGCATATTTCTCGATCAGGTAAATAATGAGATTGGTAAAGGAAAAAGCCCCGCCGCTGGTGTAGACCCCATTGGCCTCTACTACAATTCGTTCATCCATCAGCTCCGCTTCCGGAAACTGGTGCTGGAACCGGTCTGCACCTTCCCAGTGTGTGGAACAGCTCCTTCCATCCAGCAAACCAATAGATGCTAGAAAAAATGACCCATAGCACATACTGGCTATGTCTGCTCCTGAATTGTATTGTTCCAATACCCATTTGGCTGCTTTTTGATTGATCTCTTTATTGTATGCTGCATCTCCAAAGATGGCAGGGATGAAGACCACGTCCGTTTTTTTTACATTTTCCAGTAGTACATCAGGATGTACTGTAAACAGTCCGGTCGATTGGGTTGTGGCCTTTTCCGTTCCCACCAACCTTACGTCAAAAACAGGTGGCTGGCCTATACGCCTGCAATATGAATTTACCCAGTTCAGGATCTGATGTGAGGCTTCTATATTGATCACACTGAAATGGCCCTGGGGGACAAGGATGGATACATGTTTCATGGCAGTTCTTTTGGTTCATAGTACAACAGTATATTGCCGGACGTAAAGGTTCTGGCTTGCAGTAATCTGAGTTGTTGGGGCGTTTCCTTAAACAAAGGTACCCCATTCCCTAAAATAACCGGATTTACCATAATCCGGTATTCATTGATCAGACCGAATCTGATAAATGAGGAAGTGAGCCGGGCACTACCCAATAGTATCAGATCCTTTTCAGCCTGTTGCCTGAGTCGCTGGATTTCTTTGACATCCACAGTATTCATCACCTTACTGTTTTTCCACGAAGCAGCTTTAAGACTGTTGGAAAAAACGATCTTTGGCAATGAATTCATGTACCCGGCTATGGTCCTGTCATTGGTTAAAGCTGCTTCTGACGTCCAGTAGCTGGCCATCAATTCATAGGTCACTCTGCCAAAGAGTAGCGTGCCGACCTCTGAAAGCTGATGGGCGGCAAACCGGTTGAACTCCTCGTCTACATGGTGCCAGTCCAGGGCATGATCCATGCTTTCAAAATAGCCATCCAGGCTCATCATGTTAAATGAAATTATCTTTTTCATTATTGTAAAGCTATCAATTGGGTATGTCGCGATCAACCCGCTACTTCGTCGGTTTTGCCACTGTTGTGTAGTTTTTCCCCCCTCTAACTTTGTGTGAGATCAATAATAAACTATTCAGATCATGACACGAAATCTATGGTTGAACCTTCCTGTAAAAGACCTGAACAGGTCCAGGACCTTCTTCAGGGAGATGGGATTTGCATTTAACGAAAAGTTTGGGGGTAAAAATGAAGAATCGGCCTGTATGGAGATCGGCGACAAGCCGGACGTGATCATGCTTTTTGCAGAATCGACCTTTCAGAACTTCACGCAGAATGACGTTACAAATACACAAAAGAGTTCGGAAGTACTGCTTTCAGTGGATGCGGCATCGCGGCATGAGGTGGATCAAATGGCACACCGTGCGGAAAAGGCCGGTGGGGTGGTCTTTGCCACCCCGGAGGAGATTGACGGGTGGATGTATGGCTGTGGCTTTGCGGATGTAGACGGCCACCGGTGGAATGTGCTTTATATGGATATGGATAAAATGCCTGATCAATAGGAAAGAATATCACCTTTTGTGCTACACTCTATGAAAGGCTATTTAATAGTTCTGGTAAGCATAGATGATTAAAAACCATAAAACATTGAAAATTGAAAATGAGAAAGCTCAAACTACAGGTGCAAATTTCCATTGATGGCTTCATAGCCGGACCCAAAGGAGAAATGGACTGGATGGCATGGGACTGGGATGATGCACTAAAGGAATATGTGAACCAACTGACCGGATCTGTCGACTGCATACTTCTGGGAAGAAAGCTGGCGGAAGGGTTTATCCCGCATTGGGCGGGTGTGGCAGCAGACCCCGGTAATCCGGAAGTGGAATCAGGAAAAAAATTCACCGAAACACCAAAGGTGGTCTTTTCCAGGACCCCTGAAAATTCTGATCCGATGGTTGCCGGGTGGGACAACACTGTATTGGCAAAAGGAGACCTTGTGGATGAGGTCAATTCCCTGAAGCAAAAGGACGGGAAAGACATCATTGCCTATGGAGGAGCGGAGTTTGTTTCTCATCTGATCCGGGAGGATCTGATCGATGAGTATTATCTCTTTTTCAATCCGGCAGCTTTGGGGGAGGGAATGTCCATATTCAGGCAACGCACGGACCTGAAGTATGTAGCCAGCCGGTCATTTAACTGTGGCATAACTGTTCTCCGGTACCAATCTGCAAAAGCGGGGTCATGACAGCCGGGCACTTCATTGAACAACTCTCTGGTCATGTCACTGAAGTGGAGAAAGGCAAACTGCAGAAATTCTTCAAAGGAGAGGATGGAGAGACCGAAGCACTTGGTGTGAAGTTTGGAACTGTTTTTAAGCTGGCCAAAGACTTCATGCATATGTCACTGGCCGGGATCAACAAGCTACTGGACAGCAAATACTACGAAGTACGCATGGGGGCGGTCAGTATCATGGATTTTCAGGCAAGGGATAAAAAAACTTCGGAACCACAGAAGAAAGCGTTGTTTGACCTGTATCTGAACCGGCATGACCGGCTCAACAACTGGGATTTTGTAGATCGTGGAGCATACAACATCATAGGCGGATACCTGATGGACAAACCAAGGGATATTTTGTATGAACTGGCCCGGTCAGGTGATCCGTGGGAACGCCGGACGGCCATTGTCAGTACCTATGCCTTCATCCGGAAAGGCCAGCTTGAAGATACGTTCAGGATAGCTGAGATGTTGATCGATGATAAACATGAGCTGATCAATAAAGCAGTGGGCAGCTGGGTCAGGGAGGCTGGCAAGAAGGACCAAAATGCACTGCTTCAGTTTTTGGATAAATATGCCGCCACCATGCCGCGGATCACACTGAGATATTCAATAGAAAAGTTAAGCAAAGACAAGAAAGATCATTACATGAATTTTAAACAGAACCATCATGACGCAGATAACCGTAAAACCTGACTGTGGAAATTCACCTAAAAAAGAATTTCTCAAAAAACTGAATATAGCTTTTGCTACCGGAGATGCCGATTTCATCATCGATCACGTGAGTGATGATATTATCTGGCACATCTTCGGCGACAAGAGGATCGATGGGAAGGAGCACTTCAAAAAGGAAATAAACATTATGAAAGACTATGTGGCCTATGAGCTGACGATCCATTCCATCATTACGCATGGAGCAGAAGGAGCGCTGAACGGAGAAATGAAAATGGGAGGAAAGACCTATGTGTTTTGTGACGTTTATCATTTCAAAAACACCACGAGTACGGTGATCAGGGAAATGAATTCCTATGTGATCGCTGTTTAGAATTAGTCATTTATTTTCAAATTGGAATAATGGCCGGTGACCTGACCGGAACGCTCTCTTTCATTTCAACCGGTAGGTGACCTTGTCTCCCGTAAACTCTCCAAAAACTACTTCGGCCATTCCATTAACATATTTGAAGTGCTTGCCTGATCGCCCGAGTCTGACATTCTCAGGTGTCAAAACCTTGAAGTGAACTCCTTTTCCTTTAAGTTTTAAATAAACACCGGAGTCCTCCAGCTCCACCTGAACTGAGTCCTTGCCATCAAAGATCAACATGGGCCAGCTGATCTGCTTTTTGCCTGTAATCCCTCTGAATTCGTCAGTAATGGTTATTGTACCATCCGCTATCAGAAAAGCCTGTGTAATGGTGATCTGATCTGATGTTTCGTCAGTATCATTTAAATCATAGGTAACCCGGAACCTGACCGTATCCGTGCTTTCTTTTAAAACTTCAACCCGGGGTGCGTGTGTGCTCAACTCAGCCAGAGAGGTCCAGGAACCATCCGATAATTGCCATGAAGGCCCGGTGGCTATATTCACTCCCTCTCCGCTAAAATAAGGGGCTAGTCCGTTCGAAGGGCCCAATTGGGGATTTGCACCTTTTATATGTGTGCGTACAAGCCCTGTGGGGTTGTATTTGTTATCACCTTTGGTCTCATATTCCAGATAAGTGCCGTTGGCATTGGCAAAGACCTTATGGAAGGGTTTGAGGATAGGGATGACAAAGCCCCCGACATCGGCCGGCGAAGGTAGCTCCTCTATGGTGTCATCCGTGTATTGCCACGCCAGGGCCAGCATGGAGGTTGCCAGCATGTTGTAGCAGGTATGTACCGAATATACTTCGTAGCCGTGCTTGTTTTCAATTGGATATCGGTTTTTCACGATATATCCGGAACCATCTTCCCGGATCCACTCGCTCATGGACCCCATGGATAACATGGCAGCTCTTTTAAAGGCGCCTGCCTCTTTTTTGAGACCGGATCTCGCATAGGCCGACGCATACATTTCGAATATCACACATTGCTCAGCTTCGTTCCAGATGTGATGACTGCTTCTAAAGCCCGTGGGCAATTCACCAAAAGGAGACTGCATGAAAAGCGATGTCCATGCGCCTTTCCACAGGATGTCCCTTAACCTGTCAGCCTGCTCTCCGGTATAACCCATCTGCAGCATGCCGGATAAGTAATGTCTGGGAAAAAGATCGTAGGGCAGAGGATCCCCATATTCGTTGTACATCCCCAATTCCGTGAAGTTGAGATTTTGCCCTTCCAGCATTTGATCAACATAATCCATAGAGGTAAATCCGTTTCTGGCCCTCAGGAATTCCCCCGCAGTGTTGACCAGTCCCCAGTTCCCTTCCAACTTGCCGTAGGCTGCATATAATTTGCCGGGTTGTATTGCCCTGATGTCTGATTTCCATTTATCGATCCTTGTCCTACTTGCCACAGGAAGAAACTGCTCATAGGCCAAAAGGGCAGGCCATGTAAAGAAATCGCCGTGGCCGCCGGGAGCTTTTGCCTCTTTCATATCTTTCAGTGCAATGTCAAGTGCCTTCATGCCACTTTCGATCATTTCCTTATCGGTAGAATAGCCGGAAGAAGCCAGTACCGCCACACTATGGGCGTAGCACGGAGTAGTATAATACTTTTCAACCTTATCCACCGGGTCGATGATACGGCCATCGCTGTTTTGATATTTCAGCATAGCCTTTACCTGTCCTGCGATGATCCTTAGGTAATCATTCCTTTTGTGATGTGAAGGCTGAAAGTTTCTCCTTTCCTCTTCCTGAATTCTTAAAAAGGTGTACATCTTTTCAGCGAGCGGGTGTATGGCTTTGCCAGGAACGTCATTACCCTGTATCTCAGAAGGGATCAGTAAAGTATCTCTTGCTGTAATGGATGAAGCGCTACCCTGATCATGAGGCCTTTCTGAAAAAATGCAGCGTGAAACCGTGATTGTGATTATGAATAATATGTATAACATCACTTTTTTCATACCGGCTTTTTTACTTCAATACATTCGACCTGTTGCCTGCAGCTCCAATGGATAAGCCTGAGAAGCAGATCACAATTTCAATGGCCTGATCTCTTTGATCAAAACCTTAAGAATGATCCAGTTTACCAGGTAAACGGAAGAGGCTACCATGAAGATCAGGAAGTAACTTCCTGTAGTATCCAGGAGCAGGCCTACAAAAGATGCTGACAACGCTCCTCCGATGGCGCCCGTGAATCCGCTAAGTCCCATCATGGAACCTACTGCCTTTTTAGGATAGATATCGGAAACTATAGTAAAAATGTTCGAAGCCCACCCCTGGTGCCCTGCTGCTGCCAATGAGATCAATGCGACGGCAGCCCACAGATTTGTCATTTGAGAGACCAGCATTACCGGCAGGATCAAAAGAGCACATGCCAGGATCGTTGTCTTACGGGCGTGATCTATGCTTTTTCCTTTTTTAATAAAATCGGATGATATCCATCCTCCGCCAATTCCACCGATACTTGAAACGGCATAAATGACGATCAGCGGCAGGACTACCTCCTTTATGTTCACTCCGTGTGTTTTGCTTAGAAAATCCGGGATCCAAAAAAGAAAGAACCACCAAACCCAATCAGAAATAAAACGTGTGCTGCAGATGGCAAGGGTTTGCCTGTATTTGAGTAGTTCTATCCATTTCATTGGTTTTTCCTCGTTTCTTTCCTCCGTGTCCTGATGGATATACTGCAATTCCTCCGGGGTGATCTTTGGATGTTTTTCAGGAATACGGTAATACCCCAACCAAAAAACAACCCAAATAAAACCCAGGGCCCCGGTAATAATAAAAGCCCACTGCCAGCCCAGGGAAATGGTGATCCATGTTACAATTACCGGTGCTAAAATAGCCCCTACCGTAGAGCCGGAATTGAATAACCCGGCTGCCAGAGCGCGTTCTTTTTTCGGGAACCATTCGGCAACTGCTTTAACTGCCGCCGGAAAGTTTGCAGATTCGCCTATGCCAAGGACAAAACGAACTGCAGCAAAACCAAAAACGCTTCGTGCAGCGGCGTGGGCCATTCCTGCAATGCTCCAGACAACGATCGCCCACGAATAACCCATGCGCGTGCCGAATTTGTCAATGAAACGGCCGGTGGTTACCAGGCCAATAGCGTAGGCGATCTGAAATGCTGTCACTATGTAGCCGTAGTCTGCTTCATTCCAATTCAGGTCATCTGCAATGAAAGGTTTCAGAATACCGATTATCTGGCGATCTATATAATTGATAGTGGTGGCGAAAAAGATGAGGGCCAGGATCTGCCACCTGACATTGCCTTTGACTTTCATGGTTCAGTTTTTTCAATTGGGAAAGTGTACGTGGCTCTGGTTTTAGGTGCGTGAAATTTGTAGTTATCCATTATTTGCATCAGCAACCGGATCATGTTTATGGGTTGGTATTATATTGTCGGGATGAGCAGTATGCCTTTCTTCATAATTGATTTCCCTCATCCGGATTATCTGGAATTTTCCAGGTCCATCCTATACATCTCACTGGCCGCCAGTAAAAATGTACCGGAGACGTATTCGTGGGAATCGTCTTTTGATAATTGCACAGGTCTGTCACCTACTTTCTGGCCCCATTGCAGTTTGCCTTCCGCACTGATCTCATCTGTAACGGACTTCCATGCCTTTTTGACCACCGGCAAATATTCTTCCCTGGCCAGAATGCCGTTGTTGATACCATAGGCCAATCCGTAAATAAAGAAACTCGTTCCACTCGTTTCCTTGAACGGCGCATATTCAGGATCAGCAAGATTAGGATACCAGAATCCTTCTTCTGACTGGCATTTCTTTAACGCCTTTGCCATACTGGCCAGCACCTGTTCATATCTCGGGTAATTGGCGTGTTCCATGGGCAGGTACTCCAGGATACGGGCTATACCGGCAAACGCCCAGCCGTTTCCTCTCGACCAGATGACTTTTTTTCCTGCCGCAGTGACCTGCTCGTTTCCTTTCCAGGTGGGGTCGTTTTTTCGTTCTTCCAATGCTTCTGGAAAAAAGCGTTTATCACGGTAGAAGAGGTTTTCATCAGTATCGTACAGCTTGCCATATATGTCCCAAAAGCAGGCTTCCATCCATTGCAGATATTTTTCGTCTCCTGTTACCGAATATAGCATGGTCAGAGTAGGAGGACCGGTAAATAAACCATCTACATAGCGTCTTCCCTCTTCATAGTACCATTTCCCTGGGTTGGATACAGGGTTCCTGATGTCAGGATCATTCAAATGTTTGATGATAGACCTTATTTTCTTTTTTTCCCTTTCTACCATATAGGACTGCAGCATTGTCTGCCCAACGGTAAGCAAATTCACACCACTGGCAGGGTGCACAGGGGGTAAAGTGGGTAATTTCCAGTTAAGGGACTCACATAGGTCGTTGCTCTGTTTTAAATACGTTTCATCTCCTGTGGCAAGGTAGCAGGCCATTACACCTGCGTAGTAGGTGCCGCGTATCCAGTTGTCGTCATATTCCTGCCATGGATTGTTCAGTTGGTAAGTGTTCACTTTGTCCATGAGCTTCTTGATCTGACCTCTTTCATAAATGGATTGTGCCGGCAGATTCAGGCCAGGAAGCAGGATTGTGAGGAACAGCAGGACTATTTTGTTCATATCTGATCCGTATTCTTTTTTCATAGGTTCTTTCATGCTTGTTGGGTGATTGGAGAATAGTGCCTTTGGGTAAGAAGTGGATTTACCCTTCGGCCTTGGCTGTTGTTTAAATAAGGTATGGCAGAAGGACTCTATTCCTGATCAGTAAACTCAAAACAAACCTACGTTTAGACAACCTCTTAAAATATGCAGATTTTGATATTCCTTGTATCAATATTATCATCGCCTGAGTTTTAATCCGGCCAAATGATAATATCTGCATAGTTGGTTTGAAAAATCATCTTCTTTGATAGATAATACTGCTTTCTTCAGAAGCGGCACTGGTACGTGATCGGCCCTGCGAACGAGGTCAGGAACCACTAACATATGTACGGGGTTGGAAAACCCACAACAGATGGAGGTAAAGAAGATGGCAGAAATATCTTCACTGAGTGGATGATCATTGGGAATACTATTGAAAGATCAATGGAGCACAATGGCATTGACCTTCCGGTGTTGATTGGGGGACATTCCTTTTACCCGCTTGAAGATCTGGGAAAAAGCGGAAGGGTCAGTGAATCCTGCTTCATAACCTATCTGAGCGATCCTCATATCACTTTCCAAAAGCATTTTGCAGGCAAATTCCACTCGGATGTCGTAAAGGAATTCATTATAGCTTTTCCTTACCGTATTTTTGAAATAACGGCAGAAAGCGCTTTTTGATAAATTCGCGACACCGGCAATTTCAGCAAGGGTTATATTCTCCTTAAAATTCAACATGGTATGTTGAATGATCCTGTTCATCCGGTCTTTTTCCTTTGGATTGAAAGATTTATGAAGATCAAAATCTGACAATACGCAAACATCTTCAGATCTTGATATTAAACTTAAGATCTGAATAAGCGATGCGATCTGTTCCAGAGGGGATTGGTCCAGTATTTTATGCAATATCCTGGCTATGGTCCTGTTGGTGGCCCCTTTAATACGAAGCCCGCCCGTAGCTTGCTCCAGGACTTTATTGATAGGATAGGCATCAGGAATTCGCAAGAAATCCCTTCCTGCAAAATCAGGGTAAAATTTCACCACAATGGCCCGGGTCATCAATTTACAATCCTCCCGGTAAAAGGCCTCGTCACTCATCCAGACGTGTGTAAGTTCTTCTCCTATTAAAACCATATCACCCTTTTTGTAGGACTTTATGCTGTTGCCTACATATCTTGTTCCGTATCCTTCGATGATGTAGGCCAGCTCCAGTTCTTTATGATAATGAAGAGGGTTGGGGAAATGCTGCGATTCGAAATACCAGGCCGAAATGGCGGAACCCGACGGACGATCAGATGATAAAAACTTTGGCTTAGGCACTGTATGGATTTTATCAAAAAATAAGTAATTGCACCATATTTTGCAAATATTCACAAGAAGTCAGATAATATTCGGCTATTTTGCCAGGGGCACTTTCCCTTTTTTTGCAGCAGTAATTTAAAGGTTACATGAGACGTAATTATCTTATTTCATCTGCGCTGTTCTATTTTATGCTGTCCATGGCTTCATGCAGTACGAACAGTTCCACCTTCAACATTGCTGCTACCAATCCTTCTGACTTTGCGAGAAAAGCTGAAACCATTGAGATCCCATTGAAAAGCCTCACGGGTTTTTCCCGGGAACAATACGAGGATCTTTTCATAGAAGACACTGAGGGAAGGGAAATACCCATTCAGCTTATCGATACCGATCAGGATGCAATAGATGATCTTCTGATCTTTCAAACTGATCTCGGGCCCGGTCAGGTCAAAGAGTTCGCATTGACCGTCAAAAGGAGCGACACCTCTGCCAGTGTACCTGCTGAACGTACCTTTTGCAGGATCGTTCCTGAAAGGATGGACGATTTTGCCTGGGAAAATGACAAGGTAGCCTTCAGGACGTATGGGCCAGAATGCCAGGAATTGTTTGAGGCCGGAGACCCTGCCGGATTGATCTCCAGTGGCATCGATTGCTGGACGAAAAGGGTGGATTATCCCATAATTGATAAATGGTATAGTGAAGACAAAAACGGAAAATCATACCATGTGGATCATGGAGAGGGCCTTGATGCCTATCACGTAGGCACCACCAGAGGTTGTGGGGGCACTGCTCTGGTAGGGGAGAGCGAATACATCCTGAGTGAGAACTTTAATGCCTGGAAAGTGCTGGCCAACGGCCCGGTCAGAAGTGTATTTGAACTTAAGTACCCTCCGGTGAGCATGGGCAATGCCACCGTGGTAGAAAGAAAGAGGATCACACTTGATCTTGGTGCACACCTGTACCATTGTGAAGTGTCCTATACTTCCCAAAGCTCCGTGGACCTGGCCGCCGTAGGCATTGCTCTGCATCAGGGGCTGGGAAGGATAACATCCAATACTGAAGAAGGCTGGGTGTCGTACTGGGAGCCTTATGGGGATTCGTACCTGGGCACCGCCATACTGGCCGGTCCTGAAGCGATAACCAACGTGGAGGCCGGAGATACGCTCTACCAGGATGAAAGCCTCAACAACATATGGGTCCATATGAAGGTCAGGGAGAACAGATTTAACTATTGGTCTGGTTTCGGATGGCATAAAAGCGGGCTCTTTGATTCTGCCGAAGACTGGGAAGACTATCTGAAAAAGGAATCCTTCAAAAGGCGTGATCCTGTACAGGTGAAAATCACAAAAAACTGAATCGCGAATGTGGAAGTCAGACGAAGAGCTGTTTGATATAGCCAGGAGTGAACTTTTCACGGCCCTGGTGGGAGATATTCTGGATAAACTAGGGCACCATCATCAGTTTTTGGCACCCGATATCAAACCGGTAGAGAAGCACATGATCGTCATCGGCAGAGCTATGCCGGTGCTGGAAACCGATGTATTCAAAGAATCCGTTACAGGTAGTAGCAATCCCCTGATGGAAAAGCCTTTCGGCCTTATGTTTGAGGCTTTGGACAGTTTAAAAGCCAATGAAGTCTACATTTGTACAGGGTCTTCCTCACCCTATGCCCTTTGGGGCGGTTTGATGAGTATAAGGGCCATGAAGCTAAAAGCAGCAGGAGCGGTGGTCAATGGCTATTCCCGGGATACCAATGAAGTGGAAAGGCTGAATTTCCCGACGTTTTCTAAAGGTACATACGCTCAGGATCAGGGCCCCAGGGGCAAGGTAATGGACTACGGCATAGACATCGAAATAAACGGTATAAAGATCAGTCCTGGTGATATTGTCTACGGTGATCGCGATGGGGTGCTGATCATACCCAGGGAAATTGAAAAGGAGGCCTTTGAAGGCGCCATAGAAAAAGCAAGGGGAGAGCAGCTTGTAAAAAAAGCACTGGAGAATGGAATGAGTACGGTAGAGGCCTTTGAAAAGTTTGGGATCATGTAACTTTTATGTGTGAAAGTATTATGGTTATCCTATGACATGTTTTGGCAATGATCCGAAGATTATACTATGCAAAACAGAGCCTTCAGGCCGGCTCAGAAAGCCTCAGCTCAAGATCTGCATTGAGCCCGGCGGCCAACTGTTCAGCATCCCTGACCGCCCGGTCCCTATGGGAATACTCAAAGGACAAAACGGGTTGTGTGCTTTCCGAATACAGAAAGGTTTTGAATTGGATAACATTGCCGGAAAGCGTAGGGCTGATGCCGTTTGGTGTATTGGTAGTGCGGTAGCTGACGGATAGCACCTTTATGGCCCTGATATCCGGCAGGTTGGTCCATTTCCCGAATTTAAAGCCGAAACAGGAAAAATATTCCTTTACCCTGTTCCTACCAAGATCGATCAGCGTACCGGTATAGGACGAAATGATCATTGACCCGATCAAAACTCCCCCGGTGCCTGCCCACGCGATCTTTTCCGGGGAGCTTGTACTTTTTAACATGGCAGGGCTGATCCATGCAAACACGTCCGCAACTATGAACAGGAGGCCCGGTAGGTGTGGACCTGAAAAAAGGTTGCGTTTTCTGAAGTTGTAGTTTTTCATAAGCATTTCTTTCTTCATGTTTTTTGGGTTAAGGTCTCTCGAAAAGTGCAGGCGGGGCTCTTATCTACGGGAATTCAGACGCATCAATTCAAGCTCTTCGCGGTACATATAAAGTATATCCTCAGGATCATGGATCTCTTCTTCATTGCTGCCTGGCTGGAATACGATCTTTTCAGTGAGATCAAACCGGAACGTAATCCCTGTTCCATTGGTGATCATTCTTAAATGAGGTGCAATACTTTGGTGATATCCGGATTCTTCGAATACGGCTACGTCGATCTTTCCTGCCGCCCTGAAACTGTCCCCGGTGACTATGAACAGGTTATATCCCAAATTGGTTTCATTCGTTTCTTCGCCTATTAAAAGAACTATTGGGTCACGGGGATTGCTGGTCCTGAACGCTATGGGCGACATGAAATCAACGCCTGAAGAAGAGGTCATGAAGATGGTTTCCCTTTCAGGGGTTTGTACAGCTATTTTTTGAGAATCATACCACGGAGCTGTAGGATCCCAATACATGATGATATAAAAATGAGAAACCCGGTAGACGCGGGCATGAGTAAGCGTATCGGAAGTTTCCACGTTCCCCCGGTTCATGAGCTTAAAGGGTGAGTAGACCCGTTCCTGCCCCTGAATATTGTTGGACAGGAACACCAGAAAGAAGAAAAACAAAGGGTGTCTAATGGACATATACATCAAATAACGTTTATCATGTTATTCCTTTCAAATATTTTTCAGAAGAATGTGTCACACTCTTATCCCTGCAATTTATCTCTTCAGCAGATTGCATGATACCGGGCTAAGGCTAAAAGGAAAGGTCAGTAATTCAATTTTCAGAAATAAAGCTCAGGGCTTGCCGTGGAATTCAGCGCCGTTTGTAAAAAAGGTAATGAGGAGAAATATATTTAATGTATTTTCAAGATGGTGACGTTGAGTATAAGCTATTTCGGGGTTTCGATGTCATTCTGTAGAATTTCATGTCTTCAATCCTGCAAAATAACTTTCTCATTAGATTTTGGATATAAGCAAAATGTAAAAAAAATCATAGTTATGAAGATCACGTCAGCATTAACTGTATCATTATTTATTCTCTGTTCGTGTGAATTCGAAAGGTCGGTGAGCCAGGATTTAACTACCGGTATGACCACAAGGGGTAATGGGCTTTCCTGTGAAAATGTTGCCCTCACCGACGGGAATCAAAAATTGAAAAAGAATTCCTTTGTGTATGGGGAAAAATTTTTCCTGGATTTTGAAAACATCGATGGGTTTAAGAAAAAGGGAGACCATGCCTTTCCGGGGATGCAATTACTTGTAGTCAGCCATGCAGGTGATACTGTTATGCAAAACGATGATCTGTACGCCAGTTTTACAGATGGAATAAATATTTCGCCGTTACTATTGCGTTCCAAGATCACCACCGCCGATCCCATGCACTCAGATCAGGATTATACACTCCATGTGAATATCTGGGATAAAAAAGGCGAAGGCACATTTAATGCAACAATGGATTTCAATATTATACCCAATGATCAGATCAGGGTTAAAAGTAATAGTGTTTCTTTTGATGAGATATACTTATTCTCCCAGGAGAGAGGAGCTACTATAACAGATAATCACGTAGAATTCAACGAGAATCTATTCCTGACATTCGAAGGCCTCGAAGGCTTTAAAGAAGAGGCCGGAAAAGTTTATCCCGGAGTGAGCATCCTGATAAGAGATGCAGAAGGGAGTACAATTTTAAATGAGGAGGATCTGATGGGGGAGTCAGGTATAGCTCCCCTCAACCTGAAGGATGGTATTTCCCCCAGCTTCATATTTACCGGTTCAGGTATCAGTAATCCGGTTTCGTGCACAGCAGTGATTTGGGATAAAAAAAGTGAAAGCCGAATTGAGGCATCCATCGATTTACAGGTGAAATAGATCCTGTGGACGGACCTCCCGTCTGAATAGGAGTGGAAGCTTAATGTACTTAGATACAGGATCGTGAGGGTATGCCTGATCAATTTTTTCATGATGGAAAGGCTTAGTGGAACTTTACTTGACGTAGCAAAATTCGCAACTAAAATCAGGTATTTCAATCCCTATCTCTAGTGAAATTTCTTAGTTCCCCGTAAATATTTAATCACTACTGCCATAAATCTCTATTTTTACGGCCCATGAGTAAATGAGCTCAGGCAAACTTTGTCTGCAGGAACCTCAGTTGTGCTTTACTTTACACATGATAATTGAATCGTCAAGGCATTGTAATCACCCGAATTTAACACTTAAGGGAATAGACACCATGAAAGCTAAAATGAAAATCGGACGTACCGATACCACTACAAAACCAGATAGTACGATAAAGATCTTTTTTAAAGCCGGCAGCTTACTTATTCTACTGGTTTTTCTGAGTTCCTGCGCCTTTCACTCAGGATTGATGACAGGAAATGCATCCTTAAGTGATCCGGAATTTTCAATAGTTGATTTTGCAATTGGCAGTTCGGAAACAATAAAGGTTTTTGGAATAGGCGGGTTGAATGCCGATGCTGTGGTACTGGAGGCCAAGCGTAATTTATATGAAAATTATCCACTCGAAAAAGGACAGGCATTGGCCAATGTAACCGTTGATTTTAAAAGAGAGTATTATTTGATCGTGTCAAAACTAAAAGTGATAATCTCCGCTGAGATTGTTGATTTTAACGCGCCTCAGGGTGAAGATATAAAAGCTTTCTCATCACTTCATGAAATTGAAAACAGCAATAATCACGATTTTTTTAAAATCGGAGATGAAATTTTATTTCCATTTACCGGAGAGTTTAGAAAAGGAAAGATCACGAACATAAGTAAAAAGACAATTACCATCAGGTACTATGATGTCAGGAATAGATTAAGAACAATAAAGCAACCTGATACACAGATATTTCTCTCTGGATCCCACCCGGGAGGGATTGAATTTAATGTAAATGAGAAAGTGACGGTACCGGTTTCTACGGATATGGACCACATGGGGGACACGTCTTATTTATCCAAAGATGCAGTTATTATTGGATTAGGAACGGAATCTGCGTTGATCGAGTATTTGGATGATAACCATGAAAGTAAAAGGGCTGTGAAGAGCTATGAAGTCCTGAAAAAAAACTGACCATGGTCTGTATCTTACATGTGCCGATCCTTTCCTTTAGCCGCAATTAAAATGCCTGTAACATAAGCCGTGCCATAGGTTTTATGGGTGAGGGGTTGGCTGTGGAGATTAAAAAGCCCATCTGGCGTGCCTGTTTTCAACACATGTAGTCAAAAAACAGAAGTCCCCCCGGAAGCATTTGTAATGCTCTTTTGATACCTTTACTTTGACAGTCAATCCTTTACTAACCCCCATGTCGGAAAAATACAAAATAGGAGAATCGGAGCGTCCTCATTTCATCACCACCACGGTGATAGATTGGGTAGACCTGTTTACCCGGCCCGTATACAAAGAGATCATCATCGATTCGCTGAATTTTTGCATTGAAAATAAGTCACTGGTAGTTTATGCGTATTGTGTTATGCCCAGTCATATTCACCTGATTGCGGGCAGCACGGGGGAACCTCTGAATGATATCATACGCGACTTTAAGAAATTTACCAGCAAGGCACTGGTTAAAATGATCAAAGAGACCGGTGAGAGCAGGAGAGAATGGTTGTTGAATAAATTTTCCTTTGCAGCAAAGCGTCTTAAACGTGGTGTAAACTATAAGCTGTGGCAGGATGGATTTCATCCTGTTGAGCTTACAAGTAATAAAATGATGGATCAGCGGCTCGATTACCTTCATAATAACCTGGTGGTAGAAGAGTACGTGTATTTAGCGGAGCAATGGGTGTATAGTAGTGCGGCGTTTTATATTTTGAATGAGGAGAACCGGGTGGCATTGCAAATGCTGGAATAAGATGGGTACGCTTTACAAAAGCGCACCAGTGCTTGGTTTTATGGGTAAGGGGTTGGCTGTGGAGATTAAAAAGTCCGTCATGATGTGTAAATTTATCATTATGACCGGTGCCTGAGGAAAAGACAATGCTTCCTTTTCCTCACGTGTCACAACGGTATAGTTGGCAGTAAACCAAAGCAATATGGAAGGCTATTTTAAATGGTTCTTTATCGGTCATTTCCTGATTTTAATAATTCTGGCCGGCATAAGTATATATACCGGACTATCGCTGGTGGCCATCATCGCTACTGCTCTGTTGTTTGAGTTCTTACTTTACTTACTTGATGGAAAATATCTTTCGAAAAGAAAGGCCGAACTGGCCGGTAAACTGACCGAGGTATTCCATGCAGAACCTGTTTCAGAAGGAGTAATGAAATTCAAAATAGATACCATTGATTTTTTTGCGGATATAGTGGTGGATCTCAAACGTGGTTTTCAGATTGCCAATGTTGAAACGGTCAGATTTTATATTCCGGCAAGTCAGATTGATCGATTATCAAAAAAGCCTGAATTGAAATTAGCGGAGGATAAAATAAATGGGATCCAAACCTTCGATGTTTATCATGCGGATGGTTTGGGGTTGAGTCTTGCCAGGGAAGAATTGGAGAAAATGATTAAGAAGTAAACCAGCTGTGCCGTCTGACGGGGTTTTGTAAAGTGTCGCGGGTTAAAAATAGTGAATATGCGTAGCTGCTATCCAATTTGAAAAATGAAATTCGCCATCATTCCATACATTGCACTAGGCCTTGTATTGTCTTTAGTCGTAGGGGTTGAATACAATTGTGAAGGACAGGAAATGTTCCCTACGTACTATGGAAGCCCTTTCGTTTTCAAACAAAAATCGCTGGCAAGCTCCATGGAATACTTTTACAGTGTTTCCGGACTGATATTGAATGTCATGGTGTGGAGTGCTCCCCTGTTCTTTATCGAAAAAGCAATGCAAAGCCTTATTCAGAAAGTGAATAGAAAGAAGCTGATTAGCATTCCATACAAAATAATAATTGGATGCATGATTGCCTTCACTACTTTGAACATTGCCATTGACTCGATCATGATCGGGTGGGGATTTAATAAGGGATCGAATTACTGGTACTGGAACATCGACAAGGAAGCCAAAGACTGGGGAATGGACTGCGAAGGGGAAATACTAATAGCAGGGGAGTTGACCACAACCGGCACACAATAATCGGACAAAGACAACCATTTTTACGACCTTATCAGATTTCAATATCTCCAAATTCATCATACAATTGATACTCTGTTAGTGTGGGTTTATCAGATTTCATAAATACTTTAAAATCATGGCCTTTTCTCTCTGCAAATTCTCTTAGCTGTCTGGCGAGTCCATCCGGATCATTTTCTTCGCCTATGACTATCATTTCAATATCGCCCCACGTCAACGGCCCATGGATTTGAGTTTCAATATAGATCGAAAGAGCATCGAACCCTCTTTCCGAAGATCTCAGTCGCTCTAAAAACTCCTGATCCTGATGGGTGGCTTCAGCGGATGCCATACGTAACAGCATTTCATCAGAATAAGCAAATATGGATTCAGGATCTCCCGGACTGGTGAAAGAAAGTGTTGCCCCCTGACCTCCAGTGTTCCAGCTATCCCCTGGCGTGTGGGTAACACGGTTTTTAATCGCTTGTTTCCAATAGATAAGACTTTGACCATATCTTGGAGTTCCATGTATTTGATGTTTGGGGTTAAATTTGCATACTTTGGCATTTCAGCAGGTACAGTTGGATCGAATTCCCCTGCATTTATATCCTGTATTAATGGACTTCCTTCAACCCTTCTTAAAGGTAAGCCATACCCCATCGATTCTTCAACAGATCCACGAAGTGCTTTAATTATAGAGGCCTGGCTGGCATTGGTTTCCCACAGGGATTTAAATGCCTCGCTTTCCATCAAAAGGTCCACCAAATTCCTGTTATTACCTACCTGGCAATTGATATTCGCGCCGGGAGGTCTGCTAAAGGTATAATTTGTTGCCAAAAGGCCTTCCTGCGTCAGATAATTCAGAGTCCGATCCATGTCTTGTTCCGTATAGTTTGTTTGCCATTTATTGTTTAGCTCCTGCAGTCTTTGCAGGGCTTTCGCCCGGTATCTGCTCTTATTGTACCTGCTTCGATACTCAGCCAACACAAGTGACCAGGCCTGTGTCGATGTCAGGGCCACTCCAGTGCTGTTTCTGACCTCCTCTTGCTTCTTTCTTATCCATAGTAACTGCCGGTGGTCCGGGACAACATAATTAGTCATGGCTTCCCTGATATTTTCAGCCTCATCAAAGCTTTTCATTCTTGTCCCGTGATTAAGCCTTTTTTTCCATATCACTACAGGGTGCTCTCTCACATTGGCCTTATGCATTAGCCTGCTCATTTCATCTGAGCTTACAGAGTATTTACCTCTGGCGATGTCCTTTAAATAGCCCATAGCCTTACGGCGAGATAGATTTGACCAATTAATATCAAATTGTACTCTCAGTTGGCGATCGAAAATACGTTGTATCACATTCTGGTTGCCTGGCCGGGAGGTCGCTTGCCCTGTTTCCCGGAAAAAGCCTGCCTTTAAATAAGGAGACTGCCTCGTGGTGTTCCCACTGATGGTTTCGTCCGTACGGGCCCGGGGGTTTTTCAAAGAAAGCAGTTGTGCCGTATTGCCATCAGCAGTAGTCTGCATAGATCTGATTCGCTTTACCTGCGGACTGTTATCAGCAAGTGACTGTAACGCTTTGGCCTGAAAAGTTTCAGAGCAGTTATCTGCCAATGGACAGGCAGATCTGACAGCGGTAGGCCGTTGAGAGGATTTACCGGCGGCCAATGGGTTTTTCTGTTCTTTTGCTGCATAAACATTCATAGATAGTCTTTCATCGTTCTTCGTATTTTGATATTAACCGTTTCCACCATTAATACCTGAATACAAACAGACCGGCAGTGTCAATCCTGATAATAGGTTCTTTTTATGCCTGGTCAAAGCTTTCTTTATAAAGAGTACTGCAGTCTTTATGAAAAGCTGTACTTTCTTTACCAGAATAGCGGATGCCCGGCCTTTGTAGTGAAGAACGAGCTTAGTCTCTGCTACTCTTCAATAAGGTTTGATTAGAGCATGTACTAAACCTTGACAATACTATGCAGGACTGACGCTTCAACTGTCAACTCCAACCAGGATTAAGAAAATCCCTGTAAAGTACAATCAGGATTATTGAGTAATATTGTAAACCAATAGCAGTATTTATGCCAGGGGCGATTTTATGCTTTCCGGGGGGCTTTATGATCCTTTCCGAGGTGCCTGAAATACGCTACAGGGACGTCTTTACGCTGTTATGGCAAAATAAAATTTTGTCCGGGGGAATAAAAATATTATCCGGTGAAATAAAATTCTTTCCGGGGAGCCTTGCCGCCTCTCCGGGGAAGGGAAGGGCATGATTTTCCTGCCCCGGATGCACTGAAAATGGCCGTGAACCAGAAGGTAAGAGGCTGTAAAGCACGAACTATCACCAGTAGTCGCTGGCATAGGCCCGGGCCCGGCTTTTATCCTTCCGGAATACGTACCGGCTGATATACAGGTAAAGTCCTTGCTTTTTTCATCCTTTTTTATGTCCGGTATACCTGCCACATAAGGTCTGCTGCCTCTCGGAGCCCTGTGGACGGGTGGTGAAAGAAGGAAGCACTGGATGTAAAAACCTGACGTCATTCCGGCCAGTGGCTATGGGAAGGTATGTGTGAGAGCCGGAATCTATTGAGTCGTTGAAAGTGTACTATGAAGAGTCCCGGGGTTTTCGTCCCGAGAGTTCATAGATTCCGGCTCACCCACTTGTCTTATCCCACAAGGCTGGCCGGAATGACGCCCGTTTTGTTTTTCATCATTCTGACGAAGCGTAGCAAGGGAAACGCTGAATGATGAAAAAGAGCGACTTAAGACTCACTACTAATCACTCACGACCCCTGACTAAAAAAATTCCCTATATTAGCTTCTGGTAAATAAAACGTACTTTACACCTGTGAACAATTTCCTTACCAAAACTTCCCCCTGAAACAACAGGCTCGCTGAGTCCTGTGGATAGTTTTCAGTCAGCAAAAAGTAAGCGCAAACGACCCTGACAGGAAACAAGAAACAGTAAACTCTAAATTTAATTACCTGAAAATAAAACGTACTTTACACCCGTGAATGAATCCTTACAAAACCTCCCCCTCACCAAACAGGAAGA
>LYSV01000281.1 GCA_001657315.1 Flammeovirgaceae bacterium BBD 1991-12 | reverse complement strand
CACGGGCCGTCTGCCCAGGGGAACGTACCTGTTTGAGATCGTGACCAAAAAAGGGGACAGATCCATGAAGAAGGTGATCATACAGTAATATCACAAACTCCAGGTCAGAAAATGCATATTTATCCGCCCCAAAGGCGGGCTTCAGAAGGAAAAACGCATATTTACCCGTCCGAAGGCGGGCTTCATGGGGGAAAATGCTTACTCTAAGTGAGAAAATGCATACTTAATGCGGGAAAATGCACACTTCAATGGGGAAAACGCATACTTAAGATGTACAAATGCATATTTATCCGTCCGAAGGCGGGCTTCGCTGGGGAAAATGGATACTTCATTGGGGAAAACGCATACTTAAGATGTACAAACGCATATTTACCCATCCGATCCCGATCGGGACAGGCCGAATCAAGGAAAATCAGTCTCGAATCACTTTTTGGACGTTTCTGGCATAGATTCCAACGATTTTCGCACAGGCTCATAGATGGTTATGCTCATATCCCTGAAGCAAAGATTTATTAATTACAACACATGTATAAACACAATTCCTATGGCACGTAAAACACTCACAGATAAACTCGAATCAGTCAGATTACTCATCTTCAATAGCAAAGACGCTCAGGTGGCTCCCTTACTCGAAACGCTGGGCATTGATACGGCATACATAGATAAGGGCGAAGCACTTTACAATGAAGCCACCCGGTTGGTAGATGATCAAAAAAAGGAATACCAGGAACAGAGCCTTGCGTATGACAGGTTTTACCTGGAAAAAGATGATGCCGAAACAGACTTTAAGCGCACATTGAAATTAGTAAGAGTGCTATCCAGAAATGACGCGGATCTGCAAAACAGGTTAGGCCTGGAAAACGGTAAAGCTTATGCGATTGAATCATGGATTGAAAGCTCCACAGACTTTTACAATCGTCTGCTAAACGAACCTGATTTAGTAGCTAAACTTGAAAGCTTTAAAGTAACTGTAGGGCAGTTAAATGCGGAGAAAACCGCCATTGAAAACCTGAAGCAACTTCGCAATGAGGTCACGCTTGAGAAAGGTCAGGCCCAGGAAGCAACCCGACTCAGAAATGAAAAGCTTTCAGAGTTAGCGCGATAGAACTTAAAGCAGTGGCAGAAATCGCTTTGGAAAAACAACCACAGTTATTAGAGAAACTCGGGATCATGGTTCGGTCTTAGATATGTGATGATGTGTGGGAGACCAGCCCAGGTCTTCCACACATACCTGCCGGCACAGGCAGGTTTGCCATTCCCCTTCCCTCCTGTCCAACGTCTCTCACTGCGGTATGGTAATTCCCCGGACAAGGTGTCTCCCATCGGAGAAGTGGCAATTCGGGTTTGCCAACCTCAGTTTCGGGATAAGAAATATTTTGATACTCTTCCTATAAGTATCGGAGCAACATAAGAATTGCAAAGCTCACAAAGCATCTTTTGCGACCTTGGCGGTAGCATCTTTGCGCCTCCGATAGCTATCGGAGGCGTGAAAGACGGTATGTTAGCTCCACTTCATCGTACTTTGTCCTATTCCATCTAACTTCCACTATCCAATTCTAGGTGCTGAGCGGTGATTCCCATTTTTTGCATTGTTTTTTTGATGGAGGCTATTTTCCTGGCTTTAATCATTTCTTGATAGAGGGTATTATCAATAGGGTTAAAAGGTTCTTTTTTGACTACCATGTTCCAAATAATGACAGCTAATTTTCTGGCAGTGGCAGTAATAGCGGCTCCTCTTCCTTTTTTGTAAGCGATCCTTTTGAAGAAAGAAGTCAATGTTCCTTCTTTGAGTCTGTCGATTGTATTGGCAGCATTGCGTAATGCTAAAGCAAGTCTGTTTGTTCCTTTAGGCGTTCTGCTTGAGATCACTTTGTTTCCTGAGACTCGATTATTTGGAGCCAGTCTGAGGTAGGAAGTAAACTGCTTGGCAGATTGAAACTTATAAATACCCGTTCCTATTTCACATATGAGTGTAAGTACCGTAGAAGAACTAATACAGTCAATGGCGAATAAGTCTGTTCCAAAAAGCTTGTAACTCAAAGCAGGAAGGTCAAACTTCGGCTGATTCTTTCCTTTGGTTTGCTTCTTGGTAATTTGAGTGCCTGATTCAATTACTGTATTATCGGTAAACCCGTCAAGTAAACCCGCTATTTTTTCGTCGGCAACTTTGATCTTTTCTTGATAGGAAAGATAAAGTTGATAGCAGTCCCGAAGTTCGTGTAAAAGCTCTTGATCTACCTCACCTATCAAAGCAGAAGCTATTTCTTCTTTTGATTTTTTCACTCTTGCATCAGCAAGCTGTGCCAACTTTATCCCCTCAGTCTCTCCTTCTAAAATAGCAGTGAGGATGCGTATGCCTGTTTTCCCTGTAATATCACTCACTACTACATCAAGTCTAAAGTTCATCAGCCGTAGGGCGGCTTGCATCTTATTGCTCATCCTGGCAGACTCCTCTATCAAAAAAAGTCTGTGCCTGTATAAATTCCTGAGTCGTGAGGTTGGAGTATCAGGTAAAAAGCAACCTCTCAACAAACCTAAGCTGTGTAACTTTTGTATCCAGATGCAATCCTTCACATCTGTTTTTGCTCTCACATTCCTGGTCTGATGACCAGACACTAACCATACCTCAAAACCTTCATTTTGAAGCTTTGTAAAAAGAGACTGCCAATAGCTACCGGTACTTTCCATAGCTATGGTCTTGATTTGGTGTTCTTTCAGATAATCGACCATCTTTTGATGGTCGGTAGAGTAAACACCAAATTCACAAACATCTTTTTCAGGGTCTTGACCGATTGCTACATAATGACTCCTGGAACCTACATCTATACCAGCTGCATACCCATTGACAACAGGAAGGTTTTCAAACTTTTTCTTCGACATTACTTTTCGTTTTAACAGTTGAAAAACAAGCCAGGGAAATGTACTTTTGATCTAATAGTATTCCATACGGGATTAGGATATATCCTATCACCTGTAAACGTTTCAAAGCCCTGATCTAACTCATCAGGGTTTTACATCTCTGCCAGAATTCACGAAGGGATATAAATTCACCATTATCGGTTTAGGCTTTGCCTGGCTCCTATTGTCAAGTTAGCTTCTTTACGTTACTTTACAATGTCTTGGAATTCA
>LYSV01000052.1 GCA_001657315.1 Flammeovirgaceae bacterium BBD 1991-12 | reverse complement strand
AGTATGGATGAGCCATCTTTCGTCATGGACTGATATACCGGTCCGGAATGGACAAGGTCAGCTCCGTATGCCAGCTTTCTTGCAGCCAGTGATAATCTGTACCCTACGTCGTGTTTGTTTTTGGGATGGATATCATCCGCCTCTCCGATGTCAATGATAACAGCCTGAGCGGTATTCGGCAGATGCAAAGCTGTTGATTGGGATTCTCTGAGCACTGCCCAGTCACTGTTGGCCGGTTCCTCATCCGGCGCCATATAGTTGGCCAGCTGTACCCACAGGAAAGGGACGTTACCAAGGTTCCAACCGGCCCTCCAGTCGTTGATCATGGTGGCAAACAACTCCCTGTACCGGAGGGCATCATCGTGAGTGGCATTGGATTCTCCCTGATACCAGATTATACCTTTAATCGGAAAGTTGAGTATCGGGTGTATCATTTTATTATAGATCACAACCGGAGCATTATTGGGTGAGTATCCCGGTCCGGATAACTTGCTGACCTTTTCTATCAGAAATTTCCAATTTCCTGCAAGAGTGGTTTTGCCGGTTGCAGATTCAAGGTATATTTGCTCCGGGTCTCCGTATATTCCGCCGCCACCGCCAGTATCCTCTACGCGTACCACGACTACGTTTTTCCCTTCTCTTAATATCTCAGGCCCTACCCTGTAACTTCGGGTAGCATTCCACTGATCTTTTAAACTCCCTACCAATTGTCCATTTACATATGTCCAGTCGGAATCGTCGATCTTTCCGAGATGTACTGTGATACCCTCTTCTGCTTCACTGGCTGAAAGCGTAAATATTTTGCGAAACAGTACGAGGCCATCCATGCCCGGATAGCCGGAATTTTCCCAGTGTCCTGGCACTTCCATACTCTCCCATGAGCTGTCATCAAAATCAAACTGGTGTATTTCCTGTCCTTTCGGTTTGGCGGAAAGCCGGGCTACCATGGCTTCCGTGTTTTTCAGCGCATCTTTCCGCTCCTGTTCTCTCCGGAGCAGGAGCTGTTGAATGTCCTCCACGAGGTAGGGTTGCAACGATTCAGTGCTCATCCACGGTTCGATCCGGCTGCCTCCCCATGATGCATTGAGCAGCCCGATGGAAACGTCCACCTCTTTTCTGAGCTCTCTCGCAAAGTGATAGGCCACAGCAGAAAACTGACCGTTGGTTTCAGGAGTATTGACCACCCATGATGATGAGTCCAGACGGTCTGCCGGATGTTTGGCCCATGTAGGAGGTACCTTGAAATGCCTGATGTCCACATCCGTGGCACTGGCACTCACCTCTGCGGCGTTATCAAATCGGTCAACAGTCCATGCCATATTGGATTGACCCGAACAAAGCCATACGTCACCGATCATTACATTGGATAGAATTATGTTCCCGGAATTGCTTTGAATACTCAGCTCATACGGTCCGCCAGCGTTCATGGGAGGCAGCTCAGTGTTCCATTTTCCATTTCGGCCAGTCTTGGTAGAATAGTGCCTGCCCTGGAAACTGACCGTGACCTTTTCATTTTTTTCAGACCAGCCCCATACCGGTACAGGCTTTTCTCTCTGCAGTACCATGTGATCGGTAAAGATCTCGGCCACTCTCAGCTGGGCCAGAGACGGATAAGTGAAAAGAAATGAAAAAAGGAAGAGAATGGAGATAAGCTTTTTCATAGAACGAAATTCTGGATATACAGGATCTATCCAGTAACACAGTCGTGTGTTTCAACAGTATTACTTCCTTGAATTTTTTTAAAATGCACATACACCTTCAGGACTGAAATTTTGTGATACAGAATAGAGATCAGATTTTTTACCTGAGCAAAAGCCCATGGAACATAATGCTGTTAATAATCCAACCATAAAAGCGTTCTTTATTTTTACATTAGTCGCGCTATATGGGATGTCTTGTGAGGCACCTGACAAAAAGGATAGGACTATTCCGGATCAGGCCGGCACGAATTATATTTCCTATGCGGATGATGTGGCCTTTCTTAAAAACTACATGGATGTCATCGAGCTTGTCTCCCCTTCTGCTAATGCCAGGATAGCGCTTTCCGCCGCATTGCAGGGTCGGGTAATGACCAGCACTTCCGGCGGTGCCGCAGGGAGAAGTTATGGCTGGATCAACCGGGAGCATTTCATATCCGGAGACACCCTTGACCATATTAATCCCTTTGGTGGCGAAGAGCGGTTTTGGCTGGGACCGGAAAGCGGTCAGTTTTCATTGTTCTTTGATAGTACCGCGGATCAGCCTTCATGGAAAACCCCCCGGCTGCTTGATCTGGAACCATTCTGGGTAAGTCATCAGGAAAAAGATAAAGTTGTATTTACAAAAAAAGCTACACTGAAAAACTATTCCGGATTTACCTTCAACCTGGCAATAGAGCGTGAGATAGCCATGTTATCCCGTGAGACCATCGCCAGAGAGCTGGAGTTGGAAGATATAAAGGGTCTGCAGATGGTGGGATACAGATCGACCAACACATTGAAGAACGAAGGGGATGTGGACTGGAGAAAAGAAACAGGGCTATTGTCCATTTGGCTGCTTGGCATGTATCCACCCACAGCAACAGCTACCGTTGTAATACCCTACAAGGCTGGCAACGACCTGGAAATGGGCGTACCGGTGAATGACGCTTACCTGGACGGAGTGCCGGCGGAAAGGCTGATCGTTGATGACAATGTAATCTACTTCCGTGCAGACGGCCGGTTCAGAAGTAAGATCGGGCTTTTACCTCAGCGCGCTAAAGATGTTCTGGGCTCATGGGATGATGCTTCCGGTGTATTGACCATCGTCAAATACAACAAGCCTGAAAGTGTGACTGATTATGTCAATTCCCTTGGAGATTTTCAAAATGACCCCTACGCAGGTGATGTAATCAATTCCTACAACGATGGACCATCTGCACCCGGGGAAAAACCTCTTGGACCATTTTATGAGCTGGAGACTTCCTCTCCGGCCCTTGCCTTAAAAGCCGGTGAAAGCGGCATACACATACAGTGGACGGTCCACTTCGAGGGAGATGAGGCGATGCTCAGTAAGATTACAAAAAAGTTACTGAAAGTTTCTTTGGAAGAAATAAAGACAGGTTTTGAAACCCTGGATTGATGTTCTGCAATAAGTCTTCCCGTTGTAAAAAGTGTAGTCGCTCTCGAGAGCTGTAATTCACTATGAAACCAGATAAACTATCCATTTTCCGGGTTTTCTGCCTTCTATTACTGACAACCGGATGTACTGAAGATCCGTCGAACGCAAATGAAATTGACGATGAGTTGGCACGAACGTTCCAGACCTGGCAACATTATCTGGGAGATCCCGGTAGAAGCCATTATTCTCTTCTCGATCATATTGATACCGGTAATGTAGATCAATTGAAAGTGGCATGGTCATACCGCAGCGGAGGGCTGCTGCCGGGCAGGAACACACAGATCCAAACCAATCCATTGATAGTTGATTCTATTCTCTTTGGTGTCAATGCTGCGCTGGAATTATTCGCTTTAAATGCTGGCACAGGTGAGGAACTTTGGACCTTTGCACCGGATAATAAAGATGGATCAGGACTGGGTGTGAACCGGGGCTTGTCCTACTCGGACTCCCGGAGTGATTCTGGATCCCGCCTTTTCTTTTCTTCCGGAGCCTATCTGTATGCCGTTGATATCAAAAGTGGAAAGATCATACCGGAGTTCGGAAAGAATGGAAGGGTTGATCTGCGTGAAGGTTTAGGTCGTGATGCAGGTACCCTGTCCGTTGTCGCTAATACCCCCGGTGCAGTATATGAAGATCTGCTTATTATGGGGACGCGCGTTGCTGAATCTCCAGGAGCGGCTCCAGGGCATATAAGAGCCTATGATGTGCGTACCGGAACGATACGCTGGACTTTCCATACTATCCCGCAGCCGGGTGAGGAAGGGTACAATACATGGCCCCGGGATGCCTATAAAAAAGCAGGAGGTGCCAATAACTGGGCGGGCATGGCACTGGACCCATCCAGTGGTATGGTTTTCATTCCTACCGGCTCGGCGGCCTTTGACTTTTATGGCGGTGACAGGCAGGGATCCAATCTTTTTGCCAACTGTCTTATTGCTTTGCATGCCGGAACGGGCAACAGGATCTGGCATTATCAGTTTGTTCACCATGATATATGGGATCGGGATTTACCAGCCCCACCCAATCTTGTGACCGTTACGCGAGGAGGTCAAAGAATTCCTGCGGTGGCACAGGTGACCAAAAGTGGTCATGTGTTTGTGTTTGACCGTAAAACCGGTGAACCCCTGTTCCCAATTGAAGAAAGGAGTTTCCCAGCCTCTTCACTGGAAGGCGAACAGGCATGGCCTACACAACCAATACCTGTGAAACCTCTCCCTTTCGCCCGGCAGGTGCTGACCGAGGAGATGCTTTACACCCCTGAATCGACAGCATTCATAGCTGATTTCATTGATACCCTGATCAACGACGACCCTATTACCGTTCGCGAGCGGTTCCGACAGATTACTTCCAGTGGACAGTTTATTCCTCCAGACACCATAGGAGTGATCGTCTTTCCCGGGTTTGACGGAGGCGCGGAGTGGGGTGGAGCGGCCATCGACCCGGTAAAAGGCCATATGTTCGTGAACGCTAATGAAATGCCTTGGATAATACGCATGAAAAGCCTCGCGAATGAAGGACCATTTGGTGGGCAGGCCTTGTATGAGATCAATTGTGCCCGGTGTCATGGAGGTGAGAGACAAGGATTGGGAGAGATACCGGCTTTAACTGACGTAGGTACGCGCCTCAGTACAGATATGATCACACATATCGTGAAAGCGGGACAAGGTGCAATGCCACCTAACCCACAGCTCTCCCAGGAAGAAGTAAAAAGCATTGTGGATTTTCTGGCTGACAATGAAGTGGAAGATCACCGTGTGGTCTCCTCCAATGAAATTCGCTACAGTGTAGCCGGCTTTGGAAGGTTCCTGGATGAAAGAGGGTTGCCCATTGTCAAGCCTCCATGGGGAACACTCAATGCATTAGACCTTAATACAGGAGATTACCTCTGGAAAGTACCCCTGGGGAATGTGGACGACATGAAAGACCCCGAACATCCGGTAACAGGTACGGAAAACTACGGAGGCCCCATTGTTACAGCAGGAGGGCTGATTTTCATTTCAGCCACCAAAGACGAAAAAATCAGAGCGTTCCATTCCCGCACAGGTGAGCAATTGTGGGAAGCTACATTGCCGGCAGGAGGATACGCCACTCCGGCTACCTATGAGGTTAATGGACGTCAGTATATCGTAATAGCGTGCGGAGGAGGTAAAATGGGTACCAAATCAGGGGATGTCTACGTGGCATTTGCCTTGCCCCAATGATTTTAATTCGCCAAAGGCTATGACAAGTACAGTTTTATTGACACAACACAGGTATAGACCCTATGAGTAAGGGAGTGACCCTGTTTTATTTTTTGTATCATTACACATTTCATGCAGGTCATACCGGCTCTGCAATGTTCAGGGTACGTCTGTATTTAGCTAAAAACCTCTTATGACAGAAAGACTTCTTTATTCAATAATCATCATACTTGCCGGGGTTTCATGTACAAAAATTACTGATGAAACCAATTCATCCTACAGACCAAAAGTTTATCGGTCGGTACTGGACCTCCAACCCAGAATTGCTGCTATCTCGTTTGGTAATGGATACTTTGCAGCATTTGATACGGAGCATTGTCATTTCACTCAAATATGGAAGGGGGGTATACACTGGGAGGGGGCTCCACATACCGGTGTGAAAAACATTCAGCCTACAAGTTGGGGAGAGATATTTTATAAAAAAGACTTCTCCTTAATAGAGATACAGCCTGAAGGAGACCGGAACATCCGGTTCAGGGGATATGTTCTGATGAACAACGGAGTACGCATAAGGTATAGGATCGAAATATCAGATCATGAATACCTTGATGTAGAGGAAAACGTGGAGCTGGATTTTGATTCGAAGTTACCTGTGCTGCAAAGAACCGTATTTGTCCGGCCTGAAAATACAGATCGCCATGTATTGATGGAGGACCCACTGACGGGAAAGATGGTCAGCATTGATAACAAAAAGGTATTTCGTCATCCATTAAGCACGCAGGTAGAAAGTATTCCCTTCAGTGATCCTGGGGATCAGCCCTCTATAGGTAAACTTTGGTTTGATAAAAGTGGCTGTGGGACCTGCCATGAACCGGACCGCCGGGAGATAGGCCCCTCGCTGATGGACATTGCCAATAGGTATGATGCTACTCAGAGCAATATTGATACATTGACTAAAAAGGTAAAGTATGGTGGAAGTGGTAACTGGGGAGATGTACCCATGATCGCTCATCCGGCCTATACGGAAGAGGAGATTGCGCTTATGGTTGAATACATTTTGTCATTATCCGAAAACTCCGATGAGCAGGATGAGAACGGTACAGAAGGTGAAGATGAGGAAGACTATCCGTCGGCGTTGAAAGCTCCCGTCGCTCCGGAACAACCTGCCTGGCCGGAAATCCCTGGTTTTGGAATGTCGCTGGTAGACATACACCCTTCTTTTGATCTATCCGTGATCAGAAGATCCGACTTTCAGCCCAAAGTCGGCGCCATGGACTTTTTACCCGATGGCAGTCTTCTGATCGCTACGTGGGATTCTCTTGGCGCCATTTATAAACTCAATGGTGTTGAGTCCGGGGATACCAGCCGGATAACGATCAAACAGATCGCCGAAGGACTGGACGAACCACTGGGCATGAAGGTAGTGGATGGGCAGGTCTACGTAGTGCAAAAGCAGGAGCTTACTCAGCTCATTGATCATAACGGAGATGAACTTATCGATGAGTACCGCAATGTCAGCAACCGTTGGGAGGTTTCTGCCGATTTCCATGAATTTGCCTTTGGACTGGAACATAGGGAGGATCATTTCTACCTTACACTGTCGCTGGCCATGCGGCTGATGGAGCAGGAACGTCAGAAAGCAGAGCGGGGAACGGTACTTAGGATCGACCCCAATGACGGAAGCTATGATGCACTATGCCATGGCCTGAGAACGCCCAACGGAATATCCTTTGTGGGCGAGGATCACCTGCTGGTCACTGACAATCAGGGACAGTGGCTTCCGGCCAACAAGCTGATAAACATACAAAAAGGGAAGTTTTATGGGAACAGGGATGTCCTTAAAGATGCGGGCATCGATATTGAGGAAGCGCCCCCCGCTGTGTGGATACCGCAGGATGAGATAGGAAATTCGCCAAGTGAACCTCTGGAAATGATCCATGGCCCCTATGCCGGACAGGTACTCTTTGGCGATGTAACCCATGGCGGGATCAAGCGCGCTTACCTTGAAGAGGTGAATGGTCAGCTCCAGGGGTGCGTCTTCCGTTTCTCTCAGGGACTGGAGGCCGGTATCAATCGTTTGACGTACGGACCTGACAATGCGCTCTATGCAGGTGGGGTAGGCATGAGCGGAAGCTGGGCCTGGAAAAACAAAACCTACGGACTACAGAGATTGGTTTACAACGGTCATAACACTTTCGAAATTCTTAAAGTAGGTATTATTCCTGGTGGTCTGTCGGTCACATTCACAAAACCTTTGGCGGCTGACTTTGGCGAAAAACCTGATGACTATCAAATAAAGCAATGGTGGTACCTCCCCACCTCGGACTATGGTGGTCCCAAAATGGATCCTGAGACATTAAAGGTAGAAAGGGCGATGATATCAGAAGACCGATCGGCTATTCGTCTGTATCTGGCCGGCATCAAACCAAAACATGTTTTGCACCTCCGCCTGCACCAGGATAGGTTCAAAAGTACTGATGGCGAACGCTTATGGACTGGGGAAACCTGGTATACCGCCAACGAGATTCCGCAATGATCATGAACAGCTCTGGTGGAATATGTGATCATCCAACGAATTTGCAAAAGACGATATAATTGTTATATTTAAAAGATTGAGGCCTTTTTCTGAAAAATTGTGGAAAATATCCAACCTAAAACCAGTATAACTGAAAAATTGTTTAAATCCTACTATGACGGGTACTGGGACCGGTTGGTAAATTTCAGTGTAAGATTCGTTAAAGACAGAAACCTGGCGGAAGACATCGTTCAGGAAGTTTTCCAGAATTTTTGGCAAAAGCTCGAAGACCTTGAAGACAGGGAAAGCCTTGAAGCCTATTTGTACCGGTCTACCCGTAACCGCACCATTAATGCTATTAAAAAGAACAGTCAGCAGATATTTGAGCATGCCCTGGCCATTTCCGAAGAACATCTTGTCAGGGAAACTCTTTCGGACCGGGTGGTAGAGGCTGAGCTGAACAGGGTACTTCATTCAGCGATCATGAAGCTTCCCTACAGAAGAAGGATCATCTTTAAAATGAAGGTTTTTCAACGTTATTCCAATGACGAAATAGGTGCAAGACTGAATATTTGCATCCCCACTGTTAAATCGCAGTTTACCAAGGCACTCGCTTTTGTAAGGTCGTCCCTACTGCCGTATCTGTAGATTTTTCCCTCACGAGTAATACTTTACAAGGGCTTGATGGTGTATACCTTTAAGGATTAAAACACACCTTATTCACCTGGATTTTTGATGCATGGATGATCTGATTCAAAAGTATATTGATGACCGGTGCTCTTCTGAAGAGCTGGTCATAGTGCTGGAATGGCTCAAGACCCCCGAAGGTCAGGAAACGCTTGGTAGAAAAATGGACGAGCTGTGGGCTCGGGAAAATGAACAAAGGAATGCTGCTCCGGATGCTTCGTCAGAAAATTCCATGCGGGTGTCCTGGTCAGTAACCAACAGTACAGATCATAGAAAACAAAAGGCATTGGGTCGTAATTACATGAAGTGGAGTATGCTGGCAGCAGCTGTAGCTCTTTTTGTAATCGCCTATGGAACGCTGTTTTATTCCGGAGGATCATCGGTCGAAGATGCTGTGGCTAGTAACCCTTCCCTTATCGTAAAGCAAAATCCTCCCGGAGTAAAATCCACTTTTCAGCTTCCCGATGGTTCCGTTGTAAAACTGAATGCCGGAAGTGAACTCAGGTTTACAGGTGAATTCCAGGGAGTGAGGGAAGTATTCCTGTCCGGCGAAGCTTTTTTTGAGGTGGCTGAAGATGCAGAGATGCCCTTTGTCGTGAGAGTTAGTGATCTGAGTGTCACTGCTCTTGGTACTTCATTTAATATCAATGCGTTTGGCGATCGTCCCGATATCGGGGTGAGCCTGTCCGATGGCAAGGTGAAAGTAGAGCATTTGGATCAGACCACGGATGTATCCACAAGTGTGATGCTGGAGCCTGGCGAAAAGGCAGTATTCCAAAAGTATGGAACTACGCTGTCAAAGCAGACCTTTGACCCGGAGATTGACCTTGCGTGGAAAAACAAAATACTGGTATTTACTGCCAGCGATTTTTCAGAGATAAAGACAAGGATAGAAAGATGGTACGGAGTACAGGTAGTCATAGATCCGAAACTGAAGACCGACTGGAAATTTACCGGCCGGTTTCATAACACATCCCTGGAGAGTGTCATGGAGAGTGTAGTCTACTCCCGTGGACTGGCATTTAATATTGATAAAGATCAGGTTAAAATATACAAGCCAATGAAATAACCATAGCAACGAGAAGCCAACACCTGAAGCAGATGTTGGCTTCATCCGGTTCACCACATCTACCAAATGCCTGGTGAACCGCTTAAAGTATGTAAAACTTAAGATTTCAAATTTATGAAGAATAAACATCTACTACTATTAAAAAAGGTGTCGAGAATAACTTTTTATACCATAATCCTTCAGTTTGCGACCCTTGGGATGCTCATGGCCAACAAAACCAATGGTCAGGTGAAGAGTGTAAAGGAGGTAGAGGTGGATCTGACTTTCAAGAGTGACAAACTCATTAGTATCCTTCAGACCATTGAAGATCATACTTATTTTGAATTCTCGTATGACCAGAGTGTTGTGGATATTGACCAACCCGTCAGGCTTGCTGATGATCATTATGCCGGAGACCTGTACAGTCTGCTACTGGATATTTCAGGGAATGCACGGCTCAAGTTCAGGCAGGTACAGCGTAATATTACCGTCTCCAACAGAGAGAGAACACTTTTTCGTACCAGAGATCAGGTGGAAGTAATCCAGGACCGGGAAGTGACCGGTACAGTCACCGATGAGACTGGTACGGCTTTACCAGGTGTTAACGTGGTGCTGAAAGGAACCACAACCGGAGCCATTACCGATAATGATGGGAAGTTCCGGATATCCATTCCTGATGGTAATGCCATCCTCGTCTTCAGCTTCATAGGTTACACACCGGAAGAGGTTTCAGTAGGTGTCAGGTCTGTGATCGACGTTTCTCTCGTACCTGATATAACTTCTCTGAAGGAGATTGTGGTGGTGGGATACGGCACCCAGAGGCGACGGGACGTTACAGGTGCCATCAGTACGATAGATGGCGAACAGGTGAGTAATGTAGTTACCGGAAATGCCACACAGGCCCTGCTGGGTAAGGCAGCCGGGGTGAGAGTGGAGGTAAATGGAGGAGCTCCTGGCGCTGGTGCAAATGTTATCATAAGAGGGACAGGCTCTTTGAGTAATCAGAATCCGTTGTACGTCATCGATGGTGTATTTTCCGATGATATGAGCTTTCTGAATCCGGCCGATATTGAATCGGTGCAGGTACTGAAAGATGCTGCCTCAGCCTCTATTTATGGTGCCAGGGCAGGGCAGGGCGTAATCCTGGTCACCACAAAAAAGGGTAAAGCCAATCAGAATATCAGGATCGATCTTGACGCAAGCTGGGGGTTTGCCACTACAGTACGGCAGCTGGATTTTCTGAATGCCGAAGATTACGTAGCCAACAGAGTGGCGGCCTATGAAAATGATGAAGTGGCCTTAACGCCAAACTTCTTTGATTTTGACCCTAATGTGGACAGTGACATCCAGGATGAATCTCTTCAGACGGGACTTGTGCAAAACTATGGATTGAGCCTTTACGGCGGAGGTGCCAACAGCACCTACAGTGTTTCACTGAATCGCCTCGATCAGGAGGGCAATGTGAAGGAATCCAATTTTGAAAGAACCTCAGTAAGGTTGAATACCAGCCTTACCAAAGGCAGGTTTGAGCTCACACAATCTCTCTTTTTGGCGAGATCCATTGAAGAACCCAATGAGGACTTTGGAAGGCAGAACGGTCAGCTGCCGGTAACGCCTGTCTATGACGAACAGGGAAATTTCCTAACGGCAGACAACGGAGTAATGGGCATTACAAGAGCAGCCAATCAGCTGGGGCTTGCCACACTAAAGCAAACGGAAAATACACGGGATAATATCCTTGGCAATGTAGGGGCTTCCTTCGAGATCATTGACGGCCTCAGGTACAAGCTCAATCTATCGCTGAACTACAATAATATCCGGGAGTTCAATTTTGTACCTACCTTTTTCATGGGCGCCAATGAAAGTGGTCGCAATGATGTAGCGGACCTGTCCGATACCCGTAGCACTTTTATTTCGACGATCGTTGAAAACCTTCTGACCTATGACAAGTCATTCGGGAACCATAACCTCAGTGTTTTGGCCGGTTATTCCGAGCAGAAGGACCTAACGGAAACGATCAATGTCGCGGTTGAGAATTTTATCAGCAACGATACCCGGACCATCAATGCCGGTATAGATCTTTTCGGAAGAGGGGGTGAAAGTTTGCCCAGAAACATCAGAAGTCAGTTCGGGCGCCTGAATTATAACTACAAAGGGAAATATCTTTTCAGTGCTACGGTCCGGAGAGACGGGTCCTCCAATTTTGGTGCAGATAATCGTTTTGGAGTGTTTCCTTCTTTTTCTGCCGGATGGAACATTGCCGAAGAGTCGTTTTTCAATGTGCCGTTGATCAGCAGTCTGAAGGTAAGAGGGAGCTGGGGAGTTCTGGGTTCTGACAATCTGCAGCCTTTTCAATTCACCAATGCATTGAACATAACCAGTCAATACACGTTCGGCCCTGAGCAGCAGAGGCAAAATGGAATTGCACAAATTGTATTTGCCAATCCTGATCTGAAATGGGAGGAAACCACTACCTCAAATTTCGGTTTTGAAGCCACCTTTCTGGATGGGAAAATAGACCTGACCGTTGACTACTACTTCAAGGAATCCAGGGACATCCTTGTGGAATTACCGCTGAATCCATCCTCAGGCACAACCGAAGCGGTCCCGTTCAATGCCGCTACGATCGAAAATAGAGGGTTTGAGTTTTTGGCGAGCTACAGAAACATTGAGGGAGATTTCACCTACAGCGTGACCGGGGTGTTCACCACCCTCGATAATGAGGTGACGGATCTTGGCGACGGAGTGAATCCAATAGCAGGAGGATTGTTTACCTCGGGTGGAATAAATGCTACAAGAACAGAAGCCGGGTTCCCTGTAGGATACTTTTACGGTTTTAGAACAGATGGAATATACCAAACCCAGGCGGAGGTAGATGCGGAGACCGTAACCGGCCGTGATATTGCTCCGGGAGATTTTAGATTTGTGGATGCAAATCCAGACGGGGTCTTTACCAACGACGACAGAGTATCTTTGGGAAGTCCCATTCCTGATTTTGAGTACGGCATTAATTTTACCGCCGGATATAAGGGAATCGATGTCGGACTTTTCTTCCAGGGAGTGTCTGGCAATGAAATATTCAATGGTCAGTTACTTCCGGGAGTCTTCCAGCCCAATGGCCCCAAACGGTCGCTGGCCGGCGAGGCATGGACTCCGGAGAACAGGTCCAATACCGTTCCAAAACCCAGCGCAGAGCTGACCTCAAACAGTCATCTCGAATCAGACTTCTACATAGAAGACGGATCTTACTTCAGGCTTCAGAATCTTACCGTTGGGTATACCATGCCATCACGGTTTACGGACAAGCTCTATATGACCAAAATGAGAGCCTATGTGAATGTTCAGAACGCCTTTGTCATTGACAACTACAGTGGGTACTATCCTGAAGTGGGCAGAAATACTTTCAGGAACAATACCCTTTTCGACAGAGGTGTGGATGAAAGTGTGTATCCGGTTCCCCGGATCATTACCATTGGGATACAAGCCTCTTTTTAATGGAGATACTAATACAAAACAGAAACTTATGAAAGAGCTAAGACATATACTTTTGATGGCATTCATACTTCAGATGCCCGTATCGGGATGCGATGATGATTTGCTGGAAGTCACCGATGAGAACCGGTTAAGCCCGGAGGTATTTTGGCAGACTGGGGAGCATGCCAATAGGGCGGCTATCGGGATGTATAGCCCACTGGCCAATCAATTTGGCTGGGGAAGGATGAGAGTCCAGCATACGGTGCACAGAGGGGATGCAACCAATCCCCCAAGAGGGGAAGCCGGCAACTTTGGTGCCGATCCGGCGCTTACCACCCTCGAATGGTCCTGGGGTGAGTATTGGAAAGTAATTTTGAGGACCAATTCCATTTTGGCGAGAGTACCATTGATTGAAGACCCGGTCTTTACTGATGCCGCGAAAAATGCCATTCTTGGAGAGGCTTACTTTTTGCGTGCCTTGCAATACTTTCATCTCCTCACCCAATACCGCAACGTTCCGTTAGTTACCACTGAGCTTGCATTGAAAGAAGTAAGAAATCCACCTGCTAACCCCTTGGATGTTTGGGATCAGATCATTTCCGATCTGCAGGCAGCTCAACCGTTACTTCCACAAGCATGGGATGATGAGAACCTGGGAAGGGCTACCTGGGGTGCAGCCACAGCTTTATTAGGTAAAACCTATCTCTATCGTTCTGGCATAGACGGAACCAATGACTATGCACTCGCGGCCACAGAATTAAAGAAAATAGTAGATTCGGGTATCTATCAACTGATGGCTGACCATGCGGATAACTTCTGCAATGGCTGTGACAACAACGCCGAGTCATTATTTGAGATCCAACTGGACAATACAAAAGCCGGATGGAACACGGATACGGAGAATGACCTGCGAACCGCCGCCTGGGAAGCGGATATAGCCCCGGTGGGCTTTTCAAATCAGGGGGGTATGGAGGTCAATCAGTTCGTGCTGGATGCATTTTTGGCAGAAACCAACAATGATGGTGGTGAAGACCCAAGAGCACGAAGTACCCTGCTTTTTAACTATCCTGATGCTATGGTTTATGAAACTCCTTTTGTGGAGGCATTTCCTGACGACCTGGGTCTTATTGCCATAAGGAAAAGCCTGGATATGAGACCCGGAAAAACTGCTGCCAGTTTTGGATTCGATGGGTTGGGATCGCCGATCAACTGGAAAATGATACGGTATGCCGACGTACTGCTACTGTATGCAGAGGCGGAAAACGAGGCCACTCCTGGAAGCGCCCTGGCTTTATCAGCACTGAATGAGGTAAGGGACCGGTCCAATATGCCACCCAGAGCTACAGCCGATCAGGCAACGCTAAGGCAGCTCATACGGGATGAAAGGCTGCTTGAGCTGGTGTTTGAGGGTGACAGATACTATGATCTCCTCCGATGGGGACTGGTTCCCGGTGCCTTTACGGATGAACTTAAGTCAAGAGCCGGAGGTTTGCAGTATCAATCCGGCAGGGAGTACCTGCC
Source organism: Flammeovirgaceae bacterium BBD 1991-12 (assembly GCA_001657315.1). Taxonomy (GTDB): domain Bacteria; phylum Bacteroidota; class Bacteroidia; order Cytophagales; family Cyclobacteriaceae; genus Fulvivirga. The sequence continues at coordinate 81,214 of LYSV01000052.1, read as the reverse complement.
CATCCCTCAGATAGAGATAGATACCAATCCTTTTTATGAACAACAAAACGAAGGATACAGATAAATAAAACCGGTGTAAATTGTCGCAGCCGCCTGATTCAACGGGCGGCTGATTTTATAAAGCAAATCAGTATGAGAAACGTTAAACTTCTGGTGATATTGATCTTATTGGGAGGGGCATGTCAGCCTTCCCAAAAACAAAATGAGGCCAGCATGAAGCAGCCTGTGAACTATTTGAAGGAATCCACGGCAGATTTCGATCAGCGAATGCAATGGTGGAGGGATGCAAGGTTCGGAATGTTCATTCACTGGGGCCCCTATGCTGTGCTGGAAGGGGAATATAAAGGAAAGAAAACCGAGGGCCTTGCAGAATGGATCATGAACAATGACAGAATTCCTATTGCAGAGTACGAATCATATGCCAAACAATTCCAGCCCGATAAATTCAACGCTGATGAATGGGTAGCGCTGGCCAGGCATGCCGGCATGAAATACATTGTGATCACTTCCAAGCATCATGATGGCTTTGGACTTTGGGACAGTAAGGTTTCCACCTATGATATCGTAGATTTTGCAGGGCAGAAGGATATCCTCAAAGCTCTTTCAGAAGCATGTAGAAAACACGGGGTCAAGCTGGGCTTCTACCATTCCATCATGGACTGGCATCATCCACAGGCTCAGGCTATCCATGAACCTCATTACTGGAGTTTTCAAAAGGAAATGCCGGTGAATCCCGAATTTACCAGCTATCTGGAGAATTACATGAAACCCCAGCTCAAAGAGCTGATAACAGCGTATGATCCGGCCATCTTGTGGTTTGATGGAGAATGGGTGGATGACTTTACCCATGAGCAGGGCCTTGAATTGTATCAGTATGTGCGGGAGCTGAAGCCTGATATTCTGATCAATAACCGGGTGGATAAAGGCCGTCAGGGAATGATGGGTATGACCGCCGAAGGGGATTTTGCCGGGGACTTTGGCACCCCGGAGCAGGAGATATTCGACGGCATTTCATCTTACGATTGGGAGTCATGCATGACCATTAATGACACATGGGGGTACAGTAAGCTGGACCATAACTGGAAGTCAACAGCTCAGCTGATCCACAATCTGGTGGATATCACTGCCAAGGGAGGCAACTATTTGCTCAATATCGGCCCTACTGCCGAGGGTATTATTCCACCGGAAAGTGTAGAAAGGCTTGATCAAATGGGCGACTGGATGGCAGTAAACGGAGAGGCCATCTACAATACCGAGCGACTCAGAAACTACAAACAGGCAGACTCCATTTGGTATTCACGAAAAAAAGGCACCAACACATACTATGCCTTCAAACTCGGGGAGCTCCCCAAAGCGCTTACGCTAAGGAATGTTCTACCCAACGAGAATTCTGAGATCTATCTGCTGGGCCACGATGAGCCCTTGCAATGGAGCTACACTGAAGCGGAAGGTTTAAATATCAGTGTTCCCGCTGGCTTAAACCTACCGGGAACCGAAGTGAGCAAGGCATGGACCTTTAAAATTACAGGCATGGAATCGTCAGGGTAAAACGGGATAATCAGTAGTCCCTGTTCTCCTTACCACTATCCATCTGTATCCATGGTCTGTGTCTTCACAGACCATTTGCCACGAAAGTACCCCGAACCACATGCTATGAGGAACCTGGATATTAAAGGAACCGGTTAACCAGACCATCAATGCGGGATGCGAACAATTTAAACGGAAGGGATGTAATCATAACTAAATCAAATTGATCAAAAGGTCTATGGGCATATTCACCAGATACTTCCAGGGAAGGTTACCTCTGCTTGTTCTACTGGTTGCGGTGGCAGGCTGTAGTGAATATGATGATCATGTCACGCTTTTCAACAGGATAGGGGCAGATCACAGTGGCCTGACCTTTGCCAATTCTATCATAGAAAGTGATTCACTGAACTACTACAGCTTTCCGTACATTTACCTGGGTGGAGGGGTAGCCACCGGTGACGTAAACAACGACGGCCTCCCGGATATCTATACTACCGGCAATATGGTAGAGAACAAACTTTACCTTAATCGGGGAGATCTCGTTTTTGAGGATGTTTCCCTTAAAGCCGGCGTACATGGCAGCAATAAGTGGTATACCGGAGTGACTATGGTGGACATCAATTGCGATGGCTGGCTGGATATCTACCTGTCCGTTTCGGGTCTGAATACGGATACCCGCAACGAGCTTTACATCAACCATAACGGCCATTCGTTCACAGAGGAAGCCGCAGCGTGGGGCGTTGATGATGCTTCCAATTCCATTCAATCCACCTTTTTTGATTACGACAGTGACGGCGACCTGGACCTGTTTGTGGCCAACTATCCTGTGGTGCCACTGTCTATGGGCCCGGTTTTTTACAAACAAATGATGGAGCAGAACAAGCCGGAGCACTCTGGTCACCTGTACCGTAACATGGGCAACGGATCGTTTGAAGATGTCACCAATGCAGCAAGGCTTCAGAATTTTGGACTAACACTGGGCGTGGTTGCTTCAGATCTGAATAATGACGGCTGGCCGGACCTGTACCTTTCCAATGATTTTAATGTACCGGACTATTTGTATCTCAATCAGGGGGATGGCTCCTTTTCAGAGGTGCTCCAGACATCCATGGCACACACTTCCATGTTTGGAATGGGCATAGACATTGCCGATTTTAATAACGATGGTCTGAAGGACCTTATTCAGGTGGACATGACCCCTGAAGACTATACACGGGCAAAAGTGAATATGGCCAGTATGAGCCCGGAAACTTTTTACAGAGGGGTGAAGCTGGGGCTGCATTATCAATACATGCAAAACAGCCTGCAGGTCAACAACGGCGCTGCTGAAAACGGAATTCCCGTCTTTAGCGATATTTCAAGACTGGCAGGCCTGGCTACAACAGACTGGAGCTGGTCGGCAGTATTCGCTGATCTTGACAACGACGGTTGGAAAGATGTTTATATCACCAATGGCATGAAAAGGGATGTCAATGACAATGACCTGAACCAAAGGACCCAGGCCACCACCTTCCAGGCGGCCTACGGTAAAATAGATATGAAAAAATACCCCAGCGAGCCCCTCAGCAACTATGCTTTTCGAAATAATACAGATTATACCTTTGAGAATGTTACTGAACAGTGGGGCCTGTCTGGCAGGAGTTTTTCCAATGGCATGGCGTGGGCGGATCTGGACAAGGACGGGGATCTTGACATGATCATAAACAACATTGATGAGGAGCTGTCACTTTACAGGAATAATGTCACTGGACGTCATTACCTTAAGATCTTCATAGAAGGGCCAGAAAACAATCCCATGGGCCTGGGAACAAATGTGATCCTGGAGGACCAGGAAACAGGCACTCTTCAGACCAGTGAACTCATGCTGACCAGAGGCTATCAGTCGGGCATGGAGCCGGTGATCCACTTTGGTCTTGGTGACGATACCTCTGAAAAAATAGTAAAAGTGATATGGCCGAATGGCAAACAGGACATCAGGACTGTTGCCACCTTTGATACCGTATTGGTGATCAGTTACAACGGTGCAGTTGAAAAGATACCTGATGTTGTAAAAGAAGCTCGCCCGTTCAAAAAAATCACACAGTCACTGGATCTGCCCTTTCAGCATCAGGAAGATCCCTACGATGACTATCAGCATGAACCCCTGCTGCCACACAAATACTCTACCCTGGGCCCGGGCGTGGCAGTAGCCGACATTAATGAGGATGGATATCAGGATTTTTTCGTGGGTAATGCTACAGGCGCTGAAGGTAAACTGTACCTGCAAACTGCCGAAGGAGGTTTCATTGAGCAGCAGGGCCCCTGGACTTCGGACGGAGCCTTTGAAGATACAGGCGCATTGTTCTTGGATGCGGATAACGACGGGGACCATGATCTGTATGTGGTTTCCGGAGGATATGATGTTACCAGGACCGGAAAGGACTTTCAGGATCGGTTGTATATAAACATTGAAGGTACATTTCACAGCTCTGAATCGCTTCCGGTCATGGCTGCCTCTGGCCAGGCCATTGCAGCATGCGACTTTGATCATGATGGTGACGTAGATCTTTTTCTGGGAGGTCGCGTAACAGCCGGTCAGTATCCGCTTCCCCCTAAAAGTTACCTTTTGCAAAATAATGGAGCCCAGGATCTCGATCTGCGCTTTGAGCCACTGACTTCCCACGGAGCACATGACCTGGCTGAGATAGGCATGGTGACCAGCGCGGTCTGGTCCGATATAAATGGTGATGGCTGGGAAGACCTGATCCTCGCCGGAGAATGGATGCCCGTAACGATCTTTCTTAATGAGAAAGGCAGCCTCACAAATAAAACGCAAGAGCTGGATATGCAGAGCAAAGCAGGCTGGTGGTATGGGCTCAGCGCGCTTGATGTGGACAACGACGGAGATAATGACCTGATTGCAGGAAATCTTGGATTGAACTATAAGTACACTGCCTCCTTCGAAAAACCCTTTGAAGTTTTCCTCAATGACTTTGATCTCAACGGAAAGGATGACATCGTCCTGGGAGTACATAAGGAAGGGCGTTTGCTGCCTCTGAGGGGTAGAGAATGCTCCTCACAGCAGGTACCGGTCATAAAACACAGATATGAAACTTACCGTGAATTTGCATCTGCTGATCTTATTGATATTTACGGGGAAAGTATGCTTGAAAATGCGGTGCATTATCAGGCTACAACATTTGCACACTATTGGTTGGAAAACCGTGGAAACGGCCACTTTGACTGGCACCTCCTGCCCAACAGAAGCCAGTTCTCACCGGTCAGCAGCATTCTGCCTTTTGACTATGACGGAGATGACTATCCGGACCTGCTGGTCGCCGGGGGTTTATACGATGCGGAAGTAGAAACCCCAAGAGCGGATGCAGGGATCGGGCTGGTACTAAGGAACAGGAAGGGGGAGGGTTTCGAAGCGGTTCCACCAGCCTTGTCTGGGTTGTATGTCACCGGAAATGTAAAGGATGTACAGCCCATCGTAATTCGCGGGAACCAGGGATTTGTTTTTGCAATGAATAACAGTCGCCCCGTATTTGTTACATTATTACCCCCGGAAGAGTAATACTTTATCTAATTTTTCCTGTGTAAATCATTGGGCAGACCCTGTGGACTTTTGTGCACCTCTGCCGGCCTTAACACATTCAGCGTCTGTAAGGCGCTCAATTATGGATCAACTAAAAAAGCTATCAAATGACAAAAACTTCTAGAAGGGATTTTATACAAAAATCGATGGCCATGGGAGCAGGAATTGGGCTTGGGGGAGAGGTGCTTGGTGCACCATTTTCAATTGGGACAGGTAAAAGCAATGACAAAATAAGAGTTGGGTTTATCGGTGTGGGCAACAGAGGCACCGGTCTCATGCATAATTTTATGGACAATGAGGATGTAGAGGTGGCAGCGTTGTGCGATGTGTATGAACCATATCTGCGCAGGAATGTAGATCTCATGCACGCCGAGACCAAAAAGCGGATCTATGTACCCGACCTGAGCAGAAAACTCAGCAAAAATGTGAAGTACTATACGGACTTCCGCAAACTGCTGGAGCAAAAGGATATTGATGCTGTCTGTATCGCCACGCCGGACCATTGGCATGCCATACAGACCATACAGGCGATAGAAGCCGGCAAGGATGTGTACGTGGAAAAGCCCCTCACTATCACTTAAGGAGGGCCGGGCTATGGTGGAGACCCAGAAGAAGAGCGACCGTGTGGTGGCGGTAGGTCTGAACAGAAGGGGATCATCCATGTACCAGAAGATGGCAGGAAAAGTGGAGGAAAAGATCGGTAAAGTATCCTATGCTAAGGCTTTTCGTGTGAGCAACATGGCACCCAACGGTATAGGCAATGAAAAACCTATCCCTGAACCGGAAGGGTTCGATTGGGACATGTGGCTGGGCCCCAGACCTTTCCGTGAATACCAATACAACATAGCCCCGTATTATTTCCGATGGTGGAAGGAATACTCTTCGCAAATGGGCAACTGGGGCGTACACTACATGGACGCAATCCGATGGATGGTAGGAGAGACGGCTCCCAGCGCCATTTCTGCACATGGAGGAAAATATGTACTAAAGGACGACCGGAACATTCCCGATACCATGGAAGTGCTCTTCGAGTTCAGATCCGGTCTGGTCATTCAGTTTGGTATCCATGAGGCCAGCACCATCGACGAGATCAGTGGTGGCGAGGTAATGCTGTCCGGCACGAAGGGCAATATGGCCATTGATCAGAACGGCTACAGGATCACTCCCGCCCGGCCGGGGCAGTTCCAAGACTGGAAGCAACTTGTTGAAGAAGAAAAATACGATATCCAGTCGGATACACAATATGGTGATCTGAACATCAGGGAAAACTCTACCGGCCGATTGATACGTAATTTTCTGGACTGTGTAAAATCGAGAAAAGAACCCTGGTGTACCCTTGAGGATGGCCACCGGTCTACCTCTTTTGCACACCTGGCCAATATTGCCCTTGAAACAGGCAGCAGGATCGAGTGGGATGCAGATGCCGAACGCATCACCAACAATGAGGCTGCCAACAAACTGTTGCATTATGAGTACAGAGCTCCCTGGAAGTTGTAATACTGTAGAGCAATTGTTCAGAAATACCAGTCCGCATAAGTGAGATTTTGCAGGCTTCAATTGTCTCTCTGAAAGGAGCAGGTACACAATTATGGCCGTTCGCAGGATCACGAAAGGTACATGCTGGCCATACGGACAATCAACAGGAAACACATGAAACAGATCAACAGACGAGAATTTGTAAAGTACAGCGCATTGGGTGCGGCAGGCCTTTCCGTCAGCTTTCCTTCCACCGGAATGACATCGGAGAATAAACTGTCCAATGTGAAAAATCCCATCTGCATATTTTCAAAACACCTGCAATGGCTGGATTTTGAAGATCTTGGGAAATACGTAATGGATGTAGGTTTTGATGGTGTAGACCTTACGGTCAGAAAGGGTGGCCACGTGGATCCTGAAGATGCAGTTTCTGTTTTGCCGGGGGCATTGGAGAAGATCCGCAGATCCGGAGCCGTAGTACCCATGATGGTGACCAATGTTAATGATCCGGATCACCCGTTGACCGAGCCGGTGTTGAAAACAGCCGGTGAACATGACATTGGATTTTACCGGATGGCGTACCACCGTTATGACCGCTCCAAAAGCATACAGGACAATCTTACCGCACTCCGGCCGGCGATGTCACGGCTGGCAAAGCTCAACGAGAAATACGGGATCCATGGCGCTTACCAAAATCACCAGGGCGACTTTTTGGGAGCGTCACTGTGGGACTGGTGGTATATTATTAAGGACCTTGATCCCCGCTGGATTGGCTTTCAGTACGACATCAGGCATGCAGTAGTAGAGGGCGGCATGTCGTGGCTCAATGACTTTACACTGGTCAGGGATTACATAAAATGTAGTGTAGCCAAGGATTTTCACTGGGTAAAGAAGGAAGACGGATCGTGGCGGTCACAGAGTGTCTCGCTGGGAGAGGGGATGGTTGAAATGACAAAATACTTTGAGCATTATAAAAAATTTGGCATCAACGGACCCATTTCATTGCACTTTGAATACCCGATCTACGAGGACTCCATGACGAAAAAGGAAAAAATGGATTTTGCAAGAAAGGTCATGGCTAAGGATATAGAAAAGCTTCGGGATTACCTGCAAAAAGCAGGACTCACGGGTTAGTTATCAGGTTAATTAAGGGGAGTTAGCATAAAAATGAACAGATCAAGAAGAGAATTTATAAAGCATACAGGACTGGCTGCGGGTACTGCATTATTCGCTCCGGGAGCGATTCAGGGGGCTGGTTTCATTCATAGTAAAGAAGAAGATGTAAGTATTGAGCTGGCCAAAGTCAATTCCAATTTTGAACGGGAACCCCTGATCCGGCCGTTTGGCTTCAAGGGGGGGTATATGAGTGAGATATGGCAGACGGTTTCGTATTTTCAATCTGCCGGAGGCACGGAATCCATTGGATTGTGTACACAAAATGTGCTCTGGTCCGACGCTGCTGTATTTGGCGGTAACTCCGAGGCAGGAGGCAATGCGCTCATGTACGCCATCACTGAGCGCGCAGGGCAGATGTTGCATAGTGAAAAATTCACTTCTCCTGTAACCCTTCAAGAGCAGATCCTGACGGAGCTTTATGACTATGCCGCCAAAGTGACCCGCAACCCGGACCTTAGAATGACCTTTGTGCTCAACGCACTGGTGGGTGTAGACAACGCCCTTTGGATGCTGTACGCTCGTGAAAATGGACTCACTAGCTTTGATCAGATGATACCTGAAGCCTACAGGCCGGCCTTGTCCAGCCGTCATGACAAGGTGGCCAGTATCCCTTTAATGGCTTATTCTATCCCCATCAGTGAAATAGAGCAGGCGGCCGCCGAAGGCTATTTCTTTATGAAAATAAAGATAGGCCAGCCTGGTACACAGCAGGAGATGCTGGAAAAAGACAAGGCGAGGATCAGCGCCATTCATAAGGCTATTGGTCACGTGAGAACACCGCATACAGCTAACGGCAAGCTTCCCTACTACTTTGATGCCAACGGACGCTATGAAAAAAAGAAGACCCTGAACCGGCTGATCGATCACATGAAAAAGATAGGAGCCTTTGAGCAGGTACAGGTAGTAGAAGAGCCTTTTCCTGAGCATGCTGATATTGACGTTTCTGATATCCCCCTTCGCCTGGCCGCAGACGAAAGCGCCCATACAGATAAGGATGCGCTGGAACGGATAGAGATGGGTTACAAGGCTATAGCCCTGAAGGCCATTGCCAAGACCATGAGCATGACGATGAAGATCGCCCAGGTGGCCCATGAAAAAGGAGTACCCTGCTTTTGTGCTGACCTGACTGTGAATCCCATACTGGTGGAATGGAACAAGGTGGTGGCCTCCAGACTCGCCCCCTTCCCTGGCCTGGGCATGGGACTGCTGGAAACCAATGGTCACCAGAACTACAAAAACTGGCAGCGCATGAGGTCTTTTCATCCTTATCCGGATGATGAATGGACGAAAACAAAAGATGGCATTTTCACCCTGGGCAAGGATTATTATGATAAAAGCGCCGGCATACTCGAAATTTCAGATCACTACATGAAACTGGTTCAGCCACCCTTTAAGAAGTAGCCTAGATGAGAGTTTTTCGATTTGCCATTATAGTGGCTGCCCTTACCGGCTGCTTACGTCCTGATGATAAGGAAATCATTGAAAAGGGAGAGCATCACCTCACCCTTGCTAAAGGTGATGCCCTGGTAAAAGTGGAGATCATCGATGCCACTATTATTCATATTGTCAAAGGCAGAGATTCACTGAAAACCTCCGTGCCGGATTATGTCACACAATTAAAGCCGCAAAAGGTGGCCTGGAGCCATAAACGGCGAGGGAACGATCTGATTGTGAGCACAAAGCTGGTTAGCGTGACCATTGATGCCGGAGGAACGATAAGTTTTCACGATAGCGATGGCAGGCAATTATTGGCAGAATCACCCTCGGGGACGGTCATACACACTGAAAATGCCGATCATGAAGTTTCTCAATCGTTCGTTGCAGGTGATGAGGGACTGTACGGTCTGGGGCAGTATCAGAACGGCATTATGAACTGGAAGAATGTACCACTACGAATGACCCAGTTCAATCAGGAGATTGTGGTTCCATTCCTGATCAGTACCCATGACTACGGCATCTATTGGCACAACTACAGCGTAACGGACTTCAACCGTCCTGAAAATGAGATCACCTTCTCCATAACCCAGGATCAGGAAAAAAATATCAGGAAAGCCGTGTTTACACCGGCCAGAACCGGACTCTATCACTTTTTTGTTGACAGCCCCAACCCTAAGAAAAACCGCTTCAATGGCCCCATCGTGGTGACGCTCAATGGGGATACCGTGATCCATTACTCTACCGTTTGGGTACCAGACTGCCACACGGGTCAGAAATACCTGGAAGCAGGCGAGACTTATGAAGTAATATTTCAGAATACGGATGCCCAAGTGCCCGGTGGCTTGTTTTACAACGAGCCTGGGTTTAACAAAACTGTCTTCAGCAGCAGGAAGGGGAACACTGTGGATTATTTCTTCATTCATGGCAGTGGTCCAAAGGAGATCATATCCGGGTATCAGCGACTCACAGGAAGCGCCCCACTGTTTGCCAGATCAGCCTATGGTTTCTGGCAATGTCGTGAGCGCTATCATCACCAGCAGGAGCTGCTGGAGAATGCCCGGGAATACAGAAAGCGTGGTATCCCGATTGATAACATCGTTCAGGATTGGTTTTACTGGCCGGAGGATACGAAAGGACCTGAGTGGGACAGAAAGAAATATCCGGATCCTGCGGCCATGGTCGATGAGTTGGAAGAGCTGAATTTACAGCTTATGGTATCTGTATGGCCGGAGGTGATCAATGAGCCGCTGTTGAAAAAGTATCATCTTGACCACGCAAAGCTCAGGAATACACATTACCTGGATCTTTACGACTCTGACGTACAGCGGAACTATTATCGCATGCTAAGCGACTCGATGTTCCATTTCGGTGTAACATCCATATGGCTGGATGGTACGGAGCCTGAAAAAAAACCACTGGATACCACGCAAACCGCCGGTGGCAGCTTTGCGGAAGTGGCCAATGCCTATTCATTGCTGGTCAATCAGGCAATGTATGAAGGGAGACGAAAGGAATATCCCGATCAAAGGGTATTCAACCTGACACGTTCCGCCTACGCCGGTCAGCAGAGGTATGGAGCCACCTCATGGTCGGGTGACGTGGCAGCGACCTGGGAGCAGTTTGCGGAACAGATACCGGCTGGGTTGAATTTTGCCATGGCCGGTATCCCGTACTGGACCACCGATATCGGAGGTTTTTTCCGTGACAGGAACTCTCTGAATCCCATTTTCGATGATCAGTATACGGACCCTGAATTTATCGAATTGCTGACACGCTGGTTCCAGTTTGGAGCATTCAACCCCGTTTTCAGGATACACGGGTATGTCTCCAACACGGAGGTGTGGAGATATGGCCCCCGGTTTGAAAGCATTGCCCGTAAATTCATTGACCTGCGCTATCAGATGCTGCCCTACATCTATTCTGAAGCGTGGAAGGTGACAAGTAAAAACCAGCTGATGATGCGCCCTCTGGTATATGATTATCCCAATGATAAAAATACCTGGGGCGTCACGGATCAGTACCTTTTTGGGGATTGCTTTCTGGTCAGTCCGGTCACCTGCTATCAGTGCAGGGAAAGAGAAGTGTATCTCCCTGCCGGGGACTGGTATAACTTCTGGACCCATGAAAAAGTGACCGGTGGTAAAGAGCTGAAAACCCCGGCTCCTCTGGATCAGATACCCCTTTATGTGAAGGCTGGTTCAATCGTACCGATGGGCCCCCGGGTACAATATGCCACCGAACCTACCGATGAACCTGTAGTGATACACATTTATCCCGGTCAGGATGCTGAGTATGTGCTTTACCTGGACGACAATGAATCAACGCGCTATGAAAAAGGAGAGTTTACGGAGCTTGTACTTCAATACAATGAAGATAGTGCGACGCTATCTGTTGACAAGGGAAATGGAAGTTACGTGGATTTTTCTGTATCTCCTTTCAGATTCGAAGCAGAGGTGGTCGGCACTGGGCTGAGAAGAGCTGAAGTATTTGAAGGGACACTGAAAACTTTACACTTCAGCCCGGAATAGCCGGGATCTTTTGTAGAGGATAACAATATAATAATGAATATGGCCACACTGCCACATAGTGATCTGCTCAAGCTGAAAAGGTGGAATACCCCTACCATTTACAACGGTTGGGAGGCCATTACCCAACATGACAGAACCAGAGGCTTTTTTAACCTGGAGCAAACCTCCGATTATATGCCTGAAATGGGCCCCATGATCGGGTACGCCGTGACCGTCAGGATCAGACCTTCGGATGGTAGGATACCTAAGGAAAATCCGAACGCCTGGAGTGCATACAGAGAGTATGTGGCCGGTGTGGAAGGACCAAAGATCATGGTCGTTCAGGACCAGGATAAGCCGGAGATGGTGGGTTCCTTCTGGGGGGAGGTCAATAGCAATGTACACCGGTCGCTGGGCTGTGTGGGAACGATCACCGATGGCGCCATCCGGGATGTGGATGAAATGAAGAATGCAGGCTTCAAGGCGCTGGCCAGAAGCACCTGTGTAGGTCACGCATATTCCTGGCCGGAAGTGTGGGGGGTGGAGGTAGAGGCATTCGGCTGTAAGGTAAGTCCCGGCAACCTGATCCACGCAGATAAGCATGGGTTTATGATCATTCCACCGGACGATCAGGCCCAACTTCTGGACGCTGTACTTTTTATGGATAATAATGAGTGCAATACCATAATAGATGCAGCCAGAAGGCCTGAAGGGTCAACCACGGAGAAATTTTTGAAGACATTAAATGACGCTTCAGCAGAGTTCGGAAAGGCTGTCCGTGAGAAATTTGGTAGCAAGGGAGAATGGTAGATCGCATGGTGGGGAGTCGGACTCAGGTCGAAGTTAAAGGTCTCCTCAGATTTCCCGGCTTTATTAAATCCAATTAGTACAAATGTTCCAAACCTTCGATACTGTTGTTTTAGTACTTTACATTCTGGCTGTACTGGGGGTGGGCTTCTGGTTTTCAAAAAGAGCCAAAACCTCAGAAGGCTTCATGGTGGGGGGAAGGTCCATGTCAGGCTTTTCAGTGGGCTTGTCCATTTTGGGGACGTTGCTGAGCAGTGTTTCCTTTATTGCGTATCCTGGTAAGGCCTACGCAGATAACTGGAATGCCTACGTATTCAGTATAACGGTGGTCGTAGTGGCCTTTGTAGCAGTGCGTGTGTTCCTTCCATTTTACCGCAGGCTGGGGGTGATCTCTGCCTATGAGTTCCTTGAAAATCGTTTTGGATACTGGGGCAGGTTTTACGGAGGGGTCAGCTTCATTATGTTCTCCATAGGCAGAACAGGCATTATACTCTATCTGCTGTGTCTTCCGCTGCATCATTTGCTGGGCTGGGACATGGTGACCCTGATCGTAGTAACGGGTATTTTGACCACTGCATACACTTTTATCGGAGGCATTGAGGCGGTGATCTGGACGGATGTAGCTCAGGTCATTGTGCTTTTTGGTGGGGCGATCCTATGCGTAGTACTTCTGATAACTGCCATGCCCGAAGGTCCTGGTCAGGTGCTTACCGTTGCAGGTGAACACAACAAGTTCAGCCTGGGCACCTTTGAATTTGACTTTGTCAATTCCTCATTCTGGCTGGTGCTCGTCTTTGGGATAACGGAAAACCTCAAGAATTTTGGGATTGATCAGACCTATGTCCAGCGGTACGTATCCACCAGGTCCGATAGCGAAGCCGTAAAATCGGTATGGCTGGGAGCCCTGTCCTATGTACCTTTAACACTGATATTCTTTGTTATCGGTACCTGTCTGTTCGTATTTTATCAGGTATTTCCATCATCGGGTCTTCCGGACAAGGCAGATGCTGTATTCCCCTTCTTCATTGTAACAGAGCTGCCTGATGGTATCCGTGGGTTGCTGATTGCGGCACTTTTTGCAGCAGCCATGAGTAGCCTGAGCTCCAGCCTCAACAGTATGGCTACTATTTCTCTGGAAGATTTTGTCCGGCGGTTTTCAAAAAAGAGCCTCACTGATAAACAGGTTGTGCGTTACCTGAGGACATTCACGATCTTCTTTGGGGGCGTTGGTACGCTGACAGGCATAGCCATGATCTCGGTAAAACAGGCTTTGGATGTCTGGTGGCAGATCTCGGGAGTATTTGGAGGTGGTATACTGGGGTTATTCCTGTTGGCAATAGCCACCAAAAAGGTCCGGAGTTCTGCTGCCGTGCCCGCTGTAGTGTCGAGCATAGCCGTCATATCCTGGATCACCTTCAGTGAAGAATTCACCCAGCCTCAGAAAATACTGGCGGGGTTCGTGGGAACAGTGACATTGCTCACAGTGGCATTGCTGATACACCGGCTTTCAGGCCTGATACCGGCAAGTACTAAAACCGCTCTGCGCAGAGACGAATGAGTATGAAAATGAAAACACCTAAAGGCGTTGTGAATGCTATTCTTACTCCCTTCAGGGAGAATGGAAGCGTAGATACAAAGATGCTGGAAGAGCAGACCATTTTTCTGATAGAGGGAGGTCTCAACGGTCTGTTTGTAAATGGTTCAACAGGTGAAGGCCTGTTACTCACCCCGGAAGAAAAGTACGAGAATCTGAGCTGTATCAAACAGACCACCCAGGGAAGGGCTGATCTCTATGCCTGCTGCATTCAACCCACCACCCACCAGGTGATCAGGGACATAGAAAATATACAAGCACTGGAGCCTGACTATTTCGTAGCCGTACCGCCCCTGTACTATGCAGGTGACCAGGAAATGATATATACGCATTTCAGAGAAATTGCAGAGGCTGCGACGGCTCCGTTGATATTGTATAATTTTCCACAAATGACGGGCAATCCGCTGTACCTGGATACGATTGTCAGGCTTTCGAAAATAGAGAACATCATTGGTATAAAGGATAGCTCCGGAGATTACAAGTCTTTTGCACAGGGAGCCGAAAGTTACGCCTCCGATCAGTTTTGCTGGATGCAGGGAGATGACCTGTTACACGCCTCATCACTGCTTGCAGGCTCAGAGGCGGTGGTCACGGGGCTGGGGAATATCAGTATTGAAGATCACGTTAAACTTTACCGGGCTTTTCTTAAAAAAGATCATGACACAATGTGGGCGCATCAGAAAGAGCTCAACAAGCTTTACAGACTTATCACTGAAACAGGGAAAGGGGTTCCTGCCATAAAAGCTGCCACGGCCATTATGGGGAGGAGTACATTTTCCATGAAAGACCCATGGCTGAATCTGACGAAGGATGAAATTAAGCAGGTGGAGCAGATTTTGAGTGAAATTGGGCTTTTGGACTGACTAACCACATAGGCACATAGGCTCACATAGGCTATGTGTTTCTACTGTGCCTATGTGGTTAAAAACATCGGGTTGACTAACCACAATAGACACATCCACAGGATCCTGCGGATAGGTTCACATAGGTTATCGGTGTTACTGATATTTTTTTAATTTATAATTGCGGAGGTAAGTCACTCTATTGTGTATGCACTGAGCTGATGTGATTTTAAAATCAAACACCATGATCACGAAATCCAAATTAAAAAAACATACCTACGATGTAATCAATGTAGCGATAGAGGTACATAAAGCTTTGGGGCCGGGATTATTGGAAAGTGTCTATCACCGTTGTATGATACAAGAGATGAAACTTCGTGGCTATCCATTTAAAAGTGAGCTATCGGTTCCTGTTGAATACAAGGGCCTGGAGCTTAACGCCGACCTACGCTGTGACTTTCTGTTTGCAGACTGTCTCGTGGTTGAGTTAAAAGCCGTGGATGCCATTGCTCCGGTTTTTCAGGCTCAACTGCTTACCTACATGAAGCTGCTCAAAAAACCCAAGGGCATTCTGATCAACTTTAACGTTAACAATATTTTCAAAGAAGGTCAACAAACCTTTGTGAATGAGCTGTTTCGGGATTTACCGGGATAGGTTTTTTAACCACATAGGCTATGTGTTTCTACTGTGCCTATGTGATTAAAAACATCGTGGCCACTACTTGGGATCGACACCAGGCAAATAAGAGCAGAAGATACTCAATACCAATAACCACACTAATCATCGACTGCCTGCATCACCAGCCGTCTGAATTTCGGTGCGGTGTCATCGGAGACCTCCCGTGTTTGTTTCATGAATATACCTATGATCTGCTCCTTTGGGTCTGCAAAATACTGGGTATTGAAATAGCCACCCCAGTCAAATGTGCCAACGCTGCCTCTGCCTCCAAGGTCCTGACCTTTTTGTTTCAGTATACCGAAGGCCAGGCCGTAGGTTCTGTCGTTCCATGCCCAGATATCCCCGATCTGGTTGGCCATGATGGCTTGTACGGTGGTTCTGCTCAGCAGGCGTGTACCGTTCAGTTCTCCGTTATTCAGATACATTTGCAGGAAAGTAGCGTAGTCTCTGGCCGTACTACACAGGCCTGCTCCGCCGGCAAAGTAACGTTTGGCCCCTTTTACGGGATAGTCCGGATCATAGAAGGTTACCGGGAACTTTACCCATTTTCCTTCTTCCTTTTTCTGTACGGTGACCAGCCTTTGGTGCTTTGATTCCGGCAGGTAAAACCAGGTATCCTCCATGCCGAGCGGGTTAAATATCCGGGTTCTGAAAAACTCATCCAGCGGCAGACCCGATACTACCTCTATAAAATAACCCAAAACATCCAACCCGAGGCCATAGGTATATTTTTCTCCGGGATGATGATGCAATGGCAGCCGGGCCAGCCTTTTCACATTCTCCCCAATGCTAAAATTCTCCGTTGTAGCCAGGTCGATCACACCTGCCTCCGGATAGATCTTTTTAAAACGTTCATCCTTTCCGGTTATTCCATATCCTATCCCTGAGGTATGAGTTAGTAAATGGCGAATGGTGATGGTCTTGTTGGCTGGTTTTGTTTCATACGTCCCGTCTTCAAACAGCGTGTCCAGCACCTGTGCATTTTCAAATTCAGGAATATACCTTGACACAGGATCATCCAGCCTAAACTTCCCCTCTTCCCAAAGCATCATGACAGCAGTGGCGGTGATAGCCTTCGTTTGAGAGGCTATTCTGAAGATATCGTTCTTATTCATCAGCCGACCGGACAGGTTATCAGCCATTCCATAAGCCTTGTGGTGAACAATTTTTCCATGCCGTGCCACAAGTACCACCATACCTGGTAAGTGATCTGCCTCAACCGCTTTTTTGCACATTTCATCTATGCGTCCCAGCCGCTCGGTGGACATCCCCACACTGGCAGCCGAAGCTTCCGTCAATGGAGGCGATACCTTAACGGATCTTGTTTGAGCGAGGGCTGTCAGTGACAGCAATAAGAAAAAAAGAGTATAAATGCTTTTCATTTTGATTATGTAGATAGGTCAGTACAGCTGGGTGATTCAGGGATCAGGTTTCCTGATCAATTCAATTCCCTTAGCCTGAATTTACACAGGGCAATATCCTCTTTGTTGATGGAGTATATTACATACATTTGATCACCCCGGATATGATAGGAGGCATAACCGTATCGGCCGTATTTCCAGCGGCCTGGTATCCTCGCTTTTGTGCCAGGCTTGTCTCCGAGTACAAAGTGCCGGTCAAAATTTATCCCGTCTTCACTTACGGCTAAAATCAGAGGCGTTCGTGCAGAACGAGGCTTCGGACAGCTCAAAACGAAGTACCTCCCATCAGGTAAACGTCCCAGTTCAAAACGACTTTCCGCGTCAGTAAACTTTGTCAAACGCGGGGCAGACCAGTTTATTCCATTATCCCTGCTTTCGGATATGGCAAGCACGAAATGCTTGGTCCGGAACAGCGCCCTGAGCGTTTTGTCCTCCATTTCCACCACGGAAGCCTCGCAAAACTCAAACGGGAAGCCAGCCTCTCTCTGAACTTCACCGAAGCGTCTGGGAGCATCAATGAATTGATCCGGTAGACCTTCCACCTGGCTCATTTTCCATTCCCCACTTACAGGGCTACCGTCTGTGTAGGGAAAAGACATATTTCCGGGTATGATCAGTCGACCGGAGCTGGTCATTACAGGTTTCAGGTTCGGAATGAAATCCCTGATGGCAACATGTGCCTCAGACCAGCTTATACCTCCATCAACGGAAGTTTTGATCTCGGTGCGGTACTCATCGGTTTTGACGAGTTGATAAGGCAGTTTCCTGCCTTTTGTCAGATCAGGGAAAATCGAGTCCTGCAATATGGTGTACGGAGCTTCATAATCATCAACCCCGCAGAAGGCGTAGAGTGTATCGCCCAGCAGCAGGATGCCTTCACTTGTGTGCACAAGATCATTGTATTTTCCCTTTTTCCTGTCAAACAGAGTGATTGGAGCAGACCAGGTATTTCCATCGTCATCAGAAAATGCCAGCATCATGACCTGCCCGGGTTCATCTTCGTTGAATATCCCACTGGACCACGTAGCCAGCAACCTACCTCTGTAAGAGGTGATTTGAGGATGATGATTATAGGCAAAACCCTCCCTGGCCGTAAAGACCCTGAATTCCTCCAGTTCAAGGTTTTTTGTTTCCGCGTTCCCCCAATGGTTGGAAATCACCGGATCACTGTCCGTGCTTTCTTCTGTGTTTTGTGTGCTTTTGGATTTAGTACATCCAGGACAAAACAATAATGCGGGGATTACAATCAAAACAGAGATAAATGTTTTCATACAGCATCCTTTTTTGTAACGTACTAATCCCGTGTCCATACATGCGAATCTTCAACCAGCTCATTGTAGCCTTTCAGCAATAATGATTTCATACGCTCAAGTTCCTCAGGATATTCCGAACCGATCTCCTTTGTCTCTGAGATATCCTCATCCAGTCTGAACAGCAGAAAATCAGTAGGAGTGGCGTTCCTTATCACGTCCTTGTTTCCCTCGTAAATATTATTGTACTGGTCCAGCGTCGTACTGTCAACTGACAGCGTGGCCATAATTTTCCACTGTTCATGCCGGAGAGCCACTCTGTGTTCATTGATGGCATCGTAGTAGCACCATAACAGTGGTTTCTTTCTTTCAAACGTGCCTCCGTCAAACAGTGGAGAAATGTTTACGCCATCCAATTCATGGTCAGGGACGGGTATGCCCGCCAAATGGCAGAAGGTGGGGAGCAGGTCCAGGGCGGAAACAACCGTGTTGGATGTCTTGGGATTTTTGATCCCGGCAGGCCAGTGGATGATCCCCGGTACGCGGAATCCCGCTTCATGTGTCCATAGCTTCATTCCTTTCAGATCACCCGCAGAGCCATAGGATCTGCCGGCACGTGGATACCGGTTCAGCGTTTCCGGGCCGTTGTCAGAGGTAAAGATCACCAGTGTGTTTTTTTCCAGACCCCTTTCTTTTAGTGCAGTCATCATTTTGCCCACCGCGTGGTCCATGTTTTCAACATTGGCAAAGTACTGGGCCTGATCCTCATTGTCCGTTACGGCCAGGTATTTCCGAACCAGCTCGGCAGGGGAAGCTACAGGCTCATGTGGTTCATGAAAAGCCACCTTGATAAAAAAGGGTTCTTGACTATTTACAGAATCCAGCCATCCGATGGCTTCTTCCACGACAAGCTGAGCGCTAAAACCTTTTGTCTGGCCAGCCGGTACCCCATTGCGAACAAAATTCACGGGGTTCTCATGGCTGGGGGCAGCATTGTTCTGTGTGGCAAACCAATGGTCGAAACCAAAATGATCCGGCTGTGGTTGTTGCGATGAATTGAATCTGCTGTTGCAGTGCCATTTTCCCGCCAGACACGTTTGATATCCGCCTCCCTTCAATAGCTGGGGGATGGTAACTTCCTGATCCTGCATATGCACCAGATCCCAATGATCTTCTCTTTCATTTTTTGCATCCGGGATCCAGTTATAAACGCCGGCCCGGTTGGGGATTCTACCAGTGAGCAACCCTACCCGGGAAGGCGAGCATACAGGGGAGGACGAATAGCACGAGGTAAGCCGGATTCCTTCAGCCGCCATCTGGTCCAGATTTGGAGTCAGAATGTGTGGGTGTCCGTAGGATGCCAGATCTCCATAGCCAAGATCGTCACACAGGAACAGTACAATGTTTGGCCGCGGGGCAGCATTGCTCTCCTTTTCAGGATCGCAGCCACCGGAAATTATCAGTATACCAAATACGGTGAGTAACAGGAAGGATCTGTAAGTGCCAGTGGTTTTCAAATTGCTATATATTGATATTCTTCAGGTTCGTGTTGGTGTCCGAAGAGCCCACCGCTTCCCTGATTCGGCGGATCTCACTGTTCATCGTATTTCTAAATGCAATAACATCAGCACTATGGATGATCAGGTTAACACCCTTTCCGGCCCATTCAATTTCCTGCTCCAGCCCGGAATGGTATGTAACATGGATGCCCACGCTCACTTGTTTTTCCAATCCTTTGGAAATGATCTCATTCACCGCATTTGTAAATTTTTCGCTTCGATACTGCTCCGGTATCCCCAGGCTGCAGGACAGATCATGCGGCCCGATCAAAATGGCGTCCAGCCCCTCGACTGTCAGGATCTTATCCAGTGCCCTCATAGCAGGAACACTTTCTATGTTTACCACCAGCGCCTTGTCTGCCTGGTGTTCTTCCTGGTATTTCAAAAGTTCCGGCTCCAGCGAATCCTTGTCTTTCAACGCTTGCTGTAATCTCTTGCCTTTTAGAGGTTTCAGTTTTATAGCCCCGGCCAGCTGTCTTACCTGTTCGGCATCTTCAATGTAGGGAGCTACAATGGCACATGCACCACCATCCAGAGCCCTGGAAGCTTCGTTGGGATCAGGAGAGGATATGCGCACCATCGGGGCCAGACCCAAAGCCCTGTACCTGTGACACATATGGCTTACCTCGCTACGGTCCAGGGCTACGTGCTCCGTATCAATGAATACAAAGTCCAGTCCGGTGGATGCTACCACCTCAGGCCAGCTGGGAGCGTTGGAAGTGATCAAAGTGCCAAAAACCTTCCCACCCGTTTTCAGAGCGGTTACAAATTCATTATTATTCATGGTTGGATCCTTAACGGGATTATATCTCAAGGCTGGCTCAGCTCACTCAATTTAAACCTGCATAAGCCAATATCCTCCTTATTTACTGAATAAATTGCGTACGCTGTATCTTTCAGAAAGTACACGTAGGGGTAACCGTATCTTCCATATTTGTGATTGCCCGGTACTCTGAATAACGTATAGGGTTCATCGCCCAGGATATAGTGCTGGTCAAAGTTAAATCCATCCTTACTGGTGGCCAGGATCATGGGTGTCCTTACGGAATCCGGGTCAGGGCAGTTCAGGCCGAAATACCTGCCGTCAGGCAGCCGGCCAAAATGAAAGCGGCAATTACAATCCGTGTATGACGTCATTTTTGGGGTAGACCATGACTCCCCGTGATCTTTGCTTTCGGATACGGCCAGCATCCGCTTATTTGTACGTAGCATCATGTGAAGGGTACCGTCATCCAGCTCATAGCCGGAGCCCTCCATGACCTCATACCCCAGGTTAAGTTCCTCCCCCGCAAAGCGGATCCCGTTGGGGTCGTCAATGAAATTATCGGAAAGTCCCGGTAGGTCCACTTTTGTCCAACCTTCAATGCCATAAGGATCGTCCGTATAACAGAACGAAACGTTGCCAGGCATGATCAATCTTCCTTTTGAGGTTTTGAACGGGCCGAGGTTGGGGAAAAACCGGTCGATCTTCTGCCCGGTATTTACCCAGGTCTTCCCTTCATCATCGGAGACCATAATGCCGGTATGGGTGTTTTGATAGGATCGTTCTGACATATAATAAAAATGTCCGTTGCCCCCTGTAGCGTAGTACATCATTAGCCCTGGCCTGGAAAGGTCTATATAGCCATAGTAGCCAATCAGCCTGCCATTATGTACATGGATTCCTTCCGGTGTTACCACACCGTGTTCTCTTCTGCCGGGCTGTCGGTCAATGAAGGGTCTGGCCTTACTCCATGTACCCCCCAGGTCATCCGAAGTAGCGAACATTCCCCTTTGCCCGAGCTGATCTTCATCTTTAAAGCCCTGGGAGAAAGATGCGTACAAACGACCATTCAGTGAAGTAATCTGATGGTGATGATGATATGCCGCCTGCTCATCTCCTTTATGAATGTAGGAATGCTCCGCCCTGATCTTTTTCCCCTTTACCTTTCCCCAGTTATTCGTTATGGGTGATTTTTCTCCGGATAACCCCTCTGTATTTGTATAAAAAGAATCCTTAAGTCTGTTACCGTCCAGGCCCAATAGTGCTGTAGAGGTAGAGACCAGTGTCAGACCAGCGGTTTTTCTGATAAATTTTCGTCTGGAAGTTTTTTTCATTTTTGCCAAGGGTAAGCCTGTGATTTCTATTATCATTCACAGGGGAGGTGGAGAAAAGTATTATTCAGCCAGGGAAATTGGCCATAAGTCTATGCTTATTGAAAGTAGCTTCCTTGGTTCTGTATCAGATTGCAGGAAAGAGGTGTCCACCGAATTGAAAATGAATTTATCCAATCTTTTAACAGCATTTTCACAAATCCGATAAGGAACGGCGTTGTTTTTTCAAAGTTTTCAGCGGGCGCCTTGATTTTAAGCCTGGAAATAATTAAAGTTAACTTAATCGTGCTGGTCCTGCATGGCGCTGAATGTTACGTAAAGAGCCCTTGATAAAAGAGCAAATCTCAAAGAAGATCATCCTTATCCGGCTGATTATGAGAGCTTTAAATTTGGTTTGTTAAGATTTTTGAACCAACTTAATATTGTCCTAACTTCCTGATAGTGAATGAAGAGCGATAAATATATATCCAAATCCGCTGATCCCGAGATGGGAAAAGAAGCAACTTCAGGTCATCTTCATGAAAGAGATGAGCACATTATCTGGGAGCTTTTCAAAAGGGGTGATGAGCAGAGCCTTATATACATATATCGGAAGTATGCTGATATTCTCTATAACTATGGATGCCAGTTTACCACAAGAAGAGACTATATCAGTGATTGTGTGCAGGAGCTGTTTTATGAGTTAATAGATCGTCGAAAGAGATTGTCAGAGGTACGCTCGGTCAAGGCCTACCTGTTCTCCTCGTTGAAAAGAAGGATTTTTAAAGGACTGAAAAAGGAAGAACAGTTTCAATTGATGGAAGGAGGATTGGAACTGGGATTTTTTGCCAGCAGTATTTCACTCTCACAAACGCTTGAAAAGGAAGACTATGCCATCATAGAAAAAGAACTGAATCGCTTACCGGCTCAACAGAAAGAAGTTATTTTATTGCATTTCTACGAAGGTATGTCCTACACGGAAATAGCCGATATTATGGGCATCAAAGTGAAATCAGCCAGGGCACTCACCTATCGGGCGCTAAAATCACTGACCAAAAAGTTATCTCCCTACAAGCGAGTTTTATCCGTGCTCCTGCTTTTTATGTCGGGTCAGATGTAAAGCCCTGCCGGTATATCCCGGATTTTCTACCATACCAGTTTTTCCATACCGTTGTGAGGTTCAATATCTGTTGAAGCAATAAAGGCAGGTGAAAGCCCGATCTTCATCCCGTCGTTCATTGACAAATTTTCAATAAAAACCTACGTTTTTTAAAAATCAACAAATTTCTGAAGTAGAAAGCCGGATATTCTGTAAATATTTTAGAAAGGTATGGTCATTTCAGTTGCTTATTCCTCTATTCTGGAAAAAGGTAATCCCTCAACTGCATGGAGGATCATAAAGATCAGATTTTGGATTTAATAGGAAACGAAAGTTTTGTCCGCTGGGTGGTGCATCCGAACACCGAAACAGATCACTATTGGTCAAAATGGCTTCTGACCCATCCGGAACGCAAAAAGGAGGTAGAATGGGCCCGGCAGGTTATTTTATCCACCCAATACAAAAACACTTTCCAGCTGCCTGATCAGGATTATAACCGGATCCTATCCGGAATCGTGGATTATAACAGGCAAAAAAAATCACAATCCCTGCACTTTTGGGAAACCCGGACATTTTACCGAATCTCCGGAATTGCTGCTGTCATTCTCGCGCTGATCGTAAGCTCGGTTTTGCTCAAGGAAAACTCATTATCTCCGCCCGCTGAAAAAGCGAGGACTGAGCTGGTCCGAAAATTTACCGAATCAGGGCAAAAGCTTACCATGAGATTGCCGGACGGCTCAAAGGTCATTCTGAATGCTGAAAGTGAGATTAGCTATGCCGATTCTTTTGCCGTGAACAGAGAGGTTTACCTTTCTGGTGAAGCTTTTTTCGAAGTTGAAAAGGATCCTGCCAGACCTTTTTTCATACATACGTTGCACACCACTACGAAAGTGATTGGCACTTCTTTTAATATCAGGTCGTATGCTGATGAACCAGAAACCTCAATCTCAGTGATAACCGGAAAGGTGCTGGTTTCAGACCACAGCGGTCATGAGGCATCATTGGTACCCGATCAGCAGGGCGTTTTTAATTCCAGAGAAAAAAGACTGTTTGTCACACCTTTCTCAAGAGAGGCAGTAATCGGATGGAAAGATGGTTTGATCATTTTTGATAATACACCCGTTCCCGAAGTGCTGAGCTACCTGAAAAAGTGGTACGGCGTTGAGTTTGAGGTGGCTGATGAGAGCTTGTTGTCCGGCCGGTACACCGGACGTTATGAGAATGCCTCACTACAAGGAGTTTTGAACGGCCTGAGCTATGCCTCGGGCTTTAAATTTCAGATAAAGGGAAAAAAGGTAATCATCAACAAACAGACTAATTCAGGCCTATGAAAAAGATTGTTTTCGATTCAGGATAAAAAAGGCCAGGAACAAGTCCTGGCCGTGGATCTCTCATCTTGTTCAATGCTCAGTTTGGCGACAGTGCGCGAACAACACGAGAGACGAGCTAAATCAAAGTTCAACTCTAATTCAAAGTTAAATGAAAAAACATATACGAAGTCAGATCCTATCAACAATTGCCGCGATGACAAGATTTGTTTTCATTTTAATGGTAATCCAGTCTGTAACAGCGTCATTGATTTTGGCAAATGAATCCAACGCCCAAAAGAAAAGCATCTACGATATCCAATTGGACCTTAGGGTTTCAAATACCCCAATCCTGGAAGTGTTTGATATCATTGAGAGCAAAACCGAATTCCATTTTGCATACAATTCCAAAATAATGATCCCCAACAGGTTGGTCAGTATTGATGGCAAAAATTCTCTGGGTATCATACTGGAAAAGATCTCCAGGCAAACACAACTCAAATTCAGGCGGATCAACACCAACATTCATATCTACTCACGTGTAGGGAATGAAAAACCGGTGGATGAAATGAAAACCACTGAGGTACGAAGTCACAGCGTTTCCGGAAAAGTGACGGGAGAGGACAATGAACCCCTTCCAGGAGCGTCTGTGCTGGAAAAAGGAACAACAAATGGGACCATTACGGACTATGACGGCAACTATAGTCTGGTGGTAAGCGATGAGAATGCTGTTCTCAGTTTTTCCTTTATCGGCTATCTCAGCGAGGAGATTGCCGTAGGTTCCAGGTCTGTGATCGACGTGACCATGACACCGGATATAGAAACGCTTCAGGAGATCATCGTAGTGGGTTATGGTGAGCAGAAAAAGGCAAATCTTACCGGAGCGGTCAGCACCATTTCTACGGATTTGCTGGAGGAAAGACCGGCCTCCAACGCTACTAACCTTCTGGCAGGTTTGGCGCCGGGCCTTTCAGCCACTCAGACTTCCGGGGGTATAGCCGGTGGCAATGATCCCATTATCCGATTAAGGGGAGTAGGCACTCTAAATAATGCAGACCCTTTGATCCTTGTGGATGGAACGCCCGCATCCATCACAGATGTTAATCCGACAGATATTGAAAACATATCCATTTTAAAAGATGCCTCGGCGGCAGCCATTTATGGTTCACGGGCTGCGAACGGAGTAATACTTATTACCACCAAAAGTGCTCAGTCAGGATTAAAGATTGATTATCATTCCTTCGCAGGCTATCAGGAGGTAGGCACCAGGCCAGATCTTGTTACCGACCCCGTACTTTGGATGGAGTTGAAAAATGAGGGACGGACCAATGGGGGACTTAATCCACTCTTTAGTAAGGCCGATATTGACGACTTTAGAGCGAACCGTGGCACAGATCCGCTCAGATACCCTGAAACGGATTGGTTTGATGAACTGGTAGGTGATCGGGCTTTCATGATGTCACATACGTTTACCATCAATGCAGGTACGGAAAAAAGCCGGATCAGAACTTCATTCAACTACCTCAATCAGGATGGTATTGGATTGAATAATGAAATGGACCGGTACAGTCTTCGTATCAACAATGAAAACGATCTGTCC
Organism: Flammeovirgaceae bacterium BBD 1991-12; assembly: GCA_001657315.1. GTDB lineage: Bacteria > Bacteroidota > Bacteroidia > Cytophagales > Cyclobacteriaceae > Fulvivirga. The sequence continues at coordinate 55,283 of LYSV01000052.1, read as the reverse complement.
GATAACTTTACGTTGGGTACCAACCTGTTCGTGGCGTGGTCGGATATTGTGCCGATCGTCGAAGGAGAAGTGAGTAATGTCAATACTCAGCAGGGAGGATTTCAACATATGGGGATGCAAAATATGCCAGTGATACCCACCATTCAAGCTCCGGATGGTCGCTGGGGAGGGCCACAGGTAGACGGGGCAGGAACCACGACCAACTGGGTGGCCCTTGCCTCTGTGATTGACGATCAAATTGAACGACAGAATGCCCAGGGACAGTTGTATGCCACCTGGAATATCGTGGAGGGCCTTCAACTTGATGGAAGAGTAGCGCTGAATTACAACAACAACCGTAGAAACCAATTCGTAGGACTTATTCCCACAGGAAGTGAGTGGGACTTTCGTAATGAGATCGGTGCCCCTACAGACAGAGGAGAAAGTGCATATTCCGGGTTAAATACCACCACCCTGTTAACCAACTACGTAACACTCACCTACAATAAAACCATTGGCAATGGACATAACTTTTCTGTGTTGGGAGGATACCAGTTGGACAAGTTCCGAGGAGAAAATATGGAAGGCAGCATTAGGGAATTTGCCAGCAATAGTACACGGGTATTAAGAGCAGGCCTGGAAAGTCCTGGAGTAGATCAAACGATTACAAGATGGGCGTTACTTTCTTACTTTGGTCGTTTCAACTATAATTTCAAGGAAAAGTACCTCCTGGAGGCCAATGTACGCCTGGACGGTTCTTCACGGTTCAGAGAAGGGAAAAAGTGGGGTACCTTTCCATCGTTTTCAGCAGGTTGGCGTATTTCTGAAGAGCCCTTCCTGCAGGAAGCAACATTCCTTGATGAACTTAAACTAAGGGGCTCATGGGGTGAATTGGGTAATCAACAGATCAATGCTTATCCTTACCAGGCGGTCTATTCAGTAAATGAGACCTACAGCTTTGGAGGAAACGTTGCCCTTGGTATCGCCCAGACTGATATTGCCAATCCTGACATAGAATGGGAAACCACTACTACCTGGAATATAGGGCTGGACCTTTCATTATTGGAGGGTAAGATCAATTTGTCTGCAGATTACTTTAATCGCGAAACCGATGGTATACTGGTAAGACAGGAGATACCCGCCTATCTGGGGGATAAAAGGGCTCCTTTTGAGAACCTGGCTGTTGTAGTCAATGATGGCTTTGAAATTGACCTGTCTCACCGCAATAATGTTGGGGATTTCTCCTATCAGATAGGCGCCAACTTCACGATGCAGAATAATGAGCTAACGGATTATCTCAGCGATGTCCCGTTCATTTCAAGCAACTCCGGTGTAATTACCGTGTTACAGGAGGGACAGTCGATAAATGCATTTTATGGATATAGAAACATAGGCATTTACCAGGACTCCGCTCAAATTGCCAATGGACCACAATATAACCAGGATCCCTCTCCCGGCGATCTGATTTTTGAAGATAACAACGGGAGAAGTGGTGAAGGTACGTTGACAGGAGTACCTGACAGTTTGATCAACGATGATGACAGGACCATCATTGGCAACCAGGTCCCTAAGTATCTGTTCGGAGCCAATTTCGCCTTCGGCTATAAAAACTTTGATCTGTCGATCATCCTTCAGGGAGTATTTGACGTGGATACATGGACCGGCTTATCAGGAGCATTTTGGCCACTCGAAAAGGAAGATAGAGGACAGATCCATGAGGTTTGGCTGGATCGGTGGACACCGGAAAATCCCAGTGGTGAGCTGCCAAGGATTGTTTCCAATGCTGCTTATTCTCAAAATGAGTTACCTTCATCATTCTTCGTAGAGGACAACTCATTTCTGAGAATAAAAAATGTCACACTCGGATATAATCTGCCTTCTCACCTTCTGGAAAAACTGCGTGTCAGCCGTTTGAGAGTATACACCAGTGTGGATAACCTGGCCACTTTCTCGGAATTCACCCGCAAGTGGGGGTGGGACCCTGAAAGAGCACCCAATCAGTTTGATGTTCGAATACCCAATGTACGCACCGTTGTATTCGGGGCCAATATCACATTTTGATGATTCGAATGCTTGAAAACTTAAATCCAATGAAAATGAAATTAGCAAAATATATACTCATAGGATATTTAATGATCGCAGTTTCCTGCGAAGATCTGCTGGACGAACAGCCCGTAGATGTCATTGCCGAAACCACCTTTTGGCAAACCTCTACCGATGCCGAAGCTGGGCTGGTGGCTTGCTACGATGCCTTAAGAGCACCAAGAGAACGTATGGCCTTTACATGGGAACGTTGGGGACTGTTTGATCTCCTGACACAAATGGGTACTTGCAGAAATGGACAGGTGAGAAGCGCCTCTACCAGTACAATTACTCCTACTACTAATTTTTTGGAGTCGGCTTGGGGTGCACAATACAGAGGTCTTATACGAACGAACGATTTGCTGGTGAACATCGATGATATCCCGTTTGAAGATGCCGAAAGAAAGGATCATGTTATAGGAGAAGGCAGGTTTTTGAGGGCAATGTATCTATTTTCACTTACTATGATATGGCAGGATATCCCTTACTTCGATGATGTTCCCGGACTGGAGGCGACTGAGGTTACTAAAACATCTCAGGCTGAGATTATTGAAAGTATTAAGCAGGACCTGGCTATAGCTATCGATAAATTGCCTGATACACCCAAAGATCCGGGACGCGCGGCGAAATCTGCAGCCTATATGCTGCAGTTAAAAGTAGCTCTTTTCGAGGAGGATTGGGATACTGCCGTATCTTCTTCACAAGCCATCTTTGATCTTGGAGTTCATGATCTCTATCCGGATTATGCAGGTATTTTTACATTGGAAAACGAAAATAACATTGAAGTGATTTTCGATATCCAGGGTATAGCTGACAATGATATCGAAGAAGGGAATACGTTTGAGGACGCTTATTCAGGTAGATTTTCTTCCAATAACGGTCTTTCCTGGGTGAATCCAGGGTTATGGCTGGTCGATAAATATGAGATCATAGATCCGAATCCGCCCTACGTACAAGAAGATACACGAATTCCGACTGAAATGTATGATTACTTTGAGGGTAGAGACCCACGCATGGACGCCAACATTATTCGTCCGGGAGCCCACTTCATCGGTGCAGGAGGTCAGGACCTGTTATACCCATTTGTAAGGAATTACACACATTCGCAAACTGGCCTGCATTCACGTAAATATGTAATACCCGGTGACGGTAGCAGACCAGGAAGGGATGCATCACCCTTAAATTTCATTGTGTTCCGATACGCCGATGCCCTGCTTCATTGGGCGGAAGCAAGAGTACAGCAAAGTGGATCGGCTGTAGGAGACATGGCTGTACTGGATGCCGTTAACCGGGTGCGTGCCAGGGCTTCTGATCAACTTCCTCTTTATACGCCTGCCTCCTTCACAACAGAAGAAGAACTATTACAAGCCATCTATGACGAGCGTATTCGCGAGCTGGCACTGGAAGGATGGCTATATTGGGATTTCAAGCGGTGGGGATTGATAGAAGATCGGGACGGCTTTGAGGTGATGGGTGTCCAGATCTCAGGTGGATCAGTGGTTTTCAGAAGCTCACCGGTCGTTACTCAGGTATGGAACCCCAACAAAGATGAATATTTTCCAATTCCGCAATCAGAACGAGATCTGAATGCAAACCTTGGTCAAAATCCTGGGTATCAATAAAACTGAAAGATCTCTATCCGGCTTAAACCCATGTTTAAGCCGGATATGATCTTACTTCTTCGGGATGATAACCAGGTCTTTGAGGAACAGTAATGGCACCTCTTAAAAAACTCAACTAAATGAAATCGGTTTGTTTATGGGTATCGGTCTTTCTGTTTGCTTTTTGTCAGGTGGCATTTGCACAGAAAACCATCCAGTTTGAGTATTATCTCTCCACGTATGATGATGCAAGTCTTGCATTTTACAAAGCCTTGCAGGCCTGCAGGGAGCAGAAGGCCAGCAAGCTTGTAATTCCAAAATCTACCTATCACTGTTACCCCGATAAGGCATTTCAGAAATACCTGGCCATAAGTAACAATGAAAATGGTATCAAGCGAATAGCACTGCCCGTCATAGATCAACATAACCTGGAGATCGATGGACAAGGCTCCCGTATCATTCTGCATGGGGTGATGATGAGCAGCGTTATTGAAAACTCCACGAACATCACCATCAAAAACCTGGAATTCGATTGGGATAAACCCTTTTATGCACAGGGTAAGGTAATAGCCGTCGACCCTGAGGAGCAGTCATTTGATCTGAAATTCACGGATGAGGTGGAATACCGGGTGGTAAAAAATGATATTCTTTTCAAAAGCCATGGCAGGGAATACATGATCTCCAAAAATTTTTGGTTTGACCCTGTTAATGGCTTTCCCGTTTATAACCTGATTGGGATCACACCAAAGCATTGGAACACCAAAGGGGAACAGCACTATCAGATCGAGGATCTTGGAAACCATGTCATACGCGTGCAGAACAGGATAGAACCCTTGCCGCAGCCGGGATGGGATTTCATTGCCAAGTGGAGGAACCTCGAATACAGGATAAACCGATCGGCACCGGGTATACACATAAATCAATCATCCCGGATCTTACTGTCCAATGTCAGCGTCTTTTCCGCGGCCGGTATGGGCATAATAGGTGAGCTCAGCAGTGATATTACACTGGACAGTGTAAAGGTCGTACCTACTCCGGATACCGATAGAGTGGTCTCTGTGACGGCAGATGCCACCCATTTTGTCAACTGCAGGGGGAAGGTGGTGCTAAAGAACTGCGTCCTTGAAAGCCAACTGGATGATGGACTGAATATTCACGGCAACTATGCGGAGGTAGAGGGGCAGCGTGATCAATATACACTGACAGGCAGAATGATGCATCGCCAGCAAACAGGCTACGCTTTTGCTTTCCCCGGAGATACCCTACGGCTTATCGACAAAAAGACATTGCTGCCTACAGGTGGGCATATTATGGTCAGGGGCATTCGTCATGTTAACGATCAGTATTTCGAGATAGTGGCACAGGAGCCACTCGAGGGGGTACTGCCCGAAATGGGTCTGGATAACATTTCATGGACCGCTCAGCTGGAAATGACGGGATGTTCTGTAGGGAAAAACTGGGCCCGGAGTGTATTGGTGAAAACCCCGGGTAAGTCCGTGGTAAGTCATAACAAATTCTACTCTTCCATGCAGGGGGTGAGAAACTGGGGGGACATGATCTGGTTTTACGAATCCGGAAATGTCAACGATGTTTTGATCAGCCATAATGAGTTTATTGATCTGTGCCGTGTAGGCGCAGGATTTCCTGTGATCGTTATCCGCCCCCAGGCAAAGCAGCCTCAAACCGGCTCTCCGGAATATTACAATCACAACATCAGGATCACTGACAATGTGATCAGAACCTTTGACCGGGGTATTCTTTATGCCTTTTCAGTAGACGGGTTGGCGTTTGAGAACAATACCTTAGTCAGGACTACAACTTTTGAGCCGCTTTCGCCTGACCTACCGGTGATTGAGATTGAAAACTGTAAGAACGTGAGTATAGCGGATAATCATTATGTGGGAAAACCTGAAGCAGATATTGCAATGGATGCGGGCAGCAGGGCTTCCGGTAGAGTAGAGAACAACAAAGGGTTCAGGGATAAACCCGAAAACGGGCATTAACACAATCTGACAGAGGCTTGGAAATAATAAAAATATATCGGATATCGGTTTTAACTCTTGCCATTGCATGTTTACTGGTATTCGACAGTTGTAATAGCTCAGACGATGAGCAAAAAACAGAGCAAAATGTTATAAATCTTGTACCGTTCCGTCAGGGGATTGCTGGTAGATTGGGAGGAGGTTCCACCAATAATGCGGTCTTTGACAACCCCGCCAGTATCAATATTTATGAAGCTGCCAATATCCTTGGCTACGGTGCCGCCCGCGGTAATCTGAATCATCATGAATACTGGCAGAACGGAGTGCCTGTTACCGACAAGCTGGATAGGGTCCTGGGCTGGTACAAATACGGTGTTAAGCCCTTACTGCTCTTTAATCACTATCCTGATTCGGCCCATCCGGTGGGAAGCTATGAGAAATGGTTTGCCATAGGCAGGGCCTTTGCAGAGCGCTTTCGTCCCAACAGCAGTTTTCTTCTTTCAAAAGGAATAAAGGACTGGGGCATAACGGAATACATGGCATTCAATGAGCCTCAGTGGCACGAAAGAAGACATCCTGGTACTATGCCTGCTGCAGCCTACCGTAGTGCACTCCATGGCCTGGCCGATGGCGTTCATTCGGTAGATCCTGCCTTAAAGGTAAGCCCCGGTGGCTTCACATTTCCTCTATGGCAAAGCGTACTTGCAGATCCGCCTGACCTCGGAGCTATTGACCTGATCAGGGAAATTGTGCCATTGTACAATGATGGTACACTGCATGCCCTGTATTTACATCCCTATGTCAATCGTCGGGATTTCAAAAAGAGCAGATCAGCCCAGCGGATATTTGATCGTGCAAAAGAGACCCTTGGTATTACGCGGGATATCCATTTCGCTGTGCTGGAGTTCTGTTTTGCAGGTTCCTATGTGTCAGATAATCAAACGGATGATGTACAGGGAGTGGACCAAACAGCCAATATGGCAGAACACTATGGTGAGGAGTCCGAGCAGAACAAGGCCTATGGCATGATGGCCGCACTCTGGGATAACCTGACGGTGACAGGCAATAAAGGCCAGCCCGTAGCGGATTATGTGCTGGCCTGGGAGCCACTCACAACCTACCTGGGCAACCGGAACTGGGGCCTGGCCAAAAGCAAGGCTCCCTACGAGGGCAGGTTGGCCGCCAATGTGCTTCAGATGAATTTCTGGCTGACCAATGGTATGTCCTTCACTGATATCGACCATGATCAGGAAGTGTTTAAACTGGAAGGGAGTGGCAATCGACTCATTGTCTGGCAAAACTGGGAGGGATGGTCTTCCATAGCCAGTGATACCTTTACCATTAATGATCTTCCCGCAGGCGCTAAAAAACTGGACGTATTTGATGCGCTTTCATGGCAAAGCGGACCTGGGTCCAGTGGAGTGCCAAAGCCCATGAAGACTCATTCCCTGAATGGCGGTCAGTCTGTTACTATCAGGAACCTGGAGAAAGATCAGACCTACCTTTTCATGATATGGAGCAATGAGCAAAAGCGTATCCCTCCGCAGATAAGCCTTGGGCCATTGACTTATGAGGGAGGTAAAATAGTCATTGCCGGTAACGTGAATACAGGAGTCGGGAATATCCAGGTGAGCAGGATTTATAACGGTTCCAACCTGCTGGCTGAAATTCCGGCGGAGGGTGCCACAAGCTATTCGTGGAATGATCCTCCGTCAGGGCTGAATATCGTCCGGATTACGGCTATGGATGATGCTGGTGTGTTTAGCACGGTTCAGCAGGAGATCATGGTGCCACATACTCAGGCATACAGTGTGGTTTCCGAAGATGCCTACATCAGAGGCTTTCACAAGCGTTACAGCAGTAAGAATTTTGGTTCATTGCCTGTGTTGGAAACCAAGGTAGGAGGCAACAAAGCCATTCGGCATGCTTATCTCAAATTTGATCTGGAAGAAATACCGCAGGCATTCAGCAAATGTGAATTACGACTTAAGGTAGACCGGAACAGTGATCATCTTGGCAATAAATGTATCCTATATACGATAGATGATCACTCATGGACTGAAAATGAGATATCCTGGGATAATGCTCCACCGAAAGAAGACAGTCTCTCAATAGCTGCGGTGCCTCCTCCGGGTGAATGGATTGCGTTTGACGTAACGTCAGTTATAAAGGAAAAAAAGGAAAGCACCGGGCAGGTTTCTTTCCGGCTGGAAAAGCCCAATCGTACCCATGTGAGTTTTTTCAGCAGGGAATCGCATCCGTTGAATGCCCCTATCTTAAGTTTTGACTGAATGGATTTTTCAAATAGATCATATTACCGGTTTCAAACGCCATCCTCTATCAGCACTAAGATGAACGAGCGTATTGCGGGTTTACAGGTCCATGGTGTATCAACTCACCCCCATCCCGCCGAAAGGCGGAATATCCCCTCTCTTCCCGATAGCTATCGGGATAGGAGGGAAATGCTCAAACGAAGTTTGAGCGAGGGTGAGTCGACACACACCGCTGCAACTACACACATCTCATTGAAGAATTGTTTATTCCCTTATTTCAGTAGATTTAAGTCCACTGAACAGGCAGGCTTACGAAGACAGCTTCCCATCTTCTTTTTAGCTAAGTCGCTTCTAGTGCTGTTGGCACTTTTTATTACCCATACATCCTTTCCACAACAAGCCGAATGGCAAAATCCGCAAATCATCAATATTAACACAGAGCCTGCCCATGCCACACTTATGCCATTTGCCTCGGCTGAGCAGGCCTTGCAGTTAAAGGAAAAGGAGTCTCCTTTTTACAGATCGCTGAACGGAAACTGGAAATTCCGCTGGTCGGAAAACCCTGCCAAACGCCCGAAAGAGTTTTACCATACCGAATATGACGCAGGCAAATGGGCTGAACTTCCCGTCCCCTCCAACTGGCAGATGCATGGTTTTGGACAGCCCATTTATTATAACAATGGCTTCCCTTTCCGGCATCTTTTTGATCCCGTGCTGGAGCCAGCCGAGGTTCCGGTTTCCTACAATCCGGTAGGTTCGTATCGCACTTCATTCAGTGTGCCGGAAGATTGGGGAGGACGACAGGTGTTCATCCATTTCGAAGGAGTGCAATCCGCCTTTTATCTGTGGATCAATGGTCAAAAGGTAGGGTACAGCCAGGGTAGCATGACGCCTGCTGAATTCAATATCACAGAATACCTGCAAGAAGGGAAAAACATCCTGGCTGCCGAGGTATACCGCTGGTCGGACGGCAGCTACCTGGAAGATCAGGACTTCTGGAGGCTGAGCGGTATCTACCGCGACGTGTACCTTTTTTCAACACCGGATATGCATGTCCGCGATTTTTTCGTGCGTTGCGACCTGGACAGTGCATACGAAAATGCTTCCCTTCTGGTAACTGCACGACTGAGGAACTACGCCGGACGAAAAACAAACCTCGGGTATCGCCTGGAGGCTCACCTTTATGATCAGGCATTGGAACCTGTTGGCCAACAACCGGTGGCAGCAGCTGGGCTTTCGAACATGGGACACCTGAAGGAGCTCGCAGAAGCTTCGGAAAACATTTTTGAGTTACGGGCTGACATCCCGAAAGTCCGCAAATGGTCTGCTGAAGACCCCTATCTGTATACGGTGCTGCTGGTGCTGAAGGACAGCGTGGGTCAGGTAGTAGAAGTGGAGAAAACCCGGTTTGGGTTCCGGGAAATTGAGGTCATCAATGGTCAGCTATGTCTCAATGGGAGGCCACTGCTTATCAATGGAGTGAACCGCCATGAATTTGACCCGGACTATGGCCGGACTGTGTCCTATGAGCGGATGCTCGAAGATATTCTCATCATGAAACGGTTCAACATTAATGCCGTGAGAAACAGTCACTACCCCAATGACCCGGACTGGTATGCGCTGTGCGATGAATACGGCCTTTACGTCGTGGATGAAGCAAATCTCGAGTCATGCGGGCACAATTTCAGCTTCGCCAGTGTGCTGCCTGAGTGGCAACAGGCTACCCTCGACAGAATGCAGAGTATGGTCGAAAGAGATAAGAATTATACCTCAGTGGTGGGTTGGTCCCTGGGTAATGAGGCGGGTTTCGGGCCAAACTATGAATACATGGCTGCCTGGACCAGGTTGGCCGACCCGACCCGACCCATTCAGTACCTTGTGAAACGGGATGAGCTGCATCCCGTAAGTGACATCATCTCTCCCATGTATCCCTCTATCGACTGGATTGTTGACTATGCAAAAGGAGACCACGACCGACCTCTGATCATGTGTGAGTATGCACATTCGATGGGCAACAGCACCGGTAACCTGAAAGAATACTGGGAGGCAGTAAAGAAATATGACCTGCTTCAAGGGGGGTTTATATGGGATTTCGTGGACCAGGGTGTACGGAAAAAGGCAGAAAGTGGACAGGAATTCTTTGCCTACGGAGGAGACTTTGACGATGAACCCAACGATGCCAACTTTTGCATGAACGGACTGGTATTTGCCGATCGTACTATCCAGCCGGAGCTTTACGAGGTCAAAAAAGTATATCAGATGGTGGACTTTGAGGCTGCAGACTTGGAAGCTAACCGTATTACCATTACCAATAACTATGCCTTTACTGATTTAAGCGAATTTATTTTTTCATGGGCGCTGCTGGAAGACGGGTCGGTCATTCAGGACGGCAACCTGACAGTTGATCTGGCTCCTGCCTCTTCACGAACCATCCCCTTGCCCGTGAAAAAACCTAAAACAGTACCAGGTGCTGAATACTGGTTAAACATAAGTTTGACCCTTAAGGAAGATACGCCATGGGCCGGAGAAGGTCACGAAGTAGCATGGGAACAATTCAGGCTTCCGTTTTTCACGGCATTGACCGGGGCAAAAAACACGATTGGTAGGGGAGAGCCATTAAAGGTGGGGGAAACAGGGAATATTCTAAGAATAAATAACCAAAACATCGAGCTGGAATTTGATAAATCCCGGGGCGTCATTCAAAAGTTGATGTACCAGGGCAATCCGGTTATCCACAATGGCGACGGCCCTGCGCTCAATGCGTACAGAGCCCCTACGGACAATGACATCAACCTCATCGCAGACTGGAAACGTTTCGACCGATGGAAAAAGGCAGGACTCGATCAAATGAGACCGGAGGTAAAGGATTTTTCCTTTGAGAATGTAGGGGGTACGGTTAAAATAAAAACCAGGATGAGGTATCTGGCTCAGAATGATGCCGGATTTGAGAATGAAGGTGTTTATACCGTTTTCCCGGATGGCGCGATAGCATTTGATCATCGCATCACCCCTTTCGGCGATCTGCCGCCTTTGCCGAAAATAGGCCTGGTGATGTCACTGGAAGATAATTTTGATCAGGTAAAATGGTACGGGCGGGGGCCGCATGAAAACTATGCCGACAGGAAAGAGAGTGCAGATGTTGGTATTTATTCTGCAGCGGTCAGCGATATGTATGTGCCCTATCCCAAACCTCAGGAAACAGGTAATAGGGAGGACTGCCGGTGGCTGCTGCTTACGGACAAGAAAAGCAATGGGGTCTTGCTGGTGGCGGACAGTGTATTTTCCTTTTCAGCACTTCATTTTACCGCATCAGATCTGGCGGGCGCCAGTCATACATGGAAGCTGCAGCCCCGCGATGAAGTTATACTGGCCATTGACACGCAACAACGGGGTCTTGGCAACAGTAGCTGTGGCCCGGTGACGCTCCCGCAGTATTGTCTCAATAAAAATACCTATCAACTGAAATTTTCTATACGGCCATGGTTCAATACTTCTGACAAACCCGAAGTAGTGGCCAGAACCAGACCATTGTCTTACAAATAGTGAACAGTTAAAAAGAAAAAGATGAAAATAAAGACATTGATAACAGGTTTTGGCTCACTACTAATCCCGCTGATCGTTACTGCACAAGAGGCTCAGCATTACACACAATATGTGGATCCATTTATTGGTTCACAGGGGGGTGGTAATGTTTTTGTTGGAGCCTGCCAGCCGTTTGGTATGGTGAAGCTCGGCCCGGATTATGAAGGGCACTCCAATTCAGGGTTTCGTGAAGAGGGACGAATAGAAGGTTTCAGTCATACCCACACCAGTGGTACAGGAGGTGGCGCCAAGTATGGCAATGTATTGCTTACCGCTCAATCCGGAACTCTTAATGTTCAGGATTATGCTTCGTCGCGTGAAAAAGAGACCTGTACTGCCGGTCATTACAGTGTATACCTGAAAGATGCCCGCGTACAGGTAGATCTTACCAGCAGCCGTCGTACCGGTTTTCACAAATACACATTCCCGCAGGGTGAGGCTCACATTCTTTTGGATGCTGGTCATTTACTCTACACCGGCCGCGAATATGGTGGGGACAGGTACCGGTTTGGAGAGGCTCAGTATCTTGTGGGCAGCGAAGTGCATATCCTGTCTTCTACCGAAATAGCCGGATACACGCGGGTGAAAGGAGGCTGGAATCTTGGTCCTGCCTACACGGTATATTTTCATACTGTTTTTGATACACCTGCCAAACAATACGGGACATGGGACGATAGCAGGAAGATCAATGACGGCAATACCCTAGAAATGGCGGGGGGAAAAGGTGCCGGTGCCTGGTTTTCCTTCAACACCTCAAAGGATCAGGCCATACAGGCGAAGGTGGGTATTTCATTCATTAGTATAGAAAAGGCAAAAATGAACGCAACACAGGAGATCCCGCACTGGGATTTTGAAAAAACCATATCAGATAGCCGTGCAATGTGGAATGAGTTGCTGGGTAGGGTCATGGTGGAAGGAGGTACCAAAACCCAGCAGAAGATCCTGTATACAGGTCTTTATCATACCATGCTCATGCCCACCGACCGTAACGGTGAAAATCCACTGTGGGATTCTGAGGAACCTTACTATGATGATTTCTACGCCATCTGGGATACCTACCGTACCACCAATCCACTCTTTACCCTCATCATGAGAGACCGCCAGCGGGACATGATCCGTTCGCTTGTCGATATCTACCGCCATGAGGGGTATATGCCGGATGCACGGTCAGGCAACTTCACCGGACGTACACAGGGGGGGAGCAATTGTGATATGCTCATCACGGAGGCCTACCTCAAGGGGATAGAAGGCATTGACTATGAATTGGCCTATGAAGCCATGATAAAAAATGCTGAAGTAGACCCGGGGGATGATCATGAACAAAAAGGCCGGGGAGGGATAGACGATTATAAGAATATCGGTTATGTGCCCTGTGAACATTACCGATCTGCCTCCCGCACAGTAGAGTACTGTGCCAATGATCACGCCATAGCCAACCTGGCAAAGGCCATGGAAAAAAATGAAGACTACCGGAAATATCTGAAAAGGTCGGAGAACTGGGAAAATCTCTGGCGGCCATATGAGCATGACGGATTCACCGGATTCATCTGGCCCCGGTTCCGGGATGGAAAGTGGAAGGAAGATCATGATCCCATGGAATGGGGCTACTGGGATGTACAGATGTATGAGGGCACTGCCTGGGACTATTCCTTTTACGTACCACATGATGTTCGTGGACTGATCCGGAAATGCGGTGGAGAGGACATTTTTATCCGTAGGCTTGATCATTTTTTTGACAAAAAGTACTTCAATGTGACCAATGAGCCGGATTTCCTCACACCCTGTCTCTATTTGTGGGCCGGCCGGTACGATAAAACAGCCGAAAGGATCAAGGTGATCAGCAATGAGTCCTGGTCAGATGCGCCGGACGGGATCCCCGGAAATGATGATTCAGGAGCCATGTCTGCCTGGTGGGTCTTTCATGCCATGGGCTTTTTCCCTTTGGCCGGTCAGGATGTTTATCTGATCACCACGCCGGTGTTTGAAAAGAGTACCCTGGATATGGGCGATGGAAAAACATTTACCATTGAATGCCAGGGGCTGAGTGATAAAAACATTTATGTACAAAAAGCCCGCCTGAACGGGCAGCCTCTGGAGCGGACATGGTTCAGGCATAGGGAAATAATGGAAGGAGCTGTATTGGAACTGATCATGGGTCCCACACCTTCGGACTGGGGCACTGATCCGAAATCATTTCCTCCTTCCGTAACGGACAAATGATATGAGAGATCTTTTTATACTATTAAGCCTTGTACTTGTCTTTTCCTGCAGATCGAAGGAAGAGGACAACGAGATCCTGAAACCCAATATTGTACTGATCTATGCTGATGATGTAGGATATGCGGACCTGGGCAGCTACGGAGCAAAAGGTGTGAAAACACCGGCCCTCGACCGCCTCGCGAACGAGGGGCTTCGGTTTACCGATGCACATTGTTCGGCAGCTACGTGTACACCTTCACGGTATTCGTTGCTGACCGGCAGCTACGCCTTTAGAAGTAATGCCGCTGTACTTCCCGGAGACGCTCCCCTACTGATCGATCCTGATGCAGGGACCCTGCCTTCCATGCTACAAAAGGCGGGGTACAAGACAGGCGTTGTTGGGAAATGGCACCTTGGACTAGGGATTGGGGATATTGACTGGAACGAGGCCATCAGGCCGGGTCCGTTGGAGGTAGGATTTGATTATTCCTTCATCATTCCTGCTACCGGTGACAGGGTGCCCTGTGTTTTTGTGGAGGATCACCATGTCGTGGGATTGGAAAAGGATGATCCGATTACGGTGAGCTACCGTGAGCGTATTGGCTCCGACCCTATCGGGAGGGAACACCCTGAAATGCTAAAACAACAGGCAGATGATCAGCACAGTGAAACCATAGTCAATGGCGTGAGCCGTATCGGATACATGAGTGGCGGGAATGCAGCCCGCTGGAAGGATGAGGATTTTGCCGACATCCTTACTGAAAAGGCAAAAGGCTTCATTCAGGATCAAAGAGATGAACCCTTCTTCCTGTTTTTCTCCTTCCATGACATTCATGTGCCCAGGGTACCTCATCCAAGATTTGAGGGTGCCAGTGAAATGGGCCCTAGGGGGGATGCCATAGCCCAGATGGACTGGTGTGTTGGTGAGATCACCAAAGCACTGGAAGAGCAGGGGCTGGCGGAGAATACTCTTATTATCTTCAGCAGTGATAATGGCCCGGTTCTCGATGATGGCTATGCTGACGAGGCGGTTGAGCGGATAGGTGACCATAACCCTGCAGGTCCGTTCAGAGGCGGAAAGTACAGTGCTTTTGAGGCTGGTACCCGTGTTCCCACTATTGTTTACTGGCCAGATATGGTCAAACCTGCGGAAAGTGATGCACTCCTGACCCAGGTGGACTTGTATGCTTCCCTGGCCACATTGGTGGGTCAGGATCTGGGAACAAAAGATGCTCCGGACAGCTTCGATTATCTCTCTGCCTGGCTGGGCAAAAGCAAGACAGGCCGGAGGGTCATGCTGGAGCAGGCCCAGACCCTTGCCCTTCGCGACGGAGTATGGAAGTACATTTTTCCGGCAGAAGAGGGTCACTCAACCTGGGTGGAGGAAATCAAGAAAATCGAATCAGGCCTTCTTTTGGAGGACCAGTTATACAATCTCGAAAAGGATCCGGGAGAGCAGATAAATCTGGCAGCGGAATACCCTGAAAGGGTAAGGAAAATGAAGGAAGAGATAGAACGAATAAAGAAGAAAGCAAGCCGACCGGGATGGAGTGAAGCAGGAGACTGAAAGCCGACACTGTCGGCACATCGGAATGAACTAACAAACCTATAAACAACCATATTTCCTGAATGAAAGAATTTTACCATGAAAAATCCAACACTAACCTTTATCGTGCTGGCAATTGTTTTGAGCAATTGCGTCTTGTTGTCGGCCCAGGATATTCCATCCGTAATGGGTGGAGTAGCCGGTAATACCAACCGAAGTGATGAAACCTTTATCAACAGTTTTAGCAGTTCCAATGTAAGCGGTGTCACCAATCCACGCCTTAGCGTATATCCTAACCGGTACTGGGACAAAGCAAATAACCGTGCAACTCCGGAAACTTTGGATAACATAGTGCTTCAATCTCACAGCGCCGGACAAGATCTGGTATTTTATTTTATCCATTACCTGGAAGCGGATGGCGACCCTGGAGGCTATGATAAATGGTTTTCCATAGGACAGGCCTTTGCCACACGGTTTGGCAAAAACAGTGCATGGCTGGCATCGCAGGGATACACTGGCAGGGGAGCTACTACATTCATGGCATTTAACGAGCCCTGGCATAACAGCAAGAACTGGGACCCTGAGGTATTTAAAAACTGCCTTGACGGCCTTGGAGACGGTGTTCACTCCGTTAATCCTGATTTTATCGTGGCTCCCGGTGGCATGCCTACTTACTTACTTCCGGATAGAAATCCACTGATTGGAGCCATCACACCGCTGCTCAATGATGGCAGTCTGGACGGGCTTACCTTTCATTTGTACAATGATACACGAAGGGACAGGCCTTGGCGTATGGATTATGAATTTAACTCTCAGGCGGTTTTTGATACGGTAAAGAGCTACTGGGGTATCACGGCAGACATTTACTATCATGTGACGGAGTACATGCCCAAGGCGGATGAGGAGATCGACAAGGCACGGTATTTCCTCATGCACACCTGGTCCCATTTAGGTGTAGTCGGCAACAACGGCCAACCGGTGACCCGGCATATTGCTCCTTACCTGTATACCATCACCAATGCGGACCATGATCAGTTCAGTATGGCTGAAAATGATTGGCTGTGGAAAGGCAACGGCAAAGGACGTATCTATCAGATGGTATCCAGGCTGACAGCAGGTATGCAGTTTACCGCCCTTGACCCTCGGGGGAAGGGAGAGTTTGTGCTGGAAGGCAACAACCGCAAACTGGTAGTATGGCAGAATGCAGTGGGATGGACGGACCATCCTGGTTCAACTTTTACAATTGACGATATTCCGGTTTCCACAACAAAACTGGAGGTGTTCAGGTATGATTCATGGATCCAGTTGCATGGAGGGCATGGCGGTATCCCGGATCCTTATCGATCGATCAGCTTGTCCGGGGAAACGTCCTATACCGTCAGTGATCTGCCGGAAGAAGAGTGCTATATGTTTATGTTGTATCAGGGGAGTGAGCTTAATGCCCATCCTGAAATTACGATCACCAGTATACAGGACGGTCAGGTATTCAAAGAAGGTGAATCAATACAGGTGACAGCAGGTATTACAGATACCGATAGCAGAATAGAAGAAGTACAGTTCTTTTTGGACAGGAGCTTCCTGGAAAAAAAACATGCTCCACCTTATGAAATCACATTGGAAGGTCTGCCCGTAGGTAGTACAGAGATAATTGTAACAGCACGCGATGAACATGGAGGATTTAATGTTGGTACTGTAAATGTAGTAGTGGAGCCTGACGGTGAATTTATCCGGGCAACAGACGATGCCCATGTAAGAGGAGAACAAAATTCGGGTATCAATTACGGTCAGGAAACTACCGTGGAAACCAGGGCGAACCCCAACAAGTTGAGAGATCAGTATGAAGCCTATTTCAAGTTTGACCTTACGGAACTTGACTATGGCTCGGTGGATTCCGCCTATCTGTTTTTGAGGGTTAACCGCAAAGGGTTAAGGACAATTGATGTCAATTTTGTGGACGATGACAACTGGGATGAGAACACCCTGACCGGGGACAATAAACCCGAAGCTACCATCAAGGTTTCGGATTTTGACCCGGCAAGCGATGGCAACTGGTCCAGAGTAGACATCACTTCACTGGTCAATGAACAACTGAGTGGTGACAAAGCGATTTCCTTTATGCTATTGCCCCAAAGCTCTGGCCTTGATACCAGATTTTATTCCAAAGAGAGCAGTCCGTTCAATGCTGCATATATCGAACTGAAAAGGATCAGTATACAAGTGGCTGTTACAACCCCTGAAGACAGTGCCCAATATGCAGTGGGCTCTGATATTGTTATCGATGTAGAGGCTATTGATACACTCAGTGCGATCACTAAAGTGGAATTCTTTGAGGATAACAATAAACTGGGAGAAAGCACAGAGGCACCTTATACCTATACCTGGCAGTCTCCACCTGCCGGTCATTATTTATTGACAGCAGTAGCCACCAATGCCAATGGAGAAGTGAAAAGATCCAAAGGGATCTTTACATCGGTTGTTGATCCGGATATCATTTTTCTGGAGCCTGTTGAAGATACCTATGTCAGGAGTGGAAGGCACAGTACGGAAAACTACGGTAATGCACCGGAATTGACGGTAAAACGTGGCGGTGTGCATTTTAAGTTTGAGACGCTGCTAAAGTTTGATCTTTCAGACATTTCCCGAGACGTGATTGATGCCCGCATAAGGCTTCGTGTACTCGACGACGATGACCGCTCCGGTGATCCTGACCATACACTTTATGTGGGCACTGATGACAGCTGGCAGGAAAATGTAGTTACCTGGGATACCAAGCCTCCTTCGTTTTCAGAGATAAGTGTAACAACGGCTCCGGAACCTGATCAGTGGATAGAATATGATGTAACGGATCAGGTAAAGAACGAAGCCATAGGTGATGACATCATATCATTTTTACTGAATGCGAGTAATAACACTTCCATTAAATATTATTCAAGGGAAAGTAGTCCGTTTACTGTGCGCCCTCAATTGGTGATCACTATGCTTCCTGACCCTCCGGATGCGCCCGATGGTCTGGTGGCAACGACATTTTCCGATACCCGGATAGATCTGTCATGGAATGACCAGGCTTCCAATGAAGAAGGTTTTGTGGTAGAAAGGAGATTGGTACCGGATAGCGTGTTCATGCCTGTCGGGTGGGTTGATGCCAATACCACTTATTATTCGGATACGGCTCTCAGTTGTGAAACGGCCTACAGTTATCGAATCATTGCATTCAATGCCGGAGGTATCTCTGACTATTCCAACGAAAATGAGGCAAGGACCCGGCTTTGTCCCAATGGCCAAACCCCATTTGGAGGAGTACCATGGTCCATACCCGGCACGATCGAAGCAGAGGATTTTGATGAAGGAGGTGAAGGCCTGGCGTATCATGACAGGCATCCCTACAACATTGGACGTGCCTACAGGCCAACCGAAGGGGTAGATATTCGGTCTGTCCGGGGTTCGGAGGACGAATATTACGTGGGCTGGACATGGGAAGATGAGTGGCTGGAATATACTATAGTGGTGGAAAGTGCCGGAGTGTACGATATTAACCTTGAAGTAGCAAGCTGGTCAAGGCGCGGAAAATTCCATATTGAATTTGAAGGTGAGGACAAAACAGGCCTTATCGATGTGCCAAGAACATGGGGCTGGCAAAGGTGGCGAACAGTATCGGTAAACAATGTGGATCTTCCGGTAGGCAAACAGATCATGCGGCTGCATATCGATCGTGGTTTATTCAACATTGATAATATTACCCTTGAGAGCAGTGCTGCATCGAATGCACGACAGAGCGTCAGGAATGACCTCAATAACATCGATGAACAGCAATCTCAGGATATAGCGGTTTATCCTAATCCTACGAGGAGTACCATAAAAATAGCTGGCGTCAGCAATGCGGACCTCAGCGTGTACAATACAGTAGGGCAAATGGTCATACAGGTATCACCGGGAGCCGGGAATGAGATAGACCTGTCAGGCCTGCAAAACGGAGTTTACTATATCATGATCAGGTCCGAGGGTGAGAACGTGATCAGACGGATCATAAAGGAATAGTGTAGAGTTTGGATATGCGTCAACTCACCCCAATCCTCCGATAATTATCGGAGGGGCGGAATATCCCCTCTCTAAGCTTAGAGAGGGGAAAGTTCAAACGAAGTTTGAACGAGGGGTGAGTTGAAACCACACAATCAAAAAATATGATCTCAGTACACCAATAAAACCTGAAATGACAAACACCCCAAAAGAGTTACAAATACGGGAAGTAAAACTCTACCGTACACAAACAAAGCTGGAAAAGCCGATCTCAGATGCCAGCTATTGCCTGACAAAGACGTCCCATTCCAGAAGCAACATATGTGTGCCCGGATGGATCGAATCCAACATATCCTGAATGCGATTGACCAGGATAAGGAAAGGAAACAAAAGATCATCAGCAGGATAGCTATGGATCACTTTGGTAAACCTGAGGATATAGGGCATGCGGCCGTCTTTTTAAGCTCTGAAGCGGCCCGCTACATTACCGGAGTGATCCTGCCTGTTGATGGTGGAGCAGCCGTGAATTTTTAAAGAATGAAGAAGCAAACACTCATATTCATTGCCATTATAATGCCCCTGACGGTCCACTCTCAGGTCTTTCCAGGTAAAGAATGGCAAATTGCCTCCAGTCCGGAAGATTACGGTTATTCTCTGGAGCGGTTGAAAAGAGCCGAAAATTTTGCCAATGGGCTGAATACCGCTG
This sequence comes from Flammeovirgaceae bacterium BBD 1991-12, assembly GCA_001657315.1. Lineage (GTDB taxonomy): Bacteria > Bacteroidota > Bacteroidia > Cytophagales > Cyclobacteriaceae > Fulvivirga. Next base: position 35,319 of record LYSV01000052.1, on the reverse strand, counting down.
CTGCTATCGTAGTGGTGGATGGCGTGATCATTCATGAATGGGGTGAGGTGAAGAAAAAATACCTGGCACACTCCGTACGAAAGAGTATGGTCAGCATCCTTTTCGGCAATTATGTAGAGCAGGGGATCATTGATATTGATCAAATCATGGGAGACATAGGGATCGATGATGTACCGAAGCTAACTGAACGGGAGAAATCTGCCACCATACGTGACTGTCTGAAAGCCCGTTCCTGTGTTTATCATGATTGTGTCCTTAGGGAAGGATCAAAAGCCAAGGGTCCTCCGGACCTGAAGCTGCCGCCGGGCACCCATTTTCTTTACAACAACTGGGATTTTAACGTCCTGGGGACTATTCTGGAACAGTTCACTGGAACAGACATCTTCCGGCTCATGGAAGAAGATATCGCACGGCCTATACAGATGGAAGATTTCTCCGCCGGTGATGGATGGAAAATGACCGGAGAGGCTTCCATACATCCTTCCTATCCCCTGAAGATCACAGCCAGAGACCTTGCCCGGTTTGGCCTGCTGATGCTGAACAAGGGTATCTGGAACGACGCACAGGTAGTGCCTGTCGAATGGATAGAAGAGTGCACCACCTATCATTCCGACGCTACACGTTCCTTTAACGATGGCTATGGTTACATGTGGTGGGTGGTGAAAAAGAACAACAAGTATCCCCACTATCCCAATGTAGATATCCCGGACGGCTCCTATTCCGCCCGTGGACGCGGAGGCCATCATCTGCTGGTGGTACCGGAATACAACATGGTCATCGTACATAGGGTAGATACTTTCAGGGAAGGAAATGCAGTGTCCAAAGAAGACTTTGGAAGTCTCGTGAAACTGATTTTTGATGCAAGGTTGAAGGAATAATGAACAAAACAATACCATACGTCCTTAGTGGTTTCTTAGTGCCTTTGTGCCTTTGTGGCAAGCTGAACGCACACAAATCACCTGTATGTACAGAATCGGTGAGAAAGTTGGCCACGATCGCAGTCCTTCTTATTGCCACCTCATACAATTTCGCACAACAGGGAAAAGCAATAGAAAGTCTGAGCTTTGTAAGTGCCATTCTGAAAGATACGGTCAACTGTTCTGTAGCTCTTCCTTTTAATTATGAAACCTCGGGCCGGTCCTACCCTGTGGTCTATCTTCTGCACGGTTATACCAATGATGAGACCACATGGCTACGTACAGGAGGCCTTCAGGATATACTGGCCCGTGGTATCCAAAACGGGGATATGACAGAGATGATACTGGTCATGCCGGACGGGGCTGATACCCGGTATTGCAATGACTACAGACATAAACGGCCATGGCGTGATATGTTCATTAAGGAATTCATCCCATGGATAGAGCGAAAATACCGCATCATATCAGCTTGGGAATCCCGGGCAATTGCCGGACAATCCATGGGAGGGTACGGAGCGCTCATGCTTGCCATGAACCATCCCCATGTTTTTTCCACCTGCGTTGCTCTCGGCGCGGCATTGTGTGCCGATGAAGACCTGGCAGCTAGACCAAAAGAAAAGTACGATCGCTACTGGGGTGCGATCTATGGTGAAGATCTCGAAGGTGAGGCACGGATCACAGAGACCTGGAAGTCTCACAATCCGCTCGACCTTGTCCAAACTATTCCGGAGGAAAAACTTAGGGCTGTTCGGTTCTACATGGACTGCGGAGATGATGACCTACGAACAAAGGGAAATTCCATACTTCACCTGCGTATGCTGGAAGCAGGCATTCCCCATGAATACCGTGTACGACAGGGAGGGCATGACTGGCAATACTGGCGGACAGGCATCTATGAAGGCCTGAAGTTTATTTCTGAAAATCTAAATGCGGATCCAAATGAGAGATAAATGTTGTATGACCCTATCCGATGGATCCTGTATGTATGGTATGATTCCTTAAAACACTCAAAAGTCAAATGCTCACAATCATGAAGAACATATTTCTCTCCATATTCATACTGAGTGTCTTAAGCACTGCCGCAAAAGATGTGGTGGTCACGGACTATGGGGCAGTTCCCGACGGTAAAACCCTGAATACAGCGGCGCTTCAAAAAGCCATTGACGCCTGTGCTGAATCAGGGGGAGGGCGTGTCACCGTTCCTGCCGGCACTTTTCTGACCGGGACCGTCCAGCTCTGGGACAACATTGAATTATACCTTGCCCACAATGCAACCCTGTTGGGCAGCACCAACAATCCAGCCGATTACCGTGACAGTGCATTAGTGCTGGTCAAGGGAGTGAAAAACGTGGCCATCAGCGGCACCGGAACCATCGACGGACAGGGCTGGCATCAGAATTTTAACAACAGGGGAAGAAAAGTAAAGGTTAGCCGTCCCTACGAGATATTTGTAAGGGATTCCCGGTTTGTTAAAATAACCGGTATCAGGCTTCGGAATGCTCCAATGTGGGTCATCCGGCTAAAGAAGTCTGAGTGGATCACCATCGACAATATTGACATCTACTCTCACAGTAACACCAATAATGATGGAATAGACATAGACGCAAAGAACGTAGTGATCAGCAATTCCATCATCGATTGTGATGATGATGCTATTGTTTTCAAAAGCTGGACCCCGGATTTTGTGGTGGAAAATGTTGCAATAAGTAATTGCCGTATCGCTTCCAATTGCAACGCCATCAAATTCGGGACCTGGAGTGCCGTAGGTTTCCGGAATATATCCATAGCCAACTGCGTCATCACCGAGGCCGCCGAGGACAATGTGCGTACACCATGGCATGAAAGAATGGAAGGGATCACCCGGCAGCCCACAGTAATATCGGGCATAGCCCTTGAAGTGGTCGACGGTGGCTTCATGGACCAGGTGACCATATCCAATATCTCCATGCGTGGTGTTCAGACCCCCATTTTTATTCGTTTGGGTGAACGGGACGGGGTCGGTAGCCTGAAAAATGTTATCATCAGTAACATTACGGCCACCAACGAAAGCCGTATCACCAGCTCCATCACCGGTATACCCGGCAGCTATGTGGAGAACGTGACCATACGGGATGTCATTTTCAATAGTAAGGGAACAGGCATACTGGAACATACAGATAAAAATGTACCGGAAAACAACAAGGGATATCCTGAAAACAGGATGTATGGGGCCAGCCTGCCGGCCCATGGGTTTTACGTCAGACACGCTAAGGGGATACAGTTTGAGAATTTCAGGTTACTGCTGAGAAATCCTGATGCCAGGGCAGCCATCGTTTTTGATGATGTGAAAAACTCATCCTTTAAAAACATACAGGCGGATATACCCACAGATGATCAACCGCTCTTCAGGATCATCCAGTCCCAAAACATTCGCTTTTCGGATTATCACAGCAGCATTCCTGTAAATACATTGCTGTCAGTAGAAGGGGACAAGACCAAAAAGATTATTGTGGATAATTGTGATCTCATGGGTGTAGGTCAGGTATTTGAGGTCAGGGATGGTGCATCCAAAACAGAAATGATTTTAAATGGAAACATTGTAAATAGATGAAACGAGGAATCAATTTAATTAGCCTGGTCATCATTGTCTGCGCGACAGGCTGTTCTCCTTCCCAGCGTTCCAGGGAGGAAACAAAAAGCCGGCCCAACCTGCTGATCATCATGACTGATGAGCATAACTTCCGCACACTGGGTTGCTACCGTGATATTTTGCCGGTAGAACAGGCATATGTCTGGGGAGAAGGGTTGGAGGTTAAAACACCCAATATTGATTTTCTGGCAGAAGAAGGGGTTCTTTTTTCCAGATTTTACGCTGTGACACCAATCTGTACTCCCTCAAGAGCTGCTTTTGTTTCCGGGCTATACCCGCAGAAAACGGGGGTCGAAATGAATGATATCCCTTTACCTGACGAAGTGATCACATTTGCTGAGGTGCTGAGAAAAAACGGATATGCAACGGGCTACGCCGGAAAATGGCATCTGGATGGTGAAGGCAAGCCGCAATGGGGCCCCGAGCGAAAATTCGGGTTCTCCGACAACCGCTATATGTTCAACCGGGGCCACTGGAAAAAATTTGCCGATACACCGGATGGCCCGGTGGTAGCCGCAAAGGACAGTGCAGGCAATCTCAGCTACGATCTGAACGGTGCAGATCACACGACGTTTGCTACCGACTTTCTGACTGATAAAGCCATTGAATTCATTGAGCAAAACAGGGGAAGTCCGTTTTGCTATATGCTGAGTTACCCAGACCCTCATGGGCCGGATACTGTGCGGCCACCCTATGACACGCTATATACCCATATGAAGTTTGAGCCACCCCGTACCAGTCTTAAGTCTGATACGGACGTTCCCTCATGGGCTGGTAAAAAGGAAGAAGAGGTTGACCAGTCACAGTATTTTGGGATGGTCAAATGCATAGATGATAACATAGGCAGGCTGATCCAAACCTTAAGGAAAAACAAATTACTCGAAAATACCATTGTTATTTTTACTTCTGATCATGGGGACCTGCGCGGAGAGCATTACCGGCGGAACAAGGGGGTGCCGCTGGAAGCCTCGGCCATGGTCCCTTTTATTATTCGCACCGCCTCACTCAGGCAGAAAGGAGTAAGGGTGGATAATCCTTTTAATACGGTTGATTTTGCCCCTACTATCCTGAGCTTCATGGGCCTGGGGGATAAACCGGAAATGGACGGCACTGATTTCTCAGAACTTATCCTGAACCCTGAAAACCTTATTGATGTGCAGGATTTCACGGTGATCCGTAGCTCGCCCAAAAACGAAAAATGGATCGCCGCAGTATCGGAGCGCTACAAACTGGTGCTGTCAGAAAATGATCCGCCATGGCTACTGGATCTGGAAATGAATCCTGATGAAACAGTTAACTACATTGATGAGGCCCCAAACAAAGGAGTGGTAAGTAAACTGGCGAATCAGTTAAAGGACTATGCCGAAAAACATGATGACTACTACCTCCGAAACAGCAAAATGGAAAAAGACATGCTAAAACTTTGTCAATATTAGTTTCGGCCTATGACGTGTTTTTATAATGTATGGATTATCGATGTTTTACTGGTTTTTATATTTATGTATATCAACTCACCCGCGTTCAAACGAAGTTTGAACATTCCCCTCTCTAAGCTTAGAGAGGGGATATTCCACCCTCAGTGGAATGGGGGTGAGTTGACACACGTCATTCCACTTCAGGTGTTTTTTCAAAAATACTCTCACTCTCGAAGGCACATTTGGTGAGAAAAACCTCATAATCTATGTATACAAAGACATTTATTGCTTTACTCATCTCCATCTGTTTTGCCTCCTGTATGCCTGAAGGCAGTCAACAAAAAATGCCACAGACATCCTCTGAAATTTCCGGGATATCAACCGTCAAACTATCCCGGATCGATTCGTTGGTTAGCCAATATGTGTCCGAAAATAAATTTCCCGGAGGGGTTTTCCTGGTAGCCCGCCGCGGAAAGATCGTATACTATAAAAACCTGGGTAACCGATCACTGGATACCGGAAAGCCCTATCAAAAAGACGATATCTTCAGGATTGCCTCGATGACCAAGGCGGTCACCGCTGTGGCAGCCATGCAGTTGTATGAGCAGGGCAGGCTGGGACTTGACGACCCTGTTTCGAAATACATTCCAGCCTTTGACAAGGCCCATGTTCTGGATAAGTTTAATCCCCGGGACTCTGCCTATACCTCCTTTCCGGCCGGTGGTAAGATCACCATTCGTCACCTGCTCACCCATACTTCCGGCCTGGGGTATGGAAAATCGCAGGCCGGGGATCTTTTCGCAGCTTATGCCAAACTGGGTTTTCATGGAGGCAGCGGTTTGTCGCATCCCTACTGGACCACGGAGGAGCTGGCCAACAGGATTGCCCGGCTACCTCTCGCCTTTCATCCGGGAGATCGATACCTGTATGGCCTGAATATGGATGTGTTGGGAAGAGTGATCGAGGTGGTTTCCGGGATGACCTTAAGCGATTATTTTGAACAGAACATTTTCACTCCCCTGGGGATGTCGGATACACATTTTTACCTGCCTGAAGACAAGTATGACAGGCTGGTGCCTGTGCACGACTATGTGGAAGATCAAATGGTGATGTACAGGGAAAACGATGAGTTAAAAGTATCCAGGGACTATCCAGAATTTAAGAATGCCCGGGCATATTTTGGTGGCGGTGGACTTTCTTCGACAACGCTGGATTATGCTAAATTCCTTCAATCCCTGCTGTCCACAACCAAAGGACGGGAAAACTATGCAGATGCTGATAATCTGATCCAAAATGATCATCACCTCCTTGGTCACAAAACTCTGGCATTGATGGTCTCTGATCAGTTTGTCAGACTTAATGCGCTGAGTAAAGGAATGAACAGGAAAGTTGGGGTATCACATGGCCTGGGTGTAGCACTCACCACAGCAACCGGTACAGATCCCAAAAGCCCGGGAAGCTATGAATGGGGAGGTTCATTTAGCTCAAAGTTTTTCGTGGATCCTGAGGAGGAATTGATATTTGTGGGCATGTCACAGGCCATACCACGTTACCATCAGGAATTTTATGGAAGAGTGACAGCAATTATTTATGGAGCTATCAATGATTAACAGTATAAGTGTCTCATTAACCTCAATATTCAAAGAGCATTAGCTTATGACGTGGATACATCAACACTGGCTGGAAACCTTGTTTGTCATTGCTTATCTGGGTATTCTCGCTCACCATGCTTGGAATAGCCGTGGGACACGCTTTGATGCGGTGAAAATGCCGTATTGGGCTATAGCTGTTTCCTTTTTTGCCACTTTCGTGAGTACGAATTCCTTCATCGGTCATGCTGGAAAAAGCTGGGACATAGGACTGATATGGTATATGAAGCTGGTGGCCTATATTATCTTTATCAGTCTGGCGTGGTTTATTGTTGCTCCACGGTTCTTTGAAAAGAAGGAGCAGTACGGTTCACGTACGGTGGCTGATTTTTTGGGGTACCATTACAATTCAGTTCCTGTTCGCAGAGTAGCCGCGGCCATTATCATACTGGCTTCCATCCTCTACCTGGTAGCGGTCTATAAGGCGGCATCTCTTGGTTTTCAGAAGTTCTTTGGCTTTGACTACACCACCTCATTGCTGGTGATTTTCGTCATTGTCACGGCCTATACCTACACCGGAGGTTTTGGCGCTGTGGTGAAGACCGATGTCTGGCAGGGTATGTTTCTGGCCGTTGGGGGGATTGCTGTTTTCGTCGCTGTCCTCATCAACGGTGGAGGTATATCCAATATTATTTCTGATCTGCGTACCCAGGACCCTGACCTTGTGTCCTGGAAGGGTAAAATGCCTTTTATTGAGATAACGGGTCTCGCCATAGCGGGCGGTATCAAAATGATGGTGGATCCACGTCAGATCTCCCGTTTTTATGGGCTTAGGAATAGTAAAGAGATCATGAAAGCCGGAATCATCGCTACCCTGCTCATTGTTATCACCTATATTTGCCTTTTACCGGTGGGGGCCTTCGCCCGAACCTTGATCCCGGTGGGGGAGATAGCAGATTCTGATGAAGTAATGCCCTATCTGCTCGGACAGGCGGAGATACTCGGTGTTTTTGGTTCCCTGTTGCTGCTGGTGCTGATCTCTGCTGCTATGTCTACACTGGACTCGGTACTGTTGGTCGTGGCCTCAGTGGCGGATCAGGATCTGCTGATCAATGGAGAACGGCTGACGAGAAGATCCGTATCAGACTGGAAGAGGAAGCATCGTATTGCTGAGTCGTTGCAGAGGAAGGTGGAAGAACTTGAAGGTCGTAGGTTCCGGACGTTGGATCAGTTTAAAGAAGCACTCCAGGATGGTATCACAAAAACCGAATTTGAAAGGTATCAGTCAAGTTTTATGGAGATGATCAATGCTCCGGCAGTCAGGCGGCAACGGCCCTGGCTGATCATGATCTCCCTGGCCAGCATGTTGCTGGCGGTGAATCCATTTGCCGGTATAGTTGAAGTGACGGCTTTCGCAGGCTCAGTTTATGCAGCCTGCTTTGTGCCCACGATGATCGTGGGTTTATTCTGGAGAGGAACAGCCACGGCAGCGCTGACTTGTATGCTTACGGGCGCAGTTTCCGTCACCGTCTGGTTCTTCCTGAAACGTTTTGGCTGGACCGGATGGCATGAAATTTACATTGGAATGCTGGTAGGCCTGGTAAGCTATGTTGTGGTTTCCCTGCTCCCTTCAAGGAACAGGATGAAACAACACTTGACCAATGTTTGAACTATGAACTTCGTTGCATGAAGACAAACAGAAGGAATTTTCTTAGGAACACGGCTATTGCTTCCATTGGACTCTCCGCTTTACCGGCGGGTGTTGTACATTCCCTGGCCAATAAGGGTTATATCATGACCGTAAAGGGCAAGATTAAACCTTCAGAAATGGGTCTGGCGCTTACTCATGAGCACGTGTTGGTGGATTTCATCAAAGGGGCCACAGGCGAGATCTGGTGGGACCGCGAAGAGGTTAAATCCATTGTGCTACCTTACCTGGAAGAAGTTAAAGAATTTGGTTGCAGGACCTTTTTTGAGTTTACCCCCAGCTATATTGGTAAAGATGTCCGGCTGCTGCAGGAGCTGGCAAATGCTACCGGACTCCATATCATCACCAATACAGGTTATTACGGTGCGGTTAACAATAAGTATATGCCAGCACATGCCTGGGATGAGTCGGCTAAGCAGCTCGCCGCCCGCTGGATACGGGATTTCAGGAAAGGCATGCAGGGAACGAACATCAGACCAGGGTTTATCAAAATTGGGGTCAATCCTGGTCCGTTATCCGAATTGCATCAAAAACTGGTAAAGGCGGCCGCCCTTACCCATTTGAAGACAGGACTGACGATAGCTTCGCATACCGGCCCGGCTGAGCCTGCATTGCAGGAGATTGAGCTTCTGAAAGAGAATGGAGTACACCCCGGTGCCTTTGTCTGGACGCACGCCCAAAACGAAAAGGATTTTACAAACCATATAAAGGCTGCTGAAATGGGGACATGGATCAGCCTGGATGGCATCCGGGTAAAGAAGCTGGACCGGTACTTGTCCATGCTGCAAAATCTGAAGGAACACGGGCACCTGAACCGGATACTGCTTTCGCACGATGCCGGATGGTACCGGCCCGGAGAAGAAAAAGGAAGTAAATACCGAGGTCATACCACGCTGTTCAGCCACCTGTTACCCCTTATGAGAGACAATGGATTTTCTCAGGATGAAATCGATCTGCTGCTGATCAGAAATCCTATGGAAGCATTTACGATAGCCGTCAGGAAAAACAGGAGTTAGGGGGTAAAGCCTTATTTCCAGGCTTTTGGGAACCCACGGATTTAGCCATGATGGTCACAGGTGGGAAGCTCTTCCAAGCGAAGACTCCCGTACGATCAATTGAGAGTTGATGGTGATCACCTCGTCCGTACCCCGGTCAATCTCCCCACGGATCTCCGCAATGAGTCGTTTCGCCGCAGCCTTACCTATTTCTTCCCCAGACTGATCCACCGTGGTCAGACCAGGTGATATGATCGAGGCACTGGGGGAGTTACTGAAGCCGGCAATGGCCATATCCTCAGGGACTGACAGGTCACTGTGCTGCTGGAGGTAGCGCATCGCTGAAATAGCAGCGAGGTCATTGGCAGAAAAAACTGCGTCGGGTCTGTGTGGAAGTGAGAGCAGGTATTTCATTCCCTCAATTCCGTCGTTGGCCAAAAGGCGGCATTCAAAGACCAGCGTTGGATCAGGTTCCAGGCCATGATCCTTAAGCGCCTTTTCATACCCGCTAAATCGTTTTTCATAGATGTTGAGAGTTCGCGGACCGCAGAAATGCGCAATCCTTTGGTGTCCCTCCCTGATCAGATGTTCGGTGACCTGGTACGCCGCTTCAAAGTCATCGATCACCACGCGGCATGCCTGCACTTCCGGATTGTACCTGTCGAAGAAAACAATAGGTGTGCTTTCTTCTGTAAATTGTTTAAAATGATCGAATTTCAAGGTATCCATGGCCACGGAAGTCAAAACCCCTTCCACACGATTGTTGAACAGGGCTGTTGCATTGGTGACCTCCCGTTCATACTCATCATGCGACTGGCAGATCATCACATTGTAGCCCTCTTTATAGGCAACCTGCTCAATACCGGCAACAGCCGAAGAAAAAAAGTGACGTGAGACCCACGGTAAAATAACACCTATGGTTTTGGAGCGACGGGTCCTCAGGTTGGCAGCAATAAGGTTGGGTCGATAGCCCAGTGCCCGGGCCGCCTCCTTGATCCGCTCCCTCGTCTTGACCGTTACCCTGGGGCTGTCATTCAAAGCTCTGGATATGGTAGAACTGTCGAGATTTAAATGACGGGCAATGTCGTGGATGGTGACCTGTCCCTTTTTCATGGCTGCAATTAAAGATAAACTTACAACAAATCTTAATACAATCGATTGTATTTTCGGAATATTGTCGTAATTTCATTTTTACAAGCCGTACAATACAAGCAATATTCGGTTGACAGATGCGAAAAGAAACTAACAATAAACCCATGGTCACAGGGCTGGAAACCGGCCCCGGAGGTAGGATCTACACTATTTTAACCCCCTTGACCCAAATCAAACTCCTGATCCTGATAGGGATTATGAATGCCTGTTCATCCGATCCGGGGGTGAAGGTAGTACTGGAAAACACGCTGGATGTTGACAGACCTGATGCACCGATTGTCCTGAAGAGAGCCGACCTGGGTGTTTGGTCTGATCAGGCAAAACCGGGGCAGTTCCTGGTTGTAAAAGATCAGTCGGGTAAGGTACTTCCCAGTCAGCAGGATGATCTGAACGGAGACGGTGAATGGGATGAGCTGGCCTTTCAATATTCATTGCAGCAAAAGGAAAAGGTGGAAGTTGTTCTTCACTGGACCGATGAACGCAATGATCAAACGGCCTTTGCCTCGCGTGCCCACGCCTACCTTGGCTATCGCCCTACCCGGGAGGGAGACTTTGGGTCCGTTGATCACAACGAAAGACCTGAAGATCATGAACCCCAGAGCTGGCCTTATCTTTACCAGTTCGAAGGCCCGGGCTGGGAAAGTGATCTCGTCGCCTACCGGATATACTTCGATAAACGCAATGGCAAGGATATCTTCGGGAAAACCAGAAAAGGTACATTCCTGGACTCTATAGGACTGGGAGAAAATTATCATGAGCTTCAGCCCTGGGGTATGGATGTGCTGAAGGTAGGCAATTCGCTGGGTGCAGGCTCCCTCGCTATGCTCAAAAAGGATTCACTCTACAGGCTGGGGCAGACCTCCTCCTCTACCTTTCAAAAAATAGCTGACGGACCAGTACGGGCCATCATTAAGCTGAGCTTTGGCGATTGGCAGGTGGATAATAACAACTACGACGTAGAGGAGGTAATCACTATCTGGGGAGGGAAGAGATGGTATCAGGACGAGGTGGCTCTCAAAGGATCTTCGTCCGATACACTGGTTACAGGGATTGTGAATATGTTTGATATCACGCCGGCCAGAAGAACCTTTTCCTCTATGGAGGTGCTGGCCAACCATGGCAGGCAAAGTGAGAACAAGGACATGATGGGGATGGCTCTACTGGTTCCCAAAGATCAACTTGCCGGTTTTGGAAGCGCCCCCAAAGAGGGGGATGGAATTACCCTTACCGACTACATGGCGCTAAAAAGTGATGGCGGTCGATTCAGGTTCTGGTTTTATACCGGCTGGGAGCTGGAGGACAAAAAATTTGCCAGCGAGGAACAGTTCCTGAAAGCGTTGGAAGCTGAATCGCTTAAACTATCCGAACCTGTTAAAATAACAGTCAACAAATAACCGATAACGAAAACAATTAATTATTTAAACCTATTGAAAAAGTGAAGAGTGAGATAAGATATGCCTCCGACCCGAAAAATGTTCGGCACTATACCACCGAAAAGCTCAGGGAAGATTTTCTGATCGAAAATGTTTTTGAGGATGATCAGACCCGGGCTGTTTATTCCATGTTTGACAGGATGATAATACTAGGGATCAGATCAGTTAATCGCCCTGTTCAACTGGAGGCCTTTGCAGACCTGACAAAGTCTGAGTATTTCCTGCAACGGAGAGAACTGGGGGTAATCAATATTGGTGGAAAAGGAACAGTAACGGTAGATGATACCGTTTACGAGCTGGATAAAAAGGAATGCCTCTATGTAGGCATGGGGAAAAAGGAAGTTATATTCCAAAGTGCTCAGTCAGACACACCTGCGGAGTTTTACATCAATTCTTCTCCTGCGCACCATGAATACCCAACGGTGAAGGCCACCCTTTCCGATGCCAACCGGGTGGATCTTGGTTCAGCAGAAACCAGCAATGAAAGGACTATATTCCAGTATATTCATGAAGATGGCATTCAAAGCTGCCAGCTGGTCATGGGATTCACAGAGTTGAAACCGGGAAGCGTCTGGAACACTTTCCCCCCGCATACACACCTCAGAAGGATGGAGGTGTACTTTTATTTTGATCTGGGTGATCAACTGGTGATGCATTTTATGGGTGAGCCCGAAGAGACCCGTCACCTTGTAATGAAAGACGGACAGGCGGTGATATCTCCGGAATGGTCAATACATGCCGGTGCCGGTACTGCTGCCTATGCATTTGTTTGGGGGATGGCAGGTGAGAACCAGTCATTCACTGATATGGATCCGGTTGATCTAAACACATTCAAATAAGTTATTATGTGTTTAAACAATCAATGATGAAGTCACGCAATTACCAAATAATTTAATCATCAACCACCCAAATAACTTAATGTTATGTTAGCATCAGAACTATTCGATTTAACCGGTAAAAAAGCCTTGGTCACCGGTTGCAAGAGAGGTATCGGCAAGGCAATAGCCATTGGCCTGGCTGAGGCAGGAGCAGACATTGTGGGTGTGTCGGCATCATTGGAACTTTCAGGTAGCGATGTAGAAAAGCAGGTTTCCGCCTTGGGGAGAAACTTCAGCGCTTATCAATGTGATTTTTCGGACAGGTCGGAGCTGTATCGCTTCCTTACCGATGTACTGGCGCATCACAATATTGATATACTGGTCAATAACGCCGGCACGATCATGAGAAAACCGGCTGTGGAACATCCGGACGAATACTGGGACAAGGTGATAGAGGTAAATCTTAATTCTCAATTCATAATCAGCCGCGAGGTGGGGAAGCAGATGATCACCAACGGCTCTGGCAAGATCGTATTCATAGCCTCACTACTGACCTTTCAGGGAGGGATCACCGTACCGGGTTATGCCGCGAGCAAGGGTGCAGTGGGTCAGCTGATCATGGCCTTGTCCAACGAGTGGGCGGCTCTGGGAGTAAACGTTAACGGCATAGCTCCCGGTTATATCGCTACCGACAATACCCAGGCTTTGCGTGATGACTCCCAACGAAGCAAGGCGATCCTTGAAAGGATACCGCAGGGGCGATGGGGCAGCCCTGATGATCTGAAAGGTGCGGCTATACTGCTTTCATCCAAAGCCTCAGACTATATGAATGGCAGTATTATCACAGTTGATGGTGGATGGATGGGACGTTGAAATAAATAAAAATGAGTTGGATAATGGAATAGGACATTGATCATGATAAATCCAAACAGCCATGCACTATATTTCACACAACAAAGATGACCTGGAAGATGCTCCGTTGACCGTCACCACTAAAAACCCTTCCGCAGCCGGTGACCAGGACCAGGTTCTTTGGGATGAATTCCGTGAGGGCTGTGAAGGCGCCTTTGCCATGATGTATCAAAGAACCTTCATGGACCTCTATAGGTATGGACTAAAGATCAGTCCTCAAAAAGAAGTAGTAAAAGACTGCATTCATGACCTTTACGTTGATCTATGGAATAAAAGAGAGCAATTGAAGCCGGTGGATAGCATAAAGGGATACCTCCTTATTGCTCTTAAAAGAAAGCTGATCAATTATTTTAATCGCTCAAAAAAGATAAGTCCTCAGGGCATATTTTTCGAGGACCAGGATATACCAATCAGCATCTCCAGGGAACGTGAAATTATTAACCACCAATCCGTAAAAGAGCAGAAAGATCGTATTTTAGCAGCCCTGGACATGCTCACCAAACGCCAAAGAAAGGCGCTTCAACTAAAGTTTTATCACAACTGTACCAACCAGGAGATCGCCAACAAATTATCCCTCGATATCAACTCTACCTATAACCTTGTTTCCAGGGCTGTAAAACGTCTTCGTAATAGTCTGGCCGGGATTATTATCGCGCTTTTGTTTCCTGGTTTTTAACCATAGAGGCACATACATCCTGCAACACAGGCACTGATAAGGCACTGGTCTTAGGTCAGGCGATCGGTCCTGAGACCTACTTTATAGGGTTAATTCTCTTATCTATGGTCTGTATCCTCACAGACTATCCTCAACACTCTATTGCGTATTGAATATTCATCCCCTTCCCTTGCCTGTGTACCGAATGAGGCGAGGCATATACTGGTATGTTCCAAAATTTTTTTTACAACAGCGATTAGATTTTCCTATCTCATTTGTCAGTGAAGAGAAACACGAAGGAACCGATCATGTCCTTCGGGGATCTTGGAAAACAAGAATTAGCGCAAAAGCCATGAAAAAAAGCCATTATACTGTCAGGGATTTCGTATTGGACAAACACTTTCAATCCTGGGTGCTGGAACCCAACAAGGAGAAGGATAAGTACTGGCACAGCTGGATGGAGCAGAATCCTGAACACCATGAGATCATTGCTGAGGCCCGTGAAACGATTCTGCTGCTTGGATTTACCAACAACCCTGAGGCGAACGATGCTCTTGTGGAGGTTTGGAAAAAGGTACGTCAGGATACCGCTGCACCTATGGTCAGCAACAAAAGGCCTTTCAGTTCATCTTTCTACTATAAAGCAGCCGCTGTCTTCATTGGAGCGCTAATGCTCGCGGGTTATTTGCTGTACCTGCAACTCGACACCAGGGTCTATGCATCAGCCTATGGAGAGATCAGGGAAATAACACTTCCTGACGGCTCGGAGGTCACATTGAATGGTAACAGCAAATTGCGTTTGTCAGGCGACTGGCAATCTTCCTCAGACCGGGAAGTATTTCTGGAAGGGGAGGCTTTTTTTGATATCAGACACATCAAGGATCAGGGCGAGGCAAGAAAATTCACGGTCTATACTAACGAACTGGAAGTAGAAGTACTAGGCACTACATTCAATGTCACCAGCCGGCATGAAGAGACAGAAGTGGTGTTGAATACAGGTAAAGTCCGGCTATACATTCCTCAGAATTCAGATACGGCCGAAGTGCTGATGATCCCGGGCGATCTGGTATCCTTTGACAAGGTAAGGGGTAATACAGTGATCCACCGTACGGAGAAGCCTGATCTGCAGTCTTCCTGGAAGGACAATCAGTTGATATTTGAAGGTACTCCGCTGATCGAGATATCACAAATCCTGAGAGATACCTACGGGCTTGAGATACAGTTTCCCAACGATTCCGTCAAGCGAAAAAAGTTCAGGGGAACGTTTCTGGCCAATGACATTGACATTCTTAAAGAAGCCCTCACCCAAACTTATAATGTGAAAATTGTTGAGAACAATTGAGTTGCCTCAACGGAGATCCTACGGATCCTAACGATTATCGACACCTAATTTAGAGCTTATGAAAAACAATTTACGAACAACGGGAGGGACCATTGGCCTGCTTTTGGCTTTTCTCGGTTCCTTTTTGATTTGCCATGGTCAGGGCCTTGCGTCCGTGACTCAACATGATGCCGCTGATCTCGTCTCAGCAAATGTATCGGAAAAAAGAAGTCTTTCCGATCTGCTGAAATGGATAGAGACCACCTACGAGATCAATCTCAGCTATGATACCGAGCTCGTCCTGGGCAAGAGCCTGAAAGTGGAGGAGCTTTCATTCCCTGAAGGCGACAGGGTGAAAATGAAACAGGTCGAATCCCTGCTGAAAGACGTTTTGGCTCCCATGGGGCTGAGCATGAAACGAATAGACAAAAACTATTACCTCATTCAGAAAAAGAAGATGGGCCTGAAACGCCTTGATAAAAAATCAGCTAAAGACGACTATCCCAGGGCAGGGAACCGGACCATGCTGGCGCGTATACCCTCCGATGCTTCTGATGGATCGTTACAACTGGACCGTGTGATCACGGGAAAAGTAACAGACGAATCAGGCAATGCATTGCCGGGGGTGAACATCTTTGTGAAAGGTACCACTATAGGTACTGTATCGGATGTAGACGGCAACTTCAATCTGTCAGTACCTGATGATGCGGAAGTCGTCGTGTTTTCCTTTATCGGCTATGCCACCGAAGAAGTGACCATAGGATCGCAAACCACCTTTAGCATACTTCTTACTCCGGATATCTCAACACTGCAGGAGGTAGTAGTAGTAGGGTATGGAACACAGCAAAAGAAAGACCTCACAGGGTCGATAGCCACCATTGGCACTGAAAACATTGCCAATATGCCCGCGCCAAGGATCGAGCATGCCCTGGCAGGTAAGGCAGCCGGATTGCAGATCACTAATTCAGATCCATCTCCCGGTACAGCGCCCACCATTCGTATCAGAGGCAATAACTCCCTTACGGGTGACAATAACCCATTGATCGTTATCGATGGAGTGCTGGGAGCTGACCTGCAATCACTCAATCCCAATGATATTGAATCTGTACAGGTGCTAAAGGACGCTTCGGCTACCGCTATCTACGGTTCCAGAGGGGCCAATGGCGTGATCATAGTTACCACAAAAAGAGGTGAATCAGGCAAGACAAGTGTTAATTTCAGTTCGGCTATAGGTTTCCAGGAAATCCTGGATAAACTGGATGTACTAAATGCCGGGGAACACCTGCAATTGCTGGATGAAAGTGTTGCATTCACTGTGCCTCCGGTATTTTCGCCATCAAATCCAGGAAGTTTCGCCATAGATAACCCCATACTTAGTGGAGAAGGTACTGATTGGCAGGATGAAGTATACCAAAGGGGGATTTTCCAAAACTATCACTTGTCTGTGACTGGTGGCAACGAAAAAACACGGTTTGCAGTTCTTGGAGAATATCTCGACCAGGAGGGGGTTGTTAAAAGCTCTAACTATGAAAAAATCGGTGTTCGCGTTAATATCGATCATGAAATAAGCGATAAGATCAGGATTGGTAATAGTTTGAATGCCTTCCGGGTAATAACCAATGGCATCATTCAAAACGGAAGGGGCGGTGGACTTAGTACCAATTTGCTTCGCTGGTCGCCTATAGTTCCGGTTTTTGCTCCGGACGGCTTTACATACAATGAAGAAGTTTCGGGAAGTGATGTGGACAACCCTGTCGAAATAGTAAATATTAGACAAAACGAGCGAACCAGAAATTATTTTTTGAATAATCTCTTTTTCGAATGGGACATCATCCCAAGCTTGACATTGAAGGTGAGTGGAACCTATATCAATAATTACAGGGAGACAAAAACATACATTCCGGATGATCTGTGGGAAGGGCGTGCCGAGGGTGGTATATCGAATATAAACAACAGAAGGCGTGACGAGTGGTTGATAGAAAATACGTTGAGTCACTCCAAAGTAATCGAAAAACACCGGTTAAATTCAGTAGTAGGCTTTACAGCACAGTCTTTTAGTACCAATACCAGTTCTTTTCAAGGGATTGGCTTTTTTACCGATGCACTGGGTTTTAACAACCTGGCTGTTGCTGAAAACGCTGTGGCTCCCTCTACAAATTTGGTGGAAAGCACCATTGCCTCTTTTCTTGGAAGGGTGGCCTATGTATATGATGATAAGTACATGCTCACCGTTTCTGCCAGAGCAGATGGATCTTCCAAGTTCGCGGTTAATAACAAATGGGCCTTTTTTCCTGCAGCCTCAGCCTCATGGATGATCTCAAGAGAAGGCTTCATGTCAAATATGGATTTCCTGAGCTTACTTAAGTTGAGAGCCGGATACGGTGAGACCGGTAGTCAGGCCATTGATGAGTATCAATCGCTTTCTGCTTTATCGGTGGGGGGCAACGGTGGTTATACAGTTGGCCAGAATTATTTTACCAATGAGATAAACGTGGCTACACTGGGCAATGGCGGATTGAGATGGGAGACAACGGCTCAGACCAACATCGGAATAGATGTAGGGATTCTTGAGGATCGAATAACATTTACAGCGGATTATTATTATAAAAAGACCAGGGATCTGCTGTTTGATCAAACACCACCCCTTTCTGCCGGCCTGGACAGGCAGGTTCAAAACGTTGGTGATATGGACAACTGGGGATGGGAGTTGAGCACCGAGGCTCGGGTCATAGATCAGCAACTTCGATGGGACCTTACGGCTAATATATCTTTCCTGAACAACGAAGTAACCGAACTGGGGCAGGATTCAGTACTCTTTTTAGACGGGAGTGTATCATCTGTTGGAGGTGATTTCAGGCCGAATGGTATTATAAGACCGGGGGAACCTATTGGTCAGTTTTTTGGATACGTTTATGACGGAATTTTCCAAAGTGAGACCGAGGCAGGTGATTCTTTTCAGGATGGTGCCACACCTGGAGGAGCACGATACGCAAACATTAATGGGGACACCTTGATTAACGAAGATGATAAAGTCGTGATAGGAAATGCCCTGCCCGATTTTATATTCGGTTTTACTTCCACCTGGACCTATAAAAACTTTGACCTGAGTGTAGCAATACAGGGGTCGATCGGAAATGATATCGCATTCCTTGGCAGGGCCTTGCTGGAAAGACCGGGCGATACCAGAAGTGGTTTGAGAGAAACACTTGATTACTGGAGCCCTACCAACCCTACTAACGACATGGTAGGGATTGATCAACAGTTTGACAGAATATCGGATCGCTTCATTGAGGATGGTTCATTTGTCAGGTTCAGGAATATATCACTCGGTTATTCTTTTCCGCGAAGCATCCTGAACAAGTTGCACCTGAGCAATCTGCGTGTTTATGCAAGTGCCATCAACTGGTTCACCATAACGAATTATTCCGGATATGATCCTGAGGTGAACAGTCGTAGCGGGGATGCAAACGACCTGAACCGCAATGTTCTGTTGGGATACGACCTGGGGGCATATCCCGGATCAAAGCAACTTGTTTTTGGTGTGAACCTCGGCTTTTAAACGTTGTATTAAAGTTTACTAAAATGAAAAGATATAGAGTTTTAATCGTATTTCTTTTGATCAGCTCATTTTCCTGTGAAAACTTCCTGGAAGAAGATCCGAAAAGCCTTCTGGCACCTGGCACCTTTCCTTCCAATGCCGCAGAGGCGGAAGTCTTCCTGAGTGGTATGGCGGATGATGACCTGAATTCGGGAAGGTATTTCGACGAAGGCATCTGGCATCTGGCACAGGCCAGTACCGACGAAACCACCTCTGATGATGCAGATGGGGTGAGGTTTGATATTGATCATTATACATTCTTAACAACCAATCCTCGGATCCAGGATGTCTATCAGTCTTCTTTTACTGTCATCAATGAGGCCAATACCCTGATAGAGGCCTCTGAAGGTCAGGTATGGGGTGCGCCTTATGAAGCCGGAGCCAGATTCTACAGAGCCTGGATGTACTTCAATTTGGTGAGATTGTTTGGTGACAACATTCCCTTATTAGCGGAATCTGCACAATCGCTGGATCCGGGCTATCAACCCGTACGAGACACTGAGGCGATCTATCAGCAGATAGAAGCTGATCTGTTGTTTGCTGAGGCAAATGCACCCAGAACGTGGACAGGTGAGGACAGCAGACCTGACGATGGGAGACCTACGTCAGGTGCGGCCAGGACAATGCTTGCAAAACTGTACCTTACCTGGGCAGGTTGGCCGGTAAAAGACAATTCAAAATGGGCAATGGCCGCAGAAAAAGCCCAGGAAGTGATTGATTTGGGCTTGTATGATCTGGTGTCTGACTTTTCTGACTTATGGACGAATTGGGACACCCCTGAGGAAGTGACACCTGAGAACATCCTGTCTTTTCATTACAGCACTACACTCATTGGAGACTCAAGGGTAACACGTCACTTTCGCCCCAGTGAATTACTCCCCCGGAATACCCGGGGTACCGGAAGGTTCCTGGCTTCGGAGGTAACCATGAATCAATTTTCAGATAGTGACCTGAGAAAGCAGGCTACGTTTGAAACGGAATTCATCAACCCGGACACCGGACTTCCGGTGACCTATCTGGAAAATTGGGGAGGTGACAATCCACTGGCCGGTGAGCCTTACTGCATCAAGTATGACGTGGATGATGCTGCATATGCCGACGCGGGCAGACAGTCAGGTGCAAATGTTCCTATATATCGCTATGCAGAAGTACTCCTTATTTTGGCAGAGGCCGATAATGAGGCCACCGGCAACCCAACGGCCAGAGGTTATAACGCGGTGAACCGGTTGAGAGCACGTGCCGGTATGCCTGACTTAGCCGGTTTGTCACAAGATGCATTCAGGGAGGCTATCCGGGACGAGTGGACTTTCGAAATGGCCTATGAGATGAAGCGTAGATACAACCTCGTAAGATGGGAGCTCTTCGATCAGGTAATGTCCGTTGACGAACGTGCAATAGACGGCTATCAACCTCACGAGATCTTTTATCCGATACCTGAATTGGAAATAGGACTTACAGGCTGGCAGCAGACAGATGGCTATTAAGCTTAAATAAACAAGAGGGAACCGTTCCGTTGTTCAGGGAATGACGGAACGAATAACCTCTTCAAGAGCAGGTTTTGTTTTTTTGGCAAAGCAATATGATCACTTCTACTCATTAACCTGACTTACCTATGGATCAACCAACTTCACTTCCGACAGTTGAAAAGGGAACAAAGCGGCGTTGGGCATGTGGTTTTCTGTTCGTCTTCCTTTTATGGAATGTTCATTGCGTGCAGGTGGCGGCTCAGACTTTTGATGATCGCAAAAACGAAATACTCGATTGGGCAACAAATCAGGGCAACCCGGGCAACCCCAATGCCAAGTTTGACTTCTGGTATGCGCAGGCCAACTATGCCAGGGGAAATATCTCCAGAGGCAATGAACTGGCTGAGGCTGCTTTAACCGCATTAACCGGCAATGACCCGTCCTTCCAGCTATGGGGTGCCATGGACTGCTATTTACGATGGAATAACCACATGAGCCAGGGATTAAAGGACAAGTTCAAAAACGAACTGACCGGATCCACAGAATGGAATGACCACAACACTTCCAACAAGCAGCTCATGGCGGCTTCCGGGCGTTATCTTGCGCAGCAGACATGGCCTGGTTCAACATTTGGCAGCGGTTACAGCGGATCCGACCCCACCGGTGAGACCTTTCTCAACAACATCACAGATCAGTATGTTCACAGGGGGGAACGGGAGCACAACGCCTCTACCTACTTTGTCCTTCACTATGAGAGCCTTCGCAGTGTGGCGGATTTTGCTACGGGTGCCATGCAAAATAGGGCCGCCCTCACAGCAGAGTGGATGCTGGCATCTGCTGCTCCGGAGTGGCTGGCCGGTCACTGGGCAGCAAGTATGGAGAGGTCAAACGAGCCTTACGTTGAGCAAAACGTCTACCGGGGGGCCATCATGCAGTTGTGGCTCCATTTTGGCGGACCATCACCGGCCAGCTTTGTTCAGTGGAGGGATCACGCCTTTTCAGTGCAGGGTTGCGTGTCCTCTTTTCGGGTGATTGATATTATTAAGGATATTGCCAATGATCGCTCCGGTAGCTATACACATAAGGAGCTTCACTTTGGCTGGAATACCATGCGCTTCTATCCCGTCACCTATATGACTCCCGACTGGGCCCTGCATAGCCAGCATGAAGGATGGAGCGGAAGCGACTGGAAGTGGAACCATCAGTTCCATCGCTGGGCTGTTCGATGGAAAAAAGCCAGTGGGAAAAGTACCTTCTTCATCAAAAATCCCCATGATAATAGCGAGAAGGGTGCTACTGAATGGGAGCAGGTACTTCAGCATAAGGGCACGCTGGTAGGTGTTTATAAACTGGGCAGTGCTTCCAATAAACACGTTAAGGGCTGGATACCTACCAACTACAACGCTGTCATTAACAATGCTTCTTCTACCGGTCGTGTGTATTTGGATTATGGGAATGTAATGATAGCCTTTCATCTTACACAAACCTTTAGCTGGTCCTCTTCCAGTGAGAATTTCCAGAAAAATACCAGTAGTGATGTAGGGCTGGTAGTGGAGGTTGTCTCAGGCTCAGCCTATGCTGATCTGAATGCTTTCAAACAGGCCGTCGACCCCAAATTCAACGCGGTTTCGTTAAGCTCCGGCCCGGGCATCACTTATACCGCCCTTGATGGCACTTTACTGGAGAGCAAATACCGCGACTTTGACAAGATCAATGGGGCTACGGTAAGCTACACGGAAGCAGACTGGCCGCTGTTAAATAATCCCTGGATGGATCAGGATTATGACGGTGACATCCTCACCATTAACAAAGATGGACAGACACGCACCTATAATTTTGCCAACTGGACTGTTTCCGGAGGAGGTGGTGGGGGAAATACTGCTCCTGCAGTAAATATTACTTCCCCGGCCAACGGCACTACTTTTACTGAAGGCGTCAATATCACCATTAACGCCAATGCCTCGGATACTGATGGAAGTGTGACCAGGGTTGAGTTTTATCAGGGAAGTACAAAACTTGGGGAAGATACAAGTTCGCCGTATAGCTATAGCTGGAATAATATTTCGGCTGGCAGCTACAGCCTAACGGCAAAGGCAACTGACAATGATGGAGCTGTAACAACCTCTTCCGCTATCAGTGTAACAGTGAATTCCACCTCCAACAATCCGCCGACGGTCAGTATCACTTCACCGAATGCCGGTGCCACCTTTACCGAGGGGGATATGATCACCATCAATGCAAGCGCCTCGGATTCGGACGGCAGTATAAGCAAAGTAGAATTTTTACAGGGCGCTACTAAACTGGGTGAAGATACCAGTGCTCCGTATAGTTACAATTGGAACAATGCTTCAGCCGGTTCATATAACCTGACTGCCAGGGCAACGGATAACAATGGAGCAGTTACCACTTCAACAGTTGTTGACATTACTGTAAATTCTTCCAGCGGTGGGACAAGTCCCGTTTTACACTGGATGCTGGATGAAACCTCCGGAACTACAGCCTCTGATGCCTCCGGCAACGGTAATAACGGCAGCCTGCTTAATGGCCTTGGCTTTAGTGCAAATAATGTCCCGGGGCATTCCGGTAATGCGCTTGATTTCGACGGCTCCAACGATGTGATCCGCCTGGGTAACAGTGTGGTAAACGGATACCCATTCAGTTTAAGCGCCTGGGTGAAGTTCACCGGAACCAATAAAATGGCACTGGTGTACCTCGGTAAAGGCTCCTCGTGGAATCAGTATTTTACCATTGGAGTTAATAGCGGCAAGGCTATGATAGCCGCGCGGAACACCTCCAGTTATGAGTTGTCCGGCAGCACCAATATTAATGATAACCAGTGGCATCGCATCGTTGGTGTTTTTGAAAACAGCTCAAGCCGTAAACTGTATGTCGACGGTACCCTGGAAGGGACCGCCACCACCAGTGTGTCCTATATCTCCGGAACGGACCGCTTCAGCGCTGGTGCACTGGACAGGTCTTCAATGGCGGATAGATACAGCGGAGTATTGGATGATGTGGCGCTATATGATGTAGCGCTAGATCAGTCTCAGTCAGGTACAGGCACAAGTGTTCGAAGAGGAGATCATTCCATATTGAACAATATGTCCGGGTCTCTTATGAATGTAAGTGTTTATCCCAATCCGGCTTCCTACAGGCTCAATATCTCTATGTACACAAGCCAGAGAACAGCCGTTCGGCTATCTATGATCGACATGGTGGGTAAAGTAGTAATGGCTGAGGATTATCCAAATGTCGCTGGCTATTTCCATACAGAGAAGGATATTGCTGAAGCTGGTAAAGGATTGTATATGCTGATTTTAAAAACTGTAGAAGGAGAATACAGGCAAAAGGTAATAGTGGAGTAAATAGGTCTTCATTAGGTTGTTTGGTTTAACGAAGGTAGGCTGACGTATGCCAGCCTATCCTTTTTTAACTGCGTAAAAAGGCTATTTACATTTTGATTTAAGTGTTAATTATGAAGAAGGTCTTGAACAGAACAAAAGACATAAAATTCAGTAAAGTACTGACCGTAGCAGTGATGATGGCGCTTGCCTTTCAGGCGCCTGCTCAGATCAGGAAAGCGTTGAAAACGGAGGAGGGAACGATCCGTTTTCTCGCAGACAAGGTGCTGGAAACAACTTCGTTGCAGTTGATCAATCACAAAACAGGCGAAAACTATCGTGACATCAAGGGACTGGCCACATCTGCCGACATAAAGCTCAAAAGTAAATATGTGGACTGGCACTATGAAAACGGTGTCCTTAAGCTTGCGCTGATGAGAATGGCTGATATCCTGAAAGATCCCAAATACTCGAATTACGTCACCGCCACTTATACCTATGCCTTTGATCAGCTGGACTATTTCAAAAAGCTGTATGAAGATCCCGATAATAAAAAGCCTTCCTTGTTCAGGTACTTCAAAATGAATATGCTGGACGACTGTGGTACTATGGGCGCGGCATTGGTAGAAACCTATCAGTTGAACAAGGACAGGCGGTTTAAAGAGTACATTGATAGAGCGGCAGATTACATATCCAATAAAGAACACCGCCTCAAGGATGGAACATTTGTCCGGGATCATCCTGTGGAGATGACACTCTGGGGGGATGACCTTTACATGGGATGCATTTTCCTGGTGAAAATGGGTAAGATGACCGGTGAGATGAAGTACCTGGACGATGCGGCCCGCCAGGTGATCAACTTTACGCGGTATCTCTACGATGAAGGAGACCAGTTATACAATCATGCCTTTATAATTCCGACAAAAGATCACACCCCGGCCTATTGGGGACGGGCCAACGGCTGGATCATGATGGCTCAGGTAGAGCTGCTTTCTGTGTTGCCGGAAGATCATCCGAAGCGGACAGAACTCCTCAGTATCCTGCAGCGTCATATCCGTGGCATCGTACGTTACCAGGGTGCTTCAGGGCGATGGCATCAGGTGTTGAACCGTACAGATTCCTATGAGGAATCTTCCTGTACCGCCATGTTCACCTATTCCGTTGCCCGGGCAGTCAATGAAGGATGGATCCCGGACCTCTACCGGACAGTAGCGGAACGCGGCTGGCAGGGACTAAAAGAAAAGATCACAGAAGATGCCCAGGTAAGGGACATATGTGTGGGTACACATGTGGAGCTCAATGCTCCCTTCTACTATAACCGGCCCCGGTCAGTGAACGACACACACGGCCTTGCGTCCACGTTACTGGCGGGAACCGAGATACATCGGATGCGTCAGCTGCAAAAATGAATATTGAAACCATGGGATCATGATCAGCTACCGGATTACTCGCTTAAAAAAAGCTGCCCGCAGAGCCTTGTTGCTGTTTGCAATATCAACGGCAACAGGCATGGTCACACTGGGTCAGGCTACATTTGATCAACGGACTGCCGCTATCATCGATGAATATGCCATTACAACGGTTACGGGAGATGTAGCTAAATGCGGTTTTTGGTATGCACAGGCCAATTTTGCCAAACGAAACAGTTTAGGCGGTAGAACAGTACTGGACCAAACCCTGAACAGTACTCCGGAGGATCCTCCCTTCGCCTACTGGGCCTGTATGGATGCATATCTACGATGGAATGCAACGGACTATACTCAGTCCCAGAGAGGAGAGACAAGGGATTTTATGACTTCATTTACCGGATATAATGAAGGCTCCAGCCAGAATCACCAGATCATGCTTGCTACTGCCCGCTACCTTGCTTCTGAAGAATGGGCTCCGGGCAGCTTTGCAGGTGGCTCTGAATTTGCCAATGGAGATCCCACCGGTAAGCAGTTTTTACTGGCCAAGATGGACGAATGGGTACATAAGGGTATCATCGAGCACGATTCCCCGATCTACATTATGTTCCACCTTGGTCCCATGCGGTCTCTGGCAGACCTTGCCACGGACCCCGAAATAAGGAACATGGCCCGGCTTGCCTTTGAATGGATCCTGATCAATGCGGGTAATGAGTGGATGAACGGGCATATGGCTTCATCATCCTTGCGAAATCTTTTTCCCTACGATGCTCAAAATGAATATTACGAAACGGACTTTGCCCTGTGGTTGTATTTTGGAGGCAAAACACCATTGGATTTTAACCTCGGTAGCCTTCCCAGAGCTTGTTTTTCCGTTGGGATGGCAGTATCGGATTATGAACTGCCTTCCATTATATCGGATATTGCCAATGCAAAAAATGAGGAATTCACCAACAGGGAAAGCCATGCGGTAGACACCGAGTGGAATCTTAACTTCCGGAAAACCACATTTATGGATGGAGATCGCTACGCGTTGTATAGCCAGGCAGAATTACCTCCCGGTGAAAACTCCGGACTGAATCAACAATCCCACCGCTGGGGTTTAGTGTGGGAATCCATCAATGATGACAGCCGGAAAAGCGCTTTCTGGATCAAACACGGACGCAGGGATATTTCCAGCAACAGGGCGGGAACCACACGATATGAACAGGTACTGCAAAACGAGCGTACGCTGGTATCCGTTTGCGATATTCCTGCAACAGACGATGTCACCTTCACAGAAGGATTTGTTTCTGACGACTACAGTACATTTATTGACACGTCTGATAAGATATATTTCCACTATGGCAATGTGCTGCTGGCTGTGATCTCACCAAAAGAGATCTTGTGGAATGAGGGGGATGAACGCATAAGGCTGGACCATCTGAAAAATGGATTTGTCATTGAAACGGCAAGCCCGGACAGGTACTCCGGTACTGCTCAGGAAGAGCTGATCTCTTTTCAGGCCGAGATAGAAAGTTCGGATCGCCTTGCCGGTTCAGACGTTGATGGTGACCAGCCACGGTTGATCTATTCGTCGATATACGGTTATACGCTGGATATTCAATATCAGGGGGACCGTAAAATAGACGATCAGACGGTTGACTACACGTCATGGCCTCTTATGTGGAATCCGTGGGTTCAGCAGACGGTAGGTGACGATACCCTCACATTGATCTTTCAGGACACCTCCCGGGTTTATGACTTTGGAAACTGGAAAGTGATCGGTGAGCCGGAGGTGGTGCTTTCCGTGAATGATGAGTTGGTTTATGAAGATGTTACCGTTTTCCCAAATCCGGCCCGGGATAGATTTTTGATCACTCTGCCTTCATTAAGGGGTGATTCCATTGATGTGACACTGATTGACTCTTCCGGGAGGATGATCTACAAAAGACAGGTTGTACGTCCAAAGGAAAGTGATCAGCTTGAGATATCCATGGATCATTTGAAGGTAGGAGTCTATTGGCTAAAACTGGCTTTTGAAAAAAGGGAGATCACCAAAAAAGTGCTCATTCAACGCTAGGGTCAAAAGATCATAATCGAAGTAAAAGACAGGTTATTGGGAAAATTATGAAACTGGCGCTAACATTTACGAATAGATACATCTTCAACATTGGGAAACTCATGATCATGTTGCTCATGGGTCTGATCAAAATGTCATGTAATCCCCCATCCGGGATGGCCGGGTACTCACCTGAAAAAGAATGGGTGGATTCCCTGTTATCAGTCATGACCCTCGAAGAAAAGATCGGTCAGCTCAACCTGGTGGGCCGCGATGGTAATCTGGATTCGGCCACGCGCATAGGCCCGGATAAGGCGGAGGCCATACGCCAGGGTCATATTGGCAGTCTCATTGGCGTAGTGGGTGCTGGTTTTAACCGGGAAGTGCAACGCATAGCTGTGGAAGAATCCCGGCTGGGCATTCCGCTGCTTTTTGCACGGGATGTGATCCATGGCTATAAAACACTCACCCCCGTTCCCCTGGCAGAAGCGGCGAGCTGGGACCTGGAAGCCATTGAGAAGTCAGCCCGGATCGCCGCCATTGAAGCCTCTGCCTCAGGTATCAACTGGACCTACGCGCCTATGGTGGATATATCCCGTGACCCTCGATGGGGGCGGGTGATGGAAGGAGCAGGAGAAGACCCTTGGTACGGTAGTGTTGTGGCTGCCGCAAGGGTAAAAGGTTTCCAGGGCGATGACTTAAGTCTAAATAACACTATTCTGGCGTGTGCCAAGCATTTCACAGGTTATGGTTCACCCATGGCGGGACGGGAGTACAGCATAACGGACATCTCCATGAGAGAGCTGTATGAGGTGCACCTCCCGCCTTTTGAAGCCACCCTCGATGCTGGCGTAGGTACCTATATGACTTCTTTCACAGAAGTTAACGCCATCCCTGCCACCGTGAGCAGGTTCCTACTGACCGGGATCCTCCGTGAGCAATGGGGATTTGACGGTTTTGTGGTGACGGACTGGAGTACGATCACCCAACTGATGGAACATGGAGTGGCAGCGGATTCAGCTTCCGGTGCCGCTGCCTCTCTAAAGGCGGGTGTGGATATGGACATGGGTTCCGAGGCCTTTGTGACTTATCTGAAAAGCCTGGTGGATGAACAGAGGGTTTCGGAAGCTGATATTGACGTAGCCGTCAAACGGATACTGCTGGCCAAATACCGGCTGGGCCTTTTTGAAGACCCCTACCGGTATACCGATCCTGAGCGGGAGAAAAGGGAGGTACTGACGCCTGACAACCGGGAGGCAGCACGTGATATGGCCAGAAAATCCATGGTATTGTTAAAGAATGAAGGCGGACTACTTCCCTTAAGTAAATCACCGAGTACGATCGCTGTCATTGGTCCCATGGCAGATGATAACCGTGCACTGATGGGTCGCTGGAAAGCTGAAGGAGACAAAAATGATGTCACTACTCTCGTGCAGGGCATTAAAAATAAAGTGCCCGATACCCGGATTCTTACGGCAAAAGGAGCTGATTTTGAGTCGGATGACCGGTCAGGTTTTCAGCAGGCATTGTCTGTTGCCCGCCAGGCAGAAGTTATTGTTTTGGCCATCGGCGAAAGTCATAAACACAGTGGAGAAGCTTCCACCAGGGCCTCCATTGATATCCCAGGGGTTCAGCTTGAGCTGGTACAGGAGATTTACAAATCAGGTAAACCTATGGTCGTCGTCCTTTTCAATGGACGTCCGTTGACCATCAACTGGCTCAAGGATAATGTGCCCACCATACTGGAGGCCTGGATACCAGGAACTGAGGGAGGCAATGCCATAGCCGATGTGCTTTTTGGAGACTATAACCCTTCAGGAAAACTACCGATGACCTTTCCGTACGCTGTGGGACAGGTCCCGATCTTTTACGGCTATAAAAATACCGGTCGTCCGGACGATGGTTCGGGTTCACGCTGGGTTTCGGGGTATTATGATATTCCCAATGAACCGCTTTATCCTTTTGGCTACGGGCTGAGCTACACCACGTTTGAGTATTCAGACCTGAAAATACAGAACACGACTATCACAGGAGATGACACTTTGAAGTTTGAAATGAAAGTAACCAACACGGGTAAAATGAAAGGCGAAGAAGTGATCCAGGTATATACCCGGGATCTGCTGGCAAGTGTGACCAGGCCCGTTAAAGAGCTGAAGCGGTTCAGAAAAATCATGCTGGAGCCCGGCGAAACCCGGGTGGTTGGCTTTAGTCTGACCGCTGCAGACCTGGCGTTGCTGAATGAGGACTTGGTATGGGTGACAGAACCGGGTGAATTTCAATTGATGATCGGCAGCTCCTCCTCAGATATAAGGTTAAACGGAAAATTTGAATGGCTTGAATGAAAAGGAAAACGGCATGATAAAAAACAGACATACACCCGCCCTGCTGCTGCTGCTTGTATTTGATTGTTCTTTGAGGTTGAATACATCATTGGCGCAGAATACGGGTGATCCCTATTGGGCATCAGACAATAATGTTATCGAACTCAGCTGTGATCAACCGGGCGAGCAGTTTTTCAGAGTGATACTGAACCCCATGCCCATTTCCCCGCAGATAAAATATTACAAACCAAAGGAATCAGCAGAATGGACAGGGACTACCGGAAAGTACAGTGGCAGGACACTTTCTGAAGCACCCCGGTGGCCCGTGGAGGTAGTGTATACCAAAGCGGATGAATATAAACGTGATGGGAAATATTCTTTGCTCAGGGACAGAAACATTCCAAAGCCGAATTCCTATATCCTAACGATGCCTGAGATGGAAAGAGGAAATGACGTATCCACTTTGTCCAGGGAGTTTGGAGATTACGAAAGGGATTACAATTTCATGGTGGCAAAAAGAAAGGAGATACTCAAAAATGCCGAACTCGATGAGTCGTCTTCCGACTGGGACAAGGTAATGGCCTTTGCCGAGTATGCTTATCAGAAACGAAAGACCTCCAGCTCCAAACTCAAGCGGGGAAGATATATCCACGCTGTTGATTTTTGTATCCATGGAGATT
Source organism: Flammeovirgaceae bacterium BBD 1991-12 (assembly GCA_001657315.1). Lineage (GTDB taxonomy): Bacteria > Bacteroidota > Bacteroidia > Cytophagales > Cyclobacteriaceae > Fulvivirga. The sequence continues at coordinate 4,922 of LYSV01000052.1, read as the reverse complement.
TTTGTGTTGGGGCGGCCAATGCTTTTGCAGGGCTGTGCAGTACATTAGACATACCGGTAAGGCTAATGGCTTTCTCCCATCATACATGTGCCGAAGCGTTCGTCGATGGACAGTGGCGATATGTAGAAAACTCCGTACCTATTCTGGATTCACTGAGGAATATGACCAGAAAGGTAGAGGTAGGCCCGATGTTTACGTTCTCTTTTCAGGAAATGATCACCGACCCGCACAAGTACAATATCCCGTCTATGAAAATGGATTATGTGGACTTTACCTGCCTTTCCGATGATCACAGGGGAGTGCTGGAGATATTTTATGAGCTGCATGCCAACTGGGTATTTCATTTGTACGGGATGTACAAGGATGCACCTTACTATAACGTTGATTTTTCTTTGGGCTCCGCCCGTGAATTGAGGTTGCTGTATCCGCGGAAAGAGAGTTTGACCTACAAAAGTGACAGCATCCCAAGAATGTGGCTTACATCTTTTGGAACTACCACGGCCGGCGAGAACCGGCCCAACTGGATGGTGATAGAGCAGGGAAGCGCAGTCAGGCAGACTTTTTATATCAATACACTGGAAGATGTAAAACATATCCGGGCCTATATACCCGTGCCTCAAAAATTTTATCGCGCCATGCCGGAAGATGGTGGGGACTGGTACTTCGCGGTGAATGGTAAAAAGTATTACATTAAAAATATAGGTGGATGGAACTATGCCTATCATAACGAAATAAAGGGAAACTGTATCATGTTTGATATTCCACTGGAAGCCATTAATATTGATAATTAATGGAAAATGGTGGACTGAATGAAAGAGAAATCGAATATAAAGACCTTGCAGGCTTTGAAGATCCTGTTATGCCTTCTGGTAGTTGGGTGTGTTTCCTGTAATAAAAGCCAACAACCACCTGATCCATTCCCCAATATAATTATCATTTTTGCTGATGACATGGGCTATGGTGATCCTACCTGTTATAATCCGGGATCAAAGATCAGGACACCTTATATCGATGATCTGGCAAAGAGCGGAATGTTGTTTACCGATGCACATTCCAATTCCTCCGTTTGCACACCCTCAAGATACGGTTTGCTCACAGGTCGGTATGCATGGAGAAGCAGGCTAAAACAGGGGGTGACCTGGAGTTATGATTCAGCCCTGATCGAGCGTGACCGAACCACCGTGGCATCCATGTTGAAGTCAAAAGGTTATAAAACGGCCTGTATAGGCAAATGGCATTTGGGCCTTGACTGGCAATGGAATGACGATAAGGTGGATTTTAACCAGCCCTTTGGCGGAGGACCCAATGAACTCGGGTTTGATTATTTTTATGGTATTACAGCCTCATTGGACATTCCTCCATATGCTTATCTGGAAAATGACCGGGTAGTGGGTCAGCTGGACAGTATCAGCAAAGGTCGTACACCCATCAGGTTTGAAGGCGAGTACTGGCGAAAAGGTCCTACTGCAAGGGGTTTCGATCACTATCAGGTGCTATCTCAATTGACGGACAAAGCTGTAGATTTTATCACAGACCGCAAACGTGATGAGCCTGACCAGCCATTCTTGCTTTACTTCCCGTTGACCGCCCCTCATTTGCCTTGGATCCCAACGGAGGAATTCAGGGGTAAAAGTCAGGCCGGGGATTACGGGGATATGGTGACTATGGTGGATCAGACTGTTGGTAAGATAATGAATACATTGCAACATCATGGAATCAGGGAAAATACCCTTGTAATATTTACCAGTGACAATGGAGCCCATTGGGTCCGGGAACAGGAGCACAAATATGATCACCGCGCCAATGGTGAATTACTGGGAATGAAAGGCGACATCTGGGAGGGAGGTCACCGGGTTCCGTTTATTGCCTCCTGGCCGGATCAGATCAAGCCGGGCTCAACAGTGGATCTTATGATCTCGATCACAGATATTCTGGCCACATGCGCCGCCATTTCAGGGTATCAGCTTAGACCGGATGAAGGTGAAGACAGCAGAGACCTGATCCCTGTTTTACTGAGTCAGGCCAATGACCTTGCCAAAAAAGAAACCGTTCAGCATTCGGCCCACGGAATTTTTGCCATCCGACAAGGACAATGGAAATACATCGAGGCTCAGGGATCGGGCGGCTTTTTGCCGTCAGATAAAGACACGCTGTTGAATGTTTATGAAGGTCAGCTATATAATTTGACAGAAGACCTGGCGGAAGAGATAAATCTCTACGGGCAGGAATCAGCCAAAGTGAAGGAATTGAAAGCAAAATTGAACCAAATCAAGAGTGGGCCTATTTAAAAGAATTGTCATTTCCGTTTTTATCTCTGCGGTAACGCTGAGTTGCCAGGAGGCCCGGGAAAGTACCTCATCGGAAGATACGCACCTCACTGATTTTGTCAACCCTTTTATCGGAACGGGTGGACACGGACATACATTTCCCGGCGCTGCTTTACCTTTCAGCATGGTTCAGCTGAGCCCTGATACCTACAACAGGGGTTGGGACTGGTGCTCGGGTTATCATGACAGCGATAGTTCGATCATGGGCTTCAGTCATACCCATCTTAGCGGAACCGGTAGAGGTGATCTGATGGATATCATGGTTATGCCATTTGTGGGTGAGGTCAAATGGGAACCGGGTAGCCGGGAAAATCCCGATGAAGGGTATCGTTCCAGGTTCTCAAATGAAGAGGAGGATGCTTCCCCCGGATATTACGAGGTTTACTTGCGGGATTATGGAATTCAGGCTTCCTTTACGGTCACTCCACGAACAGGTTTCCATCGCTACGTATTTCCTGCTTCCGATGAAAGTCATATTCTTTTTGATCTTACCCATGGCCGACCGGGCGACAAGGAAGTGGAAGCGTATCTGACCATTAAAAACGATTCACTGATCACAGGCCTGAGAAGGAGTTCAGGATGGGCTAAGGACCAGTATGTTTATTTTGCTGCCAGATTTTCAAAGCCATTTCAATCCAGCCTCTTAAATACCGATGGAAAGACGGATGAGCAGAGGACTGAAGCTAAAGGCAATCAGATAAAAGGTGTATTCAACTTCGAAACACAGGCCGGAGAGGTCATTTATCTGAAAGTGGGCATTTCCCCTGTAAATGAGGAAGGCGCCCTTAATAATCTGGATATCGAAAATCCAGGATGGGACTTTGAACAGGTGAAGTCACAGGCACAAACTGTCTGGGAGCAGGAACTACAAAAGATCCAGGTGGAAAGTGATGATGAAGCGAAGAAAACTATCTTTTATACCGCGGCCTATCATGCTTATCTGGCGCCTTACCTTTATACAGATGCAGATGGAAAATTTCGGGGCGCCGATAAGCGGATCCACACGGCTGAAGGCTTCACACGCTACACCGTTTTTTCCTTATGGGATACATTCAGGGCCACCCATCCTTTGTTCACCATTACGCAGAAGGAGCGGGTGGCCGGGATGATACGGTCTATGCTGTCTCATTATGATGAGTATGGCCTCCTGCCCGAATGGCCACTGATGGGAACGGAGACCTTTACCATGATCGGCTACCATGCCGTACCGGTAATTGCCGATGCATATTTCAAGGGGATCAGGGACTTTGATGTGGAGAAGGCCTATGAAGCCATGAAAAACAGTGCCATGCAGGACCATTTTGGCATTGATCACCTTAAAAAATACAACTACATTCCTTCAGAGCTTGAGAATAAGTCAGTATCCAAAACGCTTGAGTATGCTTATGACGATTGGTGTATTGCGCAGATGGCCGGGGCTCTTGGAAGGGAAGAGGATCATCAATATTTTATGCAGCGGGCGGGAGCCTATAAGAATGTGTTTGACAGATCGTCCGGTTTCATGCGTGGCAGAAAAGCTGATGGCTCATGGGTTGCGCCTTTCGACCCCACCTATTCTTCACACAGCCGCTCTGATTTTGTGGAGGCAAACGCCTGGCAGTATACCTGGTTTGTACCACATGATGTGCAGGGACTGGTCGAACTTATGGGCGGTGAAAAAAAGTTTATAAGTAAGCTCGATTCCCTTTTCGATGTTAGCTCGGACATTGAAGGTGAAGATGTTTCAGTCGATATCACCGGCCTGATCGGTCAATATGCGCACGGTAATGAACCCAGTCACCACGTAGCGTGGCTTTACAACTATGTTGGGCAACCCTGGAAAACGCAGGAGAAGGTAAGAAAGATCCTGACGGAGCTTTATGACGCCACTCCTGACGGACTAAGCGGCAATGAAGATTGCGGACAAATGTCCTCCTGGTATATCCTTGGCTCCCTGGGCTTTTACCCGGTCAATCCCATGGGTGGAGTATATGTCCTTGGAGCACCAATCTTTGACCAGGCCACGATCCGGTCTGGCGATGGAAAAACATTCACCATTAAGGCCAGTAATTTGTCAGGTGATAACAGATACGTTCAATCCGTCAGCCTGAACGGTCAGCTACTGGAGAGGACATGGATCTCTCATCAGGAGATCATAAATGGAGGGAGTCTGGTTTTTGAAATGACCAGTGAGCCCAATAAGAAGTGGGGAATTGATAGGGAAAATTATCCGCCCGATCAGATCGACTTCTGATCCCATCAGCTCATGCACCAGGCCCATTCCATTGACCAGAAAACGAGGACTTTCTGAATCCTCAGTAGCTGGCTCATAACTGTAATTTGGGAGCCACTGAAAATTGTTTTTATCACCCTATGTTCTCAGTTTTTTCATTTTTGGCTTGATCCAAAAACGAAACAAAAAGATCAAGATTGTGAGTAAATAGCTAAATTTCAGCATCTTACAGGCACAGATCACAAACTCGCTGCGCTCAAACAATGTGATCTACTCAATACAGCGTTATGCCGAAATTCTTAACGCTATTGACTCAAGGTCGAAGAACAGACCCCAAAATTTTGAATAATCGACCAAGTCTGAGGTTTTCTATTTCTGAAATT
>LYSV01000051.1 GCA_001657315.1 Flammeovirgaceae bacterium BBD 1991-12 | reverse complement strand
CTCCCAACAGATCACCCAGCCCGGTGACAATGACCTTCTCGATACCTGTCTCCTCCTTTATTTTTTCAAGGTTGGACGCGAAGTTGGCCACGATCACCACTGCCTTTACCCCGGAATCCGTAAACTGGTGTTTCATTTCCCTAGGGGTGTACAGAGGATTTGTATTTACAACGATCAGTCCTGCACGCAATGCACCTATCAAAGCAATGGGATACTGCAACAGGTTGGGCATCTGAAGTGCAATGGTGTCTCCCTTTTTCAAACCAAACCTGCCCTGAAGGAATGCGGCGAAATTCCTGGACTGTTCATCAATGTCACGGTAGGTCATGGCCTTACCCATGTTCTCATAAGCCTCTTTCGTGGAGTACTTATCAAAACATTCATCAAACAGCTCCAGCAGGTTGTTATGGGATGGGTCACTAATCGATGCGGGGATACCTTCAGGATATCTCTTAGCCCATGGGAAATCACTCATTGTTTCGGTTTAGATTTGTTGTAAGCATCAAATATTACAAAAAATGAGCAATAAAATAAGGCTGCAAAAGAAAACTTCGCAGCCTTTGAAGTAGGGAAGCGCCTCTGGTGAAGAAAACATGTCGTTTCCCGCGGCAGAGAACACTTGAAATTATCTCATAACCAAACAACTGCATGTGACTCAGGACTTCCACTAGATCCTGATACCCTACAACATTTAACCTAAACCATTGCTGTAGGGGAAGGACTCGAACCTTCACGGAGTAGTTAGCTTCTGCTGCTATTGGATGCTTTCAGAAATTTATCCCATCTGACTATCGTCAGGATCTCCACCCCCGAGACCGGAGGGCTTGTCTGCCAGTTTCAACACCCTACAGTGTTTTGTCTTTGTTGATTCAAAGTTAATAAACTGATCTTTTTATTAAATTTTTTTCATAGACACCTGTAAATATTTAGATATTTTTTAATCAATGAATGTTAAATTTTAAAATATAACAATCAGAGACATAGAATATGCCGGTAAATTATGAGATTGACAATGCCTCCGCAAAGAAATGGCTCTCCATGTCGCATACGTCCATTCCAACGCCAGTCAGTCCATAGGCAATAGGTAGTAGCACAGGCCCACATGCATTGTACACTCCTGCGTGTCTGTAATATGCTCTTCCTTTGCTAAATAAAGTTATTATCAGGTAAACAGGCTGATCTGACCCTGTTCAAATCACTTTAGTTACCTTATAGATCCCAACTACTTATGCTTTCTTACAGGTCATAACCGGTTAATGGTATTTATCCATTTATTTCAAATCATCTAAAACCATGAAACTACATATCCTGGGTCAGCAAATTATTCAGTATTCATTCTTCATTTTCCTGGGGCTTGTAAACTTTACAAATACACAAGGGCAGGAATTATCTATAAGAAATGGACCTGGTCTGATTGATACCGATGGAAATGTGGTTCATGCGCATGGCGTAGGTATAATTAAGGAAGGAAACACCTACTTCATGATTGGTGAAGATCGTAGAAATATATACACCTTCAAAGGTGTCAACATGTATTCCTCGCAGGATTTGGTTAACTGGAAGTTTGAAAATACGATCATTTCTGACAGTAGTCATCCTGACCTTGCCAACAAAAGCAGGTTTATAGAGCGGCCTAAGATAATCTATAATGGGCAAACCCAGGAGTATGTAATTTGGGTTCACTGGGAAAGTGCCAATTACGGTGCGGCAGAAGCTGCAGTGTTTAAATCTGCCACAATCAATGGCAGCTATACCTTTGTACGAAACATGCGCCCAAATAATAAAATGGCCAGAGACTGTAACCTCTTTGTAGATGATGATGGCACGGCTTACTTTATCGCTGCCGGTGACGATAACGCCACCTTATACCTGCATGAACTTACCGATGACTACCTGAATGTAACTGGCAATTACTGGAAGTTTTTTGAGAACCAAAACCGGGAGGCCCCTGTGATTTTCAAAGATGATGGAATTTACTACATGCTGTCGTCCGGGTTAACAGGCTGGGCACCCAACCAGGGTACATATGCTACAGCCCAACAAGTCACAGGGCCATGGTCCTCAGTAGCTGATATGGGCAACAGTATTACCTATAACACACAACCTGCACATATCATACCCGTAAGGGGATCGCAGGACACTACCTGGATATATATAGGCGATCGTTGGCAAGACCCAAATCTTGTTATGTCCAGGAATATATTTCTTCCCTTGGAGGTAGAGAATGGAGTCGTGCAATTGAATTACGTTCATCAGTGGTCCATAGACCTGGCTACCGGTACCTGGCAGCAAGAAGATTTTAGAGAAAAAGTGTCAAAAACAAATTGGTCCGTGGTGTCTGTAAGTAGTGAGGAAACTACCAATGAACCCGGGCAGGCAACCAATGCAATAGATGGTGACCTCACTACTTTCTGGCATGCTAACTGGAGCCAGGGATCCAATCATCCACATGAATTGATCATTGATCTTGGAGGCCAGCATACTGTCAATGGATTCAGTTACATTCCCCGGCAAGACGGTAATACCAGCGGTATTTTAGAGACATTTCATTTATACCTTGGTACGGACGGCATCTCTTGGGGAGATCCTGTGGCAGGAGGCTGGATCGCACAACAAGCAGATATCGGGTTCCAGGCTACAGAAGCCTCCTACGCGAGACTTGTCACCTATTCCAGTTTTGATGATAACCTCTATGTTACTATGGCAGAATTTGACCTGTATACCAATAGTACCTGTTCAGACCCGGTGAAGGTTCAGTATGAAATAAACGGCACCGCGACTACTCCCCAGCCTGGCAGTCAAACCATATCTGTAAATACAGGGGAGAATTTAATAGTGAAGGTGGCAGACAAGTATGCTTTTGGATCTACCATATGGACTGGTCCGCAGGGATATTTCGATAGTACCGACGAGTTTGACGAACGCGCACGAGCGCTCTATTTTGACCAATTTGAAGAGGCCGATACCGGTCGCTACGTCCTCACCTACCTGAATGAGCGACATTGCGCCAGCACAGCAATTATAAATATAAAAAGTACCGGCCAGTGCGGTTCGTCCCTGGTAACCCCGTATTATCGGGTAGGTACACAAGACTGGTCTGCCGGAACAGATATTGATGCTTTTTTAGGTGACGTCATAGATCTTGGACCTCAACCAACAAGTGGTTCATGGACATGGAGTGGCTGTGATACATCAGGCACCAATCGTGAGCAGACTATACAGCCCACGGCGTCTTGCACTGCGGTCGCCACTTTTACAAACCTTTGTGGAGCGCAAAGTACGGTAACCTATCATATCACCTTAAAATCCGGGGCAGGACTATCCGGAACTTATCGCATCGTCAACCGGAATAGTGCTAAAGCACTTCGGCCGCTTGGCGGAAATACCACCCCTGGGACACCTGTTGTTCAATATAGTTTGCAAAATCTTCCGGGTGAGCTTTGGCAGGTTGAAGAAGTGAGCCCGGGCAAATATACCATTAAGCATCTAAGTAGTGGACTATTTGCCGATATCAGTGATGCATCCACTCTGGAAGGCGCAGCCAATATTATTTGGAATAAAAAAATTAACGATAATGCAAATCAGCAGTGGAGGTTGTTAGACCAGCAGGATGGCTATTTTCATATAGTCAATGTCAACAGTGGTCTCAACCTGGATATTTCGGGAGCCTCATTGGATAACGATGCAGCCTGCATACAATGGAGTGATAATGGCGGTAATAATCAGGATTGGTCTCTACAGAAAAGTCAGGGCCAAAACCCCGTCCTCGGCTTAGGTGAAGTATCACATTTTGAACTCTTTCCAAATCCATTTACAGATCGGATAAATATTCAACTATCTGAAAAGCCAACTAACTGGAATGTGGTACTCAGAGACCAGGCGGGCAGGATCCATTACAGAGAGAACGGGATAAGTGCAGGGGTATTCAGCTTGCAGCCTGGAAATCTCCTGCCGGGGTTATACATCCTTACCATTTTTTCCGAAGCCCAGATTTACTCCATGCCTTTGATCAAGCGATAGGCTACCCGATTATAATTTTAAATAAAATTGTGTGATGGTCCAATGGATCAAATGAAACTACCCCTCAAACCTTTTGACAACCCGGCAGGAAATTGCCGATGAGCCGGGTATCAGCACGAAAACTATTTACAGGAAATTAAGGCAAAAGGAGTTACGGTCTCCGGAAATGTTTATCTTTTTTTATATGAACAACAGTTCAAGGGTTTACAGAAAAAAAGAGCCTGAATTACTGTTGCATTAAAATGACATAAGTAGCTTTTAGCCGTTGGCTGACTCATATATTCAATGAGTTATCAAAAACCTGGCTGTAGGGGAAGGATTCGAACCTTCACGGAGTAGTTAGCTTCTGTTGCTATTGGATGCTTTCAGAAATTTATCCCATCTGACTACGGTCAGAATCTCCACCCCCGAGACCGGAGGGCTTGTCTGCCAAATTTCAACACCCTACAGTATTGTATTCTAAAACTTTGGCTGTAGGGGAAGGACTCGAACCTCCACGGAGTAGTTAGCTTCTGCTGCTATTGGATGCTTTCAGAAATTTATCCCGCCTGACTACTGTCAGAATCTCCACCCCCGAGACCGGAGGGCTTGTCTGCCAATTTCAACACCCTACAGTGTTTCTTTGTTGATTCAAAGTTAATAAACCGATCCTTTTGTTAAAATTTTTCCATCAATACACTTAAATATTTAGATACTTTTTAAGTTATTAGTACATAATTTAAAAATTTAAAAATCAAAGACACGGAATATGCCGACAAATTATGAGATTGATAATGTGGACCTCAAAATACTGGAGGTTCTCATGAAAAATGCCAAGAAACCCTACACTGAAGTGGCCAAAATGGTGTATGTATCAGGAGGAACGGTCCATGTCCGCATGAAAAAACTTGAAGATATGGGAATTGTGGAGGGAACTACACTAAATATCAATTACTCAAAACTGGGATATGATATAACTGCCTTTATAGGGATCTTTCTTTCCAAAAGTGCCCTTTACGATGAAGTGATCTCCCAGCTCAAAATGGTTCCGGAAATCGTGAGTGTGCATTACACTACCGGAAACTACAGCATGTTCGCCAAGATCTACTGCAAGGATACCAACCACCTCAAAGACGTACTTTACGACAAGATCCAACGTATCGACGGTATAGTCAGGACCGATACCATGATCTCTCTCGAAAAAAGCATCAGCAGGAATATGCAGCTGGAAGGATGAATGAATTGTAAGGGTTTTCAATCGATGATTTCTGACTGGAATGGTTTTAAAGTCCGGAGTTTCTTGTTTCCTGTCTCGTGTTTAAACCATGACTCGAAACAGGAAACTTTAAACCCGGAAACGGAAACCTAATACCCCAAAAAAAGAAACTCATGGAACATTCCACAACTTATTTTGTTGTACATTTGTAACGTAATTTGAAATTAGTCTAAATAATAGTAATGAGTAAGGACGATCAAATTTTAGAGGAATTTACCTCGAAGGAATATGAGCACGGATGGACGGTTGATCTCGAATCGGATCAGGCACCCAAAGGGCTCAATGAAGATATCATTCGATTTATTTCTGCAAAAAAAGAGGAGCCGGAGTGGCTTCTGGAATGGAGGCTCAACGCTTTCAGGACGTGGACTGCCATGAAGGAACCTCATTGGGCTAATGTTAAATTCCCTCCTATCGATTATCAGGACGTTATTTATTACTCTGCCCCCAAGCAGAAGGCAACTCCCAAAAGCCTGGATGAAGTAGACCCTGAATTGCTGGAGACGTTCAAGAAACTGGGGATATCCCTTGAAGAACAGAAAAGACTGACGGGAGTGGCGGTGGACGCCGTGATAGACAGTGTATCAGTGGCCACGACATTTAAGGACAAACTGGCCGAGCTGGGTATTATTTTCTGCTCTTTCAGCGAGGCGGTTAAAGAGCATCCCGAACTGGTAAAAAAATATATTGGTTCAGTAGTGCCCGTCTCTGACAACTACTATGCTGCGTTGAATTCCGCTGTCTTTTCGGATGGTTCTTTTTGTTATATACCCAAAGGTGTGAGATGCCCCATGGAGCTTTCCACCTATTTTAGGATCAACGCAGCCAATACAGGTCAGTTTGAAAGAACGCTGATCGTGGCTGAAGAAGGTTCCTACGTCAGCTACCTGGAAGGCTGTACTGCTCCTATGCGGGATGAGAACCAGTTACATGCTGCAGTAGTGGAGATCTATGTAAAGGCAGATGCAGAAGTTAAGTACTCGACAGTCCAAAACTGGTACCCTGGTGATAAAGACGGGAAGGGGGGTATTTATAACCTGGTAACAAAAAGGGGAATATGTGCGGGTGACAATGCCAAATTGTCCTGGACCCAGGTAGAAACAGGATCGGCGGTCACATGGAAGTATCCATCATGCATATTAAAAGGCGACAATTCCAGTGGCGAGTTTTATTCAGTAGCCGTTACCAATAATTATCAGCAGGCTGATACCGGGACAAAAATGATCCATATCGGCAAAAACACGAAATCAAGGATCGTTTCGAAGGGTGTTTCTGCAGGTAAATCACAAAACAGCTATCGAGGGCAGGTCCATGTTATGAAACGCGCTGAAGGTTCCAGGAATTTTTCCCAATGCGATTCCTTGCTGATGGGAAACAAATGCGGAGCCCACACATTCCCATATATAGACATTGAGAACAAATCCGCTCAGGTAGAACATGAAGCTACTACCTCCAAAATTGGTGAAGACCAGATCTTCTATTGTACCCAGCGGGGTATTGATGAAGAAAGCGCCGTAGCGCTGATCGTCAATGGCTACTGCAAGGAAGTGCTCAACCAGTTGCCGATGGAGTTTGCCGTAGAAGCACAAAAGCTGCTGGCACTGACGCTGGAGGGATCAGTAGGCTGATTTGTTCAATGTCAAAAGTTCAATGTTCAAACTGGGTTGTAGCATTTAAGTTTTAAGGAATTGGCTACTGTACAAAGCTTTGAGGAATTGAACGTTTGGAAAGAGTCAAGACAATTGGCAAATGAATTATTCAGGGTAATTCTGTCCAATGATAACATAAAGGATTACGCTCTGAAGGATCAGATTAACAGGGCTTCAGGTTCAATAATGGATAACATAGCCGAAGGATTTGAAAGACAGGGGAACAAGGAGTTCAGACAGTTTTTGACTATTTCAAGAGGCTCTTGCGGCGAAGTAAAATCTCAGCTTTACAGGGCCCTGGACAGAAAATATATAAGCGCCGAAGAGTTCAAAAATTTAATGACAAGATCTCAGGATATATCAAAAATGATCTATGGATTTATCAAATATTTGAATTCTTCAGATTACAAAGGATCAAAATATATAAAAGAACCCATAGAAAAATACGGTTCATCCGAAAACGGAGAACTTTGAACATAAAACTTAGACCTAATACAGCGATATGCTCAAGATACACAACTTACATGCCTCTATTGAGGATAAACCTATTTTACAAGGTATAGATCTGGAAGTGAATGCGGGTGAGGTGCATGCGATCATGGGGCCCAACGGTTCCGGAAAAAGTACATTGGCTTCTGTGCTGGCGGGAAGGGAAGATTATGAAGTGACAGAAGGAGAGGCCACTTTTTCAGGACATGACCTGCTTGAAATGGCACCTGAGGAGAGAGCAAGAGAAGGTGTATTCCTTGCCTTTCAATATCCGGTGGAGATCCCGGGTGTGAGCACCACCAACTTTATGAAAACCGCTATTAATCAGGTAAGAGAACATCGCGGGCAGGAGCCTCTGGATGCTGTATCATTCCTTACCCTTATGAAGGAAAAGATGAAACTGGTAGATATCGACCAGTCACTTTTAAGTCGCAGTCTGAACGAAGGGTTTTCCGGAGGGGAAAAGAAAAGAAATGAGATATTCCAAATGGCCATGCTTGAGCCCAGGCTGTCCATCCTCGACGAGACGGACTCAGGCCTTGATATCGATGCATTGAAGATCGTGGCCAATGGGGTAAATACTCTGAAAAGTAAGGAAAATGCCACCATAGTAGTCACGCACTACCAGAGACTGCTGGACTACATCGTCCCTGATTTCGTTCATGTATTGTACAAGGGTAGAATTGTGAAGAGTGGCACCAAGGACCTTGCCCGGGAGCTGGAAGAAAAAGGATACGACTGGATCAAGGAAGAAGCTGACGCCACTACCGCCTAATCCGATTACAATTATGAACGAGTTAAACCAAAAAAGCGATCTGGTAGATCGGTTCCTTTCGGGTTTCAGTAAGTTTGAATCACAATTGAACGGTTCTGCCGGTACTATTCACAACCTCCGTAAGAAGGCTGTAGAATCTTTGAATATCAACGGTCTGCCCGGCGCAAAAAACGAAGAGTACAAATACACGAACATTACCCGGGCCATCGAAAAGAAATTTTCGTTCGATCAGGTCAATGAGGTACCATCGGTCAACACGTATGATATTGCACCTTTCAGGATACCAGACCTCGACGCCCACGTGCTTGTATTTGTGAATGGTGTATTCAATCATGAATTGTCGGAATTTGGAGACGATCCAGGGTTGGAGATCGCTGACCTTTCTACCGCTATAAAGGAAGATCATGAAGCTATTTCCTCTCACTTTGCACAACACGCGGACTACAACAGTGATGCTTTCGTAGCCCTCAATACAGGTTTTAGCAAGGACGGCTCCTTTATCCATATCAAGGCAGGCAGGGTCATTGAAAAACCGGTTGTTCTTCATTACATCAATGTGACAAAAGAAGGACAGGTACATAACTACCCAAGAAATCTGGTACTGGCGGGTGAGAATAGTCAGGCTACGATCATGGAGTCATTCTCCAACCTTGGTGAATATGAGAGCTTTACCAATGCTGTAACGGAAATCGTACTCGAGCAAAGAGCAAGGGTAGATTACTACAAGCTGCAGAATAATGATGAGAATGCCTATCATGTAGGCACCACCCAGATCCAACAGGCCAGGGACAGTTATTTTGCGTCCTACACCTTTACGACCACTGGTTCGATGATAAGGAATAACCTGAACATTGACCTGACGGATGAGGGCTGTGAGACTCACATGTACGGTCTGTATCTGCTGAACGGTAAAACCCATGTGGACAATCACACTACAGTGGACCATCAGCAACCGAACTCTTTCAGCAATGAACTGTATAAAGGTGTTCTTGAAGATAACTCCCGGGGTGTATTTAACGGAAAGATATACGTTCGGCAGGATGCTCAAAAAACGAACGCCTTTCAATCCAATAAAAATATCCTGCTTTCTGACAACGCCACGGTCAATACCAAACCTCAGCTGGAGATCTGGGCGGATGATGTAAAGTGCTCGCACGGCTGCACTACAGGACAGTTGGATGAAGATGCGCTGTTCTACCTGCAGTCACGGGGGCTTGCCAGGGATCGTGCCCGTGCCTTGCTGCTCTATGCCTTCGCTACGGAAGTATTGGAAAATGTAAAATCCGAGCCCGTAAAGCAATACCTTGAAGAGCTTATCTCAACACGCCTCCATAAAGATTTTTAATATGGCAGATCTGAAAACGGCACCGTCAATAGACATACAGAAAATCAGGGACCAGTTCCCTGTGCTCCATCAAAAGGTGAACGGGAAACCATTGGCCTATTTTGACAACGCCGCTACTACCCAAAAACCACAGTCGGTCATTAACACGCTCGTAGATTACTACCAGGGTTATAACGCCAACATTCACCGCGGTATCCATACACTGGCAGAAAAGGCCACAAAAGCCTACGAGGAAAGCCGGAAAGTAATTCAACGATTTATTAACGCAGCAGAGGGGGAAGAGGTGATCTTCACCAAAGGTACTACGGAGGGGATCAACCTTGTGACAGCCACCTACGGCAGACAGAATATTCACAAGGGCGATGAGATCATCCTCTCAGGTCTTGAACATCACTCCAATATTGTTCCCTGGCAAATAGTGGCCGAAGAAAAAGGAGCAATAATAAAGGTGATCCCTGTGCTGGAAGATGGCTCCCTGGACATGGCAAGCTACAGGAACCTGCTGAGCGACAGGACCAAAATTGTAGCTGTCAATCATGCCTCGAATAGTTTGGGCACGGTAAACCCTGTGAAGGAGATCATAGAACTGGCCCATCTGGCAGGAGCCAGAGTTGTGATCGATGGTGCTCAGGCTTCAGCACATCTCGACATTGACGTCCAGGAGCTGGATTGTGACTTTTACGCTATCTCTGCCCACAAGGTATACGGCCCCACCGGAACCGGCGCCCTGTATGGCAAAAGAGAACTGCTCGAAGCCATGCCTCCGTACCAGGGTGGCGGAGAAATGATCAAAAACGTATCCTTCGAAAAAACTACCTACAACGACATCCCCCACAGATTCGAAGCAGGCACACCCAACATTGCCGATGTGATCGCTTTCAAAAGCGCCGTCGAATTTGTCAGTAAACAGGGTAAGCATGCCATGGCCGCCTATGAACATGAGCTTTTGAGCTATGCTACAGAGCGTGTGGGTAAAATTCAGGATGTTCGACTGATCGGCACAGCACGGGAAAAGGTAAGCGTACTGTCTTTTGTAATCAATGACATTCACCCCTTTGATATAGGTCAGATGCTGGACGCCCGTGGGGTGGCCGTGAGGACCGGACACCATTGTACAGAGCCTCTGATGAACCATTTCGGAATAGAAGGAACGGTAAGGGCCTCTTTTGCTGTTTACAACACAATGGAAGAGATCGACAGCATGGTGGAAGGGCTGGAACGCATTGTTAAATTCATGAAATAGATGACGTCAATAGACGAAATTCAGGGTAGCATCGTCGACGAATTTGCCATACTCGATGGCGATCAGGAGATGACCAACTTTTATATTATGGAGCTGGGCCAGAAGCTACCTGCCATGGACGAAGCTAAAAAGACTGATGAAAATATTGTGAAAGGGTGCCAGTCAAAAGTATGGCTCACCGCTACCCTTGACGGGGACAAGGTGAAGTATGAAGCTGACAGCAATACTGCCATAACAAAAGGACTGGTAAGTCTGTTGGTGAGAGTGTTATCCGGCCAAAAACCTGATGACATCGTTAGAGCTGATATATCTTTCCCTCAAAAAATTGGTATGGAAAGATTCATTGGCACGCAGCGTTCCAATGGTTTCGCCGCCATGATCAAGCAGATGAAGCTTTATGCTGTGGCGCTGAAGGTGAAATTAGTGGATAGTTGATCGTTGCTGAGTGGTCATTTGTTGTTTGCAAAGAGTAGGGTAACAGATTAGAAGTATGAGTGAGGAAATCAAAGAAACTGAAGTAACCTTAAGAGATCAGGTAGTAGATGCCCTGAAAACAGTGTATGACCCTGAGATCCCTGTAGATATTTATGAGTTGGGTCTTATTTATGAGATCAGTGTTTTCCCGGTCAATAATGTTTACATTTTAATGACCCTGACCTCACCCAACTGTCCTGCTGCCGAAACCATACCGGCAGAAGTAGAGCAGAGCGTCAAAAGCATCGAGGGAGTGAATGAGGTAAACGTTGAGATCACCTTCGACCCACCCTACTCGCAGGACATGATGTCGGAGGCGGCGAAACTTGAATTGGGATTTCTTTGATTTAAATTCCAAATAACAAAACCCAAATATCAAAACCCAAATAGCAATTGTTCAATGTCTAAACAATACGATCTTGAAGAAAGGACATATGAATTTGCACGGGGATTGAGACAACTGGTAAGAAGTATAAAATTAGATATTGCCAATATAGAGGACAGTAAACAGGCTGTGCGATCGTCAGGTTCTGTTGCCGCTAACTATATCGAGGCGAATGAAGCGTTCAGCAAAAAAGATTTTGTTCATAGGGTTAAAATAAGTAGGAAGGAAGCCAAAGAAACTCGTTTATGGCTAAGATTGTTGAAGATAGATGAGGGAAGCAAAGAGAATAAGTTAAGAAAGGAACTGATCAAAGAATCTACAGAATTATTAAAAATATTTTCTTCAATAATCTCCAAATCCTGAAGTTCTTTTTATGATTTGTTATTTGATTATTGTTGATTAAATAATGTTGTTTAACCATTGTTTGTCATTTGAAATTGTTATTTAAATAAAGTTATGTATCCAGAAGAATTAGTAGCACCTATGAGAACGGATCTGACTTCAGTAGGATTCACTGAATTCAGAACAGGGGAAGAAGTAGATAATCATTTGAGTGATCATAAAGGCACCACCCTAATGGTGATCAACTCAGTGTGCGGTTGTGCTGCCGGCGCCGCCAGACCAGGCGTGAAGTGGGCTGTGCAGAACAGTGAAAAGAAACCGGATCAATTGGCCACTGTTTTTGCCGGCGTGGATCAGGAGGCTGTAGCCAAAGCCAGGGAATACACCCTTCCCTACCCTCCTTCTTCACCTTCCATCGCCCTGTTCAGGGACGGTGAGCTGGTACATTTTGTAGAACGACACCATATAGAGGGTCGTTCTGCGGAAATGATAGGAAATCATCTTGTAGAAGTGTTCAAGGAATATTGCTAACAGGATCATCACCCGGTGATCCTTGTATTGCCGGGTGGTATCATCTTCCCACCCCTACTATTCTTTAATCCACGCTTATCAGGGAACGACAGAATTTATACTGTATTGGCACTCCCTCGGAATTCACAACCACCTCATTGTTTTCATTTTTAGCGATCCATTCAACGCATATCTCATTCCCTCCATTGTCGATCACCTTCATAATGCCATACTGACCTCCTCCCGGGTGATATCCGTGGCTATATGGTCCGCCTTTATACGACCCATCCCGATCAAGTGATGCGGCATGAAAAACCGGTATTCTCAGTGTATCTGAATGAGGAAGGACTGAATGTGTACCATCATCTATGGCCACCATGTGAGCATCACCAGACAAGATACACAGGTTGATCTTCTCTTTCTCTATAAACTGTATGATACCTTCACGCTCCTGCTGATACCCGCCCCAGTCGTCATCCTCATCACAATCGTAATTAGGCCCGCCCGGGTAGTTGATAAAGGGTATCCCGGAAACCCATACCACCAGTAAACCTTCCTGCTTCGCCGCGATCAATTCCTGCCTGAACCAGTTCATATGCTCAGAGAATCCAAAATTGGACCCCTCTCCGATAAGTTGACAGTCCTTGTACTGTGGTTTCCGTTTTTCTGACCTGAGGTCCGTAAGCAGGAATTTTACCCGCCCTGCCGTAAAACTCTGGGAAAGAGGCATGGTATCACTGTCAAAACCCAGCGGATAGTGAGGTACATACCGGGTATAGGCTCTTTTCGCATCTTCCTTACAGTCTGCATCAGCCCCGCTGTTTCCGGGACCAAAGTCATGATCATCCCACATATACGCAACAGGAGTGGTGCGGTAAAGCGCTGACTGAGCAGGGCTTCTGAGGGTACTGTCATAGTATTGCTCAAACTGACGCCGACAGTCAGTGGCAATATCACCATAAAAAAGATCGCCGGTAACCAGATAGAACAATGGGTCCTCCTCCTGAATGGTACGATAGACCTTTCGGGAAGAAGCTGTTTCGCCACAGGCTGAGAAAGCCAGTGTATAGGAAAAAGGCCCGGATTGGAAGGTTTTAAAGCTGCCCAACCTATTGGATAATTTCCTGCTATCCCGGTCCTCAAAAGTATAGTAATACCGGGCGCCTGGGCTGAGGTTATCGACAGCAAAGGTAAGAAACCCTTCTGCAGCAGCATCAATGGATTGATAATCACTGTATTCCGCACCATGGTAATTCAAACTATCCCGGGTCATCACCAATCTCACCTCCCCCTCACCGGAAAACCTGGCCGTAACACGGACAGACTGTTCATCGACCGCACCGCACCAGAAATACTCTACCTGCAACTTGTCCGACTCTGCAGGCTGGTCACAACCCGCCCCGAACAAAAGCAGCATCAAAAGGCACGTGCCTGTGTTCAACGTAAATAATGTCTTTGCCCTATGTCCTGGCATCCTGAAAATAATGGCCCTTTTATTCATTTGAAACTGTGATTATACAGCAACGCCAAAAATAGGGGATGAATGTAAAAAATCCCTTTCTAGCACTATTTTTCGGTCCGGTGACTATAATCTAC
The DNA here is from genome assembly GCA_001657315.1 of Flammeovirgaceae bacterium BBD 1991-12. Classification (GTDB taxonomy): domain Bacteria; phylum Bacteroidota; class Bacteroidia; order Cytophagales; family Cyclobacteriaceae; genus Fulvivirga. The sequence continues at coordinate 25,732 of LYSV01000051.1, read as the reverse complement.
AGGTATGACCCTATTTTGACTCGTAAATCCAAGGTCAGGAATACCGGCCTGGAAATTGATTTAGCGCAGAAGGGCATCGTTGAATAAACAGCCATTTGCCATGAACAAGAAATCTCGCAAGGCAGCAGACTTACCGGGGTATTCCTTGTTACCTGCAAGACTCTCCAGATTAAGTTTCTATCAGAAAATTACACTAAAATAGTTCAACTCGGATTTGGCTGAACTTATAAGTGTTGGTAAGTTCAATAAATCAAAGGCTGAATGGAAAAGATGCCATATACTAAATGCTGGCCAAATTCTCAGAATAAAAGACTGATGCCGTAGACTACAAGTGATATTGAGGCTAACACGAAATATGACAGCAACTCCCCTTTTATCATTGTAAATAGTCCTCTAAGAATTCTCATAATATTAGGAACCTTCCAGGTTAGAATACGATAAATGTATAAAATTGTTGGAACATATTTATAATCGATAGCTACTTGGCAGGAGAGGAAAATTAACCTGGTGAACTGGTGAACTTCCAGGTGCATTGAATAGACTGGATTCCAAACCAGTTACCCCTCTCCAAATATTTCGGCCAGCTTATTCTCCAACTGTTTGCCCCTCAGGTTTTTACCAATAATCCTTCCTTCAGGATCGAGCAGGAGGGCAAAGGGAATAGCTTTTATATTGTAGAGTTGTGCAGCCTCACTTTGCCAGTACTTCAGGTCAGATACCTGGGTCCAGTGCAGTTTATCCTCCTCAATAGCCTGCAGCCAGTCCTCACGTCTCCTGTCGAGGGATACACCAAAGACCTCAAAACCCTTGTCGTTGTACTTTTGATACATCTTCACCACATTGGGATTTTCTATTCTACAGGGTTTGCACCATTTTGCCCAGAAATCCACGAGTACATAGTTGCCGCGGAGGGAAGAAAGACTGACCACTTCCCCCTCAGGGTTGGGCAGTGCTATATCAGGAGCCATCTGACCCACCGCGAGCTTTTTCATTTGCTCTACATCAGCAATAAATTCCTTCACAATGGGAGAATTCGGGATTTCAGCCTTCAGTAGCTCCGCATAGCGCAGGTAAACATCAAAGTGCTGATCCTTATCCAGAACGCGTCCGCCCCTGAGCACTTCCAATACCCCCAGCGATGCGCCCATTTCATTAATTCTGGCTATTATCTTCTTTTTGAATTCCCCGTCCAGTTCCAGGTATTGTGCTCTGAGTTCATCCATGGCCTGGTTATCTCCGGCCTGGTTGGCACTCATAAAGTCTGCATTCAGCTTCTGCATTTCAGGGGATGACTGAAAGGTCTGATTCATCTGCTGGACCTCCATAATAAAGTCATAATCAGATGAGCCCTTTATCTGCACATAACCGTTTTGCGCATTGCCATCTACATTTACCTGAATATCATCTTTATTCAGGATCAGGTTGACAGCCTGTTTGTTATAAAAATTAAGCTTGTAATAGCCCGGGTTCACCACTTTCACCTTTTCTGAAAAGCTGTAGTTTTCCTGATTCAGGGTGAAGGTATCCACCACGGTGGTTTGGTTCTGAGAACCTTCATAGGCCTCCAGCAGGATCAACCCTGACTGGGGATAACCCACGGTCCCCGAAATGGTGACGTAATTACCTCCTGTATCCTGGTCCGAGGATGCTGACCCAGGGCTGCAGGAAACTACAAAAGCCACCAACGTGTATATGGATAAGATCTGTCTCATTCTCAATTTTCTTTTTGGTTTGACTAGTGCGCCTTTCCCGTGAAATTCAAATATTTTCAGGTTTTCACTTTACCTTGACCTTTCAGGATCAAAGTTATACGACCACCCTCAATCTGAAACAATGGCTACTGACGCTGAAAACACAATTTTCAACCTAATTTGTTCAATAAAAGTTCATTCGCCTTTTTAGGGTCTGCCTTACCCTTGCTCCTCTTCATCAGTTCCCCCATAAACATACCAATTAATCCCTTTGCTTTCTTACTCGAGCGGTATTCTTTTACCTTATCAGGATAGTCCAGCATGATCTGATCCACCAGTTCCGCAATCGAGTCATCATTCGTGTCATGGATCAAACCAAGCTTGTGTACCAGATCTTCTGCATTGGTCTGAGGATCATTGATCAAAGCAGGAAAAAGCTTTTGTGAGGCAATGGAAAAACTCAATCTGCCTTCACCAACCAGATGCACAACCTGCGCCAGTCGCTCCGGCGCCAATGGTATATTACTGGTTTCCTGCTCCTTCATCCACGATTTTAATGGCCCCATGATCCAGTTTGAAACGGCCTTGTATTGTGAAGTATGTTCACACACCTCTTCAAAATATACTGCGAGTTCCTTCGAATCTGTCAGTACCCCGGCATCATAATCCGGAAGTCCATAGTCATGTACCAGCTTTTTCTTCGTCTCCCAGGGTAGCCTGGGCATGGAGGCCTGGATCTCCTGCAGCCATTCCTCCGAAACATGTAACGGACTCAGATCGGGATCAGGAAAATAACGGTAATCATTCAGCTCTTCCTTGGTACGCATTCCATAGGTTCTGCCGGAATCAACATTAAAAAGCCTGGTCTCAGAAAGCACTTCCTCTCCCTTCTCTACCATGCCGACCTGTCGTTCCACTTCAAACGCTATGGCCTTTTGTACATTTTTGATGGAATTCAGATTTTTTATTTCCACCTTTCTGCCATAGGCAGAAGCTCCATGCAATCTCACTGAAACGTTTGCATCGCAGCGAAGAGACCCCTCCTCCATGTTGCCATCGCAGATTCCCAGGTAACGGACCAGCCGTCTTACCTCGGTAAGGAAAGCGCCGGCCTCAACCGGTGACCTGAGCGCTGGTTCAGTCACAATCTCAATGAGTCCTACTCCCGCCCGATTCAGGTCCACAAGGGTGTCTGTTTCTCCCTCCGTATGGATGGATTTACCCGCATCCTCTTCAATATGTACGCGGTTCAAAGGAATCTCCCTTCTTCCATCTGATGTTTCTATAGCCACGAACCCCCCGACACAAATAGGTGTTCTGTCCTGTGTGAGCTGATAACCCTTCGGCAGGTCGGGATAAAAGTAATTCTTACGGTCAAAGATCTGCTCGCGGGAAATCTCTGACCGGCAGGCTAACCCCATTCTGATCGCCAGCTCCACCACCTTCCTGTTCAGCCTCGGCAGCGTACCAGGATGTGCCAGTGAAATAATACTTATATTGGTGTTGGGTGGCATGCCGTAGGCTGTCGAATCGGCGGCATAGATCTTCGACAGGGTAGACAGCTGGGCATGGACTTCCAACCCAATTACTGTTTCATACTTATCACGGATCGATGGGTCCATCTCAGATCAGTGCTTTAGCCTTTTCCACTACCCGGTCCAGGCCGCTGATGTCTTTACCTCCGGCTGTTGCGAAGAAAGGCTGACCACCACCACCGCCCTGTATCTCCCGGGCGAGGTCCCGCACAATATTCCCGGCATTAAGCCCCTTTTCCTTCACGATATTGTCAGCTATGGCCACGGCTATCTGAGGTTTACCTTCCACATCGGCTGCCAGCACCATGAACAGATCGTCCACCTCATTTTTTAAGGCAAAAGAGAGCTGTTTCAGTACATCGGCTGCCGGAAGCTTTACCTTTCCTATAATACTTTTTATACCACTATCTTCTACCGCTGTAGCGATCAGGTCCTTTTTCAAATTCTGAGTTTGGGCATTGTGAAGTGATTCTATTTCCTTTTCCAGCTTGTTTTTTTGCTGTAACAATGAATTCACAGCTGATTTGAGATCTTTTGGCTTTTTGAGCAGCTCTCCCAACTCTTCTACCAGTTTCTGATGGCCGTTCATATGGTCCTCAGCTGCTTCAGCGGTTACCGCCTCTATTCTCCTTACCCCAGCGGCAATTGAACCTTCTGTGACAATCTTGAACAGACCAATGTTACCGGTAGCAGATACGTGGGTTCCGCCACAAAGCTCTACGGAAAAATGCGGGTCAAAGGTGATCACTCTCACAAAATCGCCGTACTTTTCACCAAACAAGGCCATGGCCCCCATAGAACGGGCCTTCTCCAGAGGTATATTGCGCTGCTCATCAAGTGGTATATTTTCACGGATCCTGCGGTTCACCATTTTCTCCACTTCCGCAATTTCCTCCTCTGTCATTTTCTGGAAATGTGAAAAATCGAACCTCAGTATTTTGTCGTTGACCAAAGAACCTTTCTGTTCCACATGCTCACCCAGGACCTTTCTCAATGCCGAGTGTAACAGATGAGTGGCGGAATGGTTGTTCATTGTCAGTAAACGCCTGGAGCTATTTATCCTGGCCTCAAAAACGGCCTCCATGTCATCGGGGAGCCTGTCTGCAAAATGCACAATGAGGTCATTTTCTTTCCGGGTATCGAGGATCTTCACCTTGTCCTTCCCAGAGATCAATGTACCCGTGTCTCCTACCTGCCCGCCACTTTCGGCATAAAAGGGAGTGCTGTCCAGTACCAGTTGAAAGACCTCCTTACCTTTTTGCTTTATGCTGCGGTATTTTGTGATGCGGGCCTGACTTTCCATGGTATCGTATCCAACAAATTCAGTTCCTTCGGAATCCCCGATCTCGATCCAGTCCCCGGTCTCTTTTACAGCATCCGCCTTTGAACGTGCCTTTTGCTTTTCCATTTCCTTTGCAAAAGCCTTTTCATCAACGCCCAGGCCGTTCTCACGGGCGATCAATGAGGTGAGGTCAAACGGAAAGCCATAGGTATCATAAAGCTCAAAAGCCAGCGCACCCGGAACTGTATTTTCCCCTTTGTTGCTCATCTCTTCTTTAATGGACTCCAGTCTTCGCAGCCCGTTCTCCAGAGTTCTCAGAAAAGAAACTTCCTCTTGCTCGATCACCTTCATCACAAATTCCTGCTGAGTCTCTATTTCAGGAAATACATCGCCAAACTGGTCTGCAAGCAGCGGCACCAGTCGATGAATGAAGGGTTCTTTAATGCCAAGAAAAGTAAAGCCATAACGAACTCCCCGTCGTAGTATCCGGCGGATGACGTAACCTGCTCCCGTGTTGGACGGTAGCTGGCCATCCGTAATGGCAAACGCAATAGCTCTTACGTGATCTGCCATCACCCGCATGGCTATATCACTTTTCTCCTCTTCTCCGTATTTTTTGTTGGTATGTTCGGCAATAAAACTGATCAGAGGCTGGAAAACATCGGTATCATAGTTGGAAGTTTTCTTTTGGATAGCCATACACAGCCGCTCAAAGCCCATTCCGGTATCGACATGCTTGGCCGGAAGGCTTTGCAGCTCTCCCGAGGCCAGCCTGTTGAATTCCATGAAAACAAGATTCCATACCTCCACCACAAGGGGGTGGTCCTGGTTCACAAGGTCCTTGCCGGGAACACGTTCCGCCTCTTCCTCAGGCCTCAGGTCTATGTGTATTTCTGAGCAGGGGCCACAGGGGCCGGTATCACCCATTTCCCAGAAATTGTCTTTTTTGGATCCGTAAAGGATGCGGTCTTCGTCAATGATCCCCTTCCAATGGTCGTAGGCTTCCTGGTCCACTGGCAGATTATCACCTTTATCGCCCCCAAATACAGTAACATACAAACGATCAGCCGGAAGCTTGTATTCATCCACCAACAGTTCCCATGCCCAGGCTATGGCCTCTTTTTTAAAGTATCCGCCTGACGGACGGGCAGGATCTCCAAAAGACCAGTTCCCAAGCATTTCAAACATGGTATGGTGGTAGGTGTCCATACCCACCTCCTCCAGATCATTGTGCTTTCCTGAAACACGAAGGCATTTCTGGGTATCGGCCACCCGGCTTGCCTCGGAGGCTTTATTGCCCAGAAAATAGTCCTTGAACTGGTTCATACCGGCGTTGGTAAACATGAGCGTGGGGTCATCTTTATTGACCAATGGCGCAGACGCTACGATCTGATGTTGCTTACCTTTGAAAAAATCGAGGAATTGTTTCCTTATCGAGCTGGAATCCATCTGGTTGTGAAAAAATTTAATAATTTCGCAGTCTCACTGTTTTTTTACAGAAAATTGATATATTGCATTCCCTGCTCCTAAATAAAACGGCTACTATGCTCAATTTTTTGGTCTTTGTGAATGCGAGAGCACAAAAATAGTAGTTTTTGATTTTAGTACTTTAATGGCGCGAATAAAATATTACTACGATACGGAAACCTGCCGGTACGAGCGTACCAGGGTGACCAAAATGGATATTCTGACCAATTTTCTGGGTTTTTTATCCGTAGCACTGGTCATATCCATCGTCATCGTAGTGATTTATAATACTTACTTTGAGTCCCCGACGGAAACCCTTCTTAAAAAGGAAAATAAGGAATTGGCTGATCACTACAAGGTGCTGGAAGCTGAAATGGAAGGTGTACAGGAGGTTATCGACGCCCTGGAAGAGCGTGACAACAACATCTACAGAAAGATCTATGAAGCGGAACCACTGCCGCTGGAAGTGCGCAATCCAGGCAGGGGTGGAGCAGAAATGTACAAAAAAGTCATGGAAAAGGGTTTACATAATAGGCCCTTTGTGGTATCAATGGCTAACAAGATCGATAAACTGAAGCGAAAAGCACTGATCCAGAATCAGTCTTTTGACAGGACAATGCAACTCGCAAGAAATAAGGAAATGGTACTTTCTTCACTGCCTGCAATACAACCCATTGAAAATGAAGAGCTTACAAAGCTGGTCTCGGGGTTTGGCATGCGTATCAATCCGTTTCATAAAGCCAGGGTGATGCATGAAGGACTGGATTTCGCTGCACCACGCCATACGCCGGTATTTGCCACAGGAAATGGTAAAGTCATTGCTATCAAGAGTAATAGTGTGCTTGAAACAGGCTATGGCAACTATGTAGAGGTAGATCATGGCTTTGGTTATGTAACCAAATATGCACATCTCGGCGATATTTATGTGAAAAAAGGGGATACTGTGACCAGAGGCCAGAAAATTGCCTCCGTCGGAAGTAGTGGCGGCTCAGTTGCTCCTCATGTCCATTATGAAGTGATAAAAAATGGACAAAAAATAGATCCTGTTAATTTTTTAATGTATGGATTGAATGATTCTGATTACAAAAAACTACTAAAATTGGCTTCCCGTGAAAATCAATCATTCGACTAGAATTTTTTAAACCAGGATACCACCTTCCCCATATGGCTAAGATCAAGTATTATTATAATACGGAAACGTGTAAATACGAGCCTATCAAGGTCACGAAAAAGTCTATGATCCTGAATATCCTTGGATTTATGACCATTTCGTTCGTGATGGCGCTGGGCATAATCTATATTTACCGGACCAATTTTACACCTATCAAGGAATCTGTTCTGCGGGCAGAAAACCATGAACTCAAACTGAACTGGGGCATATTGAATGAAGATCTGCAAACAGCGTATGACCATGTCAATGAGCTTCAGTTCAAGGACGATCGTATTTACCGTGTGATACTGGACACGGAGCCGATCCCCTCTACGATCCGGCAGGGTGGTACAGGAGGTCATGAGCGCTACGGTGATCTGACGGATCAAAACCTTGAAGATCCTGTGCTGGTGTTGAACGCCTACGAGCAGATTGACGATCTTAAAAAGAAGCTCTATATTCAAAGCAAGTCCTACGATGAGATCTCTACCCTGCTGACCGAAAAAGAGAAGATCTGGGCTTCAAGGCCTGCTATTCAGCCTGTGAACAACAAGGAGCTTAAAAGGATAGCCGGCGGTTTCAATCCCAGGAGATTTCATCCCATCCTGAAAAAGATACATCCTCATGAGGGCATAGACTTTACCGCCGACATAGGCACACCGGTCTACGCCACGGGTGATGGTACGGTTACAAGGGCCTACAGATCTACCACTTATGGCAATGTTATATTCATAAATCACGGCTACGGCTACCAGACAAGATATGCCCACCTGCACAAGTTCAACATACGTTATGGCGAACCTGTGAAAAGAGGACAGGTTATCGGATATGTGGGTAACACAGGGCGCTCTCAGGGGCCTCACCTTCATTATGAAGTTCTCTACAAATACAGGCCTATTGACCCGATCAATTTCTTCCAGCGTGATCTTGACAATGAAGAGTATGAGAAGGTAATTGAACTGTCCCGTAGGGAAACCATGCCGTTGGATTACTAGTTTGGCCGGAAACCAGCTGGCCATTTGATGTTGATTGCCGGTCCCTGATCGGCTGGTGAGGGGTCAGGCGGCTGGTTCGGGACCCTGACCAGCAACAGGTAACCAGTTGCCAGTAGCCAGATACTCTGAGGTAAGTCTTCCTCCTCACTAATCAGGATCATTGGGTCATTTTTCTCTCCCTGTTACTTTTGGATCAATAAGGATGCACTTAACTGCTGGTCCTGACCAGAGCTACAAAGCCCATGCAATGGCTTAAAAACCCATATTATTTCAACCCTTAACCCGAAAGTATCATGTCACTGTTAAAATCCAGAAGTGGAGAATTAATGCCTTCCTGGAGAAGCAATCTTTCCGAATTGTTCGATTTTGATCGTTTTTTCCTTGATCAGCCTTTCTCAAACTTCCCGGCTACGGATACCCTGCGCTTGAGCAGAATACCCGCTACCAACATCAGGGAATCTGAAGACGAATTTATTCTGGAACTGGCTGCACCCGGTATGAAGAAAAAAGATTTTCATGTAGATATTGACAATGGGATGCTCGAGATCAAAGTGGAAAAAGAGGAAGAGATCAAAAAACAAGAGCCTAAGTTTACCAGAAGAGAATACAACTATAACGCTTTCTACCGGTCCTTTACATTACCCGAAACTGTTGACGGTGAAAAGATCAGGGCAGAATACGAAGAAGGAGTACTGAAGATCCATCTGCCTAAACTACCCAAAGCAAAGAAAAGACCCGTGAAGGAGATTACTGTGTCCTAAGCAGATACAGTAAGCGCTATAGTTGGTTTAGTAAGTGGGATGAGTGCAATACCTCATCCCATTTTTGATCAATAGTATTTACAGAATACCATGGTGTCACCTGATCACATCATCAGGATTACCAAGGCCCAGCTCTTCCAGAACAAAATCTGTATAATCATGAACAGGATTGGTGTAGATCATGACAAGCTCACCTGATTTATCCAACAGATAATCAAGCCGGTGCTTTTTGCAAACTCTTTCCACCGCTTCAAAGATCTTATCCAGCTCTGGCTTTACCAGTTCCTTTTTCTTTAGGAACAAGAGCCCCTCAGGGCCAAAAATCCTGTATTGATAGTCGATTGCTTCCTTTAGCTTTACTGCGATCTCGTCTTCCCGCTTTCTGAGCATTTCTTTCGTCAGCAGAACCTTTTCGGCTTCAAGTTTATTTTCCAGTTTCCCGATAGCGAGGTACATATTCCTTACTTCTTCCATCCAGGATTGGCTCAATTTATTTAATTCGTCCTGAGCATCCCCGTAAGAAGGCATTTGCTGCACAATGTATTGAGATGAAAAGTGACCGAATTTTTGAGCGTTAAGCTGAAAAATCTGAAATAACAAGATAACAACTGAAATGACCCTGTACATATCGTTTTCGTTTTGAACTGAAACGATACTATCTACAGCATATTGCCGGAATCTGACCTTTGATGAGCGTATGGTTTCCTCCGGATTATGGACCTATAAAAGTTCTCTGACTTTTTCAGGCGGTCGTCCGATCACGGCCTTATTGTCTTTGATCACTATGGGGCGTTCGATGAGTATAGGATTGTCCGCCATAATTTGCAGCCATTCAGCATCGGTATGGTCCTGCCCCTTAAAGTTTTCCTTAAAAACCGATTCGTTTTTACGGATCAGGTCCAGTGGAGAAATACCCAGTTTTTTGACGATCTCCCCGAGCTCATCCACTGTGGGTGTATCCCTGAGGTATTCTACGATTTCAACTTCGGCTCCCGAATCCCTGATAATTCCCAGAGTCTCACGGCTTTTCCGGCAGCGGGTATTATGATAAATTTTCATAGCGGTTTTTCTATGTCAGGTTTTGAAACGATGTCCGCAGTTTTTTTGCTACACCTCCTCGATCACCAGGTTGCTGTTGGTATAAATACAAATATCAGCCGCTATATTCAGGCTTTCTTCCACAATTTCCCTGGCAGAGAGTTTGGAGGCATGTTTTTTCAGGGCCAGTGCCGCTGACTGCGCATACATGGCTCCGGAACCAATAGCTGCTATCCCGTTGTCCGGCTCCAATACATCTCCCGTACCGGATATAACCAATATTTCATCCTTGTCCGCGGTGATAAGCATAGCTTCCAGCCGGCGCAAATAACGGTCCATTCTCCAATCCTTGGCCAGTTCTATCGCTGCTCTTTTCATATTGCCTCCATAGCTGTTGAGTTTTTCGTCAAACCGCTCCAGCAGCGTAAATGCGTCAGCCGTAGAACCTGCAAAGCCCGTAACGATCTTACCATCCTGTAGCTTTCTGATCTTTTTTACATTACTTTTAGCCACATAGTTCCCCATAGTAGCCTGTCCGTCCGCGCCAATTGCCACCTGCCCATTATGGAGCACCGCCAATACTGTTGTTGATCTTATTTTTGTCATCTGTTGTCGAAAATAATGAGCCCCGACAATGACTGTCAGGGCGCTTGTTGTATAAAATCCTTAAACCAACCGGCTGCACTTATATCAGTATACGCACGGGATCCTCAAGAATTCCCTTTAGCGTCTTGAGGAAGGCTGCCCCGAGTGCCCCGTCCACTACACGATGGTCACAGCTCAGCGTTACTTTCATCACGTTGCCGGGCACCAACTGGCCGTCTTTCACCACAGCCGTTTGCTTGATACCGCCTACCGCCAGGATACACGCATCCGGAGGGTTGATGATGGCCGTAAACTCTTCTACACCAAACATCCCGAGGTTGGAAACCGTGAAGGTATTTCCTTCCCATTCATTCGGCTGCAGCTTTTTGTTGTGTGCCTTCTCTGCCAGCTGTTTTACTTCACTGGAAATATGGGAGAGTGATTTGCTGTCCGCAAAGCGTACCACAGGTACGAGCAGTCCTTCATCTACCGCTACGGCTACCCCTATGTGAATATGTTTGTTGTACCTTATCTTATCTCCCAGCCATGATGCATTCACTTTGGGGTGTAATCGAAGGGCAGCAGCTACTCCCTTGATAACAATATCGTTGAAGCTGATCTTGACCGGGGCCACTTCATTGATGGATTTACGTGCCTCTACTGCCTTATCCATGTTGATCTCCATGGTAACATAGAAGTGAGGAGCAGTGAACTTGCTTTCGGAAAGACGTTTGGCAATGGTCTTTCTCATTTGTGAAACATTCTCCTCCTCAAAACTTTCCTCACCTACTACCTGTGGAAGCGCTACGGGTGCGGAGGCCGTCTCACCTGCAGTGGCAGGGGCAGCTACCGGCTGGGCCGAAGGAGTGAACTGTTCCACATCCCTCTTTATAATTCGTCCACTGTCACCGGTTCCCTTGATCTGGGCCAGGTCATACCCCTTATCCTGTGCCATTTTTCTCGCCAGTGGTGATACCTTGATACGACCATTGTCCGTCGTACCTGTTGCACCGTTGCCTGATGTGCTTACAGGGACAGGTGCTGGAGTTGCAGCACTTTTTTCTTCCTGTGCCACAGGTTGCTCTTCTGCGACAGGCGCTGCAGCTGATACGGCACCAGCGCTTGCCTCATGGGCCTTCAGTAGCTTTTCATAATCCGCGCCTTTTTCCCCTACAATGGCTATCACGCCATCAACCGCTACAGACTCTCCGTCTTTTACACCTATGTACAAAAGCGTACCATCTTCATAGGCCTCCAGCTCCATTGTGGCCTTATCTGTTTCTACTTCAGCCAGTATATCTCCTGACTTCACCTCATCCCCTACTTTTTTCAGCCATGATGCGATCGTTCCTTCTTCCATAGTATCACTCATTTTGGGCATGGTGATCACTGTGGCTTTTACATCCGATGCATCGACAGGCTCGGGTGCGGATGAGGCGCCATTATCCGACGCTGCAGGAGCCGGTTCAGCAGGTTGCTCAGCTCCGGCCCCGCTTTCTATTTCTTTCAAAAGGGCACTGATATCTTCTCCTTTTTTGCCGATGACGGCAATGACGCCATCAACAGGAACAGCATCTTTTTCCCTGACCCCAATGTGTAAAAGCACGCCATCTTCATAGGATTCGAGCTCCATGGTGGCTTTGTCTGTTTCAACTTCTGCCAATATGTCCCCGGACTTTACTTCATCTCCTTCTTTTACTAACCATGAGGCAATCACCCCTTCCTCCATGGTATCGCTCATTTTGGGCATGCGAATTACTTCAGCCATATTCTGTATATTCTTATTTAAGCGTTCAAAAATAGAGGTTAAATCACTTTATTCAACATAAACAGTTGATAAAAATTAAAAGTTGATCCCACCCAGAATTAATTCTACGAAAGAACCACCGGTATTCCAGCTGTTGGCTTCACGGTACAGTAACCGGGCTCCTATTTCAATCTCCGGGGTGAACCTCATGACATTGACGTCGAATGTAAGCTCCAACCCGTACGAGGTGTAATCACTGCTAATGGTGCGACTGTTGAAAAAGTCTCCTTCCTCTGCTTCTCCAAAAGGTTCGGCGAAAAAGAAATTCTGGACCACATTTTCCTGTCCATAATCCAGAAAAAGGTTGGCCTTGACCCTTTTAATATTCAGAAGGGGACCAAAGCTCAGATCAGCATGCCAGAGAGGAAAGGCATAGTTAGCCTGAATGGCTGTAAAGTCTTTCTCTTCCGGATAGGAGTAGCCACGTGGCTTGAAGATAACATTGCGGAAGCTGTAAGTATCCACATCGGGGTCAACTTTCTTATTTTGAAAACCTCCCCTGAAGAAAAGTGAGTGATTTTTGAAAAGCCCGGGGAAGAACAAACCCCCACGAATACCTGTAGTAGCGCCATCAAAATCACCGCTGATCGTATTCAACTGCCTGAAAACAAGGAATTGTCCAAAACGGCTGTTGATATCACGGGTGCTTTGCTTCATAAGGTTGAAAAAGCTGATCTCGAAGTCATTGAATATAAGTGTACCGTTATCGGCGTCATTGGCATCCACCAGGAAAAGGTCCACCTCGGTACTGTCATTGACCCTGCCAAAGTCATCGAGGATGATGTCTCTGCCCGTTCGTCGTCTCTCAGCTTCAAATTCAGTTATCCGGCGCACTCCTATACTGTTGCCAATACTCAGCTCACTCAGGTATTTACTTCTGGTCAGAAGCAATGGCAGACGGAGCCCGGCCAGCACGGTAGATTCCTGCCATGAGTACGTACCGGTACTCCTGTTGCCAAACTGGTACTCCACATCTATAACAGGAAACCATGCCTGATAACTGACCGCGGCAGAAGCAAAACCCGACTCCTCCTCTACATCATACACATATCCAAGGGAAATATTGGTATTACTCAGCACATCGCGGGAGAACACGCCTGCTTCTGCCCTCACAAGATCTGTGGATGCGAAAGGCCCCCAGCTATGAATGTTGATCATGTGCCCGAGCTTGCTGTAATTGTTCACGGGATACTGCTGGTCAGGGACATTGTCCAGAAGGTCTTCATGGTTTTCCTGTTCTACCAGAGGCTGATAATACTTTACCTGTCTGTCTTCTACCCTGGACAGGCGCTTCCATCTGCTTTTATCATAGGGTATCCTTACCACATCGAGGCCGTCTACTGTATGATCATTGTAGTAGATGTATTTTCCGTCCGGGTCAATAGTCGGATTGTAGGCGCCATAGCGGCTGCTGGTGACCTGAAATACCTCTCCTGACGCAAGGTCCCTGGCGTATATATTATCTATCCCGGTATAGGGTGAATTGTAAAAGAGGATACCTTTATGAATGAGAGGATGTCCGATATTTTCATGGCTGTGAGGAATAAGCAGGGTCTCTTTGCCCGATTCAGTATTGTATGATACCACCGCTTTCCCCTTTTCATTGGTTTTCAGCACTACTATATCCCGGCCATTATCGGACCAGCGAGGCATGCCGTATTGCATATTCGCGGGATTGTCAAATTTTGCCAGTTCCATTCCGCTGTTCGCATCCACTACCACCAGATGATACTGATTGTCCAACGTGTTCAGGATCGTAGCAATGCGGGTTCCATCCGGTGACAAGGCAGCAGAGGCATATCTTGACTTACCCGTTACCGTTCTTTTTTCACCAGTGGCAAAGTCATACCACTTGATCACCGAGTAGTTTCTGGCTCTCCATCTGGGGTCAAAGTGGAATTCAGTCCATACCACCCTGTTTTGCGCAGAAGAAAGCATGGCTGCATCATTAATGATACCCGGTACAAACTCAGTAGAGGTACTGCCATCTTCATTGATCCTCACAAATTCTTCAATATCAGCTATTCCTGATTTCATGGCTATGACCGTGCCATTCTCCAGTACCTGAGGAAAGCTGTAATCTGTAAAGGTTTTATTCTTTCTTTTTATCAGGGACTCAAATTGTGTGGTCTCAAGCCCCTGCAGTTGCTCCTTCCATTCCTTTTCGAGCTCATCCATCATCATGTTGTAGTTGGATACCAGGTAATGACCCGTATGTTTTTTCATACTGTTGGAAAAGGTAAAAGGGATAAAGGGCCAGTTCCAGGCACTGCCGCTGATCTTGTCCATTACTTCAGCATCCCTTGTTCTCCGCCGAATATGCGTGGTAAAATGGTATCCCAGCACATAATGGTTAGGCACAAAATCCTTGTAGGACCTTAGGTGCTGCTTGTTGTAATCATATCGTTTGCCCTCCACCAAATTAGCCCGGAAAATACGATGGAATGCCGGTATCCTGCCTCTTCCACTGGGGGTAAGAACGGTTTCTGTCACCGTGGCATCTCCCTCCCAGAACCATGGGGGAGCAGAGGTGAAGGCCATTCCGGCCTGCGTATTCTGACCAAAGATGAATGAAAAAAGCTTATTCCAACCTGTTCTGCTCTGGCTGAACTGGACCACATGACGGTATTCATGAACAGCCAGCAGTTCCAGCCAGCGGTTGGTACCTATGAAATTATAATCCTGGGGGGCCGTGGTCTGAAACTCGGAACGCCGGGGACCGAGCGTGACAAAACCGTTGGAAACACTGTTCTGATTTTGCAGAACGATGGACAACTTCCGAGGCTTTCTGTTGCCCAATGTAGCACTTACGGGCTCGCTGATGTGTTCCAGGATATTGGCAACACGCTGTGCCTCCCGTTCAAAATCTGACTGGAAAATGACCTGAAATGAAGGAGTATTTATCTGCTTCCAACGAACGGATGAGGGGTTATTTTCCAATACCGGAGACTGGGCAACAAGGTAATGGTTGCCCACCCAGCATATACACCATAAAGCAAAGGAGCAGGCTAAGGTTCTTTTCCCTGAGGTTATCATAACCTCTAAAATAGGGTATAACCATTTAATTCAGAGTCTTTTTAACGTAATAGGAACGACAATTTTTCTTATAACTCCTGACTGCGTTATAAGGGCTCTACTTCCTTTTCTTTTGAAAGATCCCAATGGACACCACCTACCAGGGCTCGAGAGGTATCAATGCAATCTATTCTCATCATTCTCAGGAGTGAGGAAGAGATGCGACAAAGGTTGTTCCCTCCTTGCTGGTTTTGAACCGGATCGTTGCCTGTAGTTTTTCCGCAGCAACTTTTGCAATGTACAGTCCCAGTCCGGAGCCATTGGAATGGGACGATCCCCTGAAGAACATCTCAAAAACCTTGTCTCTGATAATAGCGTCGATCCCTGAACCATTGTCCTTCACAACGATCTGCGCACCTTTGGCATTGGTTGTAACTGCTATCCGGACCTTAGCCTTGCGATCTGTAGTACGGCTGTACTGAAAGGCATTGAGTATAATGGGGGACAGAACTTTCGTGACCAGGTAGTAGTCGCTGTAAAAAGGACGTGTCAGCTTGAACCGGTAGGAACACCTTGTGTTCATTGTCCCTTTTTCGGCCGGTATATTACCGACAATATCATTGATCAGGTCAGAAAGGTTGATATCATCGTTCTGGATGGGTGATGTATGAATAGTGGACAGGTGATGTACATCCATCATTAACTGATTTTGCTTTCTGAGTGTATCTTCCATCAGCTGGAGGTACTCAGTCTGATCACTTGTACAATCCTTTTTCGTAAGGTTCACCAGTCCGAGAATAGTGGATATGGGAGAACGCAGATCATGCGAAAGGCGATATATCAGCTTATCATATTCATAAAATACGCGCTGAAAATTCAGCCTTTCCTCTTTCAGTTTCCTGTTATCCCTCACCACGGCGCATACCAGGGAGGCACCTCCGTTTTCGATCACATGTGTCTTCACGGAAACCGGAAGGGATTTTCCCGATCGGGTGGTGAGCATGTGCTTAAAGTTGGCCTTTTTCCTTTTCTGCAGCTGATTCACATGCACGTACCAGCTGGAAACGGTTAGGTCGGAAACCAATTGGAATATCTGCATTGTACACAACTCGCTACGGCTATAGCCAGTTTTCAGTACAGCAGCTCTGTTTACTTTAATGATCTTTCCGGAGAAATCAATCCAAAAAACCCCTTCCTCAATCTGATCCAGGATCTCGATCAACGTGTCACGATCCTCAAGAATCAAATAATCCTTAGCGTGTATTGACTCCATAGTAAATGTTTCTTCAAATTACAGTACAAATAAAGCCTGGAAGAATACTTTTTTATTAAGGGGTAAATGGTAATTGCAGATATACGCGAATCACTTAAAAAGACCCGGTAAAACAACCTGGACATAAATACAGGGGCTGATGATCAGAATTTTACAATCCGATGCAGATGTACCGACCGATAAAAAAATAATTACAATACCAGAGAGGTGAATTTTTTTCGGGGCATAAGTGCCCTGATCTTGTGCTCCAGGTCGTCGCTGAAGTTATCAATGTGAAGATACCCGTTGGCTCCCTTTTCGAGTATTTTATCAATGAACGCACTTTGATGATATTCATCTATCACCAACAGAATACAGCTTTTCAAAACTGCAGTTTCCCTGATCTTATCCAAAAAATCGATACCCAGACTATAGGTATCTACAATGATCATATCCGGCTTCTCCAATCTTTCCAACGGAGCCTTTTCTGTAGTGATCTTTACCAGATAGAAGCTCCATTTTTGAAAGAACTCTTCCGGTAGGGCATCAAACACCGAGCTGGATGCACTCAGGAAAAGGATTGAAAATTTTTCCTCACTCACAACTTTACTTATTACTAAACAAAGTTAGCACCGTAGCGTGAGGCTGTGTTAAGCAGTGACCCGTAATCTGGTCTAAGTGTTACCACTTAGATTTTCCGGACCGGCAAATTGTCTTCATTCAGGCAGTTCAGAAGAGTTCATTTTTCACAGCATAAAGTACCAGGCCTGTAGTGTTTTTGGCCCCGGTTTTCTCAAGGAGATTACGCTTGTGGACCTCCACAGTGCGCACGCTTATGAAGAGCTGGTCTGCAATTTCCTGGTTGGAATATTCCTCCATGATCAGCTTGTACACCTCTTTTTCCCTTGGAGTAAGTGGGGTAGCCAGTGCCTCTGATCTGCTTTTTGCCTTTTTCTTGGCCAGATTGTTCATGACAGTCTGGGCCACTTCCTTACTGTAATAAATGTCATCATCCATTACCGATCTCACGGCATGTTTAAGTTCGGATTCGTCACAGTTTTTCAACAGATATCCGCCTGCCCCTGCATCCATCATAGCCTTGATATGCTGATAATCATTGTGCATGGTAAGTGCAATGACCTTCAGCTCCGGATCCTCCTCCATCAACTTTTTGGTGGCTTCAATGCCATCCATCTTTTCCATGTTAATATCCATCAGAACGAGGTCCACGTCCTGCTGTCTGACAAGGTTCAATGCATCATAGCCGCTGTTACCTTCAGCCACTACTTCATATTCGGGATCATTGTCAAGATAGAGTTTAATACCGTCTCTTACAATCCGGTGATCATCAATGATCAGTATTTTAGTACTCATACAGTTGCCATTTTATGTGGGAGTTCAATTGTTATTAATGTGCCATGATCAGGAGAGCTGTCCAGGTGAAAATTACCTGACAGTGAGCTGACCCTGTTCTTCATACCCCTGAGGCCGAAACTTTCTCCACTGGAAAGCACCTCATTCACATCAAAACCCACCCCGTCATCCTCAATGGTAAGGATCAGGTCATCATCGTATTTCATAAGTTGTATAGTCACATTTTTGGCCTGACTATACTTCAGAATATTGTTAAGCGCTTCCTGTGTGACCCGGTATAGATTTACCTCCAGCTTTTCATCAAATCTGTCTCCGTTCAGATTATCATAAAATTCAAATTTGATATCGCTGACGGAATCAATATCAGCGATCATGCTTTGTACAGAGGGTACATACCCAAAATTCTCAATGCCTCTGGGCATAAGGTTATGAGCAATGTCCCGGCTGTCCCTTATAGCGGCATTAAGACTGTTCAATCCGGTTAGCAGTTTTGAAAAGCCTTTTTGATCCACGTTCAGATCCTTTTTTAATGAGTTGAAATTAAGGGAAGCAGTGGTGAGTTTCTGTCCAAGGCTGTCATGAAGCTCTTTGGCGATCCGTTTACGTTCGTTGTCTTCTGTTTCTATAATAGTGGATACTATTTTTTCCTGTGCCTCTACCCTGTCAGTAATATCCGTCATGAATCCTTCCAACAGATTTGTACCCTCGATCAAGCTACCCTGCTCCCACACCCATTTCTGCTCTCCATGCCTGGTTCTTATGCGGTACATGAGTGTAAACGACGCTCCCACTTCAATGGCCTCCTGTACCTCCTTCCAGACCAGTTCACGGTCCTGGTCTATGATGAGGTCTCCGTATTCTACGGTATTGGTTTCCAGATCATAAGCCGAATAGCCGGTAAGTTCCAATGCTCCCTCACTAACAAAGATCATTGTCCAGTGACGGTTATTATGACAGCGGTACACCATCCCCGGCAAATTTGACATGAGGGTACTCAGCATCCTTTCATTTTCCGAAAGTGCGATCTCTGCTTTTTTACGGGCATCAATATCAATATGCACTCCCAGTGCACGTCTGGCTCTGCCTGAGGCATCCCGGTCTACTACCTGCCCCCTTGTCATTACCCATTTATACTCACCGGACTTCATTCTTAACCGGTATTCCTGCTCGAAAAATACTGTTTTGTTTTTCAGATGATCCCGGAGTTTTTTTAGTGATACTTTCCGGTCATCAGGGTGCAGCAGGTTAAAGAAAAACTCTGCCGTATGGGTCATCTCCCCTTTTTGATACCCCAGCATTTCCGCCATGTAATCATTGTAGGCCAGTTCATCCGTTTCTGCATTCCAGTCCCACATGCCCTGCCGCGCACCTTCTATAGCCAGCTTTAACCTTCGCTCGTTTTCCAGCTCATCCGTGATATCGATCATGATGCCATCCAACACTGTCTCATCATCCCCCAATTTTACAACATTGAACCGGTTCAGGACCCACTTCGTCTTACCACTTTCAGTAATTATTGGGATTACCTGTTCCCCTCCGGATGATTCTGTGAGATCCTTATCGTAGTTTTCCCTGACCTGTTCGTGGTATTCCGGTAGAATACAATCCCATATTGTCTTCTTTCTGCTCAGGAATTCTCGTTTGGATACCTCAAACAGATCCTTCGTACCCTCACTTACAAACAACACACAATAATCATTTTCAGGATCCAGACGAAACGACATCCCGGGAAGGTTGAACATCATGCTACTCAGCAACCTTTCTTTCTCACGCAGCGCAAATTCAGCCATTTTCCGGTCATTAATATCTATGTGCGTACCAATTGCCCTGACCGCTTTTCCGTCGGGTGACCTCTGTACCACCCGGCCTCGGGTCTGGATCCATTTCCAACCCTTACTGACCGTTCTCAAACGGTATTCCCGTTCATAATAGTCAATATTGCCATTGAGGTGATCGGTCAGGGCCTTTTTGGTGCCCTCTCTGTCATCCGGATGCAGCATGGCAAAAAACTTGTTGGTTGCATCTTCTATGCGAGGGTTGTCAATGCTGAGCATCTCTACAGCATACTGATTCAACTCAAGGACATCCTGCTCAATATCCCAATCCCACATACCCTCACGGGCACCCTCGATGGCCAATTGCAAACGTTGCTCACTTTCCAGCTTATCAGTGATGTCGATCAGCATACCATCCATGACCACCTCACCAGAGTCCAGCTTTACAGGTTTGAATCTGTCCAGGACCCATTTCACCTTTGAGCCTACCCTGAGCGGGATCACAAGCTCTCCGGATACCATTTCCTTTACACAATGATAGGTTTCCATTCTTACCAGTTCGTGATATTCAGGCAGAATGAAATCCCGTGGCTTCAGCTTTTTATCCAAAAACTCACGAGGTGTGAGGCCCAGTAGCTCTTTGGAGCCCTCACTCACAAATATCATGGTAAAGTCGTCATCTATCTTCAGCCTCCAGGCCATCCCCGGCAGATTGGCAACCATACTGCTTAGTTGCTGCTCACTTTGTGTGAGGGCCAGCTCTGCTGCCCGTCGCTCCGTTATATCAATACCTATCCCCCAGTCCGACCAGCCCGGCACAGGATGGCTGCCTGACTGATGTATCCATGAAATGGTGCGGTCGGAACCATTCTTACAGGTAACGACAGTTTCTTCGTTATAATCCTTGCCCTGTTCCTTCCATCTTTGAAAAAGGCCATTGCGATAGTTGCTATCCGGATAAAGTAATTCAAAGGCTTTTTCATTCCCGATCATTTCCTCAGAAGTGTAGCCCGTCACTTCCTCACATTTTTTATTCCAGACCAGAATCAGACCATTCTCGTCAAATGCGTCCAGCATAACCGGAACATTCTGGATGGCCAGACGCATACGTTCTTCACTTTGCGTGATGGCAATTCTCCACGCCCGCTCTTCCGTGACATCCCGTGAAACATACAAAATATGGCTGATCTCACCTCTTATACTTATGGGGATCAGTGCCGACCTGGCCACACCCTGTATGCCTATGGGTATACTGATGTTTTCTTCAAAATGGACGGGTTTGGAGGTGTTTATGACCTCTCTGATCTGTTCATATCTGCGTTCGGTCTCGCGGGGATCAAATTGAAGCACATCATTGTAAAACTCTGACAGCTCCATGCCCAGCAGTTGATAGGCCTGGTACTGTGGATTGTTTGCAACGATCTTTGACAGCAGCCAGTCAGGAAGCTTTTTAACGACAAATGATCCACTTCCTCTTACCTCCAGTAGCCCTATGAAATCCCTGGTATTGTTGTAGATAAGCGAAAGCAGTTTCTCCCTTTCCTGGATCTCGTTCAGTGCATCCTTTAATCCCTGGGTTCTCCTTTCTACCTGATCTTTTAATACGTACACATACAGAAGCAACTGTACGGTACCCACCAAAAAGGCTATCAATAGGATCCATACCCACAGCGGAATGGAAACCGGAGAGGTCTTTTTAAAGTATTTGTTTAGTAACTCATAGTAAAATGAATCATTGTCATTTTTCAGCGCCCTGATCTCTTCATCCACCGCTGCCTTAAGCCTTGCGCTTTTTTCGGAATCATAGGAAAAGGCATAGCTCATTTTAAAAGGAGAGAAAACCACGGGCGTTGGTTGAACATTGAACCGGTGCTCATTAAGTTCACCATAGATCCTGCTCATCAGGCCTGCATCCACATTGCCACCCTCTATCAGTTCAAATATTTCCTCATAGCTGTCGGCTTCAACTAACTCGCAGCGGATCTCCAGCTGTGATAAAACATGCAGAAAACCCATGTTTGGCCCGGTAACAAAGTAGCTTTTGGGCAATACGGCCACCCTCTTGGTGTTCAGATCCAGAATGGAAGTCAGTTCAGCATCTGAATGAGTGTATATTTTTGCCCAGGTAGACAAAACACCCTCTTCGGCGAGGAGGAATTTTTGCTGATTGAGTTTGGAATTTCCCGCCTGCCCCAGCATATCTATTTCCCCATTTTCCAGCCATGTACGACACTGCTCGTTCGTTCCATGCCTGTACTCCAACTCCCATTGCCTTTTTGACGCAATGTGCTCCAGAACATCTATGAACATGCCCTGCATATGGCCATGTTCACCCTGGTAGATCAGAGGATAGGAATCCCATACTCCCACTATGATCTTTTGACCGGCAATACTATGGGAGCTAAAGATGAATAGACAAAATAGAATAATTAACCTACCCATTGGGGGGAATTGATGTTTATTATAGAAAAGATAGCAATAATTGACCGGGTATAAAAATTACGGGGTTCCCTTATTCAGTATTTTACGGGTAGAGACTTAAAACGGAAAGACCCAACCTGCCGACCTTTGTATTGTTGATTGAGGGGAAGGTTTGGAAGCAAGGTCAGATGTCCTGTGCTTCATGGGGGTTTGTAAGGTGAAGGCTCTGGAAACAGGCCTTCACTTTTTTGTTTGTACCGGCGCCCGGAATTAAGTGAAACCCTTATTTGTCATTTTAAGGGGAGGCACTGAAAATCAGGGAGTAAGATATGCTGATCTTTGTATTGTTGATTTGAGGAGGAGATATGAGAAGCAGGCTAAAGGAAGCCTGGCGGATGAACTTAGTGTGGTTGGATAGTGGGGTAAGTGAAGTGAAGGCCCCGGACACAGGCCTTCACTTTTTTATCTACCCATATCTGCAAAAGTTAAGGGATACACTTAATTGTCATATTAAGGGCAGGTACTGAAAATCAAGACACAGGATATACTGATCTTTGTCCTGACAATTGAGAAAGACATATAAATAAGACAGGCCTAAAAAGCCTGAAAAATAAGAATTTGTGTTGTGGGATGTTTGGGGGTTAGTAAAGTGGGGGTCGTATAACAGACCTTCACTTTCTTCCTGGATACAAGACAGAAATTTTCATGGTTGGATAAGGGTTCATTTTTTTGATTGTTTGGGTTAAATGAGTAACGGGCCTCATCGGTGAGGCCTTTACTTTTTTATATTGGCCAACTTTTCGATACACCTTCCGAAAGCCAGTGGATAAAAGCAAAGAGGCCGATCCAAACAGACCGACCTCTTTCACCAAAGCATTCACCTCTACTTCTTCACAATTCTCACCTTCATAGCAATGCTAAGGTTTATACTCCGGACTCATGGTCCATGTTCATCATCTCAACTCTTACCCCTCGTGGAACCAATGCATCCGGATAATTTCCTGAATGCGTGCCTGAGCAAACCGCCCCTGATTCAATCAATGTGTTTTAACCTCAGCTTCTTACGGCACTTCTTGATTTCTCTTTTGGTAATTCTTTACTGTACGTGGGACAAGTATAAGAACTACACGATGCCAGCAGTACACTAACCAAAACTGCCATCATTATAATCTTCAAACCCTTCATAATCATTCCCGTTTGTTGTAAGACAAAGTTCACACTGGAAAATGAAAAAAAACATACCACAAGAAACGTAAAATAAACCTACCAAATGATACTTAAAAAAGCTCGGTGAAATTACCTATTGACTTCATCTGAATGCTCGTGGCCACAACCTCAGGAACCTGTTAAATCTGATATCAAACCAGAAGAAAAATACATCATTGTTTGTTTCTTGTTTCGTGTTTTCTGTTTCCTATCAACAATCAACCAGCCACTGTACACATACTAACAGACAACCCTACTTTGTCAAGTTAAGATTTTACACGTCAATTTTAGGATCGTCAATGGTTACGGGTTGCCTGTTGTGGGTTCCTTTTAACAGGCAACAGGCAACAGGTTTTCTGTAGAATGAACACGTGAATGAACTATTCTTAAGACTAATCTGACAAAGTAGAGTTAACAAGTACCCGGTTACAACCCCAGCACTTCTATACCCTGCTCAAAAACAATATCCACGGGAATTCCCAGATCAGCCAGCCGATCCAGATCCGACTGCAACTCTGGTTGTATTTGTGCCATATTCTCCACAAGAACCGAAACACCTTCATAATCCCCGTCTCCCTGAAGGGTAAGTATTTTTTCAGACAGTGAATTCATGGCTTTCTGAAGTTTTTCGAAATCTATGGTATACTGACCGTTTTCATTTCTGGTAAAGGCGCCCTCTTCCCTGAAATAGTTGAACCGGATCATGTTGGCCTTACCGTGTGCGCTGGAAGCTCCGAACCGTACAGACCTGAAGATACTGGCCATAAATGTTGTATAATACTCCCTTAATTCACCTTCAAGTTCTCCTTTTTCATGGAGCTTTGTGATCATATACAGTCCCAATACATCCGCCTTACCTTCCTCGAGCGCTGAAGCATGCTCCTTCAGTGCTTCCCTCACAGTCCCTTTGCCATTGATCGTATTCTTTATCCCCAGGCCATGAGCTACCTCATGGAACATGGTATTTGCAAAAAAAGCATCAAAGGAAATGTACCTGCGCTGGTCAGGGTCTATCAGGACTTCCGACAGCGGTATGAGGATCTTGTCAAACTTGGCGCGCATGGCATTCTTCAGTTGGGATCGTCTGGTACCCTTCTGAAGCTGAACTTCCTCATCATTGGGCAGATTAACGGCTATGGTCTTGCTGCCAGCGTTACAGTCACCTGCATAGTAGACTACGTCAAAAGCGGCCAGTTGTGATTCAGTACCCGGCGTTTCAGTTTTGTATACATCGGCCACAGGAAGTCCACTTTGCAAATCCGGTAACAGGCTGGCGTATTTTGATAATCTCTGGCTCCATTCCATGTCTTTTATCAGCACATAGGTCTCATGAGCGGATTTGTAGCCAAACAACTGGTCTTCGTATGTTTCAATAGGCCGGTTATGATATCTATCTGATTGGTTTTCATGTCCATCCATACCAGATCACTTTCTCTGTAGTCATCATTCAGCAAGGCTTCTGCTCTGAGTTCCAGGTATCTCTTCAATTCAGGATTATCCGCCAGTTCAGCGGCTCTTTTCAATAGTTCCGATGCCCTGCCTACCTGCTCAGCAAATATTTCATGATAGGGTACAGTGATAAGATCACCGTTATCATTACGTCGTATGAACGTATACAATGAGGTCTTGTCCTCCAGTTCAGAAGCTTCAAATTCTTCTTTTGTCATGTCCGCAGGATAAAAATTGGCTCCTGCCGGTTTGGGTCCCACTCCTTCAATAAAAGGTTCATTGTTGTTCAGCCTGTCCCACGGCCCGTAGTTGATTTGAACAAAACGCTCAGCCGATTCAGACGGGAGCCCCTTCAGCAGTTCATCTCTGGCGCCATAAGCTTCATACCAGAATAGCTCGTCCATGATCTCCCCTACTTCTATCAAAAGCGGGATCATATCGCGTTGGCGATCCGTAAGTCCACTCAGATCAGCCGTTAGCCGGACCGTAGTATATTTATTGAGCAAAGAGTCATACCGGGTGAGGGGTTCTGTCTCTACCTTTTGATCCTCTGTGTTCCTGTCAGGCGCCTGGCAGGAAACAGCAGCAGCCAACAAAAGACAAAAATGTGTTGATCGTTTTAAAAGTGTGTTCATAGCGTGTTTGGTTTGGGATCGGAAAATTAATAAAAATATTATCAACCCATTTGCCGGTATGGCCGGGCGCCGGTTATGATCATTTATTCGCAGGAGGTGATAAAACTATTGATCATGCCGAAGCGGACAGTCTTTCCCCAATGAATGAGATCCAAAGGTTGATTCGTGACACCTCAAAGAATCGTGCTCCCTCTGTTTTGCAGGAATCATTCGCATATCACGCTGGTTATTCTTAACATAGTATCTTGCATTGATCATTATGAAGATATTTTTTATGCCGTCCTTACTCTTACT
>LYSV01000050.1 GCA_001657315.1 Flammeovirgaceae bacterium BBD 1991-12 | reverse complement strand
AATTAACAGTGACCGATCCGGTGAATGGCTGTAGTTCCACCGCTCAGGTAATGGTGAATGAGAACACCACCGAACCAGGTGCCACGGCGGGAGTGAGTGATGTGCTGACCTGTGTTGTCACGACAGTATCACTGCAGGGTTCTTCGCCCACCGCAGGAGTGACCTATGCATGGAGCGGTCCGGAAGCCTTTACTTCCACGTTGCAGAATCCTGAAACTTCAGATGCTGGCCTTTATGAGTTGACGGTGACCGATCCCGTGAATGGCTGTAGTTCCACTGCTCAGGTGACGGTTATAGAAAACAAAACGGTTCCTGATTTGACTGCAGAAGATGCACAACACACCTGTAATACCACCGCCGGATTGGTGCTCAATGCCAGCTCCACAGTAGCTAATGCACAATACTCCTGGACTGTACCACCTCCATATGTAGGGTTTTTCCCAAATACTCAGGTTCAGAACCTTACCGTGCCGTTTAGCTTTATTGTTGGTGACTTTACAGTTATGGTGACTGATCCTGTCAATGGTTGTGATAATTCAAAGACAATCTCAGTTACTGATAACGCCATTGCACCTCCCTGCGATATTTCGCTTGCCACAGGAAATATTCTTAATGCAGGGGCAATACCAAATGGTTCTTACAATTGGACTGTAAATAATCCGGACTGGACGGTTGCAAGTGGTCAGGGAACACCTTCCATTGGTTTTACCCCAGGGGCGATAGGATCCATAGCAGAATTTTCCATTACTATTACGAACCTTGTAAACGGTTGTTCTGAGGGATGTACCATAGAGCTTCAAAATACAAGCGGTGGTGTAGTGACAACTTCTTCCTCCACTACCTTTAGTAGGGTTGTGCCTCAACAAAATCTATCCTCAGAAGAAGTATTTAAAGGGGATGTAATTGAAATACCTAAAGAAGCACATTTTGGAGTTTATCCAAACCCTTTTCGTAATACTGCTAAGGTATCCTTCTCAATACCGGAGGCGTCAAACGTTAGGATTGAAATATATTCAACCTACAGCATATTGGCCATACCCTTATTTTCAGGAAAAGTGGAGGCAAACAAGTATTATGAAGTTGACCTGAATGCGAATAATCTCGCGACAGGTTTGTATCTGTGCAGGCTTATATATGGGAAAAAGATAATTGAAGAAAGAGTTATGATACGATAAATCAATGTAGATATGAAACGTATTGCAATGCTGAATAAGGAATTTTCAGGAGCCCCGCTTTGGCGGGTGCTCCTGATCGTGTCTGGTTGGATTGTGTTCAATACGGCAGAGGCCCAGGTTCCAACTGCCCCGGACAATTTTTACATCTTAAGGCATGATGGACAAAACGAATTGAAATGGTCGGCTAATCCCGGAACTGAGAACGTTACGACCTACACAATATATCGTTCTCTTGATAAGATCAATTTTGCCGGTGTGGCGACAATTCCGGCGACACCCACTCCTCAGTACTTGGATACTGACGTGAAAAATGGAGTGACTTATTTCTATCGGTTGACAGCTACTAATTCATCAGGAGAAGGGGCTACCTCTCTGGTGGATGCAAGCGTGCCGGGGGATGATTTTGGCAAATTTATGCAATTCAATGGGGTGGGAGCCAATGATTCGATAACGCTTGGAAACTGTGATGAACTGCAATTTGTTGACCAATCGTTTACAATGGAGCTTTGGATCAGAATAAGGAGGTTGCCGCTGACGAATAATGAAGCTCATCTGGTGACAAGATACACCAACGCACCAACACCTGTCGAAGCCTATACCCTCCGGATATTAAATAGCGGACAATTGGAATTCCGGTCTTTTGGTGGTAATTCGACAAAATTAACTTCCAATACGCTCAATGAAAGAGAATGGTATCACGTGGCTTTATCGTTTGGGAATACCACTGGTCCCATTACTCCCACAACTAATGTTTCAATTTATATTAACGGTACTTTGGCTACTGAAGATGCAACGGGTACTACGCTCTTTGGGATTATCGACCCAACTGCCAGTCCGGGGGGTACTCTGGTAATTGGAGGAGTTGCTGTTACCGGGCCAAATTTTTTCGAAGGGTATATGAGTGAACTTCGTATTTGGGATGGCGTACGAACACCTTCTCAAATTGTTGGCAACAGTTGTGCAATGTTAAGGGGGGATGAGACCGGATTGCTGGGGTTATGGCGGTTTGATGAGGAAGGTTCTTCAGCGCCAATGGTTTATGATTACAGCCCCAATGGTAACAACGGAGGCGAGAATGTTCATATAACCGACTTTACACCGGAAGCAGTGAATGACCTGGGAGCTACCGTTGAGAATACCCCTCAGAATATCAATATTCAAGACAATGATACTAACTTTAGCGAAAGACCGCTTGTCGGTAACTTGTTAGCCGGCTATCCATTGTCAGGAAGTGGCAGCCTGATCGATAATGACAGCAGTATTAACTATATTCCCAATGCCGGTTTTTTTGGAGTGGATACGTTGAAGTATGTTCTGTCCGACACCGCTGTCTTTTGCAATACTACTCCTGAAAGGGATACCGCTACGGTGTTGGTATATGTTCAGTGCAGTGATAAAGACGAACTCGACTGGGCAGATCAACCTTCAGGTATAGACGCCAACGGTACTTTTATAAAAAACGGGATGTTTGTCAATTTCTCTTCCACGGATGACGACGACATACGGACATCTTTTACAACGGGCAATGATCTCCAGGGTATCAATACAGTAGTTTGGAGACAAGATCCGGCCACCAACATTCAGCAAAGCACAACCTCGATCACTTTTAACCGCCGTACGGATCAGTTTTGCCTTGATCTGCTTGATATTGATGCTGACCCGGCAGGATTTGCCGACTCACTGGTTATCAATGCATATTCCGACGGGAACATTGTACCAATAACCGATCATGATTTTACCTCAGGAAGTGCCGTTGATTTCCTTGGTAATAATAGTTTTACCGGAAATACGCTTGTTGATGATGTAAGCGGAACGGAGGGAAATATATCCCTGTGTTTCTTTATTCCCGTGGATTCCGTTCACATCACTTTAGCCAATGCCGGGAGTGCACCTGCCAACCCTTCGGAACAAAGCCTCGGTATTGGAAATTTTACATGGTGTGCATTTCCAAACAATGTTCCTGTGATCAGGGATCAAACCAGTGTTTCGGTGGATTCCCTCTTTTACACAATAGCGGTAGACTCCTCATTAGCTATTTGTTTGAGTGTTACGGATGTTGATCTGGACAGTGTCTCTGTCACTTCTATAAGTACGCTTACAGGCAATGGAACAGCCAGCATCCCGGATCCGGCGGATACCTGTGTGGCCTACACCCCTGAAGCAGGTTTTGTCGGTACGGAATATTTTACGGTTACGGTATGTGACAACCGTACAGCTCAGCTTTGCGATCAGGTAGTGATCTCCGTTCAGATCGAAGCTCCACCCCCTCCTGTAAACAATGCTCCCGTAATAAGGGATGAAACCGATATTCCGGTGGATTCCCTCCTTTATACCATAGCCGTGGATTCCACATTAGCCATTTGTTTGAATGTCACAGATGTGGACATGGACAGTGTTTTTATCGCGTCGATAAGCGCACTCACAGGCAATGGAACAGCCGGTATTCCAGACCCTTCGGATACCTGTGTGACCTACACTCCTGAAGCAGGCTTCACTGGTACGGAATCTTTTACGGTTACCGTTTGTGATGATCGTACGGATCAGCTTTGCGATCAGGTGGTGATCTCCATTCAGGTGGAAGCTACACCTCCTCCGGTAAACAATGCCCCGGTCATAATGGATGAAACAAACACTCCGGTGGATTCCCTCTTCTATACCATTGCCGTGGATTCCTCATTAGCTATTTGCCTGAATGTCACAGATGTGGACATGGACAGTGTTTTTATCTCGTCGATAAGTGCACTTACAGGCAATGGCACAGCCGGTGTCCCGGACCCGGCAGACACCTGTGTGGCCTATACTCCTGAAGCAGGTTTTGTTGGTACAGAATCTTTTACGGTTACCGTTTGTGATGATCGTACGGATCAGCTTTGTGACCAGGTGGTGATCTCCATTCTGGTGGAAGCTGCACCTTCTCCACCTCCACCTGTAGATCCACCGGATGATGAGTTTTTTGTGTCTCAGGCACTTTCCCCCAACGGTGATCGTATCCTCGATCATTGGGAGATCACCGGAATAGAGCGCTTTCCACGTAACAGGGTGAAGATTTTCAACATATGGGGAGATATGGTATTTCAGCGATCAGGGTACGATAATGGGGACAGGGCCTGGAGGGGCGAGACCGGAGAAGGCGCTGTCATAGGTAGCGGAGAAGTTCCGGATGGTACTTACTTCTACATCCTTGATTTGGGTGAAGGTCAGGAGTTGATCAAAGGATATGTGGTACTGAAACGATAAATGCTCACGGCTATGAAAGGTAAATTTTTTTGCAGGTTGCTCGTGGTTGTTACTGTTACAGGTTTTACAACCCTCGGTTTTGGACAGCAGCAGGTCCTGTTTACACAATATATGTTCAATGGTCTGGCACTGAATCCGGCGTATGCCGGTAGTGACTCTACCCTGAATCTCACCGTACTGGCCCGTGAGCAATGGATGGGTTTTGAAGGAGCGCCTTCCAACCAGATGTTTTCTGCACATACGCCCCTGGGGCCATTTAAGGAAATGGGACTCGGTCTGCTTATGGAAAGGGAAAAGATCGCCGTTACGGAGTTACTCAACTTTTACGCTTCCTATGCCTACAAGATTCTACTCGGGCCAGGTAGCCTTGCGTTTGGGTTACAGGCAGGTCTTACCCATCAGAGCCAGCAATTGACCGGACTGGCCCTGCCACCCGGTGTGACTGACCCCAGCTTTGATGAAAATGTAACTACCCTGTTGCCCAATTTCGGAGCGGGTGTATACTACCGGACCAGCCGGTTTTATGCTGGATTTTCAGTACCTTTTTTACTGGAAAACTCTTTTGATGAAAGTGACATCATTCTGGCTGCAAGGCAGTTGCGTCACTATTTCCTCACGGCTGGTTACCTGTTTGACCTGAGTCCTTCTCTGAAATTCAAACCTCAGATCCTGGTGAAATCAGTAACCGGGGCGCCGGTTAACATCGATCTGAATGCCAACTTTCTGATCAGGGAAAAAGTATGGGCCGGGCTGTCACTTCGTAATATGAATTCACTCAATGCTCTGATGGAAATTCAGTTGAACAGGCGGTTCAAAATCGGAATGGCCTATGATCTGGTGACGTCTGACCTGGGACAGGTTAACTCAGGTTCCGGTGAATTCATGCTGAACTACAGAGTGTTCAGTGGAGTGCCGGAGAGGGTCATATCGCCCCGGTATTTTTAACGGTTAAGTGATTTGTGATGAAAAGGTCAGTGACTATATTTTTTTTATTTCTTTTAGTTTTTTGTGTAGAACTGCCGGCGCAAAATGATGACGCAAAGCTGAAGAAAAAGAAGGCGAGGGCAGAACAACTTTTTACAAGGTTTAATTACAGGGAAGCAGCCCTTTTGTATGAAGAGATTGCCCAGGAGGTGGAAGATCAGGCAATTTACCTGATGGTTGCGGATTGTCGTCACAAAACAGGGGACCTGAGCCTGGCGGAAGAATGGTACCGGAAGGCTGCTGAAGTAGGAGAACTCCCAATAGAGGAGCAATACAAATTTGCAGAAGTGCTGATGAGCAATGGTAAATATGATGAGGCTGAACAATGGTATAAAGCTCATGCCCAAAGTGCACCCGGTGATGATCGTTCTCAAAAAAAACTGGCTGTACTTTCCCGAATTGTCGACTACCAGACAAAAGAGGCTAACTATAACGTACAGCTGGCTGAGATCAACTCGCCCTATTCGGATTTTGGAGTTACATTTTATGAGGGAGGGATCATTTTTGCGTCAGCTAGGGAAGAGGTGGCACGGGGAAAAAGATATGCCCGTACCAACAGCGCTTATCTTGATCTTTACCAAAGCAAATATGACGACAACGGTACGCTGACCGCACCCGAAAAGCTTCCGAAGAACATCAATACCAGATACCATGAGGGGCCTGCTGCCCTTTATGATGATGGTGAAAAGATGATCTTTACCCGGAATAACCCGAACTCAAAGGCTACTAAAAAGCAGGATGGAACCATTCGTTTGCAGCTTTTCTTTGCGGAAAAGAAAGAGGATGGGAGCTGGGGTCAGCCGGAGCTCATACAACTGGCCGAAGAGAAGTATTCTGTGGGGCACCCGTCGGTAAGTGTCGATGGCACGCTACTTTATTTTTCATCAGATATGCCAGGAGGGCAGGGTGGAACAGATCTTTATCGTAGCAGATTTTCCAATGGTAACTGGAATACTCCTGAAAACCTGGGAGCAGGGATCAATACCAAAGGCAATGAAATGTTTCCCTTTATTCATCGGGATGGCACGCTTTACTTCACTTCCGATGGTCATGGAGGACTAGGCGGGTTGGATATTTATCAGACCAGGCCAGGAGCAAGAGCATCTGTTCAAAATCTTAAGGCTCCTGTCAACTCTGGCAGGGATGATTTTGCTTTTGTCCTTAATGACTCTGGAGACTTTGGATTCTTCTCTTCCAACCGTTCAGGAGGAGTGGGGGACGATGACCTGTACCAGTTTACGATCTCCATGCCCGAGCCTCCTGAAGAAACAATAGCTGAAGATACCACAACCATGGTAAAAGTGGAACCGGAGTATGTATACACCGTCCAGATATTGGCTTTGCTCAACCCTAAAACTGTTCGAAGAAGCTTCCTCAAGGATCTGGAAGGTGTACTTAAGCATGATGGAAAGGACGGATTTCATCGTTATACCTATGGAGAATACACCGGACTGGACAATGCTTTACAAACCTTGGAAATGATCCGGAGTAGAGGCTATGATGATGCCTTTATCCGAAAAGTACAACGTTACAGTGAACTATCTGACGGACCAGGCCGGAGTGTGGAAGAGCTCTACCTTGTGGAGTCGACTGAGGATCCGGTATTTTGAGGTATGACCCTGGAACCAACCCCTTTTGTATCTTATGAGTCATGTGTAGATTTAAGTGATCAAGGGCAAAATCGCAGGTCTTAAAGCCCACGGACAGGATCCGGGACCTAACACTTAAGACTTATTACTCACTACTTAAGACTCATAACCATGGGAATTGTTGAGCAGGCCTGTCTGTTACAGCTTACATATAAAAGAGAACCGGTATTATGACCTCATTGGAAGAAGAAATCAGACAGTCTTTGGCACATTTTGGGACGGACCTTTTGGATCAGGTACTGGAGTTCGGCAGGGTCAGGGACATCTCCACCGGGCAGGAGATCCTCAGGTCGGGCCAATACGTAAAAGTCATACCTATTGTTATTGAGGGGCTTGTCAAGGTATTTACCCGTTATGAAGAAAAGGAACTTTTGCTGTATTATATCAGACCACGGGAAACCTGCATTATGTCTTTCTCGGCAAGTCTTATGAATGAACCGAGCAGAGTATTTGCCATTGCTGAGGAAGATACCAGAGCTCTTCTCATTCCTTCGGATAAGGTTTCAGACTGGTTGCGGAAATTTCCTGATATGAACAACGTTTTTTTTCATCATTTCAATATGCGATACAGCGATCTGCTGGATACCATCAATCATCTGCTCTATAACCGGTTGGATACAAGACTGCTGGAGTACCTAAGACAAAAATCTTCACTTACCCAATCCAATCCCCTTAAGATATCTCACCGGCAGATCGCCAATGAGCTGGGTACGGCACGTGAGGTGATCAGCCGTGTAATGAAGAAACTGGAACATGAAGGAGTAGTTAAACAAATGGGGAATGGTATAAAAATAACAGCGTGGTAACCTAAGTCACTGCTTGCCTGTTTTCGGTACGATAATTTTGGTTTGGAGCTGAGGATATTCCATCATCAGTTCCGGTAAAAGTAACTAACCAAAAAATTAAGGTCATGAAAAAGAATATGGGATCTGCTGATAAAATTATCAGGCTGATAATTGCAGCTGCTATTGCGGTTTTGTTTTTAATCAATGTTGTTTCAGGCGTATGGGCTATTCTGCTATTGGCTGTGGCAGGTATTTTCGTTTTAACAAGTCTGGTGAGTGTATGTCCACTTTACCTTGTCTTCGGCATAAGCACATGTCCGATAAAGAAAGCAAAGACAACACATTGATCTGTTGTTTGTCTGGTGTCGCCGGTACTTTACTTTTCCGTTGCCGGACGGAGCATACAATATGGTGGGTTGGTAGCGCCTTT
This sequence comes from Flammeovirgaceae bacterium BBD 1991-12, assembly GCA_001657315.1. Taxonomy (GTDB): domain Bacteria; phylum Bacteroidota; class Bacteroidia; order Cytophagales; family Cyclobacteriaceae; genus Fulvivirga. The sequence continues at coordinate 31,563 of LYSV01000050.1, read as the reverse complement.
AGCGGAAATCCGGCTAGTCATAGTCATATCCCCCACCACCATCGGCCTCCAGTTCAACACCCAGCCCCAGCACCATCCGATTGACAAAGTTGAAGTAGCTGGTGATCAGGGCTATATCCAGAATGGCCCTGTCATCCAACCCCCGTTCCTTCAGGGTATTGACGTGTTGGCATTCGTCGATCGCATTCGGCTTTAAAGTGAGCTGGCGTGCATATTCGCAAATAGAGATATCCACTTCATCCAACCCACAGTCATTGAAATCTTCCGCCAGTCGGTCTACCCTTGCCCGGTCCTTCCAGAAATGGTCAAGAGCGAGCCCATGGTGCCGCACACAATAGGCACATTTGTTGGCGCCGGATACTACTACGGCGATCATTTCCCGCTGGTATCGCCTGAGCGGAGATCTTCCAAACATGATAGTAGCATACAGATCCATGTGATTGACAATACTTACAGGGTTCAGGCTCTGTATCTTATGCACTTCGGCCAGCTTGCCGCGGGTTTTGATCAAATGTTCATAAATGGATCTGAGCTCTCCTTCAGCTTCTTCCGGCTGAATCACTTTAATAAACGTCATAGGACCTGGGTTCTAATGTGGTGTGAAATTATTTAATTTAGATGATTCAAAAATGTCTTGAAGCAAACACTGGCCATATTAAAGGAGTACTGGGGGTATGAGACCTTTCGTCCATTGCAGGAGGATATTATTGATGTTACCCTCAATGGGCAGGATGTTCTCGCCCTTATGCCCACCGGCGGAGGGAAATCCCTGTGTTTTCAGGTGCCTGGCCTGATCAGGGAAGGGGTCTGTCTGGTGATCACACCTCTGATCGCCCTGATGCAGGATCAGGTGGAGCAGCTTAGATCAAGAGGGATAAAGGCGGAGGCCATCTTCTCCGGGATGAAGAAGAAGGAAATAGATATTAAGCTGGATAATTGTATCTACGGTGACGTGAAATTTCTTTATATATCCCCGGAACGTCTGGAGACGGAGATATTCAGGGAAAGGGTAGCAAAGATGAACGTTTCCCTGCTGGCGGTGGATGAAGCCCACTGTATTTCGCAATGGGGCTACGATTTTCGTCCGGCCTATCTCAAAATAGCGGAGGTGAGGCATACCATCCCCGCGGTCAATATTATAGCACTTACGGCGACGGCTACCCCGGAGGTGGTCGCAGATATTCAGGAAAAGCTTCAGTTCCGACAGAAGAGTGTATTTCAGAAAAGCTTCGCGCGGGCTAACCTGTCCTATTCGGTCAGGAATGTTGAAAACAAGGAGGCCAAACTGCTGGAAGTGCTGAGAAATGTGCCGGGTCCGGCGATCGTTTACCTGAACACCAGAAAGGCCTGCAAGGATGTTGCCAGGTTTCTTCTGAAAAATGGGGTTTTTGCTGAATTTTACCATGCAGGGCTTCCACATCATGAGCGCTCGCAGAAGCAGGAGAAATGGGTCAAAAATCAGGTGAGGGTAATGGTAGCTACCAATGCCTTTGGAATGGGGATTGATAAGGCGGACGTGAGGGTGGTCGTACACATGAGCCTGACCCAGGATCTGGAATCCTACTACCAGGAGGCGGGCCGTGCCGGGCGTGATGAGGCTAAGGCTTATGCGGTAATCCTGTTCAATGAAGCCGATGCGGATGAGCTCAAACACCGGGTTGAACTGCAGTATCCGTCCCTTGACTATCTGAAAAAGGTATATCAGTCACTGGCCAATTATTACAAGCTGGCCATTGGCAGTGGAATGGGGCAAAGCTTCGATTTTGACATCAGGGAATTCTCGGAAAACTATGGTCTGCATCACCTTGAGGTATTCTATGCACTCCGGAAAATGGAAGACGAGGAGCTTATCACCTTTAATGAAAGCTACTACCACCCGTCACATCTTCACATTGCTGTAGATAATACCGAACTGTATAAATTTCAGGTGGCTAATTCCATGTTTGATCCACTGATCAAGGGTGTGCTCAGATTATATGGTGGTGAAATGTTCAGTCATTTTATGAGTATCTCGGAATATCAACTGGCCCGGTTCATGGGAGTTGAGGAAAAAGAGGTAATATCCGGTCTTACGCGCCTGGATGAATTGGGAATAGTGGTATATAACAAACAGAAGGATAAACCGCAGGTGATCTTTACTTTACCCAGACAGGACCCGGCATATCTGACGGTAAACAAGGTCATTCTGGAACAGAGAGCAAGGCTGGCCAAACAAAAAATGGCCAGTGTTATTCATTATGCGAAGCATCAGGAGCGGTGCAGAACGGAGCTTCTTCTGGAATACTTTGGAGAGAAGTATCAGGAAAGATGTGGAATATGCGACATCTGTCTGGCGCAAAAAAAGAAAAGTGAGGGCATTCACATTAATAGGTATCATCACCTGATCGATCACGTGCTGACAGAAGGACCACTGCAGGTAGAGGACATCATGGAAAAAGTAAATCCCACAGACCGGGAGATGTTCCTACAGGTCATACGTGAAATGCTGGACCGTAATGAATTGAAATATGATAACCTTTGGAGATTACACAGGACTGTATGATAAGTAACCTTACCAGGCCTATAAGGCCTGGTAAGGTTGGCTGTTCTATCAAATTATATACTATCCTTCTATCGCTTTTACTCCTGGAAGCTCTTTCCCTTCCATGTACTCCAGCAGGGCTCCACCTCCGGTGGATACATAAGATACCTTGTCTCCATAACCGAGGTTATTCACAGCTGCTGCTGAATCACCACCACCGATGAGCGAAAAAGCGCCATTGTTTGTAGCTTTTACCACTGCTTCAGCTACGGCTTCCGTGCCTTGGGCAAAGGATTCCATTTCAAACACACCCATAGGTCCATTCCATAGTATGGTTTTTGATTCTTCGATAGTATTGGAAAAAACCTCCCGCGCCTGTGGCCCAATGTCCAGCCCCATCCATCCTTCAGGGATACTGGTGTTGGGAGTGGTTTGTGTGTTGGCGTTGTTGTCAAAAGCATCTGCTACTACCGAGTCAAAAGGTAATTCCAGGTTGACCCCTTTTTCCTTTGCTTTTTTGATCAGCTCTTTCGCCAGCTCAAGTTTATCCTCTTCCAGTAATGATGAGCCTATGTTTCCTCCCATAGCTTTGAAAAAGGTGTAGGACATTCCTCCACCAATGATGAGGTTATCCACCTTATCCAGGAGGCGCTCGATGATCAGTATCTTGTCAGATATTTTGGCTCCTCCCATAATGGCGGTGTAAGGTTTGGCCGCTTTTTCAAGAACCTTCTGTGCATTTTCCAACTCTGCCGCCATTACATAACCACAGACTTTTTCATCAAAGAATTTTGCTACTATGCTTGTAGAAGCGTGAGCCCGGTGTGCTGTGCCAAATGCATCATTGACATAAATATCGCCGTGTTTGGAAAGCTGTTCGGCAAAGGATTCGTCGCCTTTGGTCTCCTGCGGGTGGAACCGGAGGTTTTCCAGCAAAAGCACTTCTCCAGGTTGCAGGCCGGCTGAAAGGGTTTCAGCCTCAGCTCCTACACAGTCGCTGGCAAATTTCACCTGTGTGCCAAAGCGCCCTGAGAGATCATCGACCAAATGTTTCAGAGAAAACTTTTCCTCAGGGCCGGATTTGGGCCTGCCCAGGTGTGACATCAGAATGGCAGAGCCTCCATCGTTCAGTATTTTTTTGATAGTAGGCACGGCTGCCCTGATCCTGGTGTCATCAGTGATCCTGAATTCTGCATTTAAAGGTACATTGAAATCTACCCGGATCAATGCCCTTTTTCCTTCGAAATTTATATTGTCAATGGTTTTCATAGTCATTAAAATTTGGTTCGGCTAATTTCCAAAAATTAATGATAAACCGTAACGATACGGAGTTGATTTTAGTCAGCTTGGGTGAATTTTGGTAAGCTTTTAATAGAGTGTTGTTATTGGTTGGTCATGTACCCCAACCGTTCACTGACCATAATCGATCTGTGCACCACTACACCGCAGCCGCTCTTTTTAACCTGTCGTTAATGGCAAGCCCCAGGCCATGGTCCGGTACCAGCTCGGCAAGTATCAGATCTATCGGTTTGGTATCCATTTCCCTTAAGGCCGAGAAAAGATTTTTGGCAGCGGTGTCGAGTCTTCCATCCGGTGCCAGCATCCGCTGATGTCCCTGTGGTACATCTTCAAAGGAAGACCGGAAGGAGATGACGCCGGTTTTGCCTTTATCTTCAACCTGTGAAAGCATGGTGCTGATATCTCCCAAAACGATCCGTACCCGGGGAGCATAGTGGCTCTTTAGCATACCTGGCGCTTTTGGATTTGAAGAGGAGTGAGGCATTACTTTCACCTTGCCCATCACCTGCTCTATTTGTTCTCTGCTTGTACCCCCAAGGCGGTAGATGACCGGTTCGTTGTTTTCAAAGCCTACAATGGTTGATTCTACGCCTATATCACATGGACCGCCATCGAGGATATAGTCTATGCTGCTGCCAAGCTGGTCATTAACATGCGTCGCCGTGGTAGGGCTGATATAACCAAAAGGGTTGGCGCTTGGCGCTACCAGTGGAAAATCGAGCCGTTCAAGCAATTGAAGGGTCAGAGGCTGTTTCGGTATTCTCAGTGCTACAGTATTCATACCTGAGGTGACCAGGTCTGGAATAACGGCCCGCTTTTCCAGTAGTAAAGTGATCGGGCCTGGCCAGAATCTTTCAGCCAGTGCCACTGCCATCTCGGGGATCCCTAAAGCCAGACTCCTTACCCTTTCCAGTGAACAAGTATGCACAATAAGAGGGTCAAACGACGGGCGGTTCTTGACTTTAAATACGCTGGCAATTGCCTGAGGATCAAAGGCATTACCGGCCAGACCATATACGGTTTCCGTTGGGATGGCTACCAGCTTCCCTGCTTCCAGTTCGCTTTTTGCCCGGTCAATATCTGTGCCACTCTCTGCCATTTGAGGAATGCAAAACTACTATTTTCGTTCAATTCCGGTAAAAAAATTACATAGCTGTGTTATCAGTGATTTGTGAGTTTTATTAGAGCCGGATCAGCCATATCTTAGTACCAAGACGCATGAATCATCCTTCATGGTTTTTTAGTGTTATCACAGTTAATTTTAAGGTTGATAGGGGTTTCGTATACGACGAAACCCTATCTTTTTTTAGTCTTCTCCGACATCCTCATTATCGATAAGTTGTGTTGAGTAAGAGTGCTCAGTTCATCTAAAGTTACCCAGGAAAGGTTTTTTGACTCAGAACTTACATAGAAAGTCTCGTGTTCATCAGCCGTGAATAAGAACCGGATATCGTAATGAAGGTGCTGCGGTTCCTGACCCCTGGCCGGAATGGGATGAATGTCAATATCGAAAATTTCTGTCGAGGTCAGCGCCAGGCTCTTCAGGCCTGACTCCTCTTCCGCTTCTTTGGTGGCCACCCGGATAATGTCAGACTCACCATCAGCATGACCACCCAGTTGTAACCACCTGTCCAGTTTTTTATGATGTGTAAGGAGCGCTTTGTCATAACGTTGATTTACGATCCATGCCGACCCGGTGATATGCCCCTCGGTCAGTGATCTTTCAAAACAGTCCGGATGAGTCCCGATAAAAGACAAAAAAGAAGCCCTGAATTTGACCTCTTCCTCATATTCAGGGCTGTATCGTTCCAGTTTAGAGAGCAGATCCTGTCTGTGCACCGCTATTCTATCACAATATTCACCTTGTTCATTTTGCCCTCTACCAGCTTGTCAGTTTGTACCCCAGCGCCTATATTGTTCTTATCATCCTTACTGGCGTTCACAAAGTAGGCCCTGGGTTGGAGTTCCTTGAATTTTACATTCCCCTTTTTGTCTGTAGTGCCTGGCTCGGATACAGGGTTGGTTTCATTTCTGTAATCTTCTTCAGTAGCATATAGCTGTACCGTGGCTCCCTCAACGATATTGCCCAATTCGTCGATCACGGTTATTCTGAGTGATGTTTTTAAAATTTGAAAACCACTGGCCAGGATGATCACCAACACCAGAGACAGGAAAATGGCTGTTTTACTTTTCATGGATGAAAGTTAAAAGGTTCTATACGTATTATTAAATTACGGCTGTTCTGAACAACTATACATTTGCTTCTAAAGTTACGCGAAATAACATTTCGATTCCAGCTACTTTCTGCCAATGGACCTCAAGGTATTTGATCTTCCACGATACTCTCCGATCTTTAACCCATGGTCTTAACCCAAAGTCCATGTCTAATCTAATCCATGGTCTGTGTCCTCACAGACCATTCGTTAACTCACCTTATTTTTCTTCTTTCATCTGGCATACACATCCTACCTGTCTGTCAGGATACTGGCGTGGGATTGAATGAGAATGAATATTATACTGCCGTCCCTTGAAGAAGAAACTTCACTACAAAATATTATTTTAACCGTTCTATCAGGTCTTCCGTGATACCAGAGGCTGAAAATCCCCCGTCATGCATCAGATTCTGCATAGTCACCATACGGGTATAATCGGAAAACATGGTGATGATAAAATTGGCACAGTCACCAGCGCTGGCATTGCCAAGAGGTGACATTTTATCTGCATAATCAAAGAAAACGTCAAATCCTGTCACCCCGCTACCTGCTGTCGTCATGGTAGGGGACTGTGAAATGGTGTTCACTCTTACTTTCTTTAGTTTGGCAAACCGGTAGCCATAGCTCCGGGCGATGGATTCCAGTACCGCCTTGGCCTGCGCCATATCGGAGTAATCGGGGAAGCTACGTTGAGCGGCTATATAGCTCAGAGCCAGTATGGACCCCCACTCGTTCATTGCATCAGTCTTTTCCGCTACCTGTAATACCTTGTGGAAGGACAGGCCGGATATATCCAGGGTTTTCAGGAACCAGTCATAGTTCAGATCACCATATGATTTTCCTTTTCTTACATTTGGGCTCATGCCAATGGAATGCAACACAAAGTCCAGTTTACCACCCAGGATCTCCTGAGATTTTTCAAAAAGAGCCGTCAGGTCTTCCACAGAAGTAGCGTCAGCCGGGATGACCTCTGCATTACATTTTTCTGCTAATTGATTGATGGTGCCCATTCGCAGGGCAATGGGGGCGTTGGTAAGTACGAACTCAGCTCCTTCTTCAGAAGCTTTCAAAGCAGTCTTCCAGGCAATGGAGTTTTCATCAAGAGCACCAAAGATGATTCCCTTTTTTCCTTTTAGTATGTTGTTACCCATGGTAATGAAATTATTAAATTCAGGCTGCAATAATACAAATAATTTGACCGGAAGTGAACGCTCTGAAGTGTTCAATAAGGTACGTCCGTCTTCTTTGTATCTCAGGCTGAAGCCTGAATAGTAGTGTCGCCGCTATCTTATCAAAACAAGACACAACACGGTTTACGATCAATTGTAACAAATAGATAAAATAAGATCAGAAGTGGTTATTGGCCATCAGGCTCTGGCGTTATTGGGTATGTCAATACCTGAGTGACTCAATTATCTAAATGAACAGAAATGTAAGTAATAAAGTATCAGGGAGAATATGCAATAGATGTTCAAGAAGTGGGTAAATGACTCAGAGCGATGCTATGACTCATATTATTTTCAATATTTTTGGGTGTTATGAATAATGCACCCATTGGGATATTTGACAGTGGCATAGGTGGGCTCACAGTGGCCAGTGCCATACGAAGGCTTATGCCTGATGAATCCATGATCTATTTTGGTGATACTGCACACCTGCCCTATGGTGAAAAATCAGAGGCAGCGGTACAGGCCTACTCAGTTAAGATAGCCGATGTCATGTTGCAAAAGGGATGCAAAGTGATCGTTATTGCGTGTAATTCCGCCAGTTCTTCTGCCTATGAGTTGCTGAAGGAATATGCAGGCAGGCGCACGAAGATCATCAATGTTATCGATCCTATGGTGGATTTTATCGGTGAACAGCACCAAAATGAGAAAATAGGCCTGATAGGTACCAGAAGAACGGTTAATTCCAATGTTTATCATCAGAAGATCGCCCGGCTTCACCGGAATATCGAGCTTGCCTCGCTGGCCACGCCGCTGCTGGTGCCTATGATTGAAGAAGGCTTCTTTCACCAGCGCATCAGCCATGACATTATAGAAAAATATCTGGAAGATGAGACCCTGCAGGGCGTCAGGGCACTGATACTGGGGTGCACCCACTATCCGTTGATACATGATGAGATAGCAGATTTTTACCAAAATGGTGTGGATGTACTGGACTCGTCAGAAGTCACCGCTAGGTATGTCCATGATTATCTTAAAAGCGAGGAACTGTTGTCTTCCGGTGGTGAGCCGACTTACGAATTCCTTGTTTCTGACTATACTGACTCTTTTGAAGCCTCTACTCAATTATTTTTTGGTGAAAGAGTGCATTTGGAGTATTACAGGCTTTGGGAATGAATGTAGTTTGATTATATTCGGGCCAAATATTCGTATAAAAATATACCCGGTTTAACGGTTTTACATTATATTTACACTTTTTGGGTAGGAATAACGTGATCATGAATTGTTAAGTTTAAATGACAAAAACGATACCTTTGATTTGAGTTCTATTTTTTAATGTCAACATTTCTGTTTTTCCTGCCTTTCCTGTTGATCTTTACTGTTCTGGCTGTCTATGCCGAGCGTAAGGTGTCTGCCTTTATACAGGATCGCTACGGACCTATGGAGGTGGGGTATTATGGCATACTTCAGACCGTGGCTGACCTTCTGAAGCTTTTGCAAAAGGAGGATATTGTGCCCAAAGCAGCCTCAAAAAAGCTTTTCCTTGTAGCACCGTTGATCATTTTTGCAGCTGTTTTTACCGGTTTTTCCGTGTTGCCGGTCACCTCTGCATGGTCCGGCGCTTCAGTGCATACCGGCGTTTTCTTTTTGCTGGCCATTGTTTCGCTGGACGTAATAGGGATCATAATAGCCGGCTGGGCTTCCAACAATAAGTACGCGGTACTGGGCGCTGTGAGGTCGGCCTCGCAGATCATATCCTACGAGGTGCCTCTGACCATTAGTGTGATCTGCGTATTGGTCATAGCGCAGTCGCTGGACCTGCAGACCATATCCTATCAACAGGGCATATTGATCACATCCATTGACCCAACAGCAAAAAACTACCTGTTTGGCATCAGCGCTCTGAGGCTGGATGTAACCGATATAGGTGGTATTCTTACATGGAACATATTCAGGGCTCCTTTTTTGATCCCTGTTTGGATCATATTTTTCATCACCACCCTTGCTGAAAGTAACCGCGCTCCCTTTGATCTGCCTGAAGCGGAGTCAGAGCTGGTATCCGGTTTTCAGACAGAATATTCGGGTTTTCGCTGGTCTGTTATTATGCTGGCCGAGTATGGTATGATGCTGTTAACCAGTATTCTAGGGGTGTTACTTTTCTTTGGGAGCTGGAATACACCTCTACCAAACATAGGAGTACTCCGGTTGGCAGAATGGACTATCGGTCAGCCTGGTTCATGGTCAGGACATGCCTGGACTATGTTCTGGTTGCTGTCTAAGTCACTGGCTATGGTAGTGCTGCAAATGTGGGTAAGATGGACCTATCCAAGGGTTAGATTGGACCAATTGATGACCCTCGGGTGGAAATATCTTACACCAGCTGCACTGGCATTGCTTTTTATTTGCTCAATATGGAGGTTGATCATGATCTGATAATTTTCAAAACCTGGTTTTGATCCGGTTAAATATCATATCGCTTTCCCTGATTTCTGTTTTTTTTGGCGGAAATCCAGTTCAGGCGCAATCGAACGTTTTGGATAGCCTGGATAACCTTTATCAAAAGGAGGAGTCGGACTCAGTACGGCTGCTTTTACTTTTCGGTGCGTTGGGTGAGCTTGGCTTTGATCATATAGATACCTCATTTACGCTTGGCCGTAAAATAGTGGAAATAGCCACTTCCATAGGTGATACATCATCCATTGCATGGGCTGAGATCAGGATGTCTGCGCTTCACGCCGCCCAGGGTGAGTTTGTAGAGGCGCTGCGTCATGACCGAAAGGCACTCGCCCATATGATTCGTTTGGACGATAAGCGGGGAATAGCGGAGGCCTATAACGCTCTGGGAGAAGATTATCTGGGTATGGGATTGTACAATGAGGCCTTTATACATTATCAAAGGTCAATTGAAAGCTCACGGTCCACCAATGATAGTCTTTTACTTACCATCGCCATTTATAATCTGGGTAGGGTTTTTAAGGCAGTAGATCAGCTGGACCGGGCCCGTGAATATATCAACAGGTCCATGGATATGAGCAGGAAGATCAATGACCGGGTAGGTATGGCCTATTCATTACATGATCTCGGGGACATTGCTTTGAAAGAAGGCAAATTCGATGAAGCGCTCAAGTCACTGGAAATTGCGCTGGAAATTGCCGAACAGGTCGAGGACAATATCATCATACCACAGATAATGGACAGGATCGCCGAGCTTTATTTCCAGGCGGAAGAATACGGCAAGGCGCTCGGCTACTATGATCGTTCGTGGTCGATATACGATCGTCAGTCAAACGAGAATGCCAGGGCCAGGGTAAGCCTGGGTATAGGGCGGATCGCTATGAAGCAGGGTAAGACAGCGCTGGCCAAAACCTATTTTGACGAAACCTATCAGGTAGCCATGAGCAGGAATTCTGCTCAGCTGTTGATGCATGCGCATATGGAATTGGCCAACTGGTATGAGAAAAAGGGTAATTTCAGGCAAGCACTGGAGTTTTTGAGGAAAGGCAAGGCGCTGGATGACAGCCTCACCCTTGCGAACAGAAATGAGCAGTTCACCCAGACGCAGATCCAGTATGAACTGGCCCAGAAGGATCTGGCTATCGATCAGCTTAATCAAAAGGAGAGAGAGCAGAATATAAAGCTCGAGAATGAGGAATTCCTGCGAAACATATTGGTGGTCATACTGGCGTTCACTGGTATTCTGCTTATAACACTGTACCGGAACAGTGTGCGCAGCAAAAGGGCCAATGAGTTACTGCTGGTCCATCAGCAGGAAATTGAATCCAAAACACGTGAGTTGCAAAGCCTGCTCTCTATGAAGGATAAGTTCTTCTCAATAGTTTCGCATGACCTGCGATCGCCCATTAACGCTCTTGTGGGTATTCTTAACATGCTGAATGATGGTCATCTGACCCAGGAAGAGCTCATCAAACTCACTAAATCGCTCAAGGTGAGGCTGGACAGTACGGGCAAAATGCTGGGCAACCTGCTGGACTGGGCCATGATGGAGATGAATGAGATCACCATGCAGCGTGAGGATCTGGTCCTTCATGATCTGGTTGAATCAAATCTCCAGTTTTTTCTGAGCAGCAATGAAAAGAATATAGCCTTTGTCAATAAGGTAGAAAAGGGTGTTCAGGTAAATGTTGACAGGAATATGCTCGATCTGATCATTCGTAATCTCGTCTCCAACTCGATCAAATTTACCAATGAAGGCGGTGAAGTGAAGGTCTTCGACGAGCCTTTTGACGATAGTCAGATCACAATAGGCATCAGTGACAATGGTGTGGGCATGCCACAGGACATGGTGGATAACCTGTTCAGCACCACAACACTTTTGACCACACCGGGCACCGCAAATGAAAAGGGCAGAGGCCTGGGATTGAAGCTTTGTAAGGAGTTTGTAGAGAAAATGGGCGGAAAAATTTGGGTGGAAAGTGAGGAAGGCAAGGGAAGTACGTTTAAATTCACAATATCTAATTCGGATCTGTCCTGACCGGAAGGAAGGTCCGTTGGTATTGAGTAAACATAGGAATGACGTATTTCAAAAATATAAAAGAGGCGGCTACTACACTGTCTAAAGGTCTTTCACTCACTTTTCGTCATATGGTGGAGGCAAGAAGATCTTCAAAACCGGTACCCGTGAGTGAAGATGGTTATTTTGACGAGCATGAAAAGGGGATCAGCACCCTACAGTACCCACATGAGACCATTCCGGTACCTGACAATGGCAGGTATCGCCTGCACAATGAAATTGACGATTGTATCGTATGTGACAAATGTGCCAAGATATGTCCCGTAGATTGTATTGATATTGAAGGTATAAAGGCCACCGATGTGATCGGTAAGACCTCTGACGGTACACCAAAACGTATTCATGCAGCCAGATTTGATATTGACATGTCCAAGTGCTGCTTCTGTGGCTTATGTACTACGGTTTGCCCCACGGAGTGTCTGACCATGACAAAGGCATATGATTTCAGTGAATATGATTTCAGGGATCATACCTATTCCTTCGCGACCATGACACCACTGGAGATCCTTGAAAAAAGGAAAGAACTGGAAGAGTTTGAAAATGAAAAAAACAGGGAAAAGTCCGAAAAAGATAATGAAACCGGCAAACAATCAGGGCTGAAGCCCAGGCCTAAGGTGAAACTTCAGCCTACTTCAGAAGAAAATGAAGCCAAACCAGTGGCAAAGCCTGTGTTCAAACCCAAAATAAAAACTTCGTCCAGGCCAGTGATCAAACCCAAACCTGTCATGAAACCACAGCCGCCTACCGGGGATACAGGGACCAAACCTGAGGAAAAGCCTGCTGCTAAACCCGGAATAAAAGCCTCACCCCGGCCGGTGATCAAACCCAAATCGGATATGAAACCTGCACAGCCACCCAAAAAGAAAAACGAAGGGGATGACTGAGATCGTTTTTTACCTTTTTGCCGCCATAGCCATTATTTCTTCAGTGTTTATCTTATTCACGAGAAACATACTCTATGCAGCCTTTGCATTGGTGATCACGCTGTTATGTGTAGCGGTATTTTATATCTTTGCAAATGCTGAATTTCTGGCCGTAACGCAGATCATGATCTACGTGGGGGGTATCGTCGTATTGATGATCTTCGGGGTTATGCTTACCAGTAAAGCTTCTTCCACCGGATCCCAGCCGGCCGTTACAAACGTATTCATGGGGGCCGTAGTGGCAGTGGGTATGATGATAGTATTGATCTATGGCGTTCTTAGGATGAACCTCAGTGCCTTAAAGAGTACCAGTGGTAACCGGATAGAAGATATTGGCCAGGGATTAATGACAGAATTCGTTTTCCCTTTTGAAATAGCTGCGGTATTGTTACTGATTGCTCTGGTAGCTGCAGCTGTTATAGCGGGTCACAACCTCAAAAACAATGAAGATAAATGATCCCGGTTGAACACTTTTATCTGATCAGCGCTGTACTCTTTGCCCTTGGTCTGGCCATTGTCATTACACGCAGGAACGCAGTGCTTGTCCTCATGGGGGTAGAGTTGATGTTGAATGCCTCCAATATTAATTTTGTAGCCTATAGTAAGTACTCGGACATTTCGGGTCAGTTTTTTGCCCTGTTTGTCATTGTGGTGGCTGCAGCAGAGGTGGCGGTAGGATTGGCTATTATTTTGAGAGTATACCGGTATTTCAAAACCATTGATTTGGACCAGGTAAGTGAAATAAAGGATTAATGACGACAGATCTGTTATCACCCTTGCCCTGGTGCGGTATTACCTTGCTGGCAGCCGTTGCTTTTATACTCCCCTTGCTGTCCTTTTTGCTGAATATAATAGCGGCACGGCGGTATGCCTGGCAGGGCTCCCTGGCGGCCTGCTTTTTTTTGATCATGGCCTCTTTCATTGCTCTGATCCTGCTCTTCAACGTTTGGAAGGGCGATGAATTCCATACCCGGTTTACCTGGTTTGCTCTGGAAGGGTTGAATTTTACCGTGGGACTGTTCGTGGATGTACAGAGTGCACTGATGGCATTTGTGGTTACCTTTGTATCCCTGCTGGTCCATTTATATTCTACCAGCTACATGAAAGACGATCCCGGGTATCAGCGGTATTTTGCCTTTTTGGGACTGTTCACTTTTTCCATGCTTGGGATAGTACTTGCGGATAATCTCCTTGTGATCTTCATATTCTGGGAGCTGGTAGGTTTGTCATCATGGTTACTTATCGGGCATTGGTATCATAAGGAAAAGGCCGCCAGGGCAGCAAAGAAGGCTTTTATTATTAATCGTATTGGTGACGCGGGGTTTATCATTGGCATAGCCATTCTGTGGGAGCAGTTCAATACACTGGACATAGTGACGTTGAAAACCGCTATGGCTGACTCTACCATTGAGGGCCTGTTGTGGTTGACGGAATCCGGGGGGGCATTGAATATCAAATGGCTTACGATAATGGGTGTAGGCCTGTTCATGGGTGCCGTAGGAAAATCCGCCCAGTTCCCTTTACAGACCTGGCTGCCTGATGCCATGGAAGGCCCTACACCGGTATCTGCTCTTATTCACGCAGCAACCATGGTGGCAGCCGGTGTTTTTCTAATGTGTCGTGTAGTGGAGCTGCTGAACATTGATACGATGACCATCATTGCCGTTACAGGTGGTGTAACCGCCTTTATGGGGGCAGTGGCAGCCCTTGCACAGCATGACATTAAAAGAGTGCTGGCCTATTCAACCATATCACAGCTGGGATACATGTTCATGGGAGTAGGGACAGGCGCTTGGGATGCAGCCTTATTCCACCTGTTTACCCACGCTTTTTTTAAAGCAGCACTGTTCCTTGCGGCCGGATCTGTGATCTATGCTCTACACGAATATGCCCATCGATATAACCTTACCTTTGATGCCCAGGACATGCGGAATATGGGAGGTCTTGGAAAAAAATTACCCGTGACATTTTCGGTTTACCTTGTGGGCACTTTGGCGCTTATGGGGGTACCTCTGTTTTCCGGCTTCCTGTCAAAGGATGCATTGCTATCCGCATCATTCGGATGGTCCGTAGTCCGGGCAGGTCATGGGCATGTGTGGGCTTATCTTGTTCCTGTGTTGGGTTATGCTACTGTAGTGCTTACTGCCCTGTATATGGCCAGGCAGGTACTGTTGATATTTTTTGGAAGCTGGAGAGGGGCCGAACATCCCGAAGGCCTCACGGAGTCCTCCGGTATCATGAAACTCACCCTGATCGTTTTGGCGGTTATGAGCACCGGCCTTGTATGGTCGTTAAATCCCCTGGACTTCAATGTCAGCTGGTTTCTGGATCACCTGACGGTAACCGGAGCGCAGGTACCGGATGCCAATGACGGCTGGCTGGAAACAGCACGGAAAGTTGCTTTTGAAAATCATGCTGCAGCAGGTATTGCATCTGTAGCATTGGTAGTTCTTGGTGCCGGCTATGGATGGTGGAAGTACAGACCCGGTTCATCCTACGTCCGGGAATACAACACTTTTACCACCACTTCCACATTGGCGAAGATATCCTACAATAACTGGTACCTTGACTCACTGTATCTCCGGATAATAACCAGGCCGCTCATGACGATCTCAAAGACAGCAGCAAGGGTCGAAAGGTCGGTCATTGACAGATTTGTGGATCTTTCTGCCATTATCAATGTCATTTTTGCGCATATAGTGGGTTGGTTTGACCGAACGTTTGTTGATGGATTTGTTAATTTTTCTGTTTTCTTTGCGGGCAGAGTGGGGGTGCTGGCGAAGTCATTTCAATATGGTAAGGTCCAAAATTATATTATTGTGGCTGTATTAAGTATCCTGCTAATCATACTCCTAATTCTCTGAAAAGTTAATGCTGCAGCATCATTTACTATCCATACTTATTTTTTTGCCACTTGCCGCAGCGTTGATCGTGGCCCTGTTGCCTGCGGGGTTGAAAAGCATTTCAAAAAAAATAGCGCTGGCGGTAAGTGTGATCCAACTGATACTGGGGGCCTACCTGTATATCAATTATGACACCTCTGCTCATGACTACAGTGTGTCCGGCTTTCAGTTCAGTGAAAGGGCAAGCTGGATATATCTAGATCTGAAGGGGCTGGGGAAGCTTTCTGCGGAGTACTTTGTAGGTGTGGACGGGTTGAGTGTTTCTCTGGTCCTGCTGTCCATACTGGTGTTACTCATTGGTGTCATAGCCTCATGGAACATTAAGGATCGCGAAAAGGGGTATTTTGGTCTCTATCTGTTGCTCAACGCTTCTATTATCGGCTGTTTTGTAGCGCTTGACTTTTTGCTGTTCTATCTCTTTTTTGAGTTCATGCTGCTCCCCATGTACTTTCTGATCGGGCTTTGGGGAGGGCCCAAACGTGAGTACGCATCTATCAAGTTCTTTCTTTATACTCTCCTGGGCTCCATTTTCATACTTGTGGTCATGATCGGGCTGTACGTTTCCGTTATTGATCCTGGGGCCACAGCTATTGAAATGGGGCTCTTGAGTGCAGATCAACCGGCTTCTGATGATCTCATCAGTAAAGTACAGCAACTGCTACAGTCCAACGCCATACCGCCGGATCAAATGGTGAAGACCTTTAATCTTGTTTACATGACCGACCCCGACAATCTCATACCAGGATCGTTTTTGGACAATGATGTGGTCCGTTTGATCCTTGGGAGTCCGGCAAGGTGGCTGGCCTTTTTGTTTCTTTTTGTGGGGTTTGCCATTAAAGTGCCTGTAGTGCCTGTACATACATGGTTGCCGGATGCTCACGTAGAGGCACCGACACCCATTTCCGTAATACTGGCGGGGATACTGCTGAAGATCGGTGGCTACGGACTGTTCAGAACAGCCTGGCTGATCTTTCCTGATGGTGCAATGCATTATTCATGGTGGATCGGTTTTTTTGGCGTGCTTTCCATTATCTATGGTGCGCTTAACGCACTGTCCAGTCAGGACCTCAAGCGTCTGGTCGCCTACTCTTCGGTGTCTCACATGGGGTTCGTATTGCTGGGGCTGGCCTCGCTGACAACGGAGGGAGTAAGTGGCGCCATTTATCAGATGGTGAGTCATGGTGTGATCTCCACGGCGCTGTTCATCGTGGCTGGAGTGCTGTATGACAGGACCCATGACCGAATGATTGAAAACTATTCCGGCCTTGCCGCTAAGATGCCGCAATATACTGTAGTAGTGGTGATCTTCTTTTTTGCTTCCATGGGACTTCCCGGTTTTTCGGGATTCATTGCGGAGATACTGGTATTGCTGGGCTCATTTGGCTCATACAGTGCGAATGGACTCCTGCCAAAATGGATGGCGATCGTGGCCACGGCAGGTCTGGTTTTGAGTGCGGCGTATTACCTGTGGACTATACAGCGTATGTTCTTCGGAAAATTCCATATCAAAACAGATTACAAGGACGCCTTGCCGGATCTGAACCGGAGGGAAACACTTATGTTCATTCCACTGGTTTTGCTTACTCTGTTGATGGGCATTGTACCCTCCACAGTGCTGGACCTTATCAATACTTCAGTTTCAGCATTTGTGGATCTGGTTTTGGGTCAGGGCAGTGAAAACCTTCAAACCCCCTAGCTCTTGGACAGCCTTACTGACAGGTTATCGGATGTTTTGGGTTCTATTGGACATTTTCAATCGGAGCTGGCCCTGATCGCGGGTATTATTGTTTTTATTCTTGTTGATCTCACAGTAAAGGTGAGATATATACTCCCTGCACTTGGGATACTCTTGTCTGGCATTATTCTGTATCTGGACATCTTTTACCGGGTGGGAGAAGGGGGAGTCCTGCCTCTCTTCCACGGTATGATCTTACGCGATCCTGCATCCGACGCCTGGAAGATCATTCTGGATCTGGCAACAGTACTGACCATGGTCATGGCGGTTCGAAGCCGGCCTTTCAGGGAAAAAGGTGAGAGCTACCCCCTGATATTCACCATCCTGCTGGGAGGGCACCTGCTGGCTATGGCTTCCAATCTGCTCATCATGTACATGGCTGTTGAGATCATTTCGATCTCGTCCTATGCACTCACATTGTTCAGCTTCAACAAAAAAGGAAGTGAAGCCGCTGTTAAATACCTTCTCTTCGGTGCAGTGGCTTCGGCACTCATGCTTTATGGTATTTCATGGGTTTTTACCTTCACAGGAAGCCTGAATTTCACCCTGCCTGAATTCCCGGAGGCCTTGTTTAAGACGGGAGCAATCCCTTTGTCCATAGGAATGGCCCTTGTACTAACAGGTTTCCTCTTCAAGATCGCTGCTGTGCCACTGCACATCTGGTCTCCGGATGTTTACACCGTTGCACCCACTTCCGTGGTTGCATTCTTTTCTACCGTACCCAAGCTGGCAGGCTTTGCCATTCTGACCAAATGGTTCCTTATTATGAACCTGTTTGGCCTCGGGCCTGTCAGGTGGGTGGACGTACTGTCCATTATTGCCATGATCACGCTGGTTATCGGTAATTTTGCTGCTCTTCGACAGAGCAATGTAAAGCGGTTGATGGCCTATTCTTCTATTGCCCATACAGGATTTCTGCTTATTCCGGTGGTGTCTCTTTCGGAACAGGCCTCCAGAAATCTGTATTTCTATGCAGTGATCTATGTGTTAATGAACCTTGCTGTGTTTGCGCTGGTCCAGTTTCTGGAGTACAAAGAGGGGATCAGCAAGGCGGAGGAGTATAAAGGCCTGATGAAGAGCTACCCTTTGATCGGGATCCTTTTTATTGTACTGATGATCTCGTTGACGGGTCTTCCTCCTACTGCAGGCTTCACAGCCAAGCTTCTGATATTTACCTCTTTGTGGGAGGCCTGGGACCACTCACAGAGCCCATGGCTCCTTTACCTGTTTATTTTTGGATTGCTGAATACAGTGGTGTCCCTTTTCTATTATCTGAAGATCCCTTTTTTCATGATTTTCCGAAATTATACCGGACAGCGGTCCTCTCACGATCAAAAATATCCTGCATGGGAGAATTATTTTGGACTGATTATGGTTCTGGCAGTGATTACGTTGTTCTTTAAACCGGAATGGTTGATGAATGTTATTAATAATATTAGCTTTGCATTTTAGGGCAAGTTATGAGTGATGCAATTAAACATGAGTGCGGTATAGCGCTCGTCCGACTACGGAAACCCCTCTCTTACTACATCGAAAAATACGGCTCTCCCACCTACGCGGTCAACAAAATGTACATCCTTATGGAGAAGCAGCGCAACAGGGGTCAGGATGGTGTCGGTATTGCCAATATAAAGATCAATCAGCGCCCGGGTCTTCGCTATATCAGCCGCTACAGGTCAGTGGATCCCGAGCCTATTAAGTCCATATTCGACAAGGTTGCCAGAAAATATAAAAAAGCAAAACGGGAAGGACGCGATCTCTACTACGATGAGAAGTGGATGAAGGAAAACTGTGCTTTTACCGGTGAGGTCTGGCTGGGTCATTTACGTTATGGCACGCATGGTAAAAACAGTATTGAGAACTGTCATCCCTTTTTAAGGCAGAATAACTGGCGTAGCAGAAATCTGGTAGTGGCCGGTAACTTCAACATGACAAATGTGGATGAGCTTTTCGATATCCTCGTCAAGCTGGGACAGCATCCCAAGGAGAAGGTCGATACAGTTACAGTCATGGAGAAAATAGGCCACTTTCTGGACGAGGAGAACAATGAGATTTTTAGAAAATACAAAGATCAGTATACCAACCAGGAGATCACTGAGGTGATAGAAAGTGAGCTGGATCTGCAGCGCGTGCTGAGCCGGGCATGCAAGGACTTTGACGGCGGCTATGCCATGGCAGGGATGACAGGTCATGGTGATGCCTTTGTGGCCCGCGACCCTGTAGGCATAAGACCTGCTTATTTTTACTCCGATGATGAGATCATAGTGGTGGCTTCAGAAAAGACGGCGATAAAAACAGCTTTTAATATAGAGTACGGCCAGATTGAAGAAGTAAAACCCGGTCACGCTCTGATCATCAAAAAAAATGGTGATTTTGGGCAGTTCATGTTTCGTGAACCGCTGGAAAAGAAGTCCTGCAGTTTTGAGCGCATTTACTTTTCCAGAGGCACGGACCCGGATATCTACAATGAAAGAAAGGAATTGGGTAAACTGCTTATTCCCCAGATACTCAAGGCCATTAACTTTGATCTGAAGAACACGGTATTTTCATACATCCCGAATACTGCGGAAACAGCTTTTCTGGGGATGCTACAGGGGCTTGAAGACTATCTGAGCTCCCGGCGTAAGGAGATCATTCTTGATCATAAACCGCATATGGGAGATCTGAGTGAGCTGTTGTCATTCCGGCCCAGAGTGGAAAAGATCGTGTTGAAAGATGCCAAGCTGAGGACTTTTATCACAGATGATGATCACCGGGACGAGCTGGTAGCCCATGTCTATGACACCACCTACGAGGTCATCCAGAAAGGCGTGGATACACTGGTGATCCTTGATGACAGTATTGTACGTGGTACTACACTGGAAAAAAGTATCCTGACCATGCTCGGCAGACTCGATCCCAAAAAGGTGGTCATTGTGTCTTCAGCACCTCAGATACGCTTCCCGGATTGCTACGGCATAGACATGTCCAAGATGAGCGAGTTCATTGCTTTCCGTGCTATGGTAGCCCTTATCAAGGAGCAGGGCAAGGACTATTTACTGGAAGAGGTGTACGACCGCTGCAAGGCTGATCTGGAGAATAATGACAACGAAAATCATGTCAACAGGCTCTATAATGAGTTTACTCCTGAGGAGATATCTTCCAAGATCGCGGAAATTGTAAAGCCTGCGGACATGAAAGCTGACCTGGAGATCATTTATCAGACTGTGGATAATTTACATGAGGCTTGTCCTGATCATCTGGGAGACTGGTATTTCACAGGTGATTTTCCTACCCGGGGTGGTATGCTGGTGACTAACCGTTCCTTTGTGAACTATATGGAAGGCAAGCTGGTAAGGGCTTATTGACCTACTTAGGGTGTCCTGAGACAAACAAAGACTGGTGCAGCCTGCTTTTTTCAAGTCATTTTATAAGGGTTAGAAAGGAGCTCCCAAGGTGGTTGGCTACAATTCTTTTATATCCAACACTGTTTCGGTATTCAGGTGTTAAAAATGCATTCCATACCTCTATCCAGTCGGATCCCTTTTTCATAATAAAACCCAGCTCCTCTGTTGACTCTCCAAAATCCACATTATGACGTTTGATGGGCTGCCCCTTTTTTATCGCTCCAAAATATTCGGTGAAGTCAATAATGGTGAAGCTCTTATCACTTTTAAGCACGCGATCCATGATGGTTTCGGCGTTGGGCACATATTCAATGCTCAGGCCGGGATAGTATTTTTTCTTCATGTCCTCTAGGTATTTCACATGTGAGCTGCCGTCAATTACCAGTGCAGTATACCCGTCAAACTTTTGAGGCAGCTCCTCAAGCGCTGCAAGGGTGGGCGCTGATTTATTGGTGAGTAATACCATGGGGTTGGAAATATAGGGAGGAGTAAAGTCCATGACCTTTCTTCGAGAGGCCGTTATGCTGGCGTTGGTAACACCAAGAAGATTGGGAGTTTCCTTGACGTCCTTAAGGAATTTGGTAAATACCTGCTCCTGCCGTACAAATTCTACCTTTAGCGTAACGGAATGTTTCTCACGCACATACTGTGTAAAATCCTTTAAAATATCCGCACATACCCCTTTGACCACTCCATTTTCATTGTATACCAGCCCGGGGGATTCATTGTAAATGCAGGCCAGCGTGCCACTTCCCCTGGTTTTAACCTCGCCCCAGCTCTCACCGTTATGGTTTTGTCCAAAAGCGAATAAAACACCTGAAAGAAGAAAGACCAGAATGCATACCTTCCTTTTCATAGATACCTGTTTTGTTTAACAGGCCATTATAACAATTTACTACGGCAAATAAAAATCAAATACAGACTCGTTCATACATTTGAAATGTCCCTTCGGGCATTTTTGATAGCCTATTTTGGAGCAGGGCCTGCAGTCCAGCCTGTTGTTTTCAAATATGCTGAACCTGGTACGGTAAGGGTACATACCAAAAGCCGGTATGGTATTTCCCCAAATCGAAAATATCTGTTTTTTAAAGGCTGCGCCAATATGCATAAGTCCCGTGTCATGGGTAAAAAGGTGAGTAGCCTGTTTTACAAGGGATGCGGACTGGTTAAGGTTATACTTTCCACAGGCATTGTATATCACGGTTTTCTTATTGAGCCGTGTCAGCCCCTCCTCATAGGGTGCAGACCTTGTGGTACGGGCAAAGAATTTTTCGATCTCACTACCCATAGCCCGGTCTTCCGGTCCGCCCAGTAAGACAACGGGCTTATTGATCTTGTCACAAAGCTCTATCATTCTGTTCAGAGGCAGCTTTTTGGTATTATGCTGGGCTCCTATGGCGTAGGCTACAAATTCTTTCCGGTGTGTTTCCGGTAGCCATTCCGGAGGTACTTCGTCCTTTTCCGGTATAAAAAAATCCAGTCCGAGTGTATCCATTTTAACGCCCAGTGGCAGAACTGTATCCATGTATCTGTCCACAATATGCCGGTTGGGAAGTTTGTTGATCTTCAGATTGACCATAAGCCACTTCTCCCTGTTCAGTTTATGAAAGGAGTGACTCCTTACCCCTAGCCGGGTTTTAATGATCCACGTGCGAAGGTTCCTGTGCAGATCTATAATATGATCAAACCTTTCGGCCCTTAAATCCCGTATAACCTCATTAAGGCCTTTACTTAACGTGTGCACCTTGTCAATGTAGGGGTTATGTGAAAGGAGCTCTTCGTATTGTGGCTTGGTGCAGTAATGTATTTCTGCATTATCCAGCTGGGTTTTCAACGTACGTACTACCGGGGTAGTGAGTACAATGTCACCAATGGATGAAAAGCGCAGGATGAGGATCTTTTGTGCTGCCATTAAAAACCTGTTATTTCAACTCCCAAAACCAGACTATTGCACATAAGCATCCATCCATTTAAATTGATAAAATCATTATTTGTGTAAATTTATAAAAACGTAACTATTTACAGATTAACCATTGAATAATGAACTACTGGCTTATGAAAACGGAACCCGGGGCCTATTCCTGGGATGATTTGGTAAAGGATGGTCGTACCCACTGGGATGGTGTCAGAAATTTTCAGGCGCGGAACAATATGAAGGCGATGAAAGTTGATGACCTTGCATTGTACTATCACAGCGTCAATGAAAAGTCAGTAATAGGAATAGCCAAAATTGTAAAGGAGTACTATCAGGATCCTACCACCGACGATGAGCGCTGGGTGGTGGTGGATATTGTACCGGTGGAGAAGTTCAGGCGGCCGGTTACGCTGGGAGAGATCAAATCGGATGACCGGTTGAGCACGATGGTATTGGTTAACAATTCCCGGCTTTCCGTACAACCTGTCAAACAGGAAGAATTTGATATTATAGTAGGAATGGGACAAAACGGATGAGACATTTTCTTCTCATATCATTCATGAGCTGCTGCATGGCCGGTATGGCCCAGCTGAACCAGCCTGAAAGGTATGAATTGGAAAAGAAAAACACAGATGACTATTTTGCGGTCCTTCCCTCGGGAAGGGAAGGGCTGGTTATTTTCAGGGCTACGGATGAGTACAGGAAAGGAGAGGGAGATGTATGGAATGTGGTATCCCTAGATACTGACCTGAAGGAAAGATGGAACAAGGATGTTGTCGTCGATATAAAATACTCCATAAGAGCCTACGATCTGAAGGATAGCCATCTTTACCTGCTCTTTCGTGAAGGGGAATTTGCAAAAAGCGACTATCACCTTGTGCGCATTGGCGTGCTGGATGGGGAAGTGGAGCGCTTCAACATCACCAACGAAATAGAGCTGGAGTTAAGCCATCTTACCGTTGTAAATGATAAGTTGATCCTTGGAGGATACGTACGCTACAGTCCTACCCTCATGTCCTATACTTTCGGGGATGATAAACTGGAGGTGATCCCCGGCTTTTTTAAAGACAGAAGTGATATTGTGGATCTCAGGGAAAATGATAACAGTACCTTCAATGTAGTAACCCTGGAAAAGGATTATGCGGGGTCGTTTTTGCGATTGCGTATGTACAGCTATGGTGCGGAGATATTGTTTGAAAGAGAGGTACGCATGCAGGGTCTGAAACGTGTTCTGAGTGCCAAATCCACAGGATTTGTTGATGGCAATATAGCGCTTACCGGTACCTATGGTGCCTCCAAATCCAACTATGCCCAGGGTATTTATTTTGTTGTGGTAAAACCTGAAGGACAAAAAAACATTACAAAATACCTTCCTTTTTCTGACTTTCAGCATTTTTTCGATTACATGAGGCCTTCGCGTGCCAGCCGTATGAAGGAAAAAGTGAGGAAACGGGTGGAGTCCGGAAAAGAGTTTAAATATTCTTCCCGTCTGCTGCTGCATGAGATCCAATGGACCGGAAGCGGCTACCTGATCTCTGCTGAGGTTTATCATCCAAGATTCGATTACGCCGCCCGGCCAGTCAGCAATAACTTCTATGGCTCACCGTATTTTATGGGCGATAATGCGGTGGGTAACCAGGCCAACTCGAGATATGTTAAACAGCCCAGCCGGCTTATGAATTTGGATGACGCCAATGGCTTTGAATATCATCAGGCCGTAGTGATGGAGCTCAGCCAGAAAGGAGGGTTGCAATGGGATAACAGTTTTGCTATAGATGACATAGAAACTCTTTCTCTCGAACAGGTGGTACATGTGGGACAATCAGAAGACAGAGTCAACATGGCGTATCTTGAAGAAGACAAGATAAGGTTTAAGATCATCCAAAAGGATGAAAATATCGAGGAAGGGGAGGTGGACATTTCTCTTTTGTACGAGGAGGATGAGATAAAACATACGTATGGTGGTATGGGTAGTGCGGTGCATTGGTATGACGAAGTATTTTTCGTCTGGGGATACCACCGGATAGAAAACAGGATGGGTGGGGACATTGAACCCCGGAGAAATGTTCTATTCATAAACAAGCTGATATTTGAGTAAGTCGATATACTTTACCATCGGAGCATTATGGATCTCACTACTGTCTTTCGGACAGATCTCGCAACCTGACAGGATAGAAATACCTATAGAAAAGGATGATGCTGATTTTTCAGTAATTGCAGCAGGCAGGGATGGGTTGTTTCTTTTCAGAGAGCTGCAGCGGGATGAGGATGGCGATAAGATACTGCAGGTCATGCGACTGGACAGTTCCTTTGACATCCAGTGGGTCAGGTTATATACGCTTAGTGGTGATCTGGAGTTTATTGATAATTACTATCGTGATGGCCGTGCATGGCTGCTTTTCAATAATTTTAGCACGCGCAACCGTAATCTGGTCCTGATCGGCTGGGATCTGCTGGGTGGTGTTGAGAATATACCGATCCGGAATTACATTCCGTTCTCCTATTTTGATTTTAATGCTACCGATGACGCCGTACTTATCAGTGGATACTTCAACTACCGTCCTGTTGTGATCCTGTACAACTTTGAAGAAAAAATACCCCGGGTGTTGCCGGGACTGTTCAATGATAAATCTTCCATTGTCGAAATAAAGATAAATAATAACGGAACCTTTGATGTGCTGCTGGCAGGCCGCACCATCAATAAAAGGAATACCATCTTTGTTAATACCTTTGACCTTACCGGAAACCTGGTCAAGAAGATCACACTGGATACGGACAGGACCCATAACCTGTTATTTGGCAGATCCCACCTTATGGAGGGTAACGCACAGCTGGTAGCAGGGGTTTACGGACGTTTTAATTCAGAGTATTCGCGGGGGCTTTTTGTAGCCAACGTTAATCAGTTTGGCGAGCAGAAAATGAAGTTCTACAACTATGGTGAGCTAAAAAACTTCTTCAGCTATATGAAAGCGCGCAGAGAGCAGCGTGTGCGTAACCGTATTGAGCGCAGAAAGATCAAGGGGAAAAAGCTCAAGTTCAACTACCGGGTACTGGTACATGATCTTATAGAATCCGATGACCAGTACATTCTGTTGGGTGAGGCCTTTTATCCGAAATACCGTAATGTATCGGGCAGCCAGGGTGGCAATTTTTTCAATCCGGTATGGACGGTGAACCGTGGCCTGTACTCATCAAGCCTCGTATTCGATGGATACCGTTATACCCATGCCGTGGTCATGGGCATCGACCGTGAAGGTAATCTGTTATGGGATAATAGCTTCGAGATCAATGATGTGATCTCCTTTGAGCTGGAACAGTTTGTTCATGCAGCCAGCAGTGGTGATAATGTGGTCCTTTTGTATGTATATGACAACCAGATACGATCCAAGATCATTCAGGGTGATGATGTACTGGAAGGTAAGGAGCTGCTGGACATCCGGTTAAAGTATGATTCAGACCATGTGAATGAGGGAGCTACCAACATTCTGGGCATGGAAAAGTGGTACGGCAACGTATTTTTTACCTATGGCACTCAGAATGTCAGAAATTTGGAGCAAAAGGGAGTAGAGTTGCAGAGAAGAGTGTTTTTTATCAATAAGGTATTGTACGAATAGTGCGTACAGGGTAAACCCTGCCTTGTCGGCTTAAGACCTTAGTACCGGATTCACTGAACCAGCCTAAAAAAACCGATTAAACAGGAACATAGAACTTTCAACACAGAACCTGTAACTTTCAATGTGGCACTTTGCACCCAAACCTTTTATCTTTGATGAAAAGTAGGGGGTGATCTCACAGCATACCATACAGCTTGTAAAGGACAGAATGGACATCGAGGAGGTGGTGTCGGATTTTGTCAGCCTGAAGCGCAAAGGACAGAATTTGTGGGCCTGCTGTCCCTTTCATGATGAAAAAACGCCTTCTTTTTCCGTGGCTCCTCACAAAGGTATTTACAAGTGCTTTGGCTGTGGAAAGGCTGGTGATTCCATATCCTTTATCCAGGAACACGATGGGCTTAGCTACATGGAAGCCATCAAATGGCTGGCTGGTAAATATGGTATCGAGATAGAAGAGACCGAACGTACGGACGAGCAGATCGAGCAGCAGAACGAACGGGAGAGCCTGTATATCGTTATGGGGTTTGCCCGGGATTACTATCAGCGTATGCTGGAAGAACATGATCAGGGCAGGTCCATCGGACAGAGCTACTTCCGGGAACGTGGTTTTACTGAAAAAACGATCAAGGCGTTTGAGCTGGGTTATAGCCTGGATTCATGGGATGCCTTTACCAAAGAGGCAGTGAGCAAGGCTTACAATGAGGACCTGCTGGAAAAAGCGGGGTTACTGGTTCGGAAGGACGGAGGCAGGAAGTATGACCGTTTTCGCGGACGTGTCATATTCCCCATACACAATGTATCCGGTAAGGTAGTGGCCTTTGGGGCCAGAACCCTGAAAAAGGATGACAAGCCCAAGTACCTCAACTCTCCCGAAAGTGAGGTATATCATAAAAGCAAGGTGCTCTATGGCCTTTATCAGGCGAGGCAGGCCATTCGCCAGCATGACAATTGCTATCTTGTGGAAGGCTACACGGATGTTATCTCCCTGCACCAGTCCGATATTGAAAATGTGGTAGCTTCTTCGGGTACCTCGCTCACCACGGACCAGATCCGGCTGATCAGCCGTTTTTCTCAGAACATCACTGTCCTGTTCGACGGAGATACCGCCGGAGTGAGAGCCTCGCTCAGAGGTATTGATATGATCCTCGAAGCAGGGATGAACGTTAGAGTGGTGATGTTCCCGGAAGGTGAGGATCCTGACAGCTATTCCCGCAGGATAGGCACTGCCGGTTTCAACAAATACCTGGCCGATCATCAGCAGGATTTCATTACCTTCAAACTCAATCTTTTTGCTGAAGACGCATCCCGTGATCCTGTAAAGAAGGCCGAATCCATTAAGGAGGTGATCAGCAGTATATCCGTTATACCCGACCCGGTCAAAAGGGCAGTTTACCTGAAAGAGTCGGCTACATTGCTGGACATGGATGAGTCGGTACTGCTGGCGGAGCTCAATAAGCTGCTCATAGAAAAAAGAAGAACCCGGTCAAAAACACCACTTTCTGAACCGGAGACCGATATACTTAGTGAAACACCACCCACAGAGGAATCCCGACCTCTGGATCAGGATCAACTGATCGCCATTCAGGAAAGGGAGAGTATCCGTCTGCTCCTGAACTACGGCTATCAGCCCGTGGAAGAGAATTACAAACTGTACCAGTACCTGCTTGAGGAATTAAATGAAGTGGATTTTACCGATCCGCTTTACAGGGAGATCTTCGATGTGTTCCGGAAGGAACATGACAGAGGGAATACCATCGATAGTCAGTATTTTATTCAAAACGGATCGGACGAAATAAAACAGGCGGTGATCGATCTTACCTCTGTAAGGAGGGAAGTAAGCCCCGTCTGGAATGACAAGTATAAGATCCATGTGCCTCATGAGCAGGATTTTCTTGACCACACCGTATATCAGAATATTACCCGGCTCAAGCGCAACATCATTCAGAAGCTGATCGACGAGAACAAGGAGAACCTGAAAAATGTAACGGACCCTTTGGAGATGGACAGGCTTTTTGACGTTCAAAAACAACTAAAGGCCAGTGAAATGGAGCTCTCTAAGATCCTGGGTATTGTGATCCCGGGATAATAGCTCCCGTCTAAACCTTCCTGGGTTTTCCTGTGTTGTAGGTAAAGTTGGAAACAAGACCCTGAACACATAAAAAAGGGCTATTTTTGCAGCGAGAAAAACGAATATGCAAGATACTATTGAGCTAAATACCATCGAAGAGGCCATTGAGGACGTTAAAAATGGCAAGGTGATCATTGTGGTGGATGATGAGGACCGGGAGAATGAAGGGGACTTTATCTGTGCGGCTGAGTGCATAACTCCGGAGATTGTCAATTTTATGGCTACTCATGGCCGTGGACTGATCTGCGTGCCGTTGATTGAGAACAGATGTGAAGAGCTGGGCCTCGATCTGATGGTGGGTAGAAATACGGCAACCTTTCAAACGCCCTTTACCGTATCGGTGGATCTGATCGGTCATGGCTGTACTACAGGTATATCCGCCCAGGACAGGTTCAAGACCATCAAGGCGCTGGCTGATCCGAAGACGGATCCGGATGAGCTGGGTAAACCAGGGCATATTTTTCCACTTAAGGCCAAGGCCGGTGGAGTATTGCGCAGGGCAGGTCATACTGAAGCGGCCATAGATTTCGCCCGGTTGGCAGGATTCCGGCCGGCCGGTGTACTGGTGGAGATCATGAATGAGGATGGCTCAATGGCCAGATTGCCCGATCTGCCAGCGGTGGCCAAAAGGTTTGACCTCAAACTGGTTTCCATCCAGGATCTTATAGAATACAGGATCAGGACAGAAAGCCTCATTGAAAAAAAAGTGGGAGATGTGAATATGCCCACGGAGTACGGTGATTTTCAGCTGACGGCCTATGAGCAAAAAAGCACGGGTGACAACCACCTGGCGCTTGTAAAAGGAAGCTGGGAACCCAATGAGCCGGTGTTGGTGAGGGTACATTCTTCCTGCGTTACAGGTGATATTTTCGGTTCGTGCCGATGTGACTGTGGAGGCCAGTTGCACAATGCCATGAAAATGGTGGAAAAGGAAGGTAAGGGCGTGGTGCTTTACATGAATCAGGAGGGTCGTGGTATAGGCCTGATCAACAAGCTCAAGGCCTATAAACTGCAGGAAGAGGGGCTGGATACGGTGGAAGCCAATCTGAAACTGGGTTTTGATATGGACCAGCGGGATTACGGAGTAGGTGCCCAGATCCTCAGAGACCTTGGAGTGAAGAAGATCCGTCTGATCTCCAATAATCCCAAGAAACGTGTGGGATTGATCGGTTATGGCCTGGAAATTGTAGATAACGTACCCATAGAGATCACACCGAACCGCTACAATGAAAAATATTTGAAGACCAAACGCGATAAAATGGGACATCAGATCTTAAAAAATTCAGGTCATTGAGATACGTTTTGATCATATGGCTGCTTCTACCTGTCTGTATGGTCTTTGGTCAGACGTTCCCCAATGAGATATGGCATGACGGGAAGGTGGTCCTCAACGAAGGCGATACCCTGAAGGGTTTGATCAAGTACAATCTTGATACAGATCTGGTTCAGCATAAGCTGATGGACTCAGGTACCATTACCACTATAACAGCCCGTAGCCTGGTCTTTTTTGAGATATTTGACGGTACGGTAAATCAATACAGACAGTTTTATGTGCTTCCTTACCATGTCAGAAGAGATTACAAGGCGCCCGTTATCTTCGAGTTGATCTATCAGGGCAATGAACTTACACTTCTAAGCCGGGAAAAGGTGGAATATCAGGTAACGAGCTATCCCTATGCGGTCAGTGGCACCTACACCCGCCTTGTGCTGGTATACACACATTACTTCCTGTGGCCGGACGGGCACATCGAGATATATCCGGGGAAGAAAAGAGATCTTTTATGGGTGATGAAAAAAAAATCAGCACAGATCAAAAAGTTTATCAAGACCAATAAGATCAAACCTGACCGGCGCAGAGACTTGGTCAAAACGGTTACATATTACAATTCACTCTTTGAAAATCCAGAAACCAAAGCAAATTAATGAGTAAACCACTGATTCTGGTGTCCAACGACGATGGTATCACCTCCAAGGGCATCCGTATATTGGTAGAGACCATGAGCAGACTGGGGGAGGTCATCGTTGTGGCTCCTGACAGCCCGCAGAGTGGTATGGGCCATGCCATTACTATAGGCAATACGTTGAGACTGGAGGAGACTGACATTTTTGGGGATATCCCGGCGTATGAATGCTCCGGAACCCCGGCCGATTGCGTTAAGATTGCCAAACACTTTGTGCTCAGAGAGAAGAGACCTGATCTTGTCGTGAGTGGTATCAATCATGGTGCCAATACATCGATCAGCGTGTTGTACAGCGGTACCATGTCTGCGGCCATAGAGGCAGCGCTGGAGGGGACCCCGGCCATTGGCTTTTCACTTTGCGATTATTCCCATGAAGCGGACTTTGCCCACACCATTGACTATGTGTATCAGATAGCGAAGAATGTGCTGGAGAAAGGATTGACCCGGGGAGTTGCTTTAAACGTTAACATTCCCCCCAAACGCAACGAAACTATCAGAGGAATAAAGATCTGCCGGCAGGCAAATGCCAAGTGGCAGGAAGACTTCGATATGCGCCATGACCCTTATGGTCGCCGGTATTTTTGGATGGCAGGTAACTTCATCAATCACGACAAGGGGGAAGATAATGACGAATGGGCCATTGCCAACAACTATGTATCCGTTGTGCCCTGCCAGTATGACCTCACTGCGCATCATGCGATCAGTATGCTGAATGATGAATGGGAGTTTTGATTGCAATAGACTCTGACCAACCATCAGGGGATAGGGGATCACAATGGGCCTAACAGCAGAGGTTAGCCTGTTCTAAAACTATTGGTCAGTTATCTGTAGTATCCGCAGGCAGGATCTGCGCGAAATCTACCATACACTTGTTAACAGCAATCGCTATTTCATATTCTGAGGCTGGCCCAAGGAAGGAGTTTTCCAGTTTGCAGAATTCCATGAATTCCTCCACTTTCTCTTCAGGAAGGCCGGTGAGTTCCATCACAACGGTTTTATTGTATTTTGCCTTGATCAGCTTCTGATAGTCATAGTCCTGCTGGTATTGCTTCAGCTTTTTTTGCTCCTTCACCTCCCGACTGAATTTGCTGGCCACGAAGCTAATGGGATTTCCAAAGGCCGAAGGTTTTACTTCTTTAGTAGGCCCGTAGTAGAAGCCAGGGAGCTGAATACCCCGCTGCTGTTCCTGGAGGGGTACTTCGGTTTCGATAAGCGCACGTTTCAGGGCCGCTTCATCCCGGAAGGCAAAAACCTTTACCGGTTGCAGC
>LYSV01000049.1 GCA_001657315.1 Flammeovirgaceae bacterium BBD 1991-12 | reverse complement strand
TTAAAAATTGGAGTTTCGAAAAAAGTTTGTGTTTTTCCTCTTTAAGATTTAAGAATTTCTTGTATATTGCAAGTAATTAAAGCCAACTATAAACAATGAATCATCCCTCGGAAATTAAATATTTCCGGGGGATTTTTTATTTAAATACGTATTGACCCGATTATTGGTGACTTATCGTCAAATAATTCGCTTCAACCAGGAGCGGTTGGCTCAGTTGACTTGTCATGTTACCTTTACATCAATTAAAGCCAACTATAGACAACGAATTATCCTCCGGGGCCAGGTCTCCGGAGGATTTTTTGTTTGTATCCGATCCTAATTCTTTCATTTTACCTCTTTTGATCAATACAATGGGGATATATACCCTGGAATTCGGGAGGATTTCTTTACAAAGGCATATGTGAACCACCAGAGACTGTCATGGAAAAGGGGTCTTCATGCTGTGAAAGAAAGGGCAAAATTGTAAAAACCAAATCCTGGCGGGAGGCTGTAAGGTTCATAGGGATGAGTTTTGTTTGTTTGGCTTAATTATCCTTCTCATCTCCATATATGTTGATTTAACCCCCCATCAATACGCTGGCCGATCAGAAATTTCCAACGCCGGTTGCACTTACTACCTTAGTATCAGTTAAAGCCAACTATAGACACAGATTATCCCTCAGGGACCAGGTCCCTGAGGGATTTTTCGTTTAAAGAACCCTGGTTACATCGTTACCGTTCTTTGGGAGTTTTCGCCGGAGGGTTCTGTCACACTTGTTTTAACTATGCAACCGGAAATTATTGTTTCAACGCCTAATTGCTTAACTTATAAAAAAAGTTCAGGGTGTTAGGCAACCGAACCTTAAAATTATTCGTGTTGTGAAAAAATTAACACTTTCGTCAAAACGTGAATGCCCAATGGTATTGATCCAGGGATGTCAGAATGGGGATAGGGAAAGTCAGCGTCTGCTCTACAAGCATTACTATGTCTATTGTATGAGCATTTGCGTGCGTTATGCTCAAAGTGAGGAAGAGGCGAGGGAGATCCTGAATGATGGGTTCATGAAAGTATTCAACAAAATAGATCAATATGATCCTGAGAAGCCCTTTAAGGGGTGGCTCAGGCGGATCATGATCAATACAGCTATTGATCATTTCCGATCCAATAAAAAACACTACTATCACGCGGATATAGAGGATGGATACGATGAAGTGCTGGAAGCCAATGCAGTTGACGATATGTCGTATGAAGAAATATTGTTGCTCGTACAAAAGCTGACACCTATGTACCGGGCAGTATTCAGTCTTTATGTCATTGATGGGTTCAGTCATGAGGATATAGCCAGAGAACTGGGGATATCCGTAGGCACCTCAAAGTCGAATCTGTCCAAGGCGCGTGCTAATTTGAAAAAGATGTTGGTGAAAACGCACAAAGAGGTATATGAGCAATATGTCTGATCATGATATTGACAACCTTTTCAGGAAAGCGGCAGAAAGATACAACACCACTTTCGATGAAAGCGCATGGGCTTCAATGAATGATCGGCTGGATGGGATCTCAGGAAAGCTCACCATGGCTTACTATAAAGCTATAGGCGTGGTGGTAAGCCTCTTCATGATAACCGCCTTGCTGATATGGTGGAAGTCACCAGTGACTGCAGATATTGCCAATTCTCAAACCTCCTTGGTAACTATGGAAAAATCTGTTGCCCTGGAAAAAACAGATCCCGCACCTGTAGTTTTGCAAAATGGCGCTACGGCATCCTTGCTGAGTGAAACCAAAGGCCTCGGGAAAAATACCTTGCCGGTTGCTGGTAATTTGTCTGCCCGTGAGCAAAACAGGAAGGATGTAACACAGAATGAAAGGATTGTAACGTCGCCGTCGGCCGAATCAAAAGTAGCCGATGCCACAGAAGCATCCGGTTCTGTTTTGGAAGATCTACAGGAGAAAGCAGGAGATGATGATACTACTGACCGGAATACTATTGCATCAGCTGATGAAATACCGACATCATCACAGCACTCTTTGAGCCACCTTGTTTCAGAAACTACACCGGAGGCTAAAGGTACCCCGCAATTGGTATCAGAAACTCAATCCGATACACAGGAAGCATCGGGTGGACGTACAGATAATCTGAGTGAGCAGGTTCAGGCACCACTCCATGATAACAATAGTAACCAGATCGCTCTGTTGGCCACTATCCGTCGGGATTTCGTTCATCCGGTGGCTTTGTCTGAAGCAGAACTGAAAACGGTTCAAACGGCTTCGGCAGGTGCAACACTGGGAAAGGAGAAAGAGGAAGAAGAAGGTGCACGGGAGGAGATCATCCCGGAAAAGCTTTTCAGCCTTAAGCTGGCTGTAGCGCCCGACCTTAGCTCCGTTGGATATTTT
Organism: Flammeovirgaceae bacterium BBD 1991-12; assembly: GCA_001657315.1. Taxonomy (GTDB): domain Bacteria; phylum Bacteroidota; class Bacteroidia; order Cytophagales; family Cyclobacteriaceae; genus Fulvivirga. The sequence continues at coordinate 74,507 of LYSV01000049.1, read as the reverse complement.
GAGCCTGACCGTCCCGGTTCAAACATTGGTTTTGTGGGGGAATACTACCTTGGCAAGCGATGGAGTATCTCGTCTGGCGTGATCTGGTCGCACAAAATATATTTCAGTGACGAGCGGGAAAGCTATGGTACCTATGGAGGCAGTTCCGACTGGCGTTTGGATGCTGAATGTACCGTACTGGATGTGCCCGTAAACCTGTCCTACTATGTGAAGCAAAGTACTCATCATAACATGTCATGCTCCTTCGGCCTGTCGAGCTATTTCATGCTCACGGAAGATTATAATTATTTTGAAGATCCCGGAGGCAACCCCAGGCGTTGGTCCGAACGTATTGAGGGAGAAAACAATCATTATTTCAGTATGTTGAATCTTTCCTTTGCTTATGAAAGACGCCTTTACAGGAATTTTTTCTTTCAACTGGAACCCTTTCTGAAAGCCCCGCTGTCCGGTGTGGGTGAAGGTAAGGTGGACCTGGTGAGCAGCGGACTGTTCCTGAGCCTGAAGTATAATTTTCTTAAACCTTTGTAAGCACAAATATTTTTAATTGAATGAAGATGAAAGGAAACCTAAACCTTAACAGATGGCGTATGCCCTTTTTGTTCCTTCTTGCCGCCTCGTGCACCAATGAGAAGGACCCTGAACCCACTGTCGATTGTAATGTGTCTGATCTGGCTATCCAGGTGGTCCGGTCCGTTGATCTGACGGGCTGTGATACACAGGATGGACTGATAGAAATGTCCTCCACAGGGGGAGAAGGAGAAAAACAGTTCAGCCTCAATGGAGGTGCAGCGCAAAGCAGTGGTCTCTTTGAAGACCTTTTACCCGGCACATACACGTTATTGGTAACAGATGCCAATGGATGTACTGCTGAGGTTGACGTGGCACTGGGAGTGACCGGCTCTAATCTGGCGATTAACAATGTGATCTCCACGAACGCAGGATGTACAACGTCGGATGGAGTGATCACGGTAACAGCTACAGGTGACGGCCCCCTGGAGTACAAGCTGGACGATGGGACGTTTCAGACCGGTAATCAATTTTCTGGCCTGCTGCAGGGTAGTTACAATATTACAGTGAAGGATGGCGATTGTGAAACCTCATTGTCACATCAGGTACTGTCAGGTGTATCATTTTCTTCACAGATCGAGACCATTATCACCTCCCGTTGTGCCCTGTCAGGCTGCCATGACGGTTCTCTGGGAGCAAGTCGTAACTGGACGGTTTTTGCCAATGTACGGAACAATGCCACGAGCATCAGGAACCTTACGCAGAGTGGTAGTATGCCACCGGCAGGTAACACAGCACTTACACAGGAGCAAAAAGATCTAATCGCCTGCTGGGTGGATGATGGCGCCCCTGCGAATTAACCAAAAACCCTGTCGTTATGAAAAGCACATTATTATTTCTTTTAATACTGGCACTTAGCCCTGCCATTGCACAAAAATACAAGGCTGAGGGTGGTTATGTTAAGTTTTTCTCCGAGGCTACGCTGGAGGATATTGCAGCAGAAAACAATAACGGTACCAGCGTTTTTGATCAGGGTAATGGAAACATTGTTTTCTCAATCCCTATTGAATCCTTTGAGTTTGACAAATCCCTGATGAAGGAGCACTTCAACGAAAAGTACATGGAGTCTGAAAAGTACCCCAAAGCTACTTTCAAAGGAACCATTAGCGACTTCCAGAACAGTGAAGGTGTTCAGAAGGTACAGGCACAAGGGAGTATGACTATCCATGGGGTTACCCGGCAGGTCAGCTCTGAAGGGCAGATCGAAAAGAAAGGGGATCAGCTGCGGATGACCAGTACATTCAAAGTGCGCCTCGAGGACTATAAGGTGAAGATACCACGGCTCCTTTGGCAAAATATTGCAGAGGAGGTAGAAGTGACCATTGACTTTCAATATAAACCCCTGACCCTGTGATGAAATTAATAGTAATAGTTCTCGCCTTATCCATAACCTCTGCTGCAGTGGCCCAGGACGACCTCATGGATCTCATCGACAACGAGCCGGCGCAAAAGGAAAACGTATATGCCACCTTCAAGGGCACACGGATCATTCTGGGGCATTCTGTGAAGCTGAGGAAGAAAAAGGAACTGGAATTTCTGATCAGTCACCGGTTCGGAAGGTTGAATTCAGGGGCTCATAATCTATGGGGGCTGGATGTAGCCAATATACGCCTGGGACTTGAATATGGTCTGCTGGATAACCTGAATATCGGTGTGGGCAGAAGTTCATTTGATAAAAGCTTCGACGGCTTTATAAAATACAAACTGGTCCAGCAATCCAGAGGACCAGGTGGCTTTCCGTTTTCGATTGTCCTCTTTAACAGTATGGCCGTGAAGACTACACCCCGTGAGGAGGAAGATCCCACATATGATTTCCAGGACCGTCTGGCATCCGCACACCAGCTTCTGATAGGAAAAAAGATCAATGCTGCTATCTCCCTGCAGTTGATGCCCATATTCATTCATAAAAACAGGGTAGCCCGTGAAGATGACAATAATCAACTGGCGATAGGAGCAGGAGGAAGAGTAAAGCTTACCAAAAGCCTGGCCCTGAATGTGGAGTACTACTACCGGTTGGAACCGCCTGAACAAACTGAATTCTTCAATTCTGTATCTGTAGGATTTGATATTGAGACCGGTGGTCATGTATTTCAATTACACTTTACCAATTCCACCATGACGCTGGAGCGGGCTTTTGTAACAGAAACCTTTGATGATTTCTTCGATGGAGATATTCACTTTGGGTTTAACATTTCCAGAACGTTCCAGTTAGGTGGCAAAAGAGCCTGGTAATGAAGGTCTTGTTGCTCGGAGCTACCGGCAGGCTCGGACGTTGCATTTTGGAGGAGCTGACCCGCGAGGGCTTCGAGGTAAACATTCTGGTTCGTAGCAGTGAGCGCCTGTCCCCTGGAGAAAATGTGAAGGTCTATGCAGGGCTGTGAAGCAGTGTTGAATGCACTTAATATTTCCAGAAAGTCTGACTTTCCGTGGGCGGAACTACGCACCCCTTCAACCTTTTTGTCCGATACCTTGACTACATTACTTCCGCTTATGCGGGATGAGAGTGCGAAAAGGATCATTATCACATCGGCATTGGGAGTAGGAGATTCGGCTCCTGAAATACCAGGATGGTTTCAATGGCTTATCAAAAACAGTAACATAAGGTATGCCTATGAAGACCACCAGAGGCAGGAAGAACTGTTGATGAAAAGTGATTCGGATTGGACGATTATTCGTCCTGCCGGACTCACAAATTCACGGCGAATAAAGAACCTTGTTATAAGCCGGAAAGGGATACCCAAACCGAGCCTTACCATAAGTAGAACGCATGTAGCAAGGTTTATGGTAAGCGTACTCAGAGACAGGAGTCATATAAGGGAAAAAATTGCTGTTTCGGAAAGGTAGAATAGAGTGTTATGGAATCGTGGCACCACTCCCTGAATGTTCAGGTCTCCGAAGGCTGACCTTTATATTGACGTTTGAGATACATGCCTTCTGTGAAAGGTATCAGTGGTGCCACGACTGATACCCGGGAACCTATCGGCTGAACAGCCCGTGTATCTCGGCGTCTACCCTTTGTACTATATATGAGAGATCCTCGGGGCTGTTCACAAAATCCAGATGGTTCATATCAATGATCAGCAGTTTTCCGAGATCATAGCCGCCTATCCAGTCCTTATAGTGTTGGTTAAGGTTTTTGAGATAGTCGAGACGTATGGCGTTCTCATACTCGCGCCCCCTTTTTTCGATCTGGCTGACCAGCTTGGGAATATCCGCTTTCAGGTAAACCAGCAGGTCAGGGGGTTCTACAAACTGGATCATGGACTCAAAAAGGGTCAGATAGCTGGCATAATCGCGATCATTCAGAAACTTTGACCGGTACAGGTTGGCGGCAAAAATGTAGGCGTCTTCATAAATGGTACGGTCCTGCACGGTTGAGATCTTACTTTCACGTATTCTTTTGATCTGATTAAATCGGCTGTTCAGGAAATAGATCTGAAGATGGAAGGCCCATCTTTTCATGTCCTCATAGAAATCCGCGAGGTAAGGATTGTTTTCAACGGACTCAAGCTCGGCATACCAGCCGTATTGCTTTGCAATCAATTTGGCGAGTGTAGTTTTACCTGAGCCGATGTTACCACAAATTGCTACGTGCATTCCAATTTCAACTTACGGGCGCAAAGGTAATGTAGCGTGCATTACTTCACCAACTATCCATAAAAAAGGTCGGGAACCACCCCGACCTTTCAACCCTTTCAAATGCAACAAAGGCTTGTCGCATCGTTGACTTTTGGAAAAGCCCGTCTGGCGTTTTCCTAAAAGTCAGGTTAACCTAAACCAAACTTATGAAGAAGTTTATGGCAGCAAAGTTAATCCCCAGCCGCTTATTTATCATACTTAGAAGTTAATTTTAATAATTTGGTAATATCCGATTTAAACGGTCGAAAAGTCCTTTGAACTGCAGATCACCGAACCCGTAGATACCGGCTTGTTGGGAAAATACATGGAAAGGTATACTAAACTCCTCAGTATCCCTTTTCTATGATGATGTTGAGGGCTGGCCTGGCTGGTCAGGTGAGGTTCGAAACCTTTCAATATGGGCCTGTACTGTTCCCATTAATTTTGGATTGTTGCTATTGAATTGAAGTGTGAAGGTCTTCATGGTAGACAGTTCATGCTTTTGGAAGGCTTGCCTTCAGCGGATGAACAACCCCCTGTGAACAGCACGTTTCCGTTGAGTTGTCATTAAAATTTAAGTCTGAGTCCAACGATCATATTCCGGCCGGCGGCGCTGATCCCACTGGAATAAGGTCGGTAGTGGGTGTCCAGCATATTTTCCAGCGCACCTGTTACACGCAGTGCTCCGGTAATACTATAGGATGCCCTGAGATTGAAGGTGATCCATGCAGGTGAGCCGTCTTTGGACCGGTCGGAATTATGTCTTGCATACAGGTAGGGCTTGCTGAGGATCTCCGTATCAGGGATATCATCTCTGAACCTGGGGCCGTTGAATTCTGAGAAAAACTCTCCCCTGAGCCTGTCTTTTTGATAGATGACTGACCAGCGACCAAACACCGGCGTAGTATGGCGGAGTGGCTGGTTATTGGTCCTGTCTTCTCCGGCCGTTTCCGTTACACTTATACTGGTGGCCCAGTGATTTGAGATGTTCCAGTCTACCTGCAGGCTTCCGCCAAACAGTATGGCCTCACTTGCATTTACCTGAGCCAACACCTTCCGCCGGCTGCCTTCGATGATTATTGAGTCCTGCCCGTCAATGCTGAAGTCCCCTCTTACAATAGCATCATCCAGCAGGGTCACAAAACCCGTCAGTCGCCAGCTTATCCGCCTGGAATTCCCACTCCAGCTCAGTTCGGTGTTGTAGCTGAATTCAGGTTTCAGCCCTTCGTTCGGTACAATGATATTGTCTGCGTTGAGCTCAAAAACCTTACCTACATCATCCACATTGGGAGCACGGAAACCTGAGGAGAACATCAGACTGATCCGCTGGTCTTTGATACCGTGATAAACACCTCCCAGGCTGCCGTTAAAGGCACTGTTGTTCAGATCCATTTTGTCAGAATTGGTGAGGGAGGCCTCAGGATTATCAGTGGAAGCATCAAGGCGAACGTTGGTGAAGCGGGCGCCGGCGCTTAGGGTGAACTTCGTGAGCCGGTGTATATAGCTGGCATACATGGCTCCGGAGTAATAATTGCTACCACCGTCCGGGTACCGTGTAGTCGTTGACTCCGTTTCACCTGTGAAAATGTTGGTCCGTGTGGCACGTGATTCCACTGCATTATATAAAAATTCACCCCCGTAGAAAAGAGAATGCCTGCCCAACGATTTGTCAAGATCCAGGTTCACGGAATATACATCCACTTCTTCCGTCCGGTTCCTTAACCTGCTGCTCCCGAAGCCACGGTCATTGCGACTTTCCTCATAGTCTTGCCACGCAGCGATTATCCTGGCCTGATCAAAGAACTTATTGGAGCTGGTGATCTGTGCCCTCAGAGAATGCATCATCCACTTCTGTGGGCCGTAGTACCATTCAGCGTTTGCCAGAGAGTCCGTATTTTCAAAGGTTTCTGTCAGCGCATCATACCTTGGGATGTCGCTCGTGTTGCTGAAATAAAAACCATAGGAAAAACCGAGATGTTCCGTGGGCCGGTATGACAGCTTCTGGACTATATTCCATGAATCAAAACCACTGGGTACCTGCAGTTCAGGATCGGCATTATTGATGAGCTGATCATTGCCATTATCATCCTGACCCACATAAGATCTGCGTTTGCCAAAGTCAGGATAGTCGTCAGGAGTATTTTTGCCACTTCTCAGATCATCAAAGCTACTGTGGGAAAAAGAGGAGAAGGAAGCGAGCTTTTTGCCTCCCATGCTCAGGTTTCCATGACCGGTTTTTTCATTGTTGGCTGTTGATATTCTCGATAGTATTGTACCTGAGGTGACTACGCTGTCCCCACTCGAATGTAAGGGATCCCGGACATGGAAATCCATCACGCCTCCCAGAGCATCGCTACCGTAGATCACGGAACCCGGCCCCATGATCACTTCTGTGCCGGCCAGAGCGTTGGGGTCAATACTGATCACGTTCTGGAGATTGCCACTTCGATAGATGGCATTGTTCATTCGTACACCATCTACCACGATCAGTGTGGAGTTGGCTGAAAAACCACGCAGTTTTGGGCTTCCCCCACCTAACTGGCTTTTTTGCACAAATACCTCACCCGAATGTGACAGCATGTCTGCAGTTGTTTGTGGGTTATTATAGATCACCTCTTCATCAGTAATACCCAGTATCCTGTTGGGTATTTCGGAGATGTCCTGTTCCCATTTATTGGCAGAAACCACGACCGTTTGTATTTGGAGTATCCTTTCCGCCAAAACGATGTGTCCCTTTTCGATCTTTGATTTCCTCACGGAAAGCTGCTGAAAAGTAGGGTGTTGGAGGTAAATGATCTCCTCCTGTTCAAAAGCGCTGAGGTCTGCCTCACCGTTAAGATCAGAAACTGTGGAGGTGCTTTTATCAGCATTGAAAATAGCTACGTTGGGCACGGGTTCATTTTTTCCGTCCGTCACTTTTATTTTCTGGCCATGTGCTGCCCATCCGGCCAAAAATAACAATGCAAAAAGGACCACTTTCCAGATAAGCTTCATAGTCGGGGCGAAAATATGAATAAAATATTATCTGATAGCGACAATATTCCCTGGTCGGCCAAAGTGGAATTTAGATGGGTCAGGGTTTGGAGGAGTTGATCCGATACTATTTCTTTACACCATGCCCCTGATACCATCGGACTACAAAGCACCGTTTTTATTGAGGAATGGTCACCTGGCCACGATTGTTCCCAGCACCTTCCGTAGGGTAGAGGGAGTGAACTACACACGGGAGAGGATCGAAACCCCGGATGATGATTTCCTGGACCTTGACTGGCTAAGATCAGGTGCACAATCACTGGCTGTGATCAGTCATGGACTGGAGGGCAGCGCTCGCAGACCGTATGTCATGGGCATGGCAAAATATTTTCATAATAAGGGTTGGGATGTACTGGCATGGAACTGCCGTAGCTGTAGTGGAGAGATCAACCGGCAGGGTAGGTTCTATCACCACGGTGAGACATCCGACCTAAGGCGGGTGATAGAGCATGCGCTGATCAGCAACAGCTATGATACCATAGTACCGGTAGGATTCAGCATGGGAGGAAGTATGACCATCAAATACCTTGGCGAGAATGGTAGTAGCTTGCCGAAAGAGGTAAAGGCAGGTGTGGCCATATCCGTTCCGGTGGATCTGGCGGCAAGTGTTAAGGAGTTTGAAAAAGGGAGTATGGCTTTTTACCGAAACAGGTTTCTAAAGAAGCTGGAAGACAAGGTCCGCCGAAAGGCAGAGCTGTACCCGGATGTTATTGAATACGTGGATTTTTCAAAGATCAGATACTTTCCGGACTTTGATAATGCCTATACAGCACCTTTACATGGCTTTGCAGACGCCGCTGATTTTTACAAAAGAGCCAGCGCCATGAACTTTATTTTGGGTGTTACGGTACCCTTGTTGCTGATCAATGCAAGGAATGATCCTTTTTTAACTGCGTCCTGTTTCCCCCTTGAACAGGCCGAACAGAACCGGTGGTTTTACCTGGAAACACCGAAGCGCGGAGGACATGTAGGTTTTACTCTTGCAGGAAGTGAGTTCAACTACATGGAAAAAAGAGCCTTTAATTTTGTAGAGGAGAGCTTTTAATTTATTGATGGAATTCATTTTCTTGTAGTGTGATTTACGTGGATCTTTTTCGAATGAGGTATGAATATGTGGTGATGAGTCTGGCTATTCTGGTCTTTTCCCCCTTCTTTGGGAAAGGACAGGAGCGGAAAGAGATCGACAGCCTGAGGAGCAGGCTCACGGAAGTGAATGATACTGCCAGAATGAATATCCTCTTCGAGCTATCTATGCAATATCAGTTCACTAAGCCTGATTCAGCCATGCACTTTGCTACCAGAGCGATCAGTGAAAGTCGTGAGATCAACTATTTGAAAGGCGAAGCTGACGGGCTGATCAGCGCTGGCAGACTGAAACGTGATAAAGGAGCTTATGCGGAAGCGCTGGAAGATATTTTTGCCTCTCTCGAAATTTACCGGAAAATAGCGGACACCAAACAAATAGCAAATGCCTTCAATGATATCAGTATTGTTTATGCCATTTCGGAAGACTACAAGCAGTCCCTTATCTATTTTGAAAAGGCACTGGAGCTATTCCAGCAAATGGGAGATGAGCAGGGTGAGTCCTACGCTTTGAACAACATTGGAATAATTCATCAGGAGCTGGGAGATGACAGTACGGCCCGCAGGTATTTTATCCAGTCACTGCGGATCAAGGAAAAGAACAATGATCTTTATGGTATATCCCGGGCCTATACCAATCTGGGCTCCATTTTGGAAAACTATGAACAGTGGGATCAGGCACTGGTTTATTATTTCAAGGCCGATAGTGTATACAAGCTCCGGGATGATCACCAGGGTGCGGCCGGTAATTTTGTTTCTATTGCCAATTTGTATAAGCTCAAAAAAGACCTTAACAAAGCCCGCCGGTATGCACTTATGGGTATGCAGGAAGCAGAGCAGATAGGATCAAAGCCTATACAGCAGGATGCCGCCAAGGCACTGTCGGGTATCTATGAAGACCAGGGCAACTACCGTCAGGCCCTTAGATATCAGAAGTTGTTCCAGGCACTCAGTGACAGCCTGCTGAATGCCAGGAATCTGGAAACCATTGAAAGCCTGAAGGCTCGCTTCAATGCTACCGAAAAGGAAAGGGAAATAGCCGACCTTAAAAAGGAACAGGAACTGCAAAAGGCGCTGGTACAGCGGCGTACGTTACTCAGCTACACACTCATTGGCGGGGTTATCCTGTTGTCTCTCAGTCTGGTGCTGCTGTACAGCGCCTATTCTGCCAATAAGAAGAAAAAGGATGCTCTGATGGCATTAAATAGAGATAAGGACCGCTTTTTTTCGATCCTGTCACATGACATCAAAAGTCCACTGAATACACTCAAGGGATTTTCATCCCTGCTGATGTCGCCAACGACCCTGTTGAGCATGGAAGAAATACGAACCTATGCCGGTAGGATCAATCATTCATTGGAAAAACTGACGCATCTGATAGATGATCTGCTGAAGTGGTCCATGAGCCGCACCGGCAAGCACGATCTGAAATTTGAGCGGATCGATATGAATGATCTGGTTCGGAATGTTGTGGAACTGTACCAACTAACGGCTGAGAGCAAAAAGATCGAGATCGTGACCGAATCTGAACCGCAGGTGTTTGGCTTTGCTGATTATAATTCGTTGCATACCGTTATACGCAATCTGCTGTCCAACGGGATCAAGTTTTCCCACCCGGACAGTAGAATATACATCAGAACCATGGCAGAGGATGGACATGTAAGAATGTCCATTAGAGATTCAGGCATAGGTATGCAAAAGGAAATGATGGAAAACCTGTTTAGCTTATCAAAGGACAGGATAAGAAGCGGTACAGCCAATGAAAAGGGAACGGGCCTGGGTTTGGCGCTATCCCGTGAGCTTATTGCTGAAAACAAGGGTGAACTGATGGTGACCAGTCAAAGAGGACAGGGCAGTGAATTCAGTATTATCATTCCGGCCGCCAGCTAATCAAAGGTTCACTAACACAGACGAACCGTGTGGCTGCAGAACACCTTAGTAACTCAATAACCAAGTAACAACTTAATAGTATGAAAAAAGCGATTTATCTTCTTGTTTTTTTAGTTCTTGCCGCCTGTAGTACCCGTGAGGCCGGAGAGTCTTCCACTTCACCTGTAGAAGAGGAAGATATGCCTTCGCCGGAAGGGCAATGGGTCAATATTTCCATGAAGGTCACCATAAATGCTGATGTCGATTCCGTGGTTGATATTCCTCCCGGAAAGTGGGAGGAGATCCTTCAGATCAAACCCATTCTCACCACGCTGAAGGATGACAGTACATTCATATCGGAGTATCGTAATCTGGGCGATTCACTGTTTATGACAAGTACCGGTGTATGGTGGTTGGACAAGGATTCTTTATACATGGAGGAGCATGGAGTTTTGAATGCCTACCATCTTAAGATCAGGAACGACACCGCTTCGTTCACCGGTTATATTGACTGGGATCAGGATGGTGAAGCTGACGACCTGTATTATGGAGAGCAGGTACGTCCCGGGCTTTGACTTTGTAGCTTCAATTAATTGGAAAGCCTTAATATTTCCTTAATCTGGCAGGGTCTCTTTTATTGTGAAACAGGTTGGTAATTATTACTTGCCTACGCTTTTCATTGATCCTGAAAATGAATCGATATACTTTTTTATACGTTGCAGTTCTGTATGTAAACCGGTCATTTGAAAGTTCTTTAATGATCAGGCGACTGCCGGGTGAAATACATAGCTTATCACCAAAGCTGATTAGTTCATTTGTCAATCGCTCAGCGCTCAATGGTTCAAGTTTTTTGTACTTGATATAATCGTGTATCTGCTTAAGTCTCTTTTGAGGGGTTTTATTCCAGACAGTCTGGTAAACAGTTCTACCAGCTTTTGGCATTGTCCTTTAATTCCTGTGAAGTAAGGAATTCGCCCTTTTGATATTGTTCCTCCGATTTAGTGATGTCTGCCACTAGTTCCTCCCATGTCAAAGGCTCACCGGCCAGCATCAGATTTTCTTTTTCAACATCAGTGGTAATCACGAAGTTATTTCCTTCTTTCCTGAAATTTATTCCGGGATTATTCTTCAAAAGACTTAACATGTTAAGAATAAATCTCTCTATTTGAGCGTCATCCACCGTTATTGTGAATTTTGACATTTTTTCAGCTTTTTTCAAATATAATCAATTCTATGTAGAGCCAACCGGTCTGTTTGGGAAACCGATCGGTGAATTCCTCAATATCTCGCCAAACTATCATCTATTTCTTCCGCATAGGCCAGTATGCCTCCCTTCAGGTTGTAGAGATTGTTGAAGCCGTACTTTTTCTCGAGGGTGCGAATGGCGCGTGCGCTTCTTACTCCACTACGGCAGTGTATGATCACCTTTTTATCAGATGAGATGTCATTTACATGCTCCTCAATCTGGTCCAAAGGAATAAGTGTGCCTCCAATTTGCGCAATTTCAAATTCGTAAGGTTCACGGACATCGATCAGTTGGAAGCTGTTGCTTTCCTTTTGCAGGGCCGCCAGCTCTGATACAGTCACTTCCTTCACAGGATCCTCCTCGCTTTCTTCGCCATTCATACCACAGAAGATCTCATAGTCTATCAGTGCAGTGATTGGCTTTTGGTCCGGGTCCTTCACCAGCCGGACGGTTCTGGTTTCAAACGTAAGGGCGTCAAAAAGGAATAACCGGCCCGTCAGAGGGTCTCCTATACCGGTGATAACCTTGATAACCTCATTGGCCTGCAGGCTACCTATTATCCCTGGCAAGACCCCTATCACACCCCCTTCGGCGCAACTGGGTACCAGTCCGGGAGGAGGAGGGGCCGGAAAGAGGTCCCGGTAGTTGGGTCCACGTTCACCATCTTCATTCACATAGTTGAAAACAGATACCTGACCATCAAAACGGAAAATGGAGGCATAGACATTCGGCTTATCCAGAATTACACATGCGTCATTGACCAAATAGCGTGTCGGAAAGTTGTCAGTACCATCGGCTACTACATCGTAATTCCGCAGGATGTTCAAAGCGTTTTCTGAAGTAAGTCGAACATTGTGGATATTGAACTGAACATGGGGGTTCAGCGCTCTGAGCCGTTTTACGGCCGCTTCCACTTTGGAAGAGCCCACATCATTCACTGAAAACAATACCTGCCGCTGCAGATTGGATTCATCCACTATATCAAAATCCACGATGCCTATGGTTCCGACTCCCGCAGCCGTTAGATACTGCAGCAGGGGAGCGCCAAGCCCACCGGTGCCTACGACGAGTACCCGGGCTTCCTTGAGCCTGCGCTGGCCCTCAATATTGAAGTCCGGTATAATGAGATGCCGGCTGTATCTTTCCAGCTCGGCTTTACTGAAATTTATCACTGCTGTAGGTTTTTGTCTGATCCCCCGGCAATGGCCGGTATAATGCTGACCACACTATCTTCGGATAGTCTCGTGGACTCGTTGTCGAGTACCTTGATGTCTTCTTCACCCACATAGATCCTTACGAAATCCCTGATGTTTCCGTTCGTATCGAACAGATGCTTTTGCAGATCTGGAAAACTGGAGGCTACATCGGTTATAGCTTCTTTTACTGTGACACCACTGGTTGCCAGTGACCGTTGATTTCCGGTAAATTTACGCAGCGGAGTTGGGATAATTACTTTTGCCATTTTGAAATTTATTTACTTATCGTTATTTCTTCTTTGTCAAATACTGACTGGTCGTTCAACTGCCATGAAGTGATCTCATCCACTTTTCCGTTTACCACACTTATTATAATATAGGAAAAGACAGGTGCCGCCTGTGCCAGGTCATGTGTGGAAGGTTTGGCCGGGTGATTGGGATGGGAATGATACACTCCCAAAAGATCAGTATCATGCTGCACGGCATACAATTCCGCTTTGAGGTAATCTTCAGGCGATATTTCAAATCTCCTTCGCTGGTCACCTTTTTTGCTGTTTTTTACAACCAGTACACGATCCACTTTTCTGATGCTTCCTTCCATGCCATAGAAAAAGCCACAACATTCATTGGGAAAGCGGGATTCAGCATCTGCCTTCATTACGTTCCATGCTGAAGAACTGATCTCTATGCTTTTGACCATATCAGTCATTGGCGAAAAGGCTTTTTAGTACGTCGGAATACTTTTCGGCATTGTCCGGGAATAAAGTGACCACTACACCCTGGTCGATTTTTTCAGCTATTTTGAGAGCTCCGGTCAGGTTGGCTGCGGCAGAGGGGCTGATCATCAGTCCTTGTTTTCGTGCGCAGAGCTTAAGCATGTTCATGGCCTCGTCGGAATCAATTTCCAGGTAATGATCGGCGAGGTCACGTTGAAAAATACCCGGTACCCGGGCGGTCTCGGGGTGTTTCCAGCCTTCCATTCCGTGAAGAGCGGAGTCGGGCTGCAACGCGATCAATTCTATTTCCGGGATGCGTTCCTTCAGTTTTTTTCCAATGCCCGTGAAGCTGCCTGTGGTGCCAAGCCCCGTCACAAAATGTGTGATCTGACCTTCCGTTTGTTCAATGATCTCCTCGGCGGTTCCGTGATAGTGAGCCTTCCAGTTATCGGAATTGTTGTACTGATCCGCATAAAAATATTTTTCCGGGTCGGACCGGTACAATTCAAGAGCAGTCTCCTGAGCCTCATCAGTGGAACCAAACTCCGAAGTGAGAATGATCGCGGCACCGAGTGCCCTTAGCATATCTTTCCTTTCGTGGGAAGCATTGGCGGGAAGGCAAATGGTTACGGGTATATTTAGCGCTGCTCCAATGGAAGCGTAGGCAATAGCTGTATTTCCACTGGATGCGTCCAAAAGTGTTTTATCCTCGGAAAGAAGACCCTTTTCAACTGCATTTTTGAAAATGTTGAAAGCAGGCCGTGCTTTTACACTTCCGCCAAACTGCTGCCATTCGAGTTTTGCGAAAAGCTTTACGCTTGTTTTCATGGTGAGGCTGCTCAGAGGAAAAAGGGGAGTATTTCCAATGAAGCTTCCTATGTTTTCAATCTCTTGCCGGAGTGTTGATGCTGTTGTAATCATGATCCAAAAAAGACCTGTCCGGATCCGGGGAGACTAAAAAAGGCCTTCCCGAATGGAAAGGCCCAGACTTTTTTCAATAACCTAAATCTATTACAATGACCTTTCGCCTAATCTATGTAACAAGTACAACAACAGACGAATATAGGATAATTGTAACTCATATGTATTTAAACGGGCCGGTGCCTGTTCAGGTTCCATAAAATGGGATAAAAATTATTGCCGGGACTGGTGATACGCTATGATGTGTTACATAACTACCAGTAGTTGGGATGCAATTTCAAACCTGCAGCCGCAGGAAACGTTACATTTGTTATACTTTTACATTGATCCAGAAAGGTATAATGATCCCAAAATCCTGTATACTACTTAGTTGGCTGCTGCTGAGCTTTGGTTATCTCTACAGCGTGCCGCCCGGCAGATCCGAGATGGGTGTTCCGCATATTAAAGTCTTTACACCTGGTGAATATAATGGCCATTCAAAAAGTACGGATATTGATCAGGGAGAGGATGGGGTGATCTATATTGCCAATGAAAATGGTGTTTTGATCTTTGACGGTTCCCAATGGCAGATTATAGAGCTTCCTGGAAAGCTTCCGGCTCATTGCATAAAGGTTCGTTCTGATGGACGAATTTATGTGGGTGGACAGAAGGAGTTCGGTTATCTGAGTGTCACCCCTTCAGGAGATTATCAGTATACTTCCCTGTCGGACAGCATAAATCATCAGAAGGATAAATTCAGACTTGTTAGCGCCATTCACTTCAGGGATGACAGGGTCTATTTTGTTACTGAGCTCCGCGTTTTGGTTTTCATTCATGATAAGCCTGGCGAATCAATCAAAGCAGATGCTGGAGGTTTTTTTTCATTCGAAACGGATCAGAAGATCTATTTGTGGCAATTCAGAAAAGGCCTGCAAAGCTACTACGATGGTAGGTTCCAGCCGCTGGATAACGGAGATAAACTGGCCGACTATATCGTCCGTGGAATAATGCAGTTTGATGAACAGCGGATACTTGTAGCAGACCTTTTTAAAGGATTACTGTTGTTTGACGGGGTTGAGGTGACACCCTTTACGAACGACGCCGATACACTACTGGGAAAGAGTCAGGTATATTCAGCTCAAAAGATCGGGACTGACAAATATGCCATAGCTACCAGAAAAAATGGTGTTTTTGTTCTCAACAAAAAAGGCCGTATTCTCAATCATTTTAATACCTCCAATGGCCTTCCTACCAATGAAACCCTGCAATTGTTTGTGGACAATCAGGACGGACTGTGGGTCCTGACCATGAACGGAATAGCAAGGATAGAAATAAACAGTGGTGTTTCGTTTATGTCCAATGACCTTGGCATTGATGGATCTGTGCAGAAGATTGCCCGCTATGAAGAAAAACTTTATGTAGGCACCTCTACAGGTCTCTTTCGCCTTGAGGGAGGGGTCCACCCCACATTCAGGCGCATGGAAGAAGTAAAGGTGGGCTGTTCGGCCATGATACGCGCCGGTGACAAGCTACTGATAGGAGGTCCTTACAGTTTTTATGTTTTACATCACACCAGCCTGAAGCCGATCACCTCAGCTTTTGTCAATATCATGGATATGGTCAGCTCAAGGTTTACTCCCAATCTGGTAGTGGCAGGCGGCTTCAGAGGCCTGATGGCTATGAAAATAGGTGATAAAGAGGTGAAATGGTTGAAGGTCAGGGATGTTGAAAAATTCGGGGAGGTTTATGCACTGGCTGAGGATGATAGCGGCAATATCTGGATTGCGGGAGCAGGGGGGCTGTTTCAGGTATCCGGCAGGAAGATTCATAACGATACGCTGTCCTTCGAAGGAATACGCAGGTTGGAACTGCCCCCGGGTCTTGAGATCTCGCGCAGCCGTATTTATACCACCCAAACCGGTACGTATGTAGTTTCACAAGGTGCTTTGTGGAAATGTGAGGATATCATGTATCAGGTAGAATACCTGAACAACAAAAAGCTGGACATGCGTGTAGCCGGTCTGAAAGAAGAACAGAATGGGAATATCTGGATATATTCTGATAATGCCGGGGTATTTGAATATGGTGTTTTTGAAAACGGGGATTATCACTGGCAAAACACGAAACTGCTTGAATTATGCAAAAGCACCTTTAATGATATCTATTCTGAAGGTGACATCGTATGGTTTGGCGGACCCTCAGGGCTAATAAGGTATGACAAGAGTATTCCCCTGACCCAAACTGCTCCGGAGGTACTGATCACCCAGGTTCGGCACAAGGGTGTGAGCAACGGTGCAGGCTCCGGGAAGGGTGAACCCCTTACCTTTCAACAAAACTCTCTGGGCTTTAACTTCAGTATCCCCTCCTATGATTACCTTGAGAATAATGAATACCAGTACCGGCTTGATGGCTTTGACGAATATTGGTCTGACTGGACCCGTAATAACTCCGTGGGTTACAACAACCTTTGGGAAGGGAATTACACGTTTAAAGTAAAGGCAAGGGATGCCTATGGCAATGTAACCAATGAAACCCTTTACCATTTTACGGTATTGCCGCCATGGTACAGAAGCTGGTGGGCCTACTCCCTGTACACATGCCTGGTCGGCTTTGGGATCTTCCTGATCGTCAAGTGGCGTTCACATCAACTGACAAGGGATAAGGAGCGACTGGAAAGAGCCGTGGAAGACCGGACCGAAGAGATCAAGAACCAAACCCGCGAACTATCCCTGCAGGCCAAACAACTGGCCATCCAGGCAGAAAAATTACGGGAAATGGATAAACTGAAGTCCCGGTTCTTTGCCAATGTATCCCATGAATTTCGTACACCTCTTACCCTAATTCTTGGCCCTTTGGAAAGAAAGCTGGCAAGGGATGAGCATATCGATGAGAAGGAACGGCAGGATTTGGACCTTATGAGAAGGAATGCCAAACGTCTGCTGGACCTTATCAATCAGTTGCTGGACCTTGCCAAACTGGAGGCTGGTAAAATGAAACTGAAGGTGGATATTGGTGATATAGGTCATTTTTTCAGGAGGATCGCCAAATCATTTTCAGAACTGGCCGAGAAGGAGTCAATTGACTTCAGCTTTGATGTTACAGAAAAGGCACAGGTGTATTTTGATGAGGAGAAGCTTGAAAAAATAGTGTATAATCTATTGTCCAATGCCTTTAAATTCACGCCAAAGGGCGGAGAGGTTTCCATGAAAGCGGCTATAAGTTTTGCTTCTGACCACAACACTCACATGCTCAAGGTATCCATTACCGACACCGGTTCAGGTATTCCGCGTCAGAGTCTGAAAAAGCTGTTTGACCGGTTCTACCAGGTTGATTCATCCACTACAAAGGAGAACGAAGGAAGTGGCATCGGTCTCGCCTTAACAAAAGAGCTGATTGACCTGCACAATGGCACCATCAATGTGGAAAGTGAGCAGGGCAGAGGTTCAGCCTTTACTGTTGAAATACCCATAGAACTGTTGAATCCGTTATCTGCAGGCGCTGATACCAATGAGTCAGTGAGCCATGAACTGGTGCGCGACCTGACCGGGGTAAGAAATGAAAACCGGCACCTGATACTGGTGGTGGAAGACAATGCCGAACTACGGAATTATATAAGGGAATGCCTTTCGGATAAATATGATATATTAATAGCTGCTGATGGCCAGGAAGGTGAGCAACTGGCATTTGAGCTTATCCCGGATATCATTGTTACGGATGTAATGATGCCTAAAATGGATGGTATGCAGTTTACTGAAAGGATAAAGCAAAATGAACAGACCAGTCATATTCCGGTGATCATGCTTACTGCAAGGGCAGATGACGAGTCGCGCATGGAGGGATTGAACGTTGGCGCTGACGAATACGTGAGCAAACCGTTCGATATGAATGAACTGGAGCTCAGGATCTCCAACCTGATAGGGCAGAGGGTAAAAATCCGGTCGAGACTGAGAAAGGAAATATTAACCGAGCCCAGTGAGGCGATCGTTGAAAACCGTGAAGAAGAATTTCTACTGAGAGTATCCGGGATCGTTGAAGAGCATATTTCCGATCATCAGTTCAATGTCACAGAGTTTCAGCGTCAGATGGGAATGAGCCGGATGCAGCTTCACCGTAAGCTTAAGGCTCTGACCGGGCAGTCAGCAGGAGAGTTTATCCGGGCCATGCGTATGAAAAGGGCACTGGACATCTTCCAGAAGGCAGACGATATCAACATTTCCGAGGTAGCCTATCAGGTAGGATTTACTGACCCCTCTTATTTTACCAAGTGTTTTAAAGCCTACTTTAAGTTTACACCCTCGGAAGTGGCCAACAAAGCGGTAAAAGATACAGATGCCCACCTGAGTTAAAGAATATTAACTCAACTGCTGTTCTGCATGGGAATGACCACTAAAAGGTTGCAATTTACTGCTGCTCGGAGCATATCCCCCGATTTACGGTATTTTTTTCATGTTGTCTCCAAATAAGAGCTAATGTAGACCAATTGTAGAGGGTTTTGGAGCTGTACGGGTTACCAATTTACCACTCTTTGGTACATAATTCCTATTTCCCCACGAAATAGCCGGCTAAATTTGATTTCAGGTTTAGGTTGACTTTTGTGCAATCAAAGGTTGATGATTGTAAGGCGGCTGAGAGGTCGCCTTACTTTTTAAGCTTGTGAATGGCAACTTTTTTTTCGAACCATATTGATTACAACAAAGCCTTCAATGAAACCAAAAGACCTGTACTTGTAATCAATGACAGAGTCATACTGGATCACAACAAGTCTGCTGCCGATCTGCTGGAGTTGAATGAGGGGGAATTTCTGCGCGGAAAACTGCTAACCGATATGATCATCCGCGCTTACAGTGAATACCCTTCTGAGAATGGCGATCTGTCTTCCATGCTCGCTCTCGCCCGTAAGGAAGGACACAACAGGATCTACGCCTTCTGTAAAACAGCCAGCAATCGCATCAAATGTTTTCACCTGCGGGTTACACCCTTTGCCATATTCAATGAGGAACCTATCTACTTTACTGTATGGGGGTTAGTGGAAATGGACGATGGCCTGGTAGATCCTGCTCTGGAACTGGCAGGTCATAATATAGAGTCATTTACGAATCAGACCATTAAAAACCTGATTTTAAAGAATAGTCACCTCAGAAGTGAACTAATACGGTTCGGCAGTATAGAATCTCTTTTTCGGGTGACGCAACGTAGCCTGCAGGAGATCCTGGACATAGGTAAATTAGGTCTTTGGAGGTTTGACCATATCTCCAACGTTCTCTACTTCCCGCCTGAGACCTGTGAGCTTCTCGGGATCAATGCTGAGGATGATAAGGGATTAAAACTAACACAGGAGGAGTATTTTGACCGGTTCGTTATTCTTGAGGACAAAACGATCTTTTTGAACTTCTGCGAAGAGGTGAAGAGCAGTACCTCGGAGAGACATACGTTTGAATACAGGATCAAAAATGACAGGGGAGAGGTAATGAGCCTGCTGTCGCTGGCCATGTGTCAGAGAGATGCTGAAGGACAACTGACTGCCTGCAATGGAGTCTTTCAGGACCTCACCGAAATGCGCAGAAAGAATATTGAACTGGCAAGGTATCAGGGGTCACTGGCAGAGGGTGGTGTCACCTTTTCCAGGTTCGGATCGATGTCCGAAGAAACAGGTATGCTTTTCTGGGAGTTTGACCTTGCCAGCGGATACCTGAGCATTGCACCATCCATAGTACAAAGAATTACCGGATCCTCCGCCTCCTTCAATGGCCATATCCATATCAATGAGTTGAAGAAACTGATGAACAGTAAGGTAAGAAGTCAGTTCAAACAGATTGAAAAGCTCACCGGCAATCTCAGCACGGAAACAGAGGTAGGTCATTTTCTGGTTTCGCCCAACCGAAATACAAAGCTTCGGTTCACCTTTAAAGCATATCTTGACGAAAAGGGGCATCCGTTCAAGTATTATGGTACCGTTCAGGATCTTGGGGAGCTAAAAAGGTCTGAGAATGAAAAAAACAGACTGTCCAAGATCATTGAGTCCACCTCTGATCTGGTGGTGATACTCGATAAAAATGAAAAACTGATATATCTCAACACGACCGCTTTACGATTTTTCGGTCTGAGTGATGACGCTAAACTTACTGAGGTGCCTTCCAGCTTTCTGTCCGCCTCAAGGATCAGCAGTGCAGGACTACGTCAGGCGTTAAAGCATGGCATCTGGTCCGGGGAAAATACGCTGGTGCGACCGGATAAGACTCGGCTCCCGGTATCTCAGGTGATCATTCCGCATAAGGATGAAGCAGGACAGCTTGAGTTTGTCTCCATCATTTACCGGGATATCACTCATCTTAAGAAAGTTGAAAAATCCTTGATAAGGAAAAACCGGGAGCTTGACAACTTTGTATACAAGGTTTCACATGATCTTCGCGGACCCATAGCTTCATTGATGGGGCTTTACAATCTGGCTTCCATGGAGCTGGAAGATCAGCATGCGCTCAACTACATCGAGCTTTATAACCAGCAGATCCTAAGGCTCAATAATATAGTACTTAGTCTGATCGACCTGACGAGGATAAAGGAACAAAGCCTGAAAAAAGAGCCCGTCGATTTCTTATCCATCACTGATGACTGTATTGAGGCATTGAAGTATATGCCCAATGCCGACGATATTGACATCATTAAATGTATTGATATCGATAAACCTGTGAATTCAGACCAAAGCCTTTGGAATACTATCCTGCAGAACCTGCTCGAGAATGCCATTAAGTATTCACGGTCCAATATTCCGTCCTATGTGAATATTGATGTGAAAAGGATGAACAATAATCGTATTTTACTTGAGGTATCTGACAATGGCGTAGGTATTGATCCGCAGTTCCATGATCAGATCTATGACATGTTTTTCCGGGCCAATGATGAAGTATCTGGCTCCGGCCTTGGCCTGTATATTGTTAAAAGTGCAGTGGAAAAGCTGAGCGGAAATATTTCATTTCAAAGCAGGATAAACAAGGGTACCACCTTTAAGATAATCATTCCGTTGGAAGCGTAAGTCCGTTAAAACACACCTGCCTCATCACAAGGCATTGTTGCATTTGTCAGCCTATCCCCAATGACCCTGTAAACTGTGTGAAAAATGGAGGCTAAAAATAATCAGGCACTGAAAAAGCTAAGGATAAGGCTGTTGCTGTTCATCATTGTATTGCTGATGGTTCTATTCTGGTTTCTTTAAAACCTCTTCAGCGTCAGCTCTGCGACTGTATCACCTATCGACAGGGATGAAGTAGCGGCTGGAGATGGTGCATTGCAAACATTGATAACAGAAGCATTTTCCAGGATCAGAAAATCGTCGATGAGCCCTCCTGTGCGGTCACAGGCCTGTGCACGTACTCCTGATCCGCCTGCTTTCAGGTCATCTTCCTTCAGGTCAGGCATAAGTCTTTGCAAGGCCCTGGTAAAGGCGGATTTTGAAAAAGACCGGTACATTTCACCCAGGCCTGTTTGCCAGTACCTGTAGGCCACCTTACGAAATCCCGGCCATGCGAGGGATTCGGCCAGCTCCGGGAGGTGTACATCGCTTTTACGGTAACCTTCGCGTCTGAAGGCCAGTACGGCATTGGGACCTGCTTCTACACCCCCCTTTATCATTCTGGTGAAGTGGACACCCAAAAACGGGAAATTAGGATCCGGCACCGGATAGATCAGGTTTTTAACAAGATGCTGCTTTTCAGGTACAAGCTCATAATATTCGCCTCTGAATGGAATGATCTTCACATCCATTTTCTGCTCCGTCAACCGGGCGATCTTATCAGAATACAAGCCGGAGCAATTGATCACAAGTTTTGTCTCACAGGATCTTTTGGCAGTCACTACCGTGCTGCCTGTGGTGTTGGGTTTTATATCCAGCACCTTTTCATTCAGGGCTATTTCTCCTTCCGCAGACTCAATGATCTCTGCATATTTACGGGCTACCTCAGTATAGTCGATGATCCCGGTTTGCGGTACGAAAATGGCTTCCAGGCCGCTGACATGAGGTTCGTGTTCCCTTAATTCTTCTCTACCTATGAGCTTAAGGTTTTTCAGGCCATTTTCAGTGCCTCTTTTTAGTAAATTGTGTAAAAGTGGTCTTTCAGCTTCTGATGTAGCTACGACCACCTTGCCGCAAAGCTCAAAGGGTATCCCATGCTCCCTGCTGAATTCCACCAGCATACCATATCCTCTGATGCAGTTAATGGCTTTTAGGCTGCCGGGTTTATAGTAAAGTCCTGAATGGATCACACCGCTGTTGTGGCCGGTCTGGTGTGCAGCTATTTCCCCTTCCTTGTCCAGCACCAGCAGCCTGAGCGAGGGCGCCTTTTCCTTTATTTTCAGGGCAGTGGCCAGCCCCACTATTCCGGCCCCAATGACAACAATATCGTATTTCACCATAATCGGACGACCAATTTCGCCGCCAAATTAAGGTAAGAAAATGCAATGTTGAAAGTTCAGCGCTCAAAGTTTAGCCGCAACATAAAACTTTGAACCCTGAACATAGAACTTTTAGCTATTGTTCCTTCTCAAAATCCAACGCCACGGAGTTGATGCAATATCTCAGGCCGGTAGGTTCCGGACCGTCAGGAAAAACATGACCCAAATGCCCCCCACATTTTGAGCAAAGTACTTCTTCCCTTACCATGCCGAAGCTGGTATCCTTTTCCACCTCTACGTTTTCCTCATCAATAGGCTCATAAAAGCTGGGCCATCCGCTGCCTGACTCAAATTTTGTGGCAGAACTGAACAATTTCTGATGACAGCCCGCACAGTAGTAGGTGCCTTCATCGTGGTTGTTCCAGAACTCCCCTGTAAAAGCCCTCTCCGTGCCTTTTTCCCTTAAAATATGATATTCTTCAGTACTCAGCTCTTTTTTCCAGTCACTTTCCGACTTGACAATTTTATCGCTCATGTCCTTTACTATGGTTTTTTTTGGTTCCTGGCTTTTACTACATGAAAATATTATCAGACTCAACGCTAAGATAAGCCCGCATTTTAATCGTGCATTTATCATATATATGCTTTTGTCCATAATGATTTAAACTGATTTTACAGAATAAGGTTTATGTTAAGGTTATCATTGCCGGAAGAATGTCGAATGTCAGACAATTTTGATGGAGTTCTTTTATCAAAAGAGTGATATTGACGGATAAATTGCTATTTTGGGGTTATTTTTTGAAATTGGATTCGAATGAAATGCTTTCCGCACCCGGGAAATGTTAATTTCATTAAATTTGGATGTATGAGGAAGCTATTTTTAGTCCTGTTTATGTGTGTTTGGTTGGTGCCTTGCAGGAGTCAGAACTATCAACTTCATTCCGTTTACATGTACAGTTTTATCAAATATGTTCAGTGGCCTGAGCAGAAAGGGACGGAATTTGTCATAGGTGTGTATGGCGAGTCACCGGTTACGGAGCATTTGGAAAAGATGGCCTCAGTAAAAAAAGCCGGAGATAAACCAATTGTGATCAGGGAGGTTACAGACCTGAGCGGTTCCTCAGGACTGAACATGCTGTTTATATCTGATGAAATGTCTGATCAGGTCACTGAGGTGATCAGCCGGATTGGCGGTTCAAATATTCTGATCATCAGTGAAGGTGAAGGAAAAGGAAAAGAAGGTAGTAATATAAATTTTGTGGAAAGAGAAGGGAAACTAGCCTTTGAATTAAACAGGGCTGCGATGGAACGGGAGAATTTAAAGGTCTCTTCAGAGCTTACCAGGTTGGCAATAATTATATAAATAATAAATCATAACAGCAGAACATGCGCAAGATAAGGTTTTCTATTGGTAACAAGATATTTGGAGGATTTCTGGTACTCATCATTTTATTCGTGGTGAACGCTGCTACCATTTTTTACAACGGCAATAAAATAGATGACGTCGTTAACAAGTCGGGAGAGATTATACGACCTTCTCAGGAGATCATCAATGACTTTATCCTACTGGTCACCCGGTCGAAAATGCTGGTCATTAACTGGGTGTATGTACAAAGCAATACCGATGACAAGGAAGCATTGAAAGACCTTCATAACTTCGAGTATCCTCAGCTGAAGGATAATCTTACCCAATTGAGGGAATCATGGGAACTGGACAGTCAAAAGCAGGAACTGGATTCGGTATTTGCAGAATTTGAAAAACTGCTGGCTGTGGAACAGGACATTATGGATCAGTTGGTCACCTTTGAGAACTATGAGGACCCGCTGACCAAATTGCTCGCCGAAGATGCCATTGAAAGTCAGGTGATCCCCATGACCAACACGATCATCAACCGCCTGAATGACGTGGCCCAGACCCAGGAAAATGTTACCGAGCAATCTGATAATGAACTTACCGCCTCGACAGGCAGGCTGAGGAACATTACCATTATATTGGGGCTCATTACAGTGGTCATTGGACTATTGTTCGCCTACTTCATGGCCAGATCCATGACCAGACCCATTAACTACATCAAAAATGTGGTGGTGAAGCTGGGTAAGGGAGAGCTTGTGGATGATCAGAGTAAAAGATTCAATAAGGATGAGATCGGTGAGATGGCCCAGGCCATGGAAAGCCTGATCCAGGGATTGAGATCTACTACCATCTTCGCTGAAAATATCGGAAAGGGAAGTTATGATTCCGAGTTCCAGCCTTTGAGTGAAGAGGATGTACTGGGTAATGCACTCATTGAAATGAGAAATAACCTGGCCAGCGTTGCTGAGGAAGACAAAAAACGAAACTGGTCCACCGAAGGGCTGGCGAAGTTTGGGGACATTCTCAGGAGCAATAATGATAACCTGGAAAAGCTGAGCGATGATATCATCCGTAACCTGGTGAAGTATCTTGAGGCCAATCAGGGAGGACTTTATATTATTGAAGATACGGACCAGGATGACCCTTACATGACACTACTGGCATGCTATGCATGGGATAAAAAGAAATATGTCGATCAGAAGATCCATAGGGGAGAAGGTATTGCCGGTCAGGTATGGCAGGAGAAGGACAAGGTATATATCACAGATGTTCCAAATGATTACATAAAAATAACATCGGGTCTTGGGGATGCTAATCCAAAGAGCATTCTCATCGTGCCCCTTAAAGTGAATGAGGAGATTTACGGCGTGGTGGAGATTGCATCCTTTAAGGAGTTTGAGGATTATGAAATAGAGTTTGTAGAGAAAATAGCAGAAAGTATAGCCTCTACCGTATCATCTGTGAAGATCAACGCAAAAACTCAGAAGCTTCTTCAGGAATCACAGCAAATGACGGAACAAATGCGGTCACAGGAAGAGGAGATGAGACAGAACATGGAAGAGCTGCAGGCTACCCAGGAAGAAATGCAACGAGGCCAGTCAGAAGCTGAGAACACGATGGATGCCATCAATGATGCAGTAGCCGTTATTGAGTTTGACGCTGACGGCACTATTCTTAATGCCAACATCAATTTCCTTGACCTGATGGGATATACCAAGGACGAGATAGTTGGGGAGCATCACAGAATTTTTGTGCCCCGGGAAGACCGGGCTTCAGATGACTACAAGCAGCTTTGGAAAGATCTTGGTGCCGGTATGGCCAGAAAGGGAGAGTTCAAAAGAATAACCAAATCAGGAGAGATCAAATACCTGGCTGGTAACTATACGATAATCCGGGGACGGGATGGTAGTATTAATAAGGTCATGAAATTTGCCTTTGATATCACCAAGTATCATGATGTGGTAGAAGGTGATGTAGAAGCAAAATCAAAGTAGAGAGGATATCACATTGTCAAGCTCTTCCGCATTAAATGCGATCGCTGACACACCAAGAGACTGCAGCCGCATAGCATGTCCATTCCTGATATGGCTACCTCCACAGAAGCCGATCACGTTCATGCCGGCGTCTTTTGCGGCTTTTACTCCACTGTAGCTGTCCTCTACTACCAGACAGTTTTCAGGAAGCTGGCGGGTGCGTTCCGCTGCCAGAAGATAAACATCAGGGAAAGGTTTGGGGTGAGCGACCATTTCTGAAGAAAAGTAGTGTCCATTCACTATGTTCTCTATCTCCAGAAAACGGATCGCTTTTTCCACCTGCCATATGTTGCTGTTGGAGGCTACAGCCACAGGCAGTTTCAGCGATTTTACGAGCTCTGGCATGCCGTTAACAGACCTCAGGCTATTGTAAATGGCCTGCTCCGAATCTCTGGCCATGGATTCGATGCTTTTGCCGGTTTCCGGGGTGATATCAAAATGTTTTATGATGTCGGAGAATGTTTTTCCGGTGAACTCATCAATGTATTGCTCTATATCCATCTTTATTCCCATACCTGAGAGCATATCTATCATCACTTCAGCAGCTACGATTTCGGTATCTACCAAAACCCCGTCGCAATCAAAAATTATTTGGCTGATCATTTTTTTGTTTATATGTTGCAATGTTAAGTGATCTATGTCAGGCATGGTCACTCAGTTCTGTTTAATTTTGGTTAAATTGCAGCAAAAAAAGAGAAGAGGAATACGTTGAAGTTCGAAGATTTCTGTTTTGACGAGCGGCTGCTCGCAGGGATACATGCCATAGGCTATGAAGAAGCCACCCCAATACAAGCACAGGCCATACCTCCCATACTAGAAGGAAAAGATATCATAGGCTCCGCCCAGACCGGAACGGGGAAGACTGCCGCATTTTTACTTCCGGTAATAGACCTGATAATGCGCTCTGAACACAATGGTAGTACCAGAGGGCTTATCGTCGTGCCTACACGTGAGCTGGCAGTGCAGATAGATCAGCAGATGGAGGGACTATCGTACTTTACCGGAGTGAGTTCCATAGCTGTTTTCGGAGGTGGTGATGGCTCATCATTTTCCAGAGAGAAAACCGCGCTTACCAGCGGTGTTGATCTGATCATTGGTACGCCGGGGAGGCTGATCGCCCACCTGAATATGGGTTATGTGAAATTGGATCAGCTGACGCATTTGATACTGGATGAGGCGGACCGTATGCTGGATATGGGATTTCACGATGATCTCATGAAAATAGTCTCCTACCTGCCAGAGAAAAGGCAGAATCTGTTATTTTCTGCCACTATGCCCCCCAAAATGCGTAAGATGGCCGATAAGGTACTCAATGACCCGCTGGAAGTAAAAATTGCCGTCTCAAAGCCTGCTGAAAGAATATTCCAGGCGGCTTTTGTGGTGTATGACACTCAGAAAATAGCGCTGGCCAAGTATCTCCTGCAGGCCAAGAAGCTGCAAAGTGTTATAATTTTCTGTAGCACAAAGAGCAGTGCAAAACAGTTGAACAGGGAGCTGAAAGGACTTGATTTTGTTTGCGAAGAGATCCATTCTGACCTGCTGCAATCCGAGCGGGAAGATGTGCTCCGGGATTTCAAGAACAGGAAGCTGAACATTCTCGTTGCCACGGATATATTGTCCAGAGGAATTGATGTGGAGGATATCGATCTGGTGGTGAATTATGATGTACCCAACGATGGTGAGGATTATATTCACCGCATAGGACGTACGGCCCGGGCCGCTTCTACCGGCGTGGCCTTCACTTTTGTCAATGAGAAGGATCAGCGTAACTTTCTCGAAATAGAAGAACTGCTGGGAAGTCCTGTTCCCAAGGCTAAACTGCCGGCTGAGCTAGGTGAAGGTCCCAGCTACGAGCCCGGAAAAAGAAGAAGATCAGGGAGGCCGCCTACCGGCAGAAAAAGAAAACCCAGGAAAAAGTAAAACGCCAGTTGTCTCCTTTTCCTTTCCCCAGCATTGCTAAGGTCTGGTATGTAAGGTTGAGGTTTTTATGTCAACCAATGAAGGCGTATTTTGTGGGCAATTCTTAATGCACAAGCGGATAATTGAAGGAACAGGACCCTGTGTTACAAACGCAGCCCTCGGGCATCATCGTTTACAACGATGATGATCATTGGACTTGACGATCAGAAATACCGCTCGTTCAAAAAGTGAAAGTCAAGTACGGCAAAATCAACCGTAAGGGTAAGTTCATGACTGGTAAAGCTCGTTCCTACGGACTTGTTGGTAGGTACTTCGAAAACATAGCCGAAGCGCAGATTGTCGCTAATATTCAGCTGTGCCAGCAGGCCGTAGGTCTGAAAGTTTCTGGACAGTACACCAAATGTATATTTATCCCTCAGTACAATGGCCGCGTTGTAGTCCATGGACAGTGGTGAGCCGGATACTGATTTTAACAGGCCGGCCATTTTCAGCGCCAGACCGGTACCAAGATGATAAATGTAACCTCCGGAAAGGTACAAATGCCGTTTGTATACTTCTGATTGGAGGGTGCCGAACTGTTCCTGGTTATTCACCAGCCTTGGTATGGACAGTCCCAGAAAGAAATCATCTCCCTTGAGGATCACACCGGCGCCGAAGTTGAATTTGGTAATATTCTGATCATTGGTAAAAACATCATCATCAGCGTCTTTAGGATTAAGCTCACTATTATCCTCCCTCAGGTTCAGCACACCTGTTTGCAATCCAAAGGACAGTGTATGTTCTGTAAATTCTATTTTATAGGCGTAGGTAACATTGAACTGGGTATTGACCGTGGAACCCAACTGATCGCGTACCAGTAACAAACCTCCCCCTATCTTATTGTCAAAAAAGGAAGAATGAGCGCTCAAAGCTGTAGTAGTGGGGGCATCATTGAAGCCACTCCACTGCCTTCTGTAGCTTAATGAGGCGTTGAGCAGGTTATTTATCCCTGTGTAGGCAGGATTGATGACCATAGGATTATTGATGTACTGTGCATACAGGGGATCCTGCTGGGCGTTTGCTATGTCAATCTGGGAGATCAGTATGAGGATCAGGAAGTAGAGTTTTTTCATTTTTATGCCTTTAGAACCTTCAATGATTCAGTTTTTCGCTTTTGGGATTACCTTTTAATGACCAGATACCCGGTGTATTCCTCGTTTTGCACTTTTATTTTGTAGTAATAGGTACCCGATGGCAGTTCCTTGCCACCGTCTGAGTCCCCTTCAAAGCGATTGGTGATGTTATCGTAGTCATTGGTTTCAAATACCAGATCGCCCCATCGGTTATAGATCTCCACTCTGTTGGGCGAGGTTATACCGGCAATCTCCAGGAATTGATTTTTGTTATCGCCATTGGGTGAAAGAGCGTTGAATACCTCAATACCTTCCCTTCCCGTTATGGCCCGTGTATATGGCACGCTGTTGTCCTCTCCATCATTTACCGCGAAGGTTATGGTTCGGGTGCTGAAACTATTGTCGGAAGTAAAGGTCACGGACTGAAGTATCTGTTCGTAGTTGTCCTTTGAAGCTGTACCTGTCAGGGTCAGTACACCGGTCAGTGTGTTGAAATCTGAATTGACTGAACCGGTTGAAGTTGCATCCAGTTCATCTCCCGTTACATAGTTGCCAATGCTTACCTCTGCGCTTTCCATGTCATCATCATCTATGTCCTCCACGGTTATACTTTCATCCACTACCAGAGGGGTGGATATGGATGTGTATTCCAGGTCCGTGCCGCTGTTCGGGGAATTTAGCTCGGGCGGAACGTTCACCGATACAACTTCCAGACCCTTGACAGCTACAGGACTATCATCTACTCCATCATTGACCACAAACGTCAGGGTGCGGATTTCCGTAGTAGGTTGCTCTGAATTATTTCTGTAGGTAACACTTCGCAGTGCACTCTGATAATCAGAAAGTGGGATATTAACCCCTGTAAGGACCATCTCGCCATTTTGGCTGTCAAACGCCCCGGTAATTCCATTTTGATCCGTGAACTCCAGTATGTCCTGATCCGGATCGTGGTTTTGTGATATGGTGATCCTGGCCTCCTGCAAAACACTGTGGTCAGGATCAGTAATGGTTAGTTCGGGGGCTACCGGTACGCCAGGCTCATTTTCTATATAAGTGACCTGAGCGGATGAGTTTACTGTGAGCACAGGCGGATCGTTCACCGGTATGACTTCGAGATCCTTTGTAGCTACAGGACTATCGTCCACTCCGTCGTTGACCACGAACGTCAGGGTGCGGATTTCCGTAGTGGGCTGCTCTGAATTGTTCCTGTAGGTAACACTTCGCAGTGCACTTTGATAATCGGAAAGCGGGATATCAGCCCCTGTAAGAACCAGTACACCATTTGTGCTGTCAAACGCCCCGGTGATCCCGTTCTGATCTGTAAACTCCAGTATGTCCTGAGCCGGATTATAGTTCTGTGATATGGTGATCGTAGCCTGCTGCAAGACACTGTGGTCAGGATCGGTAATGGTCAGTTCCGGCGCTACAGGAACACCAGGATCGTTTTCCACATAACTGACCTGAGCAGATGGGTTTACCGTGAGCACAGGAGCGTCATTAACAGGCCGGATCTCTATATTGTAACTAACCACGGAAAGCGGATTGGTATTGGGGTCTGTGGCGTCAAAGTCATACGCCTTAAAGGTGATCGTTTTGGAAGTTACCGGATCATCGGTGGTAGTACTGTACCGGATTGACCTCAACACCGTTGTATAGTCCGAAATAACAGCCCTGCCGGATAGACTCAGTACTCCTGAGGAAGCATCGAAATTACCTGAAATACCTGCAAGTGGGTTGAAAGTGAGTAAGTCTGAGCCAGATTCGAAATTACCGATACTGATCTCGGCCATAATGATATCATCGCTGGTGTCGTCCTCTACGCTCAGGTTGTTATCGATCTGTATGGAACTGTTTTCATTTATACTGATCAGAGTGGTGATCGAACGGTTAATTATTGGTGGTTCATTTTGATTTTCAAAGTAAACAATTGTTCCGTCTCCGGTTCCTACAAATGCGTCCAGATCGCCGTCCAGGTCAATGTCTGCAAAGGCCGGCGAGGCATCACGCCCTGCATCCAGTCCGTCCAGGGGATTTCCGGTGGTCAGGAATCGCTGAAATGTATCCGGAGCTGTTTTTTCATAGAATCGGAAAGTACCTCCTGAAATACCGACAAACATATCCTCGTCACCATCATGGTCAATATCCACAAACTCCGGAACGGGGAGGTTACTGATGTTTTCCGTCTCGAAAGGGCTGCTAACAGTCACCTCATCAAAATTGAAACTGTTGACTGTGCCCGTGTTCCTGTAATAGATCAGGTTTTCAAAAGTGATCTGCGAATGCCCCAATACCACATCTATATCATTATCCGCATCTACCCTGGAAAAAGTAGGAGCAAATCTGGAAACACTGCCCGGTAGTGTAAGAGGTGTGCTGGAAGGCCCGAAGGAGGGATCGGTGTTTGTTCCGGTATTCAGATATAGGAATGTATTCCCCTCGAGCCCCAGAAGCAGATCAGGCGCACCGTCGTTGTTGAGATCTGAGAATTCCGGTACCTGATGGTTGACATTTGCGAATAACGAATTAAAAGGATTGTCTGTGCCTTGTTTCTCTTCAAAACAGCCGTCACCTGTATTTTCGTGGTACTGGATGTAACCTGTGTTCGGAGAAGATGTAAGGTTCCCGCCAATTACGACATCGAGGTCGCCGTCTGCATCGAGGTCCACGAACTCAGGATTGGAATGGTTACCAACATCTACTCCGTCGAAGGGATCATTCACTCCAGTTACAAGAGTAAAGGTTCCTCCGATATTTTCAAATAACCGGATATTATTGAATTGAGAGCCTACTATGGCGTCTTTATCACCGTCATTATCGATATCGGCAAAGGTAGGAACACTATTTCCTCCAAGGTTGAAGCCATTAAAAGGGTTGGAGGCTCCAACTCTTTCAGTGAAAACAGGGCTGCCAAGTGAGCCTGTATTTTCAAAATATCTTAGTATTCCAGCGGCATTTCCAACCACGAGATCCGGGTCAGTGTCACCATCGAAATCCACGAACGCAGGTGCTATGTTTTGTTGAGTATTGCTGAAGTCGTCTACTAGGTTGCCAAGGTCTGAGGGTAAGGCGAAGGAGCGAACAAATGATGGTAAATTGACCGACCCGTTATTAACATAAAAAGTCAAAGCATCATAGTCACTGTTGATACTGTTAGTGTCGTGTCCTATAAATAAGTCAAGGTCTCCGTCGTTATCTATATCCACATAAATGGGATGCGCATCATTACCACCAGATGCTACATTCTCAAAAAGTGTACCGGTTCCGCTTATTTCAGTGAAATCCGGTTTGTTGATAACACCATCATCACTATCATTGTTTCTAAAATATCTTACTGTCGCCAGGTACGATTGTTGTGCTAAAATAAAGTCCAGATCTCCATCATCGTCCAAATCAGAAAAAGCAGGCGCGGCACTTGAAGCGACAATGGCAATTTCCAAAGGGTGGTCACTACCTGTCCTTTCCCTGAATTTTGCTTTTTCCGGTGTGCCTTTGTTTTCAAAATATCTTACTGTACCGTTCCCTTCTCCAAAAAACAGGTCGAGGTCACCGTCCCCATCTATGTCTACCAATACAGGTTTAATGTCATTATCGACAATAGGTGCTCTTAGGGGGTTGTTGCCTTCATTAGGAACAAATGGCCCGAGCTGTTGCGCCCCGGCTGTATTCAATGTAAGTGCCAGTACACCACCTACGGCTGCCAGCCTGAGCTGTGTTTGTAGTTCCCTGAGCCGCCTGTACAACCTATCCAGGCGTTGCAGCATAGTGTTTTGCCTCCGGGTCGAGTAGAGATCGAACTGACCGCTGGCCTGGCTTGTGTCAAGTCTTTTTTTGAACTTTCTGTACTTTTCCAATGTGGATTGGTACAGTGTCCGCAGATTAGGTGACATGATGGGATATACAGATTTTATATTTTATCTCCTTATTTTTATAAAGCTGTGAGGGTAAGTTATAAGCTTACAACTTATTATGACTTGGCATATGATCGGGTGTCATCCAACTTGTAATATATTTCTTTTTGTTGAAATTTAAAAGCATAGTTTTGATCCCGACTTTCATTGGATCGTGTAAATACGCCTCATTTTCAGGGCGTTTGTAAAGGAAAACCTTCTTATTGTCGTGCAATTGCAGGGTTTGCTCACCCGGTCCCTTCATGTGTGATCAGGGCCAGTCGGCGCCCGTTCTTTTCATGACCGAGGATGTTCAGGTCTTCTGGGTTCCGGTAATATCTTTACATTGCAGACCTTTTCTACATTGTTTTTGTGAATAATTCAAACAGGTCAGGAGAGTCGGCACAGATACAAAGTAGCAAGTAGTTTCATGCAACTTCGGTTATTGTTCAGGGAAGCGAAGGCAGCAAAGGTCCATGTCCCGACAACCATTCCAAATTTATTTCTTTATGGGTACGAATTAAATAACTTTGGGGCGTCGTTCAACATCAGGCAGATGACTTTTGAAGAAACCAAAAAGCAGATCGAAGAATACAGGGATGCAGGGAAGAGACTTTTCACTACTTCCTCATTTCAATCGCACAGCCTGGTCCTGCTGCATATACTAAGTAGAATAGACCGGAATATACCTGTGGTTTTCATTAACACGGGATATCACTTCCCTGAAACCGTGCAGTTTAAGGATCATATTGCTGAATTGTTTGGACTGGAAGTCACCGATCTGAAGTCAGATGTTCCCAAGTTCATGCAACGCGGGCTTGACGGTCGACTGCTGTTTACCTCTGATCCGGACCATTGCTGCTATCTCAATAAGGTACAGCCTGTTGACAGTCTCCTGATGCGGTATGACGTATGGATCAATGGCGTGCGAGGTGACCAGAGTGCTGTTCGCAAGGCCATGAAGGTGGAACAGGAAGCCCCCCATGATAGCGTTCGGTTCCACCCTATGCTGGACTGGACAGCAAAAATGATCTATGACTATCAGAAGGAATTTGACCTGCCCAAACATCCGCTGGAGTCCAATGGCTATCTTAGTGTAGGCTGCGAGCCTTGCACAAGAAAGGTGGACCCTGACATGATGGAGCGGGAGGCCCGCTGGTTTGGTATGAACAAGGTAGAATGTGGATTGCATACGGACCTTGCGGGGAAATAGGTTGATTTTTTGCGGTTGGTAGTTCAGGTCATCGGTTTGTTGACTTTAAGTTGCTGGTTGCCGGCTTTGTCATTGCATGAACACTGGATTAACCACTCTTTGCCCAAGACTAACTTAATTATATATGAAAATTCTGATCACGGGTGGCGGCGGGTACATAGGTACTGAACTTACCAAGCTGCTGGTCACCAGGGAAGATGTCGATGAGATCGTGGTCTATGACAATCTGAGCCGGACAAATTACAATCTGTTCATTGGTCATACCTTTCCCAATGCTGAAAAGGTAAGGTTTGAGCCCGGCGAATTGCTGGATTCACGGCACCTTAAAAAGGTGCTGAAGGATGTTGAGGTGGTATATCATCTTGCTGCCAAGGTGACTACGCCTTTTGCGAATACGGATCCACATTTCTATGAGCAGGTGAATCACTGGGGCACGGCTGAGCTGGTCTATGCCATAGAGGAAAGCAGTGTGAAAAAAATCATTTTTACCAGCAGTACAGGGGTTTACGGCTCTTCCCGGGAATCGGTGGATGAAGGCGTACAACCCAATCCGAAGACATTTTATGGTATTTCCAAGCTAAGGGCGGAAGACCATGTCAGCCGTCTTAAAGACCGTATGGAGACCTATATTTTCCGTTGCGGCAATGTATACGGATACAGCCGTAGTATGCGCTTTGATGCTGTGATCAACAAGTTCGTCTTCGAAGCCCATTTCAACAAGCGGCTCACCATACACGGAGATGGCAAGCAGCACCGGTCATTCATTCACATAGATCATGTGGCCCGGGCGCTGGAGAGGATCCTTGATACCCGGCTGGATTCCGGTATTTACAATCTTGTGGACCGCGATCTGCAGGTGCTGGATATCGTAGATGCACTGAAACAGCTTATTCCGGATCTTGAGTTCATTTTCGTCAATCAGCATTTGAAATTACGGGAGTTGAAGGTGAAACCAAGCGATGTATTGAAAGAGCGGCTGGGAATAGGGGATGATCAGACCTTCAAGGAGGAGATCGAGACATTCCGGTCCAGGTTCTCCTTCTGAAGTAGAATTAATGAACAGAGACATGAATGCTATTAACATTTTCGAAAAATTTGAGAAATTCAGCGAGCACTGGACACCGAAGATCATAGGGGAGTTGAACGGGCAGCAGGTAAAGCTGGCCAGGCTCAAGGATAGTTTTGTCTGGCACAGTCATGAAAATGAAGATGAGCTGTTCCTCGTATTCAAGGGAACACTGATCATGGAATTCAGGGACAAGGTTGAAAAAGTAAGGGAAGGGGAGATGATCATTGTGCCCAGAGGAGTGGAGCATAACCCAAGGACCGAAAATGGCGAAGAGGTATGGGTACTTCTGTTTGAACCGGCGGATACCAGGCATACCGGAGAGGTTGAACACGAGAAAACGGTGCATGATCAGCAATGGATATGATCAGTTTTTTTGATCTTAACGAGCCTTTGTGGGTATGATCAATTGCCAGAGGCAGGATCTGGTTCTTCCGGCAGATAATCCCCCAAAAGATTCCAGTCCATGGCATTTCCCCAACCGTGGCCATGGTCGCTTACATTTTTGATCTTGTGAGCCTCACCTATTCGGTGTTCGCCAAATGCAAGTAACGCCAGAATGGCCCCCGGACGCAGGTGTTCGCTGGCCCAGCTTAGGGGAGAATTACCATGGGCATCCATGGCTTCCTTGTCGGCACCATGTTCAAGCAGGAACCGAATGGTCTCTTCGTCGGCATAGGCAGCCGCGCGGTGAAGGGGTGTTTCTCCTCTGGTTCGTACATCCCGCATGAAAGCACCGGTTTCCAGTCCGGGAACGGTTTTTACGTTTACATCAGCGCCATTTTGTACCAGTAATTTCACCACGTACAGGTAGTAGGGACGGCCTGCCTTGGCCAGCGCATTGTGTAGCGGAGTTTCGCCGGTTTTATCTACCAATGCGTTGACATTGGCTCCATGCCGGATCAGGAGATCGCAAACTTTCCAATGTCCAAAAAATGCGGCATTTCCCAGTTCATCATTAAGGTCAATACTACTCAGATCCCCACCTTCTCTCAACACGGCCCGCAACGCAGTGACATCGTTGTAATAAACCAACCACTGCAGGGGTTTTACAGCCCCTTGTTGCAGCGCCTCCTTCCATTCAGGTTTTTCGAGTAGATGGAAAATGAGGTCAGTTCTGCCCCGGGCTATATATTCGAGGATTTTTTGGGTTTCCATGATGGCAGTATGAGCCGAATATACGAATTATTCGGCTCAATATTTGAAATATCCGGAACGGACTGACAGTGTGAGTCACCCGTTCTTCTGTTGTGGATTCCGGGTCACCCGGCCGGACCCCATACTCCTGTTTCGCCAGTCTCTCTGACATATTCGGTGAAATCCTTGGGTCTTCTGCCCAGAACCTTCTCAATATCTTCGGTGATACTTGAATTTCGGCCATCCAGCACCTCCGTGAAGAGATAATTGATCAACCATAGGAAATCCTCCGGTACCTGATGTTCTCTCAGCATTTTTATATATTCATCGATACTGATCGGTTCAAACCGAATGTCCCTTTTAGTGGCTGCAGAGATCTCTTCGATGGCCTGCTGCCAGGACATTAGTCGTGGGCCGGTCAGTTCGTAGACCTGTTGGTTATGACTGCTATCCAGGAGTGATGCCACCACTACATCGGCAATATCATCTGTGTCGACAAAAGGTTCAAGAGCTTCAGCCCTGGGCAGTGATACATGGCCGGCGAGGATCGGATCCAGCAAAAAGCTTTCGTTGAAATTCTGGTTGAACCAGCTTGCCCGTACAATGGTCCAGTCTAATCCTGCGTTCATCACCAACTGCTCACAAACCTGAGCTTCCTTTTCACCTCTTCCGGAGAGCAGGACCAGTTTCTGTACTCTGCTTTTTACGGCCTGAGCGGTAAATCGCTCAATGACCTCAACCGCTCCCGGAACAGCCAGGTCTGGCTGAAAGGTAACATAAACGGCATCCATTCCTTCCATGGCCGCAGCCCATGTTCCAGGATCTTCCCAGTCGAACGGCAGCTTTTCAGTTCGTGAACCGATGCGAACGGTTATTCCCTTTTTTGTCAGTCTTTCAGCCACTTTGCGGCCGGTTTTTCCCTTTCCTCCCAATACAAGGATCTTTTTCTCTGTCATGATCTTATTGTTTTTAAATATGTATTCTACAGTATGTGGTCATTACATCATGCCGGAATGATGTCCCATGCGGACAGCCAGCAGCAGCAACAGGAATGAGACGACCGAAAAGATGGTTCTGATCCGGTGAAAGGCATTCCATTGGCGCTCATAGGCATGCCTCGTGCTTTTCAGCTCTTCCAGGCTGAGAGTGGTCAGCTGTATCTGGTCCAGCATTTCGTTAAGAGGGATATTCCCAAATATGGTTACCCCCATATTGCCTGTGAGATAAGTCACCGTGGCGAGTGCTATCATCCAAAATGACAGACCTGAGCTTACCTTATACTGGAGATAGACACTCCATATCATCAGCAGAAGAGCCCCAAAAAAGATGATGAAAAAGCCCGGGTTGAGAATAGCCCTGTTTATAGCCTGCATAGCTTCCAGGTAGCTTTTGTCGGGAATACGCTTTATTCCCGGGATCA
The DNA here is from genome assembly GCA_001657315.1 of Flammeovirgaceae bacterium BBD 1991-12. GTDB lineage: Bacteria > Bacteroidota > Bacteroidia > Cytophagales > Cyclobacteriaceae > Fulvivirga. The sequence goes on along the minus strand of LYSV01000049.1, from coordinate 36,752 downwards.
CCGAAACAGCCCAGGCATAAAATAAACCAGCAGACAGACCGGTAGTTAGAATAGTCAGAAACAATACGGCTCCCTTCAGATTGTTATCCATGGTTTTATGTTTGGTGTATTTAATATTCAGGTATCCGGGCCGGTGAAGACAGTCTTATTTGTTTTACGCCGTTTTCCGGTTACTGATAAGGCAAAGCTAGGAGCGCCTTATTACAACGATTTGTCTGAAAGGGAGTGAGATATGTTCGGAAAGGATTACTTTTTTATCTCACTTGGGCGGAAACCGAATTTCATGGTAAAGGCATTGGAGAAAGAGCTGACATTCGTATCCTACTAACCACGCAGCTTCCTGAATGCTGACATTACCATCCCGAAGGAGGTCATGAGCCTTGTTCAGTCGTTCATTTTGCAGGTACTTGAAAACCGGTACTCCGAAAAGCTCCTTGAAATTCTTTTTGAGTTTGAAGCTGTTCAGCCCTATGAGTCTGGAGAGTTCATCCAGAGAAGGTGGCTTGTCCATATTGCTGAAAAGGATCTCCCGGGCCTGATAAAGTTTTTCTCTCTCCTGTTTATTCACGGCCTGTGGCTCAGGGTCGGAGATCAGTGCGAAAAAATGAGACAGCAGTTCCGTTACCTGGCTTTTCAGGAACATCATCCGGGTTTTTCCGCTGTAACGGATATTAAAGATCTTGTCCACGGCACTTTGCATGTCATGCGTCATATAAAAATTGGGCCCCTCGACATAATCCTTTTCCGGATTTATCAGTTCACGCAGGTATTCAGAGAATATTTCGCCCTCCTGATCGGGAAGCTTTGACAGGTTTTTAAGGGAGGAAACAATGCAGATGCACTGCAATGGTTTTTCGTTTGAAATGGCATGAACGAATTCCACCTTCTCATTGGCAGAGAAGGACATGGCAAACCCTTTGGTATTTTGAAAATTCCGTGTTCCTTTTAGGTGATTAATGCTTAACGCTACATTTCCTGAGCCATAGAAAGAGAATCCAACGACCGGTTCGTCAAAACCACACTTATCAACGATAGCTTCTTCCTCGTTGGATTGCTCTATTAAAACAAGGAAGTCATTTATTTCTATGATGTCTCTCGTCATGTAAGGCCAGGTCAGCTGAACAGGCCTTGTCCCATCCGTGAATATTGTAGCCAGAGGGCAAAGCCATTAACACTACCGGTGGGATGTATGGAAGATTTTTTTCAAATCGGCTTCTACTGATGACCAGTAGAAGTAAGTCCGGGATCATCACTTTTCCATTATTTCTGAAGCGCCTGCATCTACAACCAGCGTCAGCCTGAATGTTTGGTTCTTTAACCCAATACAATCTCTTTTTAGCTCACTCTTCATTTGACGAATATGATCCAACGCCAGTTGGAGAGTAATGTCTTTGGAGTTATCCATGTCCTTAAAGACCGGAGTGTTCGTGTCAAAAGTAACCAATATCCTGTTTTTCTCAAATGATAGATATAGTAGAATGAAGTCCGTATGCTTTATCCGGGCATAGTGACACAAATGTATGATGGTAAAGAACAATCGGCTTTTTACAACTTTGTTGATCTCCTCAACATCTCCGTTTACTGAAACAGAAACGAACGTCCTTTTAACTTTACGGTTTAATTCAGCACAATGATATGCCACAGCATGAGCCAATCCGTACTCTTTTAATAAAGGGCTTACTAGAAATTTGATCGTAAAGAAGTTGGTTATTGAGATCGTTGCTCTTAAATAGGGGTGTAATTTCTTACTATCTTTGTTGCTCCGGGGCTGGATAACCGTGCCCGGAATACGCTTATCCAATATTCCCAAAAATCGAAAATATAATCCCGCAACACTCATTGTATCATTTTTGAATTTGAATAAAGACAGGTAAATCCCCATCTTTTTTAACATGACGTAAAGGAGGAGAAAAAGCAAGTTGTATTCAACTTGCTGAAGTTGTAATGTCACAACCTTTTGGTTGTATTTTTACCAAGCGTCTGCTGCCTGCCTTCCGGACATTTTTATCATAAAATGTCACTTGCGTCTTGCAAGGTTTGTTTTACACGTGGATAAAAACAACATGAATTTGCTCTCTTCGAACAGAATTATCCGAAGACCAAAGCCTGGGTATAACCTGAACGAATGTCGTTTTCAACATGGCAGCGAGTTGGTCAGGATCATATTCCGTTGCTTAACATGACTACTGTTTTCCTGGCAAGAAACAATCGATCCAACGTCAGTATAACAACAATGTATTGAAGGGTAAAAGACCAAATGAACAGACGCACCGATACTAACCCTGACAAATTTTTATGGATGTTACAGGTAAAAAGGGGGAGATCAATTTTTAGACAATCTTTACTAAGGTGTCGAAGTTTTGCAGATTGCTAAAAGGCTAAAGGTCCAATAACTGGGAAGGACTTATGTTCATACTTCGTGCCAGTATTACTACTGTACAAATAGTACTATTCAATCGAGCTGTTTCTATTCTGGCTATCTGACTTAGAGACAAGCCTGATATTTCAGCTAATTGTTCCTGTGTTAATTCTTTTTTTTTCCTGTTTGACCTGACGTTTTCAGCAAATTTTCTCAACACCTCTTCACTCCTTACATTCTGCACGAACTAAAAGTAGTGAAATATTGATTGTTTTGTTATAGCATATATGCTATATTTGTTAACGATATATAACTGAACCAAAAGTATCTACGTCCAATGCAGAATATTTCCTTGATTTGCCGAATGATGCTTTGCGTAGTTATTGTTTTATTCGTGTCGCTTCTGATCGAAGGCAGGAGGATTATACTCCGAATGTACCGGGTAACGCACGAGGTAATGAAAGGGAATATACGGATGTTAAGGATTGATCGTAGTAACCAGGTTGAAGAAACTAAAAAAACGAGAGTATGGTGGCATTGACTCGAAGTGTATTTTTTTATATCACTCATTGGATTATCTTATGGTAACTCAAAGGCATCATTCATTTCCTGTAAAAACCTAGGCTTAGGGAGATGTTTTTTTACTGTTCTCCTGCTGCGATTGATAACCTTCGAAAGGCCATGGAAACATCGGATTTTGAAAGACATGCATGGCAAATTGTAAAAGTAAAAATTAATTAACAATACCCGGTGGCTTATGATTACTGTCAGGCAGACAGACTAACCCTTATGTCAGGATAGTTTCAAGAAAAACGACACAATAATAAATTGTGATATATATAATGTACCCGATCTATGCAAAGGACAACTAGCCAGAATTCAAAACACCTCGGCAAAAAGCTAATGCAAATGCGTGAATTGCTGGGTATTAAACAGGACACTGTGGCTGAAAGATTAGGAATAAGCCAACAGGCCATATCCAGGATAGAGCAAAAGGAAAATGTAGATGAAGCCACAATTACCAGAGCCGCAAAAGCTTTAGGTGTAAGTGTTGAATCTATTAAGAACCTGGATGATAAGGCCACGGTATACAATATTGTAGCAAACCAGGGCCTGGCTGGGATCAATTATGAATCTACATTTAACCTGCTCGAAAAATGGATCCATTCACTGGAAGAAATTAAAAAACTATATGAAGAACTGCTTAAAAGCGAGCGTGAAAAAGTAACGCTACTACAAAAGCTTTTGGGTGAAAAATATTAGTCTCTGACATTCTGATGAGAGTAACAGGTTCGCAAATGACGGTGGGCGGTGTTTCAGGATAGAACCTCAGCAACAAACTATGAGAAAAGATCTCCACAAGTCCCCTAAGTCTGCTCAGGGCTTTTGTCTTTTGGTCCTGGCTTACTACTCACTTCAGGAATACTGTTTCATAAACTCCAGTGCCTTTCTGACTTTGCCCTGAAGCTCGTCGGAGGCCGGTACGAGGGGGAGTCTCACATAGTTCTGACATACGCCAAATTCGCTCAACACCTGCTTAATCCCTACAGGGTTACTTTGTTCATACATGAGCGGATTGATATCTGTTAGTCTTATGAGTTCCGTAGTTGCGCTATGGAAGTCAGCGGCGTTGACATATTCCTTTATGCTTTTGAAGATGTCGGCAAAAGCGTTGGCCAGAACGGAAATCACTCCTACGGCGCCAATGGAGTACAACGGTACAGTAAGCAGATCATCTCCGGAAATAAGCATGAAGTCCTCTGGTTTGTGCTTTATGATCCGTAAAGCCTGCTCCAGGTTGCCTGAGGCCTCCTTTATCCCCAGGATATTGTCATGTTCACTTAGCCTGAGCGTAGTTTCTGCGGAAAGGTTGGAACCTGTCCTGCCCGGCACGTTGTAGAGGATCAGCGGCAACGGGCTGCCGTCTGCAATGTGTGTATAATGCCTGAAAATACCTTCCTGAGAAGGTTTATTGTAATAAGGGCTCACCGAAAGTATGGCATCTACCATGGACAGATCCGTGCTTCTGATCTGATCAAGGATATCAGCGGTGTTATTCCCCCCGATACCGTAAACCACGGGCAGGCCGTTTTCATTGGTGGAACGGACGTGCTCCAGTATCTGCCTTTTCTCCTTGCCACTTAATGTGACCGACTCCCCTGTGGTGCCCATTACGACGTAGTAATCAACCCCTTTTTCGGCAGTGAATTTGAGCAGGTTATCCAGACCTGCAAAATCTATATTGCCATCAGCTTTAAACGGTGTGACCAGGGCCACACCGGTACCGTGTAATTTATTCTGAACCATCAGGTGAGCTGTTTTGTATACTTATACATTTCATCCAGCAGGCTTTGCAAAGAACCATTGGACGCCTGGACCATCATTTCACAGAAGCTGGCATTTCCCTCTTCGTAGCTGCCAATACGGCATTTGGCTTTGCTCATTGCCAATATGTTTCTGATGAGAGGAGTTCCTTCCTGGTCCAGATAAAACAAATAATCAAACGGCTGAGAGGCAAAACGCACCACAGCTTCGGAATTAAAAATACCCCAGAAATTCAGTTCTTTTATCGTAAAAAAGTCGAACATAAATTCGAAGTTCTGATGGCCTTTGGGAAGGTAGGTCAATACGTTTACCTTTTTTCCATCCTGCTCCAGTTGTTTTTTGAACCCCTTTACCAGCCGGTGCTTTTTAAGATCTTCCGTGCTGAAAATGATCCCTGCCGTGCTGGCTGTACCATATGCCTGATTAGCCCTGGGTACAAGGTTTTTTTTCAGGTACTTACGGGTCTTAAGCTCCAGGAATGTGCTGTTCAACATCTATGGTTCGATCATTTTAAGAAAATCGGATTCGGAAATAATCCTTACCCCCAGTTTCTCTGCCTTTTCCTTTTTGGCCGGGCCCATTTTATCTCCGGCCAACAGGAAATCTAATTTACCCGAAATAGCGGAAATTACCTTGCCTCCGTGATTTTTAATTGTTTCCTTGAGCTGATCGCGGCTGAAATTCTCAAAAACCCCGGACACTACAAATGTTTTATCGCTCAGTACCGCAGAAACGGCAGTGTTTTCCTTCTCAGCGATCTCCATTTGTACTCCGGCGCTTTTCAGCCGTTCAATTTCTCTTCGGTTTTCAGGCTCTTCGAAATAGCTGAGCACGCTTTGTGCTATTCTTTCTCCGATCTCCGGTACTTCTATTAGCTCCTCATAGGTAGCATTGGCAAGGTTGTCAATGTTCAGGAGGCTGCCGGCCAGTTTTTCGGCAACGGTTTTACCAACATAGCGTATGCCAAGGGCAAACAACACGCTTTCAAATTCAGTTTCCCTGGAAGCTTCTATGCCCTTCAGCAGGTTTTGTGTGCTGAGATCCTTAAAGCCCTCCAACTGATATACATCGTCAAAAGTGAGGTCGTAAAGGTCTGCAGGGCTGCGCACAAGGCCTTTTTCATATAGCTGGTTTATGGTACGTTCTCCCAGCGAGTCGATATTCATGGCCTTGCGCTGGATGAAATGTTCTACACGTCCCTTGATCTGTGGCGGACAACCGGTGAGGTTTGGACAGTAATGTACAGCTTCACCCTCATACCGGACCAGCGCCGTGCCACATTCAGGGCAGTTTTTTATGTATTCAACAGAGACTGAGCCCGTGGGACGTTTCCCATGATCCACGCCGGTAACCTTTGGTATGATCTCGCCACCCTTTTCCACATATACCGTGTCTCCTATCCTCAGATCGAGCCGGGCGATTTCATTGGCATTGTGCAGGGAGGCTCTTTTTACGGTGGTTCCGGCAAGGAATACAGGTTGCAACTCTGCCACCGGGGTTACGGCTCCTGTTCTACCCACCTGATAGGTGATATTTTTGAGCACCGTGGCGGCACTTTCTGCTTTGTATTTAAAAGCGATGGCCCAGCGGGGACTTTTTGCCGTGTAGCCAAGTACGTTTTGCTGTTTGACGCTATTTACCTTTATTACGATCCCATCCGTCTCGAGTGGCAGTTCAAGTCTTTTGGTTTCCCAGCGATGAATATAATCGATCACTTCGGCCATGTTTGCACATTTGGCATACGTAGGGGATACATTGAACCCAAGTCTGATAAGGTCATTTATCGAAGTCTCATGCGTAGAAGTACCGTCGCCGTCACTCATCATGGAGTACAGGTAGCAGTCCAGTCCGCGTTTTGCTACAATACTGCTGTCCTGCATCTTCAGGGTTCCGGAGGCTGTATTGCGCGCATTTGCATACGGCTCTTCACCAATGTCTTCCCGCTCTCTGTTCAGTCTCGTAAAATTTTCCCGGGGAAGGAAGGCTTCACCTCTGGCCTCAAACTCCTGCGGACAGTCACCCTTCAACCGTAGCGGAATGGTACGGATGGTCTTGACATTATTGGTAATGTCATCACCCCGGGTGCCATCACCCCGGGTAACACCCCTGGCCAGCACTCCATTCTGGTAGGTGAGGCTAAGGGCCACACCGTCGAACTTCAGTTCACAAAAGTATTCGTAAGGTTCACCGTTCAACCCTTTGGCCACACGCTTGTCGAAGTCTTCGAGTTCTTCTGTAGAGTAGGTGTTGCTTAGGGAAAGCATGGGGTACTTATGGTATACCGTTTCAAATTCCTTTGTAATGGTACCTCCAACCCGCTGTGAAGGAGAATCGGGATACTTGAATTCAGGAAAGTCATTTTCGAGCGTGATCAGTTTTTCAAGCAACTGGTCAAACTCATAATCTGAGATCTCCGAGGTATTCTTTTGATAATACAGCTCGTTGTGATAATTGATCTTCTCCGTTAATTCAACGATCTCCTTTTGTGCCTCTTCCTTTGTCATATGCCGGGTCCCGTGGTAAGTGGTATTAGGTATTAAATCCTGAGTCCTTGGTATTAAGGTATTTGGATTCAAATCTACTTAATACCCAGGACTTAAGGCATATAACTATTACCTTGTTGGGTCCTGATATTCCTTAAGGTTCTCTGCGAAGCTAAAGGAATTGTTGGACCGTTCTATATCTGCCATCCTCAGTGACGGATCTATCTCGAGGTTTTTGATCTCTGATGGATTTCTGCTGAGTTTCAGGGTGTAGGTGGGGTTGGTCCATGGCCACGGCTCCCTGGTGGTCCTTTCTATTTCTGTATCCTCTACGGCCTTTGCACCACGCATGATACGAAGCGGTACATAAATGATCTCTTTTGATCCGTCATTGTATTCTACATAAAGGTCTACGGGCATGATCATTTCACCTATTCTTTCAAGGGTAATGTAGGTGGCACCGCCGTATCCTATAACGGACTTTATGCCATAGTCCAGCTGTTTTGTGGTATAAATAAAGTGCTCCAGATACCAATCCAGCTCAAGACCAGATGTTTTTTCCATGATCCTCACGAAATCAATGGATGTTGGGTGTTTAAATTTCCACGTGTTGTAGTAATTTCTCATCCCTTTCATGAAGGTTTCCTGACCGATGATGTAACTCAGTTGATCCAGAAAAACAGCTCCTTTTGAATAGGCATTTACACCGTAGGAACGGTTGGATGCGTAATGATCGGAATGCGTGGTCATGGGTTCTTCCCTGCCACTTGAGGCCATGAAAAAGTACCCGCTCTGAGACCGGGTGTGTGGGTTCTCATTGCTTTCAGGATTGAACAAAAACTGCATGGTCACGGAAGTGGCATAAGAGGTGAAACCTTCGTCCATCCATGGAAACAGGCTTTCATTGGTAGCCAGTATGCCCTGATACCAGCTATGGATCATCTCATGAACGGAAACACCTACAAGACTTCTGAAATTTCTGTTGCCGGTGATCAGCGTGGCCATGGGATATTCCATACCTCCATCGCCTCCCTGAACAAAGGAATACTGCTCATAGGGGTACTTTCCAAAATTCAGGCTCATGAACTGCATAGCCTTTACCATCTGCTCAGGCAGCTTACCCCAGTTCTCTTCGGTTTTTTCGTTTTTCTGATAAAAGAAGTGCAGTGTAGGTCCATTGGGTACCTGAGCAGTAGTATGTTCATAATCGGGATCAGCCGCCCACATAAAGTCAATCACATTCGGGGCTTTGAAATGCCATGTGATGGGTTTGTCTGATCCTTTGACTGTTGCGCCCTTTTTTTCGTAACCATGCCCTATTTCATCGGCATTTTGCAGATAACCCGTGCCACCGATGGTATAGGTAGGGTCAATAGTGATCTTTACATCAAAATCTCCCCAAACGCCATGGAATTCCCGGGCTATGTAGGGGTTGGCATGCCAGCCCATATAATCGTACTCCACCATTTTAGGATACCATTGTGACATGGAGTAGGAGATACCTTCGGTATTGTCACGCCCCGATCTTCGTATCTGCAAAGGCACCTGACCATTGAATTCCATGTCAAATGTTGCCTTTTTGCCGGGTAGAATGGGCTGGTCGAGTGAAACTTCCAGAATGGTACCTTCAGTATGGTGATTTACCGCCTTGCCATCCTGCTTCAGACTGGTGATGTGCTGAAAACCGATCTCATCCTCTTTTAGCCTGGAGATCCTGCTGCCGACACGCCTGTCAGGGTCTTCTATGGTCAGTGATCTCATGTCCATCATACTGCCGGGCTGAAAGGCATTGAAATACAGGTGATAGAAGACCTTTGTGAGTGTATCGGGGGAGTTGTTCGTATACACCAGCTTTTGCGTACCTGTAAAACGATGGGTTTGTACATTCATGTTAATGTCCATCCGGTAGTCTACATGCTGCTGCCAGTAATGAGATGATTGGGGTTGGGAAAGGGTTGTGATTGATGCAGAGGCAACAATCAGTAACGTGATGACTATTCTGCTTTTGATCATGTTCAGGTTTTTTAACTTTTGCGGTGACAGAGCACCCGATGTGTATGTACTTATCAGGCGCCCAAAATTAAAGGTCGAAATTATAGAAAGCTGTCCGGTTAATCAAATGGGATATTACAACTGGTCTATTCAGTGTCCGGAGTATTCAAAAACCTGTTAAGATCGGCCTCCGTGTTTCTGAGTTTTTCCTTGCAGCGCTTTATAAGTTCCGTAGCTTTTTTGACCATATCGGATAGTTCGTCCACATCGGATTCCCCGTTTTCTATTTTATCGATCAGAGCTTCAAGCTCCTTAAGGGCTTCGCTGTAGGAATATTGCTTTTTACTCATGTTTTCAGTTCTTCAATCTTTTCTACTTTGCTGCTTACTATACTTCCCGTCAGGTAGGTCCTGAGTTCATCTCCCTTTTTGGCCATCCCTGCCTTTAGTCTTTTTCCGTTGACTGTGGTAATCGTATACCCCCTTTCCATGATGATCTCCGGGTTGAGTAACTCGAGTGTTTTTTCAAGAAGGTCAATTTTGCTGCTGTGATGGGCAAGGTTCTCCTTTATTCCGTTTTTAAGGTGGTTCAGGAGCAATTCAAGGCTATGGTTACGTTGTACAAGCAGACTTTTTGCTGAAGCATGCAATTGCTTGTGATAGTTGATCAACTGTTGTTCATGCAGCCTGATAAGTGCGTTTGTACCTTGATATAACCGCGTAAAGCAGATGTCCAGCTTTTCTTCGTAGGCATTCATACCTCCCAGTAGAAATTCGGCTACGGCCGTGGGTGTTTTTAATCGGGTATGTGCCACCAGATCAGTAATGGTTTCATCCCTTTCATGGCCAATACCTGTAAGGACAGGGAGAGGAAACTGAGCTACATGTGCCGCCAGCTCATAGTCATCAAAGCAATCAAGGTCAAGCTGAGAGCCTCCACCCCTTATGACAACCATAGCGTCGTATTGTTCCGCCTTACCGGCGATGGTTAGTAGTGCATTGATAATTGAACCAGCTGCTTTTTCCCCCTGCATGGTGGCCTTGAATAGTTCTACATGGAAGCGATAGCCTCTGGTATTGTTTTCGAGCTGGTCCATGAAATCACCAAATCCCGCTGCCGAAGGAGAGCTGACCACAGCAAGGCGTTGGGACACCTCTGGCAGGACAAGTTCCCGGTTCAGGTCAAACACACCCTCTTCCTTTAGTTTCTCTATGATCTCCTGCCTTCTTCTGGCGCGTTCACCCAGAGTAAAGCTGGCATCAATATCTTTTATATTCAGGCTAAGGCCGTATAGTTCATGAAAGCGTACCTGCGCATTGCAAAGTATTTTTAATCCCTTTTTCAGGGATTGGCCGGTGACGTTTTCAAACCACAACGAAAGGTTCCTGAAAGTATAGGCCCATATCGTCCCTCGCATCCGGGCAACTACTGTATCTTCTTTTTTTTCCACCAACTCGAGATAGCAGTGGCCGCTCTGGTGTAATCTCATCTCACCAATTTCAGCAACTACCCAATAGCTGGCCTCAAGATTTTTATCCAGGGTTTGCCTTATGGTCTGGTTTAATTCGAAAAGGGAAAGGTGCTCCATCACAGATCGGCAAAATTATCCAATAATCTGTTATTTACTATCCGATGATATCACTGCCAGGAAATAAAGAGGTCTCTATAATTGAATGAAATATGATACAGTGGCATTGACGAAACTGCTGGGTTCAAGATCTTCGCTCTGGCCTGGCAATTCCACAGGTATATTGTACTGATAGATCAAAAGCACATTCAAATTCTTTAATCTTAAGCTTACGGGGATGGAAAGGCCGTAATTCAGTAAGCCAAAGGTGTTTATTTCTTCAATCTCTCTTCTTAATCGTTCCGGGTCATTGATCAGATCTCTGAGCCGTGTATTGGACTGGATCAATCTTGCTCGAAGAGCCTCAACATCTGTTTGTGTAAAAGGCTGAAGATAGCTGATACCGTTTCCAAACAGCATACTGAACGATGGCATCAGCATCAGCTTGTCAAAAAAAAGGAACTTGTCAAATTTCACCACAGCATTGGTGGTCCAGTTGATCCGGTGAGCAGCCGTAGTATCACCCAGTATTACGGAATAGTCGAAACCGGAATCGAAATGATCGTTGCCGGCATATATCGAAAGGCTAAAACCATTTTCAAACAAGGTATTTGCTGTGCTTTCCTGTTGCCGGTTGTAGAGGTAGCGGTCATAGTTGACCATCCATGTCCAGTTTTTTCCAATACTGCCCAGGTACCCCAGTGAAGCCATGTTAAGATAGTATTGAGGATTGATCTGACTATTTGAATATCCTGTAAAATCGGCAAATATGCCCGACTTATGGAAATAAGAAAAGCCATAGGACAAGCCAAACTGATCCAGTCCGAGGTCACGTCCGGCACTTACGACCTGACTGGTATAACTTAACCTCAGCGCCAGCTGTGATGTATTCTCATCAGTTTCTTCCAACCTGATGAGGCTATCAAGAAGCGATAATATGGAAGCTGAATCCAGCTCATCCAGTGCTCTTTCCAATGCTGCCAGCTCCTCGTCCAATGTACTCTGTGCCTGGTTGGCCGAAATCAGAAAGAATATGCATACCCCTACAGCAAGAGCTATTTTCATATGATTAGGTTCAAAGTTCCACGTTTAAAGTTAAAACGTGAGAGCTGTAAACATAGAACTTCGAACAATAAACTACTCAGTTATTCCTTTTCCGTTGTTGTCGTTCGTTTGTGCGGTCCCGCATTTGCTCTCTTCTTTCCTGTCGCTGCATTCTCCTTCTCTGTATCTGATCGAGTATCATTTTTCGAAAATCGTCCTCTGCCTTTCGTAACGACATGATCTGCTGGGCGGTGATCACATTCAGCATCCGGTCAGAGTAATCCCGTTCCATTTGTACGGATCTTTCTTTCAGCCGGAGTCCCAGGTCCAGCAAGGCCTTCTTTTCCTCTTCGGTGGCGGTAGCCATATTGAGTCTGGCTTTTTCGGTGTTGTATTCCTGGCGGAGTTCCTTTCTTTTTTGAGCGAATTCATTGTACAAAGGCCAGAATCTTTCAGCCTGCTCCGGCGTAAGACCCAATCTTTCCGTGATCAGTGCTATGCGTGCGGCCTGTATTTTTTGCTCAGAAGATCTGTCCTGACCCTGCAATCCCATCACACCCAACAGCAAGGTTATTATCATTACAATCATTACCTTTTTCATGGTATGGAAAATTTATAATTTCTTTACAATTCACTTATGTCAAAATAGTCGTCGGCAAATTCTTCCAGGGCTTCTGTATCACTATCCTCAAACAACAGGGAATTCTCTGTTTCAAATTCGAATTCAATAGCTGCCAGATCTATGTTCTCAATGATCTCCTCTGTGGTAATGTCAGATGAAGCCAGATATGCCACAAGGGCTTCTGTTTCTACTTCCGCCAGCAGGTCTCCGGGAGAAGCGTCAGCTATGGAAGAGTTGTTGAAAACTGCGAAATAGACGGCCACCAATACCACCATGGCAGCTGGCAGTACCAGTTTCAGCCTTGTAAATACCGGGTTTGATCCACGTACCTTTGCGCTCTCCACAGCCCGGGACTGTATAATTCCCGGAAGCTTTTCGAAATAATCTTCCGGCACTGTATGGATGTTCTTCTTGTCAATATCTTCTAATTTGCGCGACATATGGGTTTGACCTGTTTTTATTCAGATGGTTTAATCCTTGTCTAAATATTCTTCAATTTTTTTTACTGCGTGGTGATAGCTGGCTTTTAATGCCCCAACACTTGTATCAGTGATCTCTGAAATGTCTTCGTATTTCATTTCGTCAAAATACTTCATATTGAAAACCATTCGTTGCTTGTCGGGTAGTTTGAGCAGTGCTTTTTGAAGTCTGAGCTGTATTTCGTCTCCGTCAATGTGAGGGGAGTGATCCAGTTTTGAATTCAGCTCTTTTTCCACATCCCCAAGTGGGAGAAAAAAACGCCTTCTTTTTTTGTTCAAAAAGGTAAGGCATTCATTGGTAGCTATACGATATATCCATGTGTAAAGCTGTGAATCTGCCCTGAATTTATCAATGTTATTGTAGACTTTGATGAATACCTCCTGGACAAGATCATCTGCATCATCATGATCTATGACCATCTTTCGGATATGCCAGTACGTCTTTTCCTGATACTTTTTTACCAGCAAATTGAACCCGAAGTTTTTACTTTCGTCGTTCAGTAAACGTGACAGTAGCTCCTTGTCTTCCAAAGAATTGGTTGATTGTTCCTGGTCCGATAGACTTTGACAATATATTAAGGTTTAATCTAAAGAGTAAAAAATCTTTTGATATATCGGATACACCATGCTGTTAACCGGTCCCTTGTGACTGGATACCGGTAACGGGTTGGGGCCGGGACGTAGAACCTTGAGGTTATTGTTTTGTAAAAGGTATTAGATATATTTTATGATACGATATAATATCGTATTTTAGAGGAAAAGAAGCACCCAATGAAAGTAACCGCACTAATACCCGATGAACTGATAAAGGAAGTAATGGAACTTACCGGAGGTAAAAATATCACCGAAAGTGTGATCATCGCCCTTAAAGACTACATTGCCAACAAAAAAATAAACTACCTTATTGATGAGGTTTCCAAAGAGCCATTACAGTTCAATGAAGATTTCACTGCCTATGGTATTCGTAAGATCAACAAAAACCGATGATCATTGCAGATACCTCCGTATGGATAGAATTTCTGAGGGGCAATGAAGAAATTTCGGTCATGTTCAGTCCTTATCTGAGAAAAGGACATATCTATACCATGAGCGCCATTTTTGGGGAGCTTTTTCAGGGTGCCAGAAATAAGCGGGAACGTTCCGTACTGCGGGAACTTTGGGAATATCTGCCTAAAGTTGAAGAGCGGCACCTCTTTATCAGGGGAGGGGAGTTGTCCAATGAACATAAATTCTATGCCAGGGGCGTAGGACTCATAGACTGTTATATCCTTGCGGCTTCATTGGAGAATGACATGGCCCTCTGGACGCTGGACAAAAAGCTTCTGGCTGCCATAGATCTTATCCAAAAGTAAGAAGCAGGTCAAATAATATTCACCTCGGGTGTAAGTACAATACCGAACCTGTCAGCCACTGATTTCTGGATTTCCAGTGCAAGGTCCCGGAGTTCTGCACCCTCGCCACCTCCATAGTTGACCAACACGAGTGCCTGTTTTTTATGTACACCAATGTTACCTCTTTTAATACCCTTCCAGCCGCTCTGTTCTATCAGCCACGCCGCAGGTATCTTCACCTGATCACCGGGAAGCTCATAACCCGGTATCGATGAGAACTCCGCCCTTAATCCCTCAAAATCTATTTTGTCAATAGTAGGGTTCTTAAAGAAACTGCCAGCATTGCCAATTTTTTCCGGGTCAGGCAACTTGCTTTGACGTATACCGATCACAGCATTGCTCACGTCCCGGATCGTAGGGTCTTTAATGCCGTTCTGCTCAAGTACCTGACTGATGGTTCCGTAGGAGGTGTTGATAGGATGATCCTTTTTGGTCAGGCGAAGCGCTACATGGGTGATGACGTACTGTTCCTTGTAAATATTTTTAAACACACTTTCCCTGTACCCGAACTTACAATCCCTGTTGTCAAATTTTTCCGCTTTGCCTGTTTCCCGGTGGACGGCCGTTAAATGATCGAATACCTCACGTATTTCTACACCGTAAGCCCCAATATTTTGCATGGGGGCAGCGCCTACCGTACCGGGGATCAGGGACAAATTCTCAATACCTCCCCAGCCCTGGTCCAGTGCATATAACACAAATTCATGCCAGTTTTCTCCTGCACCTGTTTTTACCAATACCTCTTTTTCAGTCTCTTCCAGGATCTCCTTGCCCAAAATGTTTATTTTGATCACTACTCCGTTGAAATCCGCCGTAAGAAGTATATTGCTCCCTCCCCCCAGTATCATTATTTTTCCATGACGGATTTTGTCATTGCCAAGGGCTTCCTGCAACTCTTCCAGACTATTTACTTCCACCCACAGGGAGGACTCCACATTTATACCAAAGGAGTTATAGGGCTTTAGGGATATATTTTCAAGCAACTGCATTTGTGCCTGCGAAATAACGTAATTATAGGATAGGAGTTTGACTTTTTAACTTAAAATTGTTTTGATCCATGTTCCTGATTCTCTGTTTCTGACTTTTCCTGTCCGGTCTTTCCCGCTCAGAGATCGTCACAAAACCGGGGTAAAAAATTGGAGTAGAATAAAATTTATTATAGATTAAAAACAAATATCATAATACGTTGGATTTAATCAAGTTAGAACATTTCCGCAATCTTGTCTCTCTGGTGGGGGTAGATGGTAAAATTGATGAGGTTGAGAGGGTAGCCCTTTCCAAGATCGCCTATGAGTTGGATATTCCGTTGGACCGGTTGAGTGTAATGCTCGATCACTCAAATGAATATGTCTACTTTATTCCTCAAAATCAACAGGACAAGGAAAAACAACTGGAAGACATGGTCAAGCTGGCCCTGGTGGACGGAGAACTTTCAAAAGCTGAACTACAACTGATAAAAATGGTGGGCGGAAAGCTGGGCTTTTCTGATGAGGAGTTGGACAGTATTGTGGCGCTGCACAGTAATAATATGAATGTGAAATAGGCGATTTAGAGTACAAAGTCCTGCATTGACACCTATAGTCTAGAGTTTCAACTCGTAGCGCATCTCTACCAGACCAAAATCCGTTTCCTGTGACGAAACATAATGGTATCCGTACTTTGTGTATAGCTTTGCAGCTACCTCCAGTTGCTTTTCAGTCAGCAGGAATGACGACGTGTATTCACAGTGTTTCATAAAGGCTGTGAATAGCTCCATCATCCTGTTCCCGAGTCCGATGCCGCGATAATCCGGGTGGATAAGAAAATAGCGTAGTTGTGCTGCATTGTCTGTATCTTTTAATGCGATACTTCCAATGATCCTGTCATCATGCTCGGCTATCCAGACCCGCTCTCTCGAACTATCCATGTTTTTATAGAAGGCTGCCAGTGAATCAGCCACATAAACTTCAAAAAAGGGGCCAAAGTCATAAAGGAGACCATGCATATAGGTGATGTAACCGATATCGCCCGGCTTGTACGCGGTCCTTATCCGGATGTCTTCAGGTGTTGGCTTCATTTTTTGGATAGGGTCAATAATTGAGCAACGTTTTGCATGCTCTCCAACAGGGATGATAGCTGATGAGCTGAAAGATGGTGAATCCACTGACCAATTGATTCTGTCATCAACATATCCAACTGTGCCATCTGTTTGCGACCGTCCGAAGAAAGCCTGAGATAATACCTTCTCCGGTCACTTTTGGACTGCACTTTTATCACCAGACCGCCGGACACGAATTTGTTGAGTATACGGCTCAGATAACCTTCATCAATGTTGATCTTCTCCAGAATTTTTCGTGCGGAGCAGGATTCCATACTCCTTATTTCATACAGTACACGTGCCTCAGCAAGGGAAAAATCGCTTTTCAATACACTTTGATTCAGAATATTGATCGCATTGGTATAGAACCGGTTAAACTCCCGGATCTTTCCTATGTATTGCTCTTTTTCCATCTCTCAAAATACACAAAAATACTTGATATTGTCAAGTATTTTTGTGATGTTAAAATTTTTACATGCCTACTTTACAGAAAATCAACGAATTGTTATTATTGCATCCATATTTTAAAAACCACAAACGTTGTAGATTTCAGTTTTATGGATATTAAGATTGAAAATTTGACAAAAACCTATGGACCTCAAAGAGCAGTGGATGACATATCCTTTGAGGTAAAAACAGGTGAGATTCTGGGGTTTCTTGGTCCCAATGGTGCCGGTAAAACGACTACCATGAAAATGATCACCAGCTATATAGCGGTGGATCATGGAGATATTAAAATAGGCGGAGATTCCGTACGTACGGAAGGTGACTCCCTTCGAAAGTACATTGGTTATTTGCCAGAACATAACCCCCTTTACCTTGATATGCCGGTTATTGACTATCTGGAGTTTTCTGCAGCCCTCCAGGGCGTGCCTGGTCATTTGACGGCCGCGCGGGTAAGGGAAATGGTGAAGCTCTGTGGGCTGAACGCCGAGAAGCACAAAAAGATCGGGGAGTTGTCAAAAGGATACCGCCAGCGTGTAGGGCTGGCACAGGCCATGATCCATGATCCTGAGATCCTTATCCTTGATGAGCCGACTACGGGGCTTGACCCCAATCAGATCGTGGAGATCAGGCGGCTGATCAGGGAGATCGGAAAAGAGAAAACGGTGATCCTGAGCACACACATTCTGCCGGAAGTGGAAGCTACGTGTGACAGGATACTGATCATTAATAATGGACGAATAGTGGCTGACGGCACAGCGGATACCTTGAGAAAACAGGCGCAGGGTCAGGAATTGCTGACAGTTACTGTTGAGGATGGCGAAGAAGATAAGGTACAAAAGACAATCCGTGAATTATCTTCGGTTTCTTCCGTAGAGAAAATTGGTACTAACCGTTTTGAAGTACAAAGCAAGCCGGATATGTCAGCAAAACGGGATGTGTTCAGTAGTTGCGTAAGTCATAAATGGGTAATCACCGAGATGACACCCACGGAGACCAAACTGGAGGATATCTTCCGGGACCTGACCACCTGATCCATAGATGAAGCCATCGGGCTCTTTCAGTTTTTCTGCATTATTCGGGCAGGATATTTAACTCAAATCAATGAACCAATTAATACAATGAGATCGATCTGGATTATTGCGAAACGAGAATTGCAATCGTTTTTTGATTCGCTGATCGCCTATATCATGTTAGTGCTTTTTTTAGGCTTTAGCGGATTTTTCACTTGGCTGTATGGTGCGGATATCTTTCTGGTAGGCCAGGCCAGTCTGCAGGGTTTCTTCGATATAGCATTCTGGACCCTGTTCTTTTTTATACCCGCCATTACTATGAGAATGCTGGCGGAAGAGAGGAAAACCGGGACTATTGAACTATTACTCACCAAGGCGGTTACGGATCGTCAGGTAATACTGGGGAAATTCATAGCCTGCTTTCTTCTTGTGGCTATTGCTATTGCATTTACCATTCCCTACTATATTACGCTGGCCAATATCGGCAACGTGGACCATGGAGCGGTATGGTGCGGGTACCTCGGGTTACTTTTAATGAGCGCGGCCTATGTTAGCATTGGTCTGTTTACCAGCAGTATCACGAATAATCAGATTGTGGCATTTTTGCTGGCCCTTTTCATCGGGCTGTTCTTCCATATTATTTTTGGTGTGTTGTCATCCAATTTCACCGGATTCCTCGGGCAGCTTTTCCATACCCTTAGTCTCTCGTCTCATTTCGAGTCACTATCCCGTGGGGTGATTGATACAAAAGACATAGTCTACTTCCTGAGCATTGTGGCGATCGGCATATTGATGGCTCAGATGAGTTTATCCAAAAGGAATTTAACCAACTAAAGATCATGAGAACAAAGAAGTCATTCTACACATCTGTTTTACTGATCATAGGAATACTGCTGTTGATCAATTTCCTTTCAACAGATTTCTACATTCGTTTTGATCTGACAGAAAATAAACGGTTTACGCTAAGCCAGGCTACAGATGACGTACTGGAGGAATTGGTTGAGCCTGTAACCGTCAAGGCCTATTTTTCGGAGAATCTTCCACCCAATATTGCACAAACAAGGCAGGACTTTCAGGACCTTCTGGTGGAGTATGCCAGTCTTTCAGGAGGTAATCTGGTGTATGAGTTCGTGAATCCCAATGAAGATCCGCAAACCGAACAGGAAGCGGCTCAGGCGGGCATTAGCCCGGTGATGATCAACGTGCGCGAAAAAGATCAGATGAAGCAACAAAAGGCTTTTATGGGAGCTGTAGTACAGATGGGCGAGCAGCAGGATGTTATCCCGTTCATGCAGCCCGGTGAGGCTATGGAATATGCCCTGACAACGAGCGTTAAGAAGCTTTCCGTTGTAGACAAGCCCGTTGTAGGATTGATACAGGGGCATGGCGAACCTTCTACCTTTGATATGCAGCAGGCCGGGCAGGCGCTTTCCGTGTTGTACAATTTTGAGGATGTGCCTGTGACTGATACTACCCAGATCTCTGAAAGGTTCAGGACACTGGCCATTGTGGCGCCTGCGGATACCATTCCTGATACTCACCTTGCCCAACTGGATGCCTTTCTGGCAAGAGGAGGCAAACTTCTGGTAGCGCTAAACCGGGTGGATGGCGACCTTCAAAATGCTTTTGGCCGGTCGGTATATACAGGTCTTTCCCAATGGCTGCAGGGTAAGGGCGTGACGGTGGAAAATAAATTTGTGACTGATGCCAGCTGTGCGCCGGTCACAGTACAGCAGCAGCAGGGGCCTTTCAGGGTTCAGTCGCGGGTTCAGTTCCCCTATTTGCCGATCTTAAGTACTTTTGCCGATCATCCTATTACCAAGGGCCTTGAGTCAGTGATCCTGCCGTTTGCAAGTCCGTTGATCTTTTCAGGAGATACCACGGTGAACTACACTCCTCTGGCCTATACCTCGGAACAGTCCGGCACGTCCAACGCACCCGCTTATTTCGATATCCAGCAACAATGGACAGAGTCAGATTTTCCGCTGAGCAATCAGGTAGTGGCTGCGGCAGTGGATGGAAACCTTGTAGGTGATACCTACAGTAAGATCGTTGTGATCGGCGATGGTGATTTTGCCATTAATTCCAGAGGTGGAGGACAACCACAGGCCGTTCAACCGGATAATGTAAGCCTTTTTGTAAACAGTATCGACTGGCTTTCTGATGATACCGGCCTGATCGAGTTGAGGACCAAGGGTGTGACTTCAAGACCGATCGATCAGTTAGAGGACGGCACCAAGGCTACACTCAAGTGGCTGAATTTTGGAGCGCCAATACTTCTTGCCATCCTTTACGGAATAGCAAGAGCGCAAATGAGAAGAGTACAACGCATTAAGAGAATGGAGGTGAGCTATGAATAGGAATACCATACTTCTGATTGTATTTGCAGGCCTACTGGCCATTTTTTTGGGTAAAAAATTCCTAGGTTCTGATGGGAACAGGAACTTCAGGGACGTTCTGGTGAGTGTGGACACGGCCTCAGTGACCAAAATCGTTCTGGTTTCCAGGGCCAATGATCATGAATCTGTCGAACTCTCGAAAACCGGCCTGGAATGGGCCGTGACCGATGGCAATATCAATGACGACGCTGATCAAAATACCGTACGGGGCATGCTCGCTTCCCTGGTGAAGATGCCCCCCAAACGACTTGTAGCAAAGTCAGAGGACAAGTGGGCGCAGTATGAGGTCAATGATTCACTGGGCACACAGGTGAAAGTATATGCGGGAGACGAACTCCTCGCTGATGTGATGATCGGTAAATTCAGTTTTCAGCAGACTAACCGGTCCATGTCCACCTTTGTTCGTCTGAGTGAAGATGAAGAGGTGTATTCTGTGGATGGCTTTCTTTCCTCCACCTTCAATCAGCAGTTCAACAGTTTAAGGGACAAGACTTTTCTGAAAACAGAAAAAAGTAACCTTACTTCTCTCAGGTTTAACTATCCCGGAGACAGCAGTTTTGTTCTGGCTAAAGCGGGAGATAAGTGGCAGGTGAACAATTCTCCGGCTGATTCTGCTGCCGTAGAGGGCTACCTCAATGGTATCCGTACTCTGAACCAGCGGGAATTTGCCGATGATTTTCAGCGCGAGGGTAAAGTAGTCACCTACCAGTTGACCGTTGGTGGTAATAATATGAATGATATTGCGGTTCAGGGCTACATGGAGGGAGATGATCTGATATTGCACTCCTCATTGAATGAAAATGCGTTTTTCAAAAAAGGCAGCCTGGACGTATTCGATAAGGTTTTTGTTTCCCCTCAAAAATTTGAACCCAAGGTAGAAGAGTAATTGGAGTAAAGCAGTGGTTAAATGTTTCTGCTTCACCTTTAAATGAAACCTATAGTTTTATCCCAATTCCCATTCTGAATTCAAGATAAGTGGGAACGGCTTCTGCATCAAAATCGTCAGCATGCTGTTGACTTAGGGGAATATTGGGATTGTCCACCCTATACCGTCGGTACTCAAGACTGGCGATATTAAGAGGAATGTTGATATCCAGCAGCACCTTAGGACTTAACGCAATGGTTGACCGCGCCAGCAAGGAAAGGTAACTGCCCAATGACCAGCTTATCCGATGAAAGGAGGTCGATATCTTCGGTTCATTGGTTTCCCTTCTGTAATAAGGAGATATGGACGGGCCTACATAAAGTTTCCATTTACCCTCAGCAGGACCTGCAAGCTTGAAATTATAATCATACCGTACTCTTGCCTCGAAATTCCTTGTTACAGCTCCCCGTATGGTAATGCCGTTATCAATAGTCTCAAATTCACTTCTGTCAAAAGATAACCGTACGAGACCTGCTTCCTGAAAGTGACCCTTTTTACCATGGAAAGCGAAGGATATGCCCGGGAAAATATTAAAATCACGTTCACTGCTTGAGGTATTTTCTCGGGAGCTTTTTTCGCTGGCATACAGAAAATTCGAAAAGATCTTAAGTGATCTTTCCTGCCCCATGGTATGAAGAAAGGGGATGACACTGATACAGAGTGTTGGCAGTATTTTTCTCATTTCGGGTGTATTACTTTTTGCATTCGACTTTAAAATTGGAAACGGGGTAGCCTGCTGAGGACTGAAAGTTATAATGCCACCACTCTGTAGGGATACTTTTGAATCCGGCCTGCTCCATCCCTTTTTTTAGCAGTTGGCGATTTTGCAGTACGGCTTCCGGTAGCTCCTCCCACGCATGGTGAGCCTCTTTTCCAAAGTGATCGAAGTCCGTCCCCATGTCCAGTTCATGGCCCTTTTGATCGGTAAGTGTGAGGTCCACAGCGCCTCCGCGATTATGGACGGATCCTTTGGACGGATCAGCGACATACCGGGCATCAGGCATGATCACCCACATCTTTTTCTGCACATCCAACGGCCGGTAGCAGTCAAACAGCTTGATGCGGTAGCCTTTTTTTATAAAGTAGCTGTTCGCCTCTACCAGCGCAAGAGCGACTTCTTTTCTGAGCAGACAGTCACCACAGGAGTATACCTTTTCTTTCAGGAAGTTGTTGGAGGTGGCATAGCGCATATCGTATTCGAATTGAGTACTTAGTGTGGCCAACCTGACGAATGAAGTATCAGACTGCGCGTAGGTACCGGACGATAACAACGTAATGAGTATAAAAATATTTTTGGTCACTTTCTGTTACGGTTAGCGGTGTATCGGCAAAGTTAAAACTATTGTTAGATTCTGTTCCATTGACGAATTCCGGATCTGAAGATCGGAACCCGGATGAGGACTTTCTGAAAGCCAACTCATTTCAGTCACAACTTTTCATTCAGAAAATTTTGGAGTATAGCACACACTTATCCATGCGTCTGAATGATCCAGAAGAAATTTTAAAGTGCTAAAAAACATTCATTACTGATCACAACCTGAGGCCTATCCCTATTCCGTAGCCTGTTGCGCCAAAATAGAGCCCGGCAGATGCTGAGGGTTGGAGCTTAGCGTTGTAGATATCAACAGCCCGGATCGCGTGCCTGTTAAAAGCCTTGCTCAATGGGATAGTACCTACAACGAATACTGCCCCAATGCCAGCCAGTGCCCAGTTTGGGTCTCCACCGCCGATGGCTGTACCCAAAGGCCAACCTATGAGAGCGCCGCCGATCACACTGAGAACCATGGCAGGGTCATAGTTGGCCTTTGCTTTTTTCATAGCCTCATAAGCCTCTTCATTTCCCTGAAACAGGTCGAGCATACGTTTAGGGTTCAGCATTTCGCCATTCTGTTCGAATTTATAGCCGCCAAATACTTTAGTATAGGTGATGTGGTTGTCCAATGGCTGCGAAAACGCAGGGTGTACAATTACAGGAATCAGCAGGGTGAAAAACAGTCGGGTCATAGTCATATTGAGTTAATTTGAAGATTTGGTGTGAAGTTAAACGCTGAAAGAAGGGTGTGCAAACAAAAAAAGGCACTTAATGTTGTGTGCCATATGTCTGTCATAAGGAGCCTGGATTAACGGTTTCATCACACCACCCTAACCCCTAAGTAATACTGTCTTCCTACCTTGAGATTGAACCCAACTAATTCTCGTATGAAAACAATTTTTATCCCTGTTTGTCTGTTGTTGTCTTATTTTTCTGTTGCTCAGGTGCAACACCCCTCTGTGGGCGGATGGAACGTTTACTACGGTCATCTGCACAACCATACCGGCTATTCCGATGGTGAGGGAACCCCGGCTGATGCCTATGCCCATGCCCGGGATGTAGCCGGTCTGGATTTCATGGGTATATCCGATCACGGTATCATGATTTCACAGGGTGAATGGAACAGTCTGAAAAGTATTGCCAATCAGTACAATGCAGATGGTTCGTTTGCCACCTTCTGGGGCTTTGAGTGGAGCAGCAATCTCCTCTATGGTCATGTGACGGTCGTCAATACCGATGATTATACCACGGTGCTGAAGGATTTTAAATTCTCAGATCTGAGTGCGTGGCTTGACCGAAGGGAAGGGATAGCCTTCTTCAATCACCCCGGCCGGGAGGACAACGGACTGGAGTTTGAACATTTTGATTTCCCCCCTTCAGACCGTTTTGTGGGGATAGAACTGTGGAATAAGGGAACCGGCTTTAGTGAGTACTATTACAATGATGGTTATCACAGTAATGACGGAGAAAGAGGATACTACGATGAGGCGCTTTCCAGGGGATGGAAGATAGGGGCAGCAGGGGCGCATGACCATCATGGCCGTTCGTGGGGTGAAACGGATCGCGCTGTGGCGGTTCTGGCCAATTCATTGTCCAGGGAAGAAATTTACAATGCGTTTAAGGCCCGGCGATTCTTCTCTACTGAAGATCGTAGTATGGCGCTGTCCTTCCAGCTTAATGGCAATGAGATGGGATCAACAGTGACCGGTGGAAATCTTCAGCAGATCAGGATACAGGCGTTTGATGGAAATGAGCTTTTCACAAGAGCAGAACTATACCGGAATGGTATCCTGTTTTATACATGGAATATGAACACCACGGCGGTTGACATTTCGCATGACCTTACTACAACCAGTGGTGAGTACTATTATGTGAAAGTTACCCAGCAGGATGGTGATGAGGCCATCTCTTCACCGGTATTCATTGAAGGCAATTCCGGCGGAGTCCCTCCACAGGTTATGCTCACCACCCCTGAAAAAGGAAGTATTTTTACCAATGGTACTTCCATTGTTCTGACGGCAACTGCTTCTGATGAAGACGGTGCCGTGAGCAAGGTGAGTTTTTACAACGGTATGCAAAAGATAGGGGAGTCTCTAACCAGTCCATACACCTTTCTTTGGCCAGACGTTGGCCCCGGAACTTATCAGCTTGTGGCCAAAGCAACGGACAACAGTGGCAACGTAAAATCTTCCGAAGCCGTTCTGGTGACCGTGGATCTGGCTTCCGTACTGATGGTGAGCTCCAGAGTAAATCATGAAAATGACGACGCGGAACAGGGATGGACCGGGATCATGTACCGGACCAGCTCCGACCTGGAGCTGGTGAACGATGGCTGGCAAAATGGCAACCAAAGGGTAGGAATGAGGTTCAAAAACCTGAGTATCCCACAAAACGCAACCATTAATCACGCTCATATACAGTTCACCTGTGATGAAACCGGGTCAAGGTCCACTAATGTGACCGTAAGAGGGGAGAAGTCCGATCATTCCCGGTCCTTTGGGGCACAGAACATTTCAAGCCGGCCACTGACCACCAGTGAGGTGGCATGGTCGATCCCATCATGGTCTGCCCAAGGGGAAGCCGGACCCCGGCAGCAGACCCCAGAGCTCAGGAATGTGGTGCAGGAGGTGGTAAGCTTACCGGGGTGGAGTATCAGGAGTGCCATGGCGTTTGTGATCCGCGGTAAGGGAAGAAGAACGGCCGAAGCCTATGACGGCTCTTCATCACAGGCACCACTGCTGGTGGTAGAATATACCACTTCTGTTACGCCTCCGGCAGTTGGCAGAGTGGCTTCCGTTTCTTCTGAAGGCCTTTCCGAAGACCCATTGTCTGTTGAGCACAGGGATCTTGCGGTATATCCCAATCCCTTCAATGATCAGATCAACATACTTCTGCCCAAAAAAGAGCGGGTGTCAGTAACACTGTATGATATGAGAGGTCAAATGGTACGGACCATGGACCTTGACACGGATGAGCTTACATTCGATGTAACTGACCTCGATCGTGGGGTTTATATTCTAACAGTGGTCACCGGCAAACAGAGGGTCATTCGTAAACTGGTGAAGGAATAACGTAATTATAATCAGAGCTGCCAGAACCTTACTAAGCCTTCAAGGCTTAGTAGGGTTAAAAACCTGTTCTATCCTTCAAATATTTTTACCTGAGAAGCTGCCCACCGCAGTATGATAAAGGAAAGAGCGGCGATTGATCCGTAGACAATGGCCTGCATGGGTTCGATCAGCAGTATACTGCCTGTACAAAATAACAGGGAATAGGCCAGTGCGATAGCGCTTATCCAGCAGATGACAAGCTTTATGAGTCGTTCGTAGCCGTAGCCCTGTCTGAAAGGCCGCCAGTTACCGTCCGGCTGGATGAGATCGAAAAAGGCCTTTAATCTGGTCTTATCAGTAGTAGGGCAGAGGTAGGTGGCCACCAGCCATGCCACGGAGGTAAATCCTACAGTAAAGAAGAAACCTCTTGGATCTTCTCCTATGCCAGCTCCCCATGCAGGATCTAAGTGGACAAAAACAAATTTGGTGAGGCCATATCCGATAAATGGAGCAACAGTAGCCACAATTTCACTCCACGCACTGATGCGCCACCAGTACCATCTCAAAATGAGTACCAGGCCAAGTCCCGCCCCGCATTCGATCAGGAATGCCCATACTCCCGAAACAGTCTCCATGAGTGACGTGGCAAACAAGGCAATAACCATCAGGAGCAGTGTGCCTATGCGTGAGGCCATCACGAACTGTTTTGGGGTAGCTTCGGTATTAATAAATCGTTTGTAAAAATCATTGATCAGGTAGCTTGCACCCCAGTTGAGCTGTGTGGAGATGGTGCTCATATATGCGGCAAAGAACGCTACCAGTAATAGTCCCTTGAGACCAGTGGGAAGGAATTCCTTCATAGCCATAACATATCCGAGCTTACTGTCACCGGCCGGCAGGTCCGGGTATAGCAGGACCGCACATAGCGCCACGATCACCCATGGCCATGGGCGGATGCAGTAGTGAGCGACCTGAAAGAACAGGGTGGCGTAGATAGCGTCCTTTTCGGTTTTGGTGCTCATCATGCGCTGGGCGATATATCCACCTCCACCAGGCTCATTGCCGGGATACCAGCTCGCCCACCATTGCACGCCGATAAATGCCAGGAAGCTTCCCAGCCCCAGTGCCAGCATGGTGCCGGAGCCTTTATCCCCGATCTTTGGGAAGAAATTCAGCGCTCCATCAGGAAGGTTGGCTTTCAGGTTGGTCATGCCGCCGATCTTCTCCGAGTTCAGTACAATAACCGCCAGAATAATACTGCCCGTCATGGCAATGACAAACTGCAGCACATCCGTAAAGGCTACCCCTAACAGGCCGGAGAGCGCAGAATAAATTACTACAATTAACATGGCGCCACCTACATACCAGAGCAACTGATCTTCGGGTATGTTAAAGAAAACCTGAAGCAGTGACATCAGTGCTACATTTACCCAACCTATGATCAGTACGTTCATAAAAACCCCAAAGTAAAGCGACCGGAAACCCCGAAGGAAAGAAGCTGCTTTTCCCGAATAGCGCAGTTCAATGAGTTCTATATCCGTCAGTACATTGGCCCTGCGCCAGTAACGTGCGAAAAAGAAGGTAGTAAGCATACCACCGGCGAGCATGTTCCACCAGAGCCAGTTGCCCGCTATACCGCTTTGGGCTACCAGCTCTGTAACGGCCAGCGGAGTGTCGGCTGCAAAAGTGGTGGCCACCATGGAAATACCGGCGATGTACCAGGGCAGGTTACGTCCGCCAAGGAAAAAATGGGAAATGTCTTTGCCTGCCTGTTTTCTGAATTTCAGGCCTATGCCCAGACTAATTAAGAAGAAAATAACTATGATGATGTAATCGGGAAATGCTAGCTCCATTGCGTATGGTTTGGGCTGAAACTAACACTTTTGGCACTGAAAGCAAAATTCTTTAAAGCTGAACGGGATAAGCATTCCTAAGCCGTAAATTACAAAAAACCTGTTTGGATAGTTCTGATAATCAGGGAAGAAACTCTCACCTGTATGAGATGTTCAGTATTCTCTGCTTTGAGCCCGGGAAGTCCGGCTGTGTAATTATCGAGTTCCATTCAGGGCACCCTACTTTCAGTATTCTATTTCATAGTTGATGATCTGTAAACCATGGTCATAGGTTTTGGAATCAATAATATGTAACTGAACGGACTTTTGTGAGCTTCCAAACAGCGGTATGCCTTTGCCTAAAACGAGAGGGTTAAGTTTCAGCGTAAGCAGGTCGATCTGCTCATTGTCCAAAAGCCAGCCTGCAAACTCACCTCCTCCGCATAAATAAATGTCGGAACCAGGTCGATTTCTGATGTCAGTAATTGACTCAAGATCAACGTTTTTTACTTGAATCTTTGGGTGAGGGTTGTCCAGTATCAGGCTGCCTGAAAAAATATAATGGGTCATATGAGGATAGGCAGGCTGTCCCGGCTTCAGACCAAACTTATAACCGAACTCATAGGTATTTCTGCCCATTATAACAGTATCGAAGTCGGCAAGGTCACTCAAATACCTGTCGATCCCATTGCCCTCAGAAACAAATCCACTGATGTCGTCATCCGGCCCTGAGATGAAACCGTCCAGCGAACTGGCTACGTAATAAATTATTTTTCTCATGGTGTTGGTTATTCATTATCGGATTCTCTTATCACTCTTTCTGCTTCAGACACAGCGCGGGTGGTTTTGTCAATTTTTCTTTTCAGTATATAATTCCACCCATAAATGGAGAGTAGCCCAAACAGATTTAACGGAATGTATACCACCAGTGACCATCGTACCCATTCATATTTCCAGAAAATGAAGTAAAGCACTGCGGCCAGTAAAGTCCTTACAGTCCACAGTATAGTCTTTCTTTTACGGTATTCAGGGGAAAGCACGCTTTCTGATCTTACTTTCTCAAGCTCCTTATCAAAGCTTTCTCTGAGAGTTGGCATCCAGCTTTTTCCTGTGATCACAGCTTCATAATTCTCCCTGAGTTCCAAGGCTGTTTCTGCCAGATACTCCTGATTCTCATCCTGATCCTCCTTTAATCTGTGGATCGGCATCTCCCGTTCTACATGATCAGTGGAAACTGAGGGGCGGTACAGTTGAATCTCAAATCCATCATCACTTGGATGGTACTGGTTTGACAGAATGATCAGCCGGTCCGCTTTCTTGTTTTCATAACTTAGCCTATCCACCCGTTCAGCGCTTTTTATTCCTTTAAATATATACCCAAAATCGCTGAGAAGATAGGCAAACTCCGTCTGGGCTTTTTCTATGAATTTTTGTCGTTTTAATTCCGGTTTCATAGTTCCTGTATCAGCTACGGCATAAATAAGAAATTTTAATCACTTCTTTTTACCATTCTTTTTATCCAATGTGTAGTAGAAGTGTACCACCTGTTCTTCTTCAGTAGGTTTTGTGGAGCGGTAAAAGTCGATGGCATAGTCATCCACCTTATCCGCCTGTACGAAGACCTCCTCAAAGCCTTTTTCCTGACAATAGTGGTTCATTTCATTGATCAGCTTCCTGCCGATCCCCTGCCGCTGATGCCGGGTATCCACGGCAAGATCGAAAATGTAGGCCAGAGGCTTTTCCGCATAATACTGATCAAGGACATAGGCTGTTAGTCCACCAACCACTTTGCCGTTCAGTAGTGCCGCAAAAACAAAAAAATCACTTTTGCCAAGCAGGCTTTGCAGGTGTGTGGACCCTGGCATCGAAAAATCCTTCATTTCAAAAACATCTTCGAACAGCCTGATGACCTCCTTGAATATTTCAGGGTCATGCTCATTAAGTATTTTAATGGATACCGTTGTATTTGCAGTGCTCATATTGTTTTTTTTGGTTTGAGGATAGTTGGTATCAGTATGGTCAGCCAATGGAGCTTTGAATATCGGGATTTATCCTTAAAAGTTCCCTGACAAGTCCTTTCTTGTCCCTTGGTGAAATTATAAGTGAACCGTATTTTCCATATCGTAATTCAATTCTGTCCATGGAAGGTGCCGGGGATGCAACGGGGGTTTTTGTTTTTTCAACGGACGTAACCTTCATGATATCAATAGCTTCCCTGAAAACAAATCCACATCTTACCTGAAGCCTGTTATCTTCACTGATACGATAGGTGGTATTGAAAAATAAGTGCAGGACGAAAAGAGCCGTTGGTAAAATGATGGCGCACATGGTTATGATGGCAGTAGAAGGAGCGCCCTCCAGTATCGGCCAGATCACTGAACCAGCCAGGACTGCAAGTGCAGGTATGAGTATTCCATAGCTCACTTTTGCTTTAAATTCCTTCATAATCCGTCCATTTTACTGTTAACCTGCAAACTGTCCATTTCCCCAACCCAAGGAGTTTCGTTGCCCTTTTACAATTGGCTATGGGATTGTAGTTCCTGTCAGAATACCACAGTTCCCCGATCATTGTTTGCCAGTTGACGGTGCATCAAAAACTTTCCGCCTTTACCCTTTTTCCGAAGATTGGACATATTACCCTCAAATGCGCCTCCGTTATCCTTGTCACCCCAGCCGCCTTTGAAATGTCCGTTCACCAATATAAACTCCTTAAGATCATATATGGCCTGATATGTATGTTGGACATAAACCTTTGCTGCAGGGTCGTATGTTTTTAGCATGTATTTTCTTATGCTGTCCATGCCTATGATCATGGAATTAAAATGTGGCATATAGATACCATCCTCCGTGAAGCCGTCTGCTCTGGCATTACCATCACCTGCCCGCACGTCTCTGATGACCTCTTCATTCCATTTCCTTACTTTAGTCATCATTTCCTCACTCACCCTGGGTGTAATACCTGAGTCAGGCCTGACCTGAACGAATGCATAGGGTATATCATAAGGCTCCAGGTAGGTGTCGGCACCAAATATTTCTGACACAATCGAAGGTTTGTCTTTCTCAACTTTCCACAGCACCATATACTTCCCCTTGTATTCACGTTCAGAACTGCTGTCTGTTGCATACTTCATTTGAAAGGTACCTGTCTCAAGTGCGAAACCCGTAAAAACCAGTATTTCATGAACCTGCTTTTTGAAAGCTGTAATATCCGTTTTCTCCCACCAGTTTTCATAGAATTCTGCCAAGCTACCATGACTAAAGATGGCCGGTTTATATTCTGGCATAAAATTGACCTGCTCGTTATACACCGCCATTAACTGACTTATGCTCTCTTCGATCATGGCGTTTTCTATCCGGTCATTGATGTTCCCGATCGTGGCCATGAGTTCCGTGGGATCTGTCTGATCTGTACTGTTTTGGTTCATGCAGCCAAACAGAATGATTGATACCGCAACAACGAGCTTTCGTATTATATAACATATGAGGTCTGTCATCATGTCTGAATTTAACGGAATCTCCGGGCCTTTCCATCTGTTTTGTTTCCAGACACGACTGGCAGCCATAAAGTTGCCTTTCGATTCATTTTTGTGTCAAATTTGTGGAGTCATTTCCCTAATAAGGAGGTAAGGTTCTTTCGTTTCTTTTTCAGAAATGATGATTGAAGTATCGAAAGAAGACCTTAGAGGACGCTTTTGATCCAAAACAATTTTCAAAGGGGTCTTGGTTGAAACGGTAGAGAAAAAACAGATCTGACCACTACAGAACTTACTATATAGTATCTGCCATTTTTATTATTCTGTTCGGGAGGTAGTTCTCTCAGGGATCAATTCCTCCGAAACGTCAATATCAATGTTCTTCAATCCAAACAGCGGCCTTATTATCCGTATTCTTTTAATGAAAAGGTCATAGGTAACAAAGCATCCTGCTGCTGTAAAGGCAATGACCAGGGCGAATTTAAATACAACCGGAATGGCCAGAGGTAGAATGAGGTACGCACCCAGGTACAAAAAGACCATATGAATGATATAAACCGGATAGGCTGCCTCGCTCAGGTAATTCAGGAGTCTGCCAGGCTTATTCAGATACCGATAGGCAAAACCGAATGCTGTAAAGATCCAAACCACGGATTCGATAGCCATGATATAATTGGGAGCTTTTAGTTGGAACTCCACCAGACGGACCGAATAAAGTGTTGCTGCGATAAACAGGAATAACCATCTCCATTTAAGCACCGTTTCCCAATAGGTATTTCCACCATATACACAGCAAAATCCCAAAAGAAAGCCCAGCAGCCCCAGCAAAAAACCATGAAGTGTCATCGCATACACTTCATAATGCGCCGGGTCCACCCATACTGCTTCCAGAACAAACGGTATAGTGATAAGCAGTAGTGTTAACGGATTACTGAATAAAACTTTCAACCATTTGTGAATTACACCATTCTCATTTCTCTTTAGGTAATAGAAGATCGGGGAAAGTAGTAACACGTAGATAAATATATTGGCCAGAAACCAAAGATGGCCGGGGTCCGGGTCGTATACAAGATCCTGTGAGTAGTATTTCTGCCATAGGAAAAGATGAATAGGAACAATGAAGAAGACCCCGAATACAAATGGTAAAAAGATCCTCCTTGTCCTCTCTAACAGCAACTGTTTCAGGTTCCTTTTCCTCATGGCAAAACTCACACCCATTCCGGATACAAAAAACAATAAGGGTATTCTCCATACATTGAGCATGGACATGGGTATCCATAAGGTTTCCAATGATTGATCACTCTGCATGAATTTAATAAATACACCCCAGGGCTGAAATACTATGCTGATATGGTAGATCAGAAGTAACCCAATAGCGATCACTCTCAGCCAGTCAATGTCATATCTTCTGTCCGCTGTCATAATATAATATTCTAATAACCTGTCTTATCCTGTAACATTCCGGCTATCAGAGGGCGTGTCTTTTCAATTTGATCGTAATTCAGTTTAAGACCCAGTGGACCCAGCTCTTTGCTGAAATGATCATAAATGACCCTGACATGATCAAAGGGAACGGTGACCGATTCCAATGCAGTGGACCCTGCATTGTTTTTTAGGGTTTTATCAGCCCCGTTCTCCAGCAACATCGTTACAATGTCCATGCGGCAGAAGAATGCGGCCGTGTGCAGGGGTGTTGATCCTTCATTGTTTTTGAAATTTACATTGGCACCTGCTTCAATAAGTGCCTTTGCTGCTCTCACCTTACCAAATACAGCAGCTGTGATCAATGGGCTGGAACCAGCTACAGGGTCTTTTTCATTCAGATCAGACTCTGCTTCAATGTGCTGCCGGATCGCCTCCAGATCATTTGTGACAACAGCTGCATGAAGAGGTATAACAGGAGGATCCACAGCGGTCTGAGACACCGTATTTGACCTTTGTTGCTCACCGGCATTATCCTGCTTGCCATTGCATGCGGATACCAACAGGACAATAGCTGCAAGCATTGCTTTTACTACCATGTTACTGGATTGGTTTTTTTGGATTTTCATCATCTTGTAGTTTAAACTTGACTTTGTTTTGATGGTGTAAAGTTCATTCAAACGGTCAGGCACGGCTAATCACCTATGACGCTGATCATATAAAGTTTGCGGAAGAGGTTGTAATTATGATGCAGGGGTGTAAATTATGATGCAACATCCTGGGAAATGGACCTGTCGATCTCTGGTTCACAACCATTCGTGTCTTAGGAAAAAAACTTCTATTTTCGATCTGATCTTTAAGGCAATGACGGAATCTACCGCCAGACATAGCGACTTTTTAAGCAAGGCAACTGAGATCATTGAGGAAAACATATCCAATGCACAATTTGGAGTATCTGAATTGGCGGAGGAGATGGGGATGAGCCGTTCCAACCTGCTTAGAAAGATAAAAAAGATCACCGGGGTATCGGTAAGTCAGTTCATTAGGCAAATAAGGTTAAAGAAGGCAATGGACATGCTCAGGCAGACCTCCCTGAATGTTTCTGAGATATCGTTTAATGTTGGATTCAGCAGTGTCTCATACTTTATCAGGTGCTTTCGGGATTATTATGGTTTTCCACCAGGAGAGGCAGGGCAAAAAGATGCAAGGGAAGAGCCTGTACGTCCAACTGTCCGGCACAAAAAGAAAGGAAAGGCTGTCGTATATTACGTAGCAGCCATTGTTATTTTGGTTTCGGTGGGGGTATGGATGGTTTTTCTCAAACCTTCTTCTTCCGGGTCGATTGACCTTGAAAAGTCCATTGCGGTATTACCTTTTAAAAATAACAGTAGCGATTCAACCAACATTCATATCATCAATGGGTTGATGGAATCAACACTTAACAATCTTCAAAAGATGGAAGACCTGCGGGTAATAAGCAGAACATCTGTTGAAAAGTACAGAACTGCCGGCAAAACCATTCCTGAAATTGCCGGGGAATTGAATGTAAGCTACCTGCTTGAAGGCAGCGGTCAAAAAATAGGTGATCAGATCCTGTTACATATTCAGTTGATCGAGGCTCCGCTTGACAAACATATCTGGTCGGAGCGGTACCGCAGGAAAGCCACCGATATATTTGATCTGCAACAGGAAGTAGCGAAAAATATAGCTGAACAAATACAAGTGATCATTACACCGGAGGAGGAGGAAAGGATTGCGAAGATCCCCACAAATGACCTTGTTGCCTACGACTATTTTTTAAAGGGAATGGACCTGTTTTATAAAGGTACACGCGAAGGATTGGAAGAAGCCATTCCCTATCTGCAGAAAGCCGTTGAGCATGACAATGAATTTGCCAGAGCCTATGCGGTTATTGCTATTTCCTATTATTATCTGGATGTGCTGCAAGCAGAAAAAAAGTATTCTGCGCTGATCAACAATTATGCAGACAAGGCATTGCTTTATGACTCAAAACTGCCTCAGAGCCTTATTGCCAAAGCGCTTTTTTATATGAATAACCGGGAGTACGATCTGGCCGTTCCTCATCTTGAGAAGGCGTTGGAGTATAATCCAAACTCAGCCCTGGTGATCAATATCCTTTCTGATTTTTATGTAAACCATGTTCCCAATATCGAAAAGTACCTCGAGTATGCATTAAAAGGCATCACCCTCGACATCGCTTCTCATGATTCGTCAGCGGCAAGCTTTATTTATTTGCATGTAAGCAATGCATTGGTGCAGACAGGATTTGTCGATGAAGCTGAAGAGTATGTAAACAAGTCATTATCATATGATCCTCAAAATTTGTTTTCCGAGTAT
Source organism: Flammeovirgaceae bacterium BBD 1991-12 (assembly GCA_001657315.1). Taxonomy (GTDB): domain Bacteria; phylum Bacteroidota; class Bacteroidia; order Cytophagales; family Cyclobacteriaceae; genus Fulvivirga. Next base: position 2,185 of record LYSV01000049.1, on the reverse strand, counting down.
TTGAAAGCATTCATTCAATTGGCAAAGCACAGGGATCTTGGGAGGACGAAGGAGTTGCTCATAGAGGCGCTTCAAAAAGACACAACAAGGCTGGATATCATGCAGGAAGTGGCTAAGGTCTGCTACTATTTACAGGACTATCGGGCTTCCTACGAGTACTACAGGAGATTCATGGAAGTTAAAGAGGCGCAAAACCTGGACATTTACCGTGGGGAAGATGCCAAGATCGCTGTGGTACTGGCAGAACTGGGGTTGGCCAACAGATCTGATAGCCTGTTTCAGCGTTTTAAGGAATATGCAGACAATGATCAGTCTGTTTACAAACATTTAAGTCTGGCGGCATACTATTCATATAAGGGTGATCCAAAAAGATCGCTTGAGCACCTCAGGCTTTACTCCCGGGAAGACCATCATAATTTTTGGATCGTTCTGTTTTTGGAGATCGAACCGCTGTTTTTCAATATTAAAGACCTGCCGGAATTCAGATCGATCTTAAATGAGATGGAGGTCAAATTCTGGAATTATCATAACGAGCTCAAGGTGTTGTTTGAAAGGAAGGAGTTAATTTGATCGTTTCTACATTTGGCTTCATAGCAGAACCCGCCCGGAGAGAGCCATTAGTTACCACTTCTTACAAACCTGGTCCCGTAGGAGACTGTCCTGCCGCTGCCATGCCAGCCACCATAGGGCCGGTAGGCAACAGGGCTGAACGGGTTGAATTCATGGTACTCCCTGTCATATCCATAGAATCCGCCCCCGCGATAGCCAATCCCTCCTGAGTCTTCCTGTCCTACAGGCCAGTTTTGCGTGTTAGCATACCCCTCCGGGGAGATCGCTCCATCGCCGTGTGTGCCATCGAAGTTCCTGCCATTGGGATGACCTACGGTCACAAGTCTTTCCCACATACTTCCGGAAAGGTCCATCACCCAGTACCAGGAAGCTCCGAAATATTTTTTGTTCTCATCCGTTAACTTTGATTCATCCCAGCCATTGATCATGACCAACTGACCGTCTGCATTGGGAAGGCGCTGTATCTTATCCTTGCTGACCGTACCCCATGGGTATTCACCGGACACGGGTGCGGAAGGGCCTCTGCAGGCCTTGGTATATTCAAATTCTGTCATCGGCCTTAGTCCTGCCCAGTCTGCATAGGCCATGGCATCATCCCAGCTCATGAAAGCGCAGGGCTTGTCCGGGAGATGCGAGACGTACCTGCCGTCTTTTTCGGCTATGGTGCCACCACTTTCGTAATAGTTTTTTTCGTTGAATATGATCCTGTCCGAGGCCTGAGCTGCGGTCAGGCTGTTGAGAAAATCGGTGTACTGGCCTTCCGTGGGCTCATACTTCATGATATAAAATGGGGCAAATCCTTTTGGGAAGGTAGAAGGAATGGTCCCGGTCTGGTCACCCTCATAGCCTTCATTGGCCCGGTAGAACAGATCACCGGTTTGGGATACCTCGAGCTCCTGATCTTCTGAAGCGATCTCTACCCAGCCTGACGCTTTCCCACGCTTGTCCGGCTTGTAAAAACTGCCGTAGTTGAGGGATTGCTCATCGGTACCCCCCACCTTGAAGCTGCCTCCCGTGACGTGCACCATTTCAATACCATATGCATTAAAAGCGGCCTTCCTTACATTAATATTTTCAAAACTGCTGTACTGCAGCATTATCCTGACAGATACTTCAATATCTCCTCTGAAGGTATTTGCGGGAGCTATAAAAAGTCCTGTCTGGTCATCCGGTATCTGAAAATCCAGATCAACGTCCTTTTGTGAAAAAACAGATATCACAGCGTGTCCTTCTTTTTCTACCCGTATATGATGATAGCCGCCTGTTTTTGGCAGAGACTTAAAGAATAACCAGACTCCATCATGGTTTTTGCCGTTTTTCCACGCATGATCCCAGCTTATGTTCAGGACTGTATAGGCTGTATTATTTTCAAGGTATAAAATTGGTTTTGATAGTTTGAGTCCGGAGGCCGAGACAGTAAGGGAAAGAGAAAGTAAGGAGAGAATTGCTAAGGATAAGTTTCTCATGGTTTTGGTTAATGTTTCAGTATAATTTTGTGGATTATATTAAACATACGATTTTTTACCCACGAGGTATGATTTGAGCTTCTTTCTTTTGAATGTTCAGTGGATGAAGTTTCCTGTCGGGTTTGGTTCTGTTCTTAATGTCGAACCCT